>DOQR01000004.1:517035-586994 GCA_003514385.1 Oscillospiraceae bacterium | reverse complement strand
GGGCGGAATGCATTACTTCGATAAAGATGGCAAGATGCTGGTAGTCTGATAAACAATCGTTCAAAATAATTTTTGCGGGGCTTTGCGGTTTCAATAAGTCCCGCTTGAGGTTTTTATGAGTATAGAGACGCTGATAGTGACAATTGATAGGATAGATGGAAATCTTGTAGAAAAAATGAATGTTCAGACTGATGCAGTTGTAGGTAATCAGTGTGTTGAAAACTCGGTCTGGGACTTCTATAAAAATGGCAGAAAAGCTGTATTTTACAACACCACGGAACGCGGAGTTGGCAAAAACAGAAATGTTGTTTTGAAAAATGCTCAGGCTGATATCTGCGTTTTTGGTGATGATGATATGACTTTTCTTGATGGGTATCCAGAGACGGCTTATAAGGCTTTCTCGGAGTGCCCAGACGGAGATGTTATCATATTTAATTTGGTTGAAAAAGAGCCAAGACGTTATATAAACCGAAAAAAGAAAAGAATACATAAATATAACTATGCAAAATATGGAGCCGCACGTATGGCGATACGTCGTCAAAATATAATTGATTCTGGGATATCTTTTAGCACAGAATTCGGCGGTGGAAGCGTATATGGCGCTGGTGAGGATACGATATTTCTTAAAGATTGTCTTGACCGGGGGCTGAAAGTTTTTGCCGTGCCTTATGCGCTCGCGGAAATAAATCAACAGGCGACTTCCACATGGTTCAGTGGTTATAATGAGAAGTATTTCTTTGACAGTGGGGCTTTGTATGCACGACTTTACCCGCATTTATGGGAACTGTTTTGTGTGCGCTTTTTGCTTCGACACAGGAAAAAATATAAAGGCAGCATCAGTTTTGGTACAGCTTTTAAATCAATGTATATTGGCGCGAAAGAATACAATGCGAAAAGGAGAACTGTAGTTGAGATTTAGTATTATAGTTCCTGCTTATAATGCCGCAGATTTTCTTTGCGGTTGTATTATGTCCGTGATGAATCAGACCTTAGGTGATTGGGAGTTGATTATTGTCGATGACGGCTCAACCGACGAAAGCGGTATTTTGGCCGATCGTTTTGCTGCTAAAGATGGGCGCATAAAGGTCTTCCATCAGGAAAACAAAGGTCAGCTTTTTGCAAGACGGTGTGGTATAGCAAATTCTAAAGGGAATTATTTGATCTTTCTCGATAGCGATGATGAATTGACCCATAACTGTCTGAAAACTATCGATGCTGCCGTGTGCGAAAGCAATGCCGATATCATTCTTTATGTCGGCAAGATAATCTGCGACGATTTGGAGACGGACAAGTATATAGAAAATATCAGCACAGAAAAATGCATAATACCAACTGATGCGCTTAAACGCAATTTGATATCTTCAAATGATTTAAATTCTTTATGTTTAAAAGCATTCAGGCGAGATTTGTTTGATGGAGACGATACGGATTATTCGGCGTTTAGCGGGACACACTACGGCGAGGATAAGGCACAGCTTTTCTATCCTGTAACCAACGCTGCGTCTGTTTATTATATTCCTGATTATCTGTATAAATATAATTATCGGGCTGATAGCGTTGTTCATAATTTTGACATTAACTCAGCCTCTGCAAGGCTCGCGAACGAGATGTTCTCACTAATGTATGAATATATGGAAAAGTGGAATATGACAGATTGCGCCTGCAAAAGGGCTGCGGCGGTGTATTATCTGAGAACCTTTCTTTCGGCTTATTATGGGCTTCGAAAGACAATGGCGGCTCGCGGAAAACTCAAGCAGTTCAGAGTATATAACTGGATGGAACATGTCAACAAAAGTGCTTTTCGCTATTGTATGAGCTGTGAACTTAGCATAAAGGAAAAAATGAAATTGTTGGTGGCAGTGATTGGTTTGTGATTTTAGGGGTACGTGATTGCATGTGAAAAAAATTAGAATGAAAAAAGCCGAACTTAATATCGCAACAACGTTAATAAATCAGCTTGTCATGACGGCTTGCGGAATAGTTGTGCCGGGAATTTTTATCAATGCCTTCGGATCTGAAGCATACGGAATATCGGTCTCGGTCACACAGTTTTTGTCATATATAACCCTACTTGAAAGCGGAGTCGGCGGCGTTGCAAGGGCGATGCTTTACGGGCCGCTTGCACGCGGCGACGAACGGGGAGTCAGTTCTGTTTATTATGCTGTGAACAGATTTTTTAGTTATATCGCCGTTGCTTTCGCGGCTTACAGTGTAGTGGTCGGCTTGCTGTATCCGAAGCTTGCGCATGTTACGATATTTTCGGGAACATATATTTTTTTTCTTGTTCTTGTTATCGGTATGTCTACCCTTGCAAAATATATGGGCGGGCTTGCAAATCTCACATTGATTACTGCAGATCAAAGACAGTATGTAAACAATGTTATATCTATCGGAATAACGATAGTGAATACGCTGTCAATATTAATTTTAACCAAACTAGGTTGTGGTCTGCTGATAGTAAAACTTGGCAGCAGCATTATTTTTGTTATACGGCCGTTGCTGTATATGCTCTATGTCAAAAAACATTACAGCTTGAGCAAAGCGGAAAGTAAAAAAACAAAGCTTGAACAAAAGTGGACGGGAATTGGGCAGCATCTTGCATATTTTCTGCATACAAATACTGATATAGTGCTGTTGACGTTGTTTGCTAACACTCGCTTAGTTGCCGTGTATTCTGTTTATAACCTTATAATAAGCAGCGTCAGAGCAATAACCGAATCTTTTTCCGGTGGAATGGAGGCTGTGCTTGGCGAGAAGATAGCTAACGGTGAGACTGATGGACTCAAAAAGTCCTACATTAAATATAAAACACTGATAACCGCGGTTTCATTTGGCCTTTTCAGTTGTGCGGGCATATTGATTGTTTCGTTTGTTAGATTATATACAAAGGGAGTTACGGACGCGGATTATATTCAACCAGCTTTTTCGTTTGTACTTATGCTGGCTGAGACCGTTAATTGTATAGTGCTTCCGTGTTCGAGTCTTCCGGTTGCGGCCAACTGCCTCAGGCAGACACGATGGGGGGCTTATGGAGAGGCTGTAATAAATATAGTGCTATCATGCGTTCTTATACGATGGAATCCGCTTTTGGGTGTAGCGATTGGAACATTAGCAGCTACACTGTTCAGAGGAATTTTTTATATGACATATTCGTCAAAGAAAATTCTGCATGTTCCGGCACGAACAGTTATTACAAAATTCTTTGTCGTAGTGGTGGGCTTGTGTATTGTTGTGATGACTGGAAGATATATTATAGCGCCGCTTAAAATCGAAAACTATTTTCAATGGGTGCTGTGTGGTACAATTGTGTTTGCAACAGTATGTTTGCCAACAGCTTTTTTTGCGAGCCTGCAAATGAAGCATTTTGGAAGAGAAAAAAATGACGAAAGGTATTTTTATAAAAATAGATCCGGAACAGAAAAATGAGCAGAAAGCATATATTGATTGTAAATAATAATATGTACATTGGTGGGGTGCAGAAAGCACTTGAAAATTTGCTTTGGGAAATACACTCTGATTATGATATTACACTGCTCCTGCTTTATAGGGGTGGTGATCTTTTGAAGAAAATCCCACATGACATAGATATAATCGAGGCAGTAACACCGTTTCGGTATCTTGGAATGTCGAAATACGATGCTCATGGGATAAAAAACAAGTTGCTTAGACTTTTCTTTGCTGTATTTACACGTGTATTTGGAATGGAAAAAACAATTAGATTTATGGGACTGACACAGAAAAAAATACACGGATATGATACTGCTATATCATTTTTGCATAGCGGAAGAGAAAAAGCGTTCTACGGCGGATGTAATGAATTTGTGTTGAATTTTGTTGAAGCAGAGCAGAAGATAGCTTTTGTTCACTGCGATTTTGAAAAAATTGGTGCATCGTCTGAGAAAAATAGAAAAATATACAATAGGTTTGATAGAATAGCAACATGCTCTGATGGATGCAGAAGATCATTTCTTAAGTGCTTTCCAGAACTTTCACAAAAAACTTATGTTGTCAAAAATTGCCAGAATTATGGGGAAATAAGGCGTATGGCACAGGTGTGTTCGGAGAAGTTTGAAGAAAGCGAATTTAATATTCTAACAGTTGCCAGATTCGGAAAGGAAAAAGGAATATCAAGGGCAGTGAGAGCATTTGCTGGGATATGCAATGCTGAAAAAACTATTAGATACTACATAATCGGCGATGGTGCAGAACGGCGAGATGTAGAATTATTGATATCCAATACTGTGCCGGTTGGCTCAGTTACATTGCTCGGAGAAAAAGAAAACCCTTACGGATATATGGCTAAAGCAGATATTTTGCTGCTTCCGTCAATTTCAGAAGCAGCGCCTATGGTAATAAACGAGTCGGCATGTCTTGGAACGCCGGTACTCTCTACCGATACATCTTCCGCGGTTGAGATGATTTGCGAAACCGGGTTCGGCTGGGTTTGTGAAAACTCAGAAGACGGAATAAGAAAAGAGATTTTGAGACTTGCTGGGTCTCGAAACGAAGTGAAGTGCAAGAGGGAGTTCCTTCGTACTCAAAGATTTGACAATGCCGTAGCAATTAAACAATTTTCGGAGTTGATAAGTCAAGATGATAAAACAACAGATTGAAAAAGAAAAGAAAGCTACAATTTCGGATAATAAATATATTGTTGCTGCGCTTGGTTGTATATCACTTTCTGCACTCATATGTTTGAGCCAGATAACCACCAATATGGTACTTATAGCGACATCCTTTGTAGGTTTGCTCGCCATATGTGTGTGGGCGTGTATGAAAGAAATAATATTTCCAATTCTGCTATATCTTCTTCCATGGAGTCCACTGATGAAGTTCTACAAAGGTGGCATATCTTTTTTTACTATTATGCTGCTAGTTGTGAGCTTAGTATCACTGATAAAAAATAGAATGTCAATAAAAATGTATCAAATAGTATTGACGGCGCTGATGGCAATTTCAACTGCTATAGCTAAAATAATACAGGAAAATGAGATAACATACTCATATCTATTTTTCTTTGTGATGCTTTTGATTTTCCCATGTATAACAAAATTTATCAACAGTAATTCATTTAATGAAACGACAATTTTTTTTGCTTTGGGAATAATTACTGCAGCATTGTCTGCACAACAGCTTGTTGTGTTTCATAATATAGCGCAGTATATTACTATTGATTCATATTTGACGATAACTCGGCTTTCAGGATATTACGGGGATCCGAATTTCTATTCTGCACATATCACCGCTTGTCTTGCCGGAATTTTGATGTTGTTGAGTCAAGAAAAGGATAGAATGAAACAAACAGTACTTATTATCGCTACAGTTTTTCTCATTTACTGCGGAATGCTTTCTGCGTCAAAGATGTTTGTTATTGTTCTGGCGTGCCTCTTCTTGTTCTGGATACCGGTCCTCATGGAGAAAGGTGGAAGAGGAAATGCAAGAGTGAGAATGCTTGTCGGACTCATTTGCGCAGGGATAATATTCATTTCTTCATCGATGTTTAAAAAATTGCTGCAAATAATCGATGACAGATTTTCTTATGCGGCAAATGTTTCTCAGCTAACAACGGGACGGACTGACATCTGGAAAAACTATATAAATGAATTTTTAGAAAATATAGATATTACACTGTTGGGAGAAGGATACTCCACTGTTATAGTAGATGGACGAGCTTCCCACAATACGGTTATACAGGGGGTTTTTCAGTTCGGATTAATAGGACTTCCTCTGATTGCAGCATGGATGTATTTCTTTATTAAGAGTATATTAAAATCGGAGAAAAACACAAAAACGGATTGGAAATGTATAGCCTTGATGGCCGTTGGTGTGGCTTTACCATGGATGAGTTTGGATATACTTTTTTTTGATGAGTTCTTTCTTCTCCCCCTTTATGCTGCGCTTGGCGTTATATATATGTCTGAGTGTAATACTAAAAATAAGTTGTTAGCAGATACTTCTTTATATTAATATCGATACCTTCTTTAAACTCCTACATATAGCAAACCGCTGACCCAAGTGTCACCACGCAGGTGCTTGAGGTCGGCGGTTTGTCATATATAACAGTTATTTATATATCTTCTGAGAATTCCGCAATGACTGCGAGGAAAACTTCCCCGTAGCGCTGGGATTTTGCCTGGCCGACTCCGGAGACCTCCATGAATTCGTCCCGGTTTTTCGGCTTTATGCGGCACATATCCATAAGCGTTGCGTCGCTGAAAACGACATACGCCGGTACGCTCTGCCGCATGGCGAGGCTTTTTCGCAGATCTTTGAGCGCGGCGAGGAGCTTTTCATCCGCCGGCGGGAGCGGAGCGTCTTTTGCGGCGGCAGCTTTCTTTTTCTGCGGTATCTCGAGCATCATGCGCAGCGTCTCCTGACCCGTCAGAACTCCGCGGCTCTTCGGCGCGAGTTTGAGTATCGGGTATTCGTCGCACTGTGCGGTCATGTATCCGTTTTCGCAGAGATGGTCGATGATGTCGCGCAGCCGCTTTTCGGGGCAGTCCGCCATTATGCCGTAGGTAGATTGTCTGCTCAGTCCGGCTGATATCAGCCGCTCGTTTTTGCTCCCGCGCAGGACATCGCAAATTACTTTTTTGCCGTATCGCTGACCCGTCCGCGCGACGCATGACATTATCTTCTGCGCGTCAACCGTGATATCCGTGTTCTCGTGATTCGAGAGGCAGTTGGAGCACTTTTCGCACCGCTCGGGGCCCTTGTCGCCGAAATATTCGAGTATGAATTTGCGCAGACATTTGTGCGTCGTGCAGTAAAAAGTCATCTGCTTGAGCCGCTCTCTGTCGCGCCGTCTGACCTCTTCCTGCTCATCCTCGGTGAGGTCGGGGTTCGGCTCGGAGTTGTTTATTAAGAACTGATTCGTCCGCACATCCTTTGCGCTGTAGAGCAGAATACAGTCCGCACTCCTGCCGTCGCGCCCGGCGCGTCCCGCCTCCTGATAGTAGCTCTCCATATTCTTCGGCATGTTGTAGTGGATGACGAACGAGACATTCGATTTGTCGATTCCCATGCCGAAGGCGTTTGTGGCGACCATTATCGGCGCACGGTCATAGACAAAATCGTCCTGATTGCGCCTGCGTTCATTTTCATCAAGCCCCGCGTGGTAGCGGGTAGCGGCGAATCCGTTTTTTTGAAGCAGTTCGCACACTTCCTCGACCGCCTTGCGCGTCGAGCAATAAACTATGCCGGATTCATTCTTGCGCTCTTTTATCAGCTTCATCAGCTCGATCGATTTGTTCTTCGGCTGCATGACAGAAAAGAACAGGTTCGGCCTGTCGAAGCCCGTCGTGACAACGAGCGGGGAGACGAGCCTGAGCAGCGTTTTTATATCATCTCTGACGGCTCCCGTGGCGGTAGCGGTAAACGCGCCGACAACGGGACGAGAGTTAAGAGCGTCGATAAAATCGGGTATTTTCAGATAGCTCGGGCGAAAATCCTGACCCCATTGCGAGACGCAGTGCGCCTCGTCGACCGCGACCATGGATATATTGAGATTGCGGCATATTCCGAGAAAAGCAGGCGCGCAGAGCCGCTCCGGTGCGACATAAATTATTTTATATTTGCCATTCTCCGTGTTTTGCAGCACTTTCAGATACTGCGCGTGGGTCAGTGAGCTGTTTATATATGCGGCGGCGACGCCCGACTGGACGAGCGCGCTGACTTGATCTTTCATCAGAGAGATGAGCGGGGAGACGACAATAGTGATGCCGTCAAACATGAGTGCGGGCACCTGATAGCATATCGACTTCCCGGCGCCAGTGGGCATGATGCCGAGAACATCGCGCCCGCCGAGCAGGCTGTCCGTTATTCTGCCCTGCCCCTCGCGGAAAGAATCGTGGCCGAAATATTCTTTTAATACGCTGAGCTTGTCCCTCACCGTTTGCACCTCAACAGAAATATTTATAAAATTAATTATACTCTGCGGCGCGAAAAACATCAAGAAAATAAAAATAACGGCGGGCGAAAAATCACCGACCGCCTGAAATATTTATAACGCAGCGTTATCAATCAAATAACCAAAAGACGGAATTCTTTCCGTTATTTATCCGCCGCTCTGCCTGCAAAATGCCGCCTGCGGGTGCACAAAACGGGGATAATCCGACCGCAGGGGAAAGACGATGCACAAAAGGTGGAAAAAAAGGCATCCCGGCTTTTGCGGACAGGCTTATGGCGGTCCCCATCAACGATTAATAACGCTGCATTAATAATTAAAGTATATCATTGAAAAATATATTTTGCAATGTCGATTTTTGCCAAAAAGCCGCAGACAAAACGGGCGTAATATAGCCCGAACATGCAAAAGCAGCCGCGCGGGCGACTGCTTTGCTTTATATCTGATTTATTCCGCGACCTTCATCGTCAGCTCGAGTATGCGCTTGACGCTTGTTTCGAGGTCGGCGCGGGTTATCTTGCCGTTTTCAAAAGCGGCTTTCAACTCCTCGGGCTCGCCGTCGCCCATCTTGACATCGTTCCCGGCGAGAACCTCGTCGGAGTGGCTGCTGTGGACACCCCAGTCCGTTGTGACCATGCCCTTGAAGCCCCACTCGTTGCGGAGCATCTCGGTGAGCAATTCATGGTTCACCGAAGTGTGGCAGCCGTTGATGAGATTGTAGGAGGACATAATTGTCCACGGGTCAGCCTCTTTGACGCATATCTCGAAGCCGCGCAGATATATCTCTCTGAGCGCGCGCTCGGAAACTCGGGAATCGCAATCAAAGCGGTTTGACTCCCTGTTGTTGCAGGCGAAGTGCTTTACGGATGCGGCGATTTTCTGCGACTGGATGCCGCGCACATCGGCGGCGCAGCACTTTCCGGCGAGGAGGGGATCCTCGGAGAAATACTCGAAGTTTCGCCCGCACAGGGGATTGCGGTGGATGTTCATGGCGGGTGCGAGCCATACGCCTAAGTTGTTTTCTCGCAGCTCCGCGCCGCCTGCCGCGCCGACTTCTTCAATGAGCTCCGTGTTCCATGTGCACGCGAGAAGCGTTGCGCAGGGCCATGCCGTTGTGGGCACGCCCGTTGAAGCGTTGAGGCGCAGACCCGCAGGCCCGTCAGCAGTCGGGACGGGCGGCACATCGAGGCGTTTTAAGCCGCCGAACGCGCCTGTGTTGCAGACTCCGGGCTGATTCTGATGCCCGCCGACAAAGTCGATAAGCTCGTCGACGGTGAACTGTTTTATGAATTCGTCGAGCGTTATATTTTCGCCGACTTCGTCGAACATGATTGTATCTTTGGGCGCGGTTGCTTCGATAGAAGTGTGCGTGCCGCGTGTGTAAACGGGTTCGCCCGTCGGGAGATTTTCAAAGCTGCCGTCCGCGAGCAGACGCTTTTCGAGCTTGAACGGTCTGCAGAGCGACTTTGATTCTTTTGTGATTATATCTTCGCTCAGCACGAAGTCGTAGCGGAGCTTTTCAGTCGCTCTGACGGAATTTCCGAGGTAAAATGAATATGTGCCTTTTTCGAGCACGAATGCTGATTTCTTTATCTTGCCGAGATCGTCGAAGCTCGCCATGTCGCCGATATCAAAGCTCAGCGCGATTGCCTCTGATTCGCCGGGGGAGAGCAGCTTCGTCTTTTTGAACGCGGCGAGCTCTTTTGCGGGCTTGCCGAGCTTGCCCTGCGGCGCGCTGTAATAGAGCTGAACGACCTCTTTGCCGGGCACTTTGCCGATGTTTTTGACCGTCACCGCGGCGACTATCTTTCCGTCGCTCTCGCCGCAGAATGCGCCGCTGAACTCGAAATCAGTATAAGAGAGACCGAAGCCGAACGGATAGCGAACTTTTTCGGCGGCGCCGGGAATCGTCTCGAAATAGCGGTAGCCGACATATATGTCATCAAAATAATCGAGATGCTCGAAGCCTGTCAGGAACTCCTGCGCGTTCTGATATGAGTCGTAGGAGTCGGGGATAGTGTCCGCCAATTTGCCGGAGGGGTTGACATCGCCGCAGATAATGTCTGCAATCGCCATGCCGCCCTCGAGTCCGCCCTGCCAGCCGGAGATTATCGCGCCGACTTTTTCATTGTCCGCGAAATACTCGCAGTCAACGACTGCGCCGGAGTTGAGGACTATAACTGTGTTCGGGAACGCCGCAGCGACTCGGTCGATGAGGCTCTTCTCCGTGTCCGAAAGGTAGTAGTCGCCGGGGATAGCCTTTCTGTCAACGCCCTCTGCGGAGAAGCGGCTGAGGGTTATTATCGCGATATCCGCGTTCGCGGCTGCCTCCGCTATGAGCTCGTCGGGCATATGCGCCTCGGCAACATGCATGCTCGCGAAGGTGTCGTAGATTATATCGTCTTTCTCTTTGCAGAAGGACATGGCGTTGACCTTGTCCCATATCTTTTCGATCTGGGCGCGGGTCGGGATGCGCTTGCTCGCCTCCTTGACGTATTCTTTGTAGAACTCGACGGTCGGCTTGAACACGCTGACCTTGCCCTCGGCTTCCTTCTGACTGAATCCGTCATAGACATTGCGGATGTAGGCGCAGAAAACGTCGCCGCTTCCGCCGCCGCCCTTTATGTATTCTATAGTCGCCTTGCCGAAGAGTGCGACTCTTGTTCCGCGCATAAGCGGCAGAGTGCGGAGTCTGTTTTTGAGCAGTACCATGCCCTCGCCGGCGGCTCTTCTCGAGAGTGCGGCGTGTTCGGGTGAACCCGTGACCTTTCTACCGTCCGTGCCGAGCGGGATGCAGGGCTGATATCTGAATCTTGCGTATTTGTCCATAGCTGTTCTCCGTCCTTTATTTGAATTTATTTAAGCTCACCTTGTGTTATTCTGTCGATGAAAATGCATTCCGACTCATACGAATCCGGCTTGTTTTCGTCTATTATAATCAGTCTGCCGCCGCGTTTGTCGCCGTAGGAGTGGTAGCCCGCGCCTGGGCTCTGAACGAGCTTTATGCCGTCGACTTCCATTGTGAATGTGTTCACATGGTCGTGGCCGAAGAATGCGGCGACTATATCGCCCGTTCTCTTCCAGTGCTCGAATTCGTCGCCGTTTTCGAGCGGCGGGCATGGGGATTCGTGAATCTCGCCCTCGAGCAGTGCGCCGTCCGAGACGGAGTAGTGCTGCGCGCCGAGGCTGTATTCGCCATCCGGGTCTTTTTTGAGTTTTTTGTATTCCTGAATGACGGGGATATGCTGAAACAGCAGAGAGGGCACGGCTTTTCCGCCGTTCTGCGCCTTGAGTTCGGCGGCGCGTCTTTCGTACCATGCTATCTGATCTTTTTTCACAAAGCCGTATCCGGCGTCGTCTATAACATTGAACTCATCGTCCCTGACATAGTCGCCCGAGTCGATGCACCAGATGTTCCAGGCGATATGCTTGCCGTCGGAAGACAAAATAGGCAAACTGCAATTCGCGCAGCCGGAGACATCCTCGTCGTTCATCGTGCTCCTGAAATTCTCGTATTCGGCGTATATACAGATCTGATTCTCTTTCGCGAGAAACGGCAATTTGGGCTGAGCCTCGGCATCGTGATTGCCGAAAACTATGGCGAGCGGGATATTTTTCTCCGCAATCGGCGCGACTATCTTTTTGATAGTATTATACATATATTCATATGTGAACTCCTGCCAATAGCCGCTGATGTTGTCGCCGCCGAAAACGATAAGATCGGGATTAGCAATTTCGATGCATCGGCGAATGACATTTATCGTCTCTTTGCTCTTATTTATCGGTATCTGCCTGTCCTCCTCATCGTCCATCTCCGGGTCGACCTCGTGGACATCAGTCAGATGCAGAATGCGGAATTTTCCGTCCGCGCCGAAGCGCAGGGGAGCCCGCTTTTCTTTTATATATTTCTTTGAATCCGGCAGTCCTTTTGCCATGCTGTTCCCTCCGATATTTGATACTGAAATTATATACTTGCTTCGACACTGTGTCAATAATTGTGTTGCATTCGCGATTCTGCGTTGTTTACTGTGCATAATTTAAAAAGTCAGTTTTTGGCAAAAGTGCATATTGCGAAGAGCAGAACGCGGTGATATAATTTAATTAATAACGAGGGTTTTTTAATTGGCGAATGAGGGGCGCAAATTATGAAAAAGACACTTGATTCATCCGTAGTCAAGCTGACTAATTACCGTTCGGTTTGGGGCTATATACATAAGAATAAGCAGGCGACTATTCCGCAGATATCAAAGGACATAGGCCTCAGCCTGCCGACGGTTACCCGTGCCGTCGATTACGGTGTCGCAGAGGGCATTATCGAACCGGACGGAGTTATTGGCGCGGAGCGCGGCCGTAAGGCGCAGGTCTATAAGCTGAATGCGGATCGTATGCATATACTATATATGTATATCGACTCGGATGTTATTTTGTTCAGAAAATCCGACTTTAGAACCCGTACCATCAAAAGCGGTGAGGTTCCCATATGCGATGACAATGTGCTTTCAAAGCTCGATGAGCTAATAGAGACGAGCATGGAGGCTGACCCGCTGATAAGGATAGCCGTAATAGCTGTAACGGGCATTGTCAAAGACGGTATGATTTTGGACTCCGCCATGCTTCCGTCGCTAAACGGCGTGAACATTGTTGAGCATATAAACGAAAAGTTCTGCATTTCCGCCGTGGCGGAAAACGATCTCCATGCGGCGGCTCATGTTGCGCTCAATTATTCGGACTGTGAAGATAATGTTGCGCTGTTTTATGCCTACGGAAAGTTCAACAGCGGCTCGGCGATAATCGTTAACGGCAAGGTGCTTTGCGGCGCTTCGGGCGCGGCGGGTGAGCTGGAGAATGTGCCGCTCAGCGTTTTAAAGGCGGATGCCGATCGCATAGAATTTTGCAGCGAGCAGTTAAGAGTTATGATTTCGCTTATAAATCCCGATAAGGTCGTTATCTATGAGCTTATCGACGGTTTAGATACGTCCAAGCTCATATCTACGACGAAGAAGAAGCTAAAGCCTTATCTTGTTCCGGAGTTCAAGACTCGCGAGAACTTTTTTGAGGACTGCTTCCTCGGACTCAGATTTATATTGAGGATAAAGATAGAAAAAGATATGCAGGAACAGCTTGATTTATAGAAACGCAGTAAAGAGGGGAGTAGGCTTCCCTCTGTGCTTTAAACGAATTAATAACGCTATGTTAATAATTATTAACAAACGCTTAATTACAAATAAATAAGCAATTAAGGAAATTTATAACCTTTTTATAAATTAATTTCAAGGCAGAGGAGGAGAAACCCAAAAGAGATATGAGTTAACAGACCCGTTTTAAAAACGAAAGGAGAACAAGTTATGAAAGCATTAAAAAAGACATTCAGCATTATACTTTGCCTGTGCATGATAATGTCCGTTATGGCGGCAGGACTCAATGCCTTTGCGCAGGAGGAAGAGACCGTAGCGCTTGAGGGCGCTGTCAGTGAAGCGGCTGCTCTTGCCGCATCCGATCCTACGGATGAAAAACCCGATGTTGACGCTATGGAGCGCACAAAAGTCAAGTACCCCATCGGCGCTTCCAAGAAGTCAGTCAACAGATCTATCGGCAGAGTTGAAGATATTCTTTTCACCATTTTGAAGGTTCCCGAGGGCGGAGTTCCCCAGATACTCAACGAGAAGGTATACACCAATGAAGCCGTAGCTCTCGTTGCCAAGAAGCTGTTCCCGCTTGTCGGCGGACTTAGTAGCCTTGTTGCAAAGGGACCCAAGGACCTCGCCTCCAAGCTGGACAAGGAGACTTGCGCGGGCGCCATTGCGGCTCTTAATGCCGCTGCGGCTACGCTCGGCGAGGACGGCAAGCCCGTAGGCAAGCTTGACGCATGGCAGTATCTCACTGTTGTTGACGGCGACTTCGGTTTCGCCAACGGCGACAAGGAGGGCTTCCTCGACGCTGTTGCGTCGCTGTTCAGACCCCTTTCGGTTATGACTGCCGTTGTTTCCTTTGAGAACACCAGCAGCATTATCTATGGTCCGCAGATGGGCATATATGAGGATCTCATCCCCATCTTTGAGGCTCTCGGCATAAAGGAGTTTATGACCTCCGACGAGTACACCGCATATGTTAAGAAGGGTGCCAACACCAACGAGAAGATGGATCGCCGTATCCGCGGCATCATCACTCCCATATTCACTCTTGTTGACGCAGTTGCCTCTGCGGAATCCCCGGTCGACGAGGTTCTGAAGCTTCTCCCGAATCTTGCCTCCGCTATTGACACGGGACTTATCGACACTCAGATACACAGTATGCTGGGCAAAATCAGCTTGGGTATCGGCAACAGCGTTAAGGTTGACCTCACCACCGGCGGCGTATACGATATGATCGCCCCCAAGCTCAAGGACATCGAGCTCCAGGCCGCCAAGGTTGACGAAAACGGCGAGGAGACCGCCCCCGCGGTCACTCTTACAATAAACCTTGACAAGGAGAAGTTTGCGGCTGCAATAAAGGATATCGCCGCCTGCGGAGTCTTCACCGCAAAAGAGAGCGCAGCCAAGACCAGAAACTGGTTTGTCGGCATCGAAGGCGACTCGGCGGATGCGTTTGTCGTTCTGTTCAGATATCTCCATTCCGAGCTTACCGAGGAGAACAACGCTGTGGCGATAAAGACCGCTGTTGCAGCTCTCGACATGAACGCCTCGCAGAAAATTGTTGTCAATTTCCTCGTTTCCTCCGTGCTCTCGTCCTCTGCTGACGGAGCGCTCAGAACCATAGTTGCTCTTCTTCCGCTTGCAAAGACCGGCGTGAAGATAGCAGCCCGCTTCGGCGCGTTTGATAAATAAGCTTTAATTTGCAAAACACAATTTCATAAAAGCAAGGAGCGGCGGAGCGTCATAAGGCGTTCCACCGTTCCGTTGTCAATCACAAATCAAATTGTTAAATCAACTAAAAATAAAGCTGTTTTTTCGGCATTTCGTACAGGCCGCCGCTCTTGTTTTTTATTTCTTGTTATGTTAAAATCAATTCGTATGAAATACATTTTTGGAGGTCTTTCTATGAAAAAATGGCGAGTAGGTATTATCGGTGTCGGCGGAATATTCAACGGCGCTCACCGCGAGCACTATCTTAAAGACGATCGACTTGAGGTTGTCGCGCTCTGCGACATAATCGAGGAGAGGGCGGTCGAGTGCCGCGACGGTTTTTTCCCCGACGCGAAGGTATATACCGATTTCAACGAGCTGCTCAAGGACGAGACGATAGACTCTGTCGATATCTGCACCCCGAACTATCTCCACTCGATAATCGCGGTTGCCGCTTTCAAGGCGGGCAAGCACGTTTTCTGCGAGAAGCCGGACGCTGTCAATGTCGAAGAGGTCATGAAGATGAATGACGCCGCTAAGGCTGCGGGCAAGACGCTCATGGTCATGAGAAACAACCGCTTCACCGACGCGTCTAAGCTTGCGAAGAAGTTTATTGACGACGGCAAAATGGGCGAGATATACTGCGGACGCTGCGGCTGGCAGAGGAGACGCGGAATCCCCGGAAAGGGCGGCTGGTTCACCACCAAGGCGCAGTCCGGCGGCGGCCCGCTCATTGACCTCGGCGTTCATATGATAGACCTTGCGATATGGCTCATGGGCAGCCCGACTCCCGTCGCCGTGACCGGCAGCACATACTGCAAGTTTGCCGACAACGACGTCAGCGACTCCGTGAACTCCGACTTCGGCGACAAGGTCGAGGACGGCACGTTTGACGTTGAGGATCTTGCGATGGGCACTATCCGCTTCGATAACGGGGCGCAGCTCCAGATAGAGTTCAGCTGGGCGTCGAACGTCAAGAAAGAGACACGCTTTGTCGAGCTTCGCGGCACGAAGGCGGGACTCAATTGGCAGGACGGCGAGGTCGAATTCTACACCGAGGAATACGGCAAGTGCCTCGATGTTATCCCGACTAACTACGCTACCGACAGAGAGCACGCGAGAAACCTCAGGCACTTCTACGATGTGGTTATTGAGGGCGCCGAGCCGTGCTTCAAGCCGCAGCAGGGAATTGATATGATAAAGATTCTCTGCGCAGTTTACGAGTCCGCAAGGACGGGCAGAGAAGTAGTGCTCTGATAAATAAACTTAACGAAAAAGCACCCTGCGGCTCAGTGCACAGGGTGCTGTAATTTAAAGCGGAGAGGCACACGCCCCTCCGCTCTTTTCGTTTGTTATTTCTTCGCTTTCTTCGACTTCTTGTCGTATCTTCCGCCGAGTCTTTCTTCGGCTTCGGCGCGGGTTATTTTGCCGCTGTTGCAGTCCGCCATGGCCTGAACATCCTTGTCGGTGAGCTTGTAGCGGGTCCAGATGATATAGGCTATGGCGTAGCCTATCGCCGTGAACATAACATAGATGAACCACAGAACGGCCTTCGCGTGGTCTGTCTGAGTGACACCCTGGAGGTCTGCGAAGTTCTGCGCGCCCTCAACAGAGACCCAGCCGGTGGACTTGAGACCGAGTATGAACATTCCGAGCGCGCCGGAGACGGCTGCGGTGAGCTTGCACATGAAGGTCTGGATTGCGAAGGTGATTCCCTTGGCCTCGATGCCGGAGGTGAATTTGCCGAACTCCGCGCAGTCGGGCGTGAACATGAAGAGCATGACACCGAGAATAGCCATGGGTACCGCGCGCAGTATCGAGATGATGATGAAGCCTATCATCGAGTTGTATCCGATGAGCCACATGACAACGCTTAAAATAACGGTAGCCAAAGTGCAGACTCTGAACAGCTTCATCTTGTCAAATTTTCTGACCATGTGAGGCACGAGGAACGAGAATATCGCCGCGGGAACAAGGCTCAGAGCCTGAACGACGAGTGAGAACTGCGAGTTATTAAAGAGATAGAACGAGACAAAAAGGTTGAGCGAGCCGGAGACGTTGGCGCTCGAATAGAAGAAATAGCCTATGTAATAGATGAGCAGATACTTGTTCTGAACAAGGTAGCTGAACATCTTTTTGAGCGTGAAATCCTCATCCCTGTCTCCGCCGAAGCGCTCCTCAAGCTTGAAGCAGGCGGGGATCATCGTGATAATTGCGAACACGGCGCAGATTATTGCGACTACCGTGTAGTTGAGCTTGACCTGCTCGCCGACGAGGACGGTGCCGAGAATGAGCGCAACGCCCGAGCCCACGCCCGCCCAAATCTGCTTATAGGATATAATGCTGTTTCTTTCGTCAATGTTTTCGCTCATCGAGGTGATGATACCGAATATCGGCACGTCGCAGAGGGTGTAAGCGGTATCCCAGAGTATATATGAAACAGCGAGCCAGATGAGCTTCGCGTTTTCGCTGAAGTTATTGGGTATGGCGAAGAGCATGACCGTAGTCAGCGGGATAAATACAAGCGATATCCTGAGCCACGGGACAAACTTCTTGCCGCTCTTGAATTTTACTTTGTCGAACAGCACGCCGAAAATAGCGTCGTTGACCGCGTCCCATACCTTGACCGCGAGCATGATTCCCGCGGTTTTGACAAGTCCGCCGATAGAGAGCATGAGATAAGTGGTCAGGAAAGAGGCGACGAGGTTATATATCGCGTTCTGTCCGCAGAAGTAGAGATAGTAGCTCAGTCTCTCCTTCGGTTTTGTAGACCAGCCCTTCGGGGTGGATGTGATTTTTTTGATAAGATTCGACATTTTTTGTAACCCCTCCGTTTTTTGTGGATTTCATATTGAAAATCCGTTTTCAGTCAAATAATACTGTACCATATTTACAATAATCAGTCAATGAAAATTTAATTCTAAACACCCGATTTCTTGAACGCCGGGGTGTAAAAATGTATAATAACCGAAAGCGCGGAGGATGATAACATGATTTTTAAAAGACTGACAAATTCAGAAGATAAAATATATGAAAAAGCGATGGAGCTTTCCTATATATGAACAGCGGCTGCCCGAGATGCGCGGACGCGGCTACGGCGCGCAGACACTCTCCTTCTCGGCGAGCGCAAAAGACGGTCATTCTCGAAATCGACCCGCCGAATGACGAAGTATCCGCCCGCCGCAAGGCTTTTTATGAGCGCGCCGGGTACAGAGCCAATCCGTTCGAGCATATCCACCCGCCGTATCACAGCGAATATAAGGGCCACAGGCTCGTTGTCATGACCTGCCCGACGGCGATAAGCGAGAATGAATATAAGAATTTTAACAGCTATCTTGAAAATGTGGTTATGAAAAAATAACATCACGGGGATTTTTTGTCATTTTAAACAAACAACGACAAATTTTTTTGTCATGTTAGGCTGAAATTCCGTGTTTACTTTTGACATCGGCTCTGCTAAAATGACCTTGAAAAAGGGGGCGGAGCAATGAAAGAAATAACCAACAAACCCGTGCCGCGACAATATGAGGAGCGGTTCGAAGAATTGACCCGCGGCGAAGAGGTTTTATTTATCGTCGTGGGTGACCTTGATTTAAAAGGCAAATATGCGGATTCAATGCTCGTTTTCACAAAAAACGGGCTTATTGCCTTTGACAGAAGCTTTGACGGCGGCGTGTGCAGCATCGCCTATAATGAAATGGAGTCGGCGGATGTCAAGCGGCTCTACGGCAACGCGCTGTTTCGAGTCAGATTTTCAAACGGAAAGAGAAAGCCGCTCATGCGCTTTTCTTATGCCGCCGCCGAGGTTGCGGACGCAGGCGCGGTGTTCGTGAACTCGTTGAAAGAACACGGCTATTCCGACGAGGATGCGGAGGTCGTGAAGTCCGTCTATCTCAAGCAGCGCTCTTTCTGCCCGAAGTGCGGACGCAAATTGCCCTCGCCCGATGCCGAGTGCCTCAACTGCTCCGGCAAGCGCAAGCTCATCACAAAATTTTCGGGCTATGTCAAGCCCGAAACAAAGCCGCTGATAGTGTGCATGATTCTCTCCGTGCTCACAACGGCGTTCTCGCTCGTCCCGCCGTATATCACAAAGATAATGGTCGACGATGTTATCCCGCAGAAATCGTCAAAACGGCTTATGGCGGTTATTTTGCTTCTGCTCGGGGTGTACGTTCTTCAGTATGTGATAAACGGCTTTCGGGCGTATAAGCTCAGAATATCCGGCGACAGGATAGTCTTAAATCTCAAGAAAGATATATATGAAAAGGCGCAGTATCTGCCGATGAGCTTCTATGACAGGATATCGACAGGCTCCGTCATAAACCGCGTCAACTCCGACGCGACGGTGATACAGAATTTTATAATGAAGATAACCCAGGAGGCGGTCATTCAGGCGTTTACGCTCGTGGGGCTGATAGTCATAATGTTTATGATGAGCTGGCGGCTGGCGCTCTTTTCGCTCATTCCCGTGCCGATAGTCGTGTTTGTCGGCAAGCGGTTCGGCAAGGTGCTCGGACCCAAATATATGCGCATGTGGCGGCGCTCCGCGGCGATCTCTTCGATGCTCGCCGACACGATACCGAGCGTGCGAGTGATAAAAGCGTTCACGAATGAGCGAAAGACGGTCAAACGCTTCAATGCCTACTGCGACGAGTGGTTCAAGGAGGACAAAAAAGCCGCCGTGCCCTCTGCGGTGTTCCCGTCGGTGATAACATTCCTCGTGACCTGCGGAACGCTCGTCATATGGTTCATGGGCGGTAAGCTCGTCATCTCCGGCAGCAGTGAAGTCTCGCTCGGTCTGCTCGTGTCGTTCATCTCATATGCGAGCATGTTCTATAACCCGGTCAACTTCTTTGCGAATATCGGCGACACATATCAAAATACATTAGCGTCCGCCGAAAAGATACTCGATATCCTCGATGCCGAGCCCGAGCACGATTTCGGTCAGGGAAAAGAACTCAAGCGCATGGAGGGCAAGATTGAATTCAAGAATGTCAACTTTGCGTTCGACCGCTCGAAGAAAGTCCTCTCAAACATAAATCTGACTATAGAGCCGGGCGACATAGTCGGCATAGTCGGAACAACGGGCTCCGGCAAATCGACGCTGATAAATCTGCTGATGCGCTACTATGACGAATACGACGGCGAGATACTCGTCGACGGAATAAACATCAGGGACATCGACCTGAGATATTACAGAAACTCGATCGGCTTCGTCCAGCAGGAGCCGCTGATGTTCAGAGACACGATATATAATAATATCGCCTACGGCAGCGCGGATGTCCATGTTGAGCAGGTGCTCCACGCGGCGGAGGTCGCGAACGCGGACGGCTTCATCCGCCGCATGCCCGATGCATACGACACCATGCTCGGCGAGCGCGGAGTCGGACTCTCCGGCGGCGAGAAGCAGCGCGTATCTATAGCCCGCGCGGTGCTCAAAAACCCGAGCATACTCATCTTCGACGAGGCGACGGCGGCGGTCGATTCCGAGACCGAAAATCTTATTCAGGGCGCGATAGAGAGGCTGATATCCGGGCGCACAACGCTCATGATCGCCCACCGTCTTTCAACTTTGCGCAAGGCGAACAAGATAGTTGTCGTCGACCACGGCGAGATAATCGAATGCGGCACTCCCGAAGAACTCATGGCGCTCAAGGGCAAGTACTACAAACTCATTGAGATCCAGTCCATGGGCGAACAGCTTCAGAAGAAAAAAGCCGCCGAGAATTTTGAATAAGGGGGGAGCGCAATGCCGAGATATATTGACGGACCGGAAGTGAAATTCACTCGCCGGGACGGGATTTTCGTCGATGCCGAGTTTTACTCAGGCGAGAAGTTCGAGGGACTCGAACTGCACAGAATGTTCCCCATAACCGGACTCAGCAGATACATTTCGCTGATCGACAGCGAGGGCGAGGAGATAGCGGTGATAAGAAACATCGACAATCTTCTGCCGGAGTCGAAAGAGGCTGTCGAGCAGTGCCTCGACGAATACTATATGATCCCGCGGATAAAGCGATTCATAAAGATGCGCGAAAAATTCCTTATCTGGATGTGGACGGTCGAGACGGACAGGGGAATATGCACTTTTGAGATAAGAAATCATCTCACGGCGGTAAAGCCGCTCTATGACGGGCGCATATTAATAAAAGACGCGAACGACAACAGGTACGAGATACCCGATGTCCGCAAGCTCGACAAGAAGAGCCGCAAGATGATAGATCCGAAAATTTAATGAGGAGAATGAATATAATGAAACTTTTGATAGCTATTGTTAATAATGATGACAGCGCGGTTGTTTCCTCGGCTCTGACGAAGGAAGGCTACACGGTGACGAAACTCTCGACCACGGGCGGATTCCTCATGGTCGGCAACACGACTTTCCTCATCGGCGCGGACGGCGCCTTTTTCGTCCGCGAACGCGGCGTGGAGGTGGAGATAAGGTTCGCCGTCCTTGCGGCTGAGATTGCCGTTTAACGAGACAAGCTCGAGCGGCTGAACAAATGTCAGGCTGTGGTATTTCTGCTCTTCGAGGTCGTATAGCCCGAACACCGCGCGCCCTACCGCTCCGATGGCTGATATCTCGGCAAAGCGGATATCTTCTTCCTTTGCTATCTTCAGCACCGACGCGATTATTTCCTCGCCCGGGTCAAGCCTTACCGCGAGGACATTGCCTGTTTTTACATATTTCATGATATCCCTCCGTCAAATTTTATTCCCGCCGACTCGCGTATGCGCTGCATCGTGCGGCTCACAGAGAGCGCCGTTTCGCGCAGCTCTCTGTATTTTTCTCTGTTGTTTTCCGGCTCTGTTATCAGCTCGTAAAACGCGCGAGCCTCGTTGCCCATGAGTTCATCTTTCGGCGTGTCGCCGCAGATAATGCGGCTCGTCCCGTCGTTCATCACAAGTTCGATATCCGTGAGCTTTGAAATTGAGCCGATTTTTATGCTACCGCGCTCGCCGATTATCTGCGAGCCCGCGTGATCCTGCCCGGTTTTGCAGCTTGTCATTGTTATCGCGGTGTTTTTACTTAGCATCGAGACGGCGGTTGCCGCGTCAGCTCCACTTTCGAGAAATGCCGATACTGCCGAGACGGTTTTCGGCTCGCCGAACAGATCGATTGCAGGATAGACGCAGTAAATGCCGAGATCCATGAGACTGCCCGTAGCCATGGCGGGGTTGAAAATATTCGGCAGCCCGCCGCGAAGATAGGCTGGATATTTTGACGAATACTGCGAAAAATCAAAATGCGCAGTCCAGACCTTGCCGATGTCCCCGAGAGCTTCTCTGAGCGCCGCCCGCACGGGCGAGTGCATATACATTATAGCTTCGATATATATGAGCTTATTTCCGTCCGCAAGCTCACAGAGCTCCGAAAACTCGTCGGGCGTCACTGTTATCGGCTTTTCGCAGATGACATGCTTTCCGCTTTCGAGCATTTTTTTGCTCTGAGTATAATGCAGGGCATTTGGGCTCGCGATATAGACGCACTCGGCAGGGGAGGCGGCGAGCTCGTCGAGCGAGGTGTATACTGTACTTATCCCGTTCTCTTTTGCGAATTTTTCTCCGCGCTCGCGCGAACGCGAATATACGGCGAAGAGTTCAAAATCGGGCGCGAACTTCAACCCGTCGATAAAGCTTTTGACTATCCAGCCCGTGCCGATGACGGCTAATTTCATATTTTTTCCTGCTTTCTCAGACCCTGCGCGCCATGACCGTGCAGACGCGCAGAGGGAATATGATATCAAACTTGTTCTTTTTATAGAAATTTATTGCGTTGGTGTTATATGAATCGACCACCAGCATAACGCCCTTGCAGCCGATCTCTCTGAGATGCTCGGTCAGAGCCGCGAACAGGCGGGTGCCTATGCCGCAGTGCTGATAGCCGGGCTTTATATTGATGTGCATATGCGCGGGATAGCTTCTTGCGAATATAGCGGGGCCGTTTACGGATGCCCACGACTCAATTATATCTCCTTTTTTACAGCCCTTGACGCGCGGGAGATATTCGGCTTTGAATATACGCTTGTATTTTTGATAGTCCGGCGCGCAGAAGATATAGCCGACCGCGCTGTCCGTGTTCTCATCGACGGCGATGAAGCAGTGCTCTGCCTCGCGGTCTATATAGTAGTCGCAGAAGGTCGCGAGCAAAAAGCGCATTGACTTTTCTTCGCGCGCGTTGCTGCCCGCCGTGTCAAGGCAGATATTGCGGACATCGTCCCGATATTTTTCGCTGTAATTTGTGATGATTATAGCCATATTTTACTCCTCAAAATCAATGTGGATATGATTTTCGCCTTCCCAGAGTTCATATTCGCAGTCGCTGCCGTAAGTGAACCACGCCTTTTGCGGAACGGTTACATAGAAGTCCATCTCGCGCTCCGTTCTGACAAATGAGACGGCTATTTCGCCGCGCACCGTGGTTATGTGACCGCTCGCGCGGTTGAGCCCGTCGGGAATCTGCGGAGCAATGACGATTTTTTCATAGCCAGCCGAGTTTTTCTCCTGCGTGATGCCGAGAATGAACGAGAACAGATACCGCGTCACCGCGCCGAACATCGGATGGCTGTGCGAGCGCTCGCCGTCCCAGTTCTCCCAGATGGTCGTCGCGCCCTGCTTTTTCATGTTATAGAACGAGCCTTTGCCCGTTGAAGTCAGCAGATGAAAAGCCGTGTCGGCGCAGCCGCACTCAAACAGCACGCGGGTTAGAATATCCGTGCCGAAAATGCCGGTGTCAAAAGCATCTGCGGCGTCGTATTTCTTTTTTGTATTGTTGAAAGCGCGCTCGCCGCCGAGTCCGATATCAACAGCAAAACTGTTTGCACTCTGCGCGTCGCCGATAAACGAGCCGGTCTGCGGGCTGTAATATGCGCTGAGAATAGCCTGCTTCTTTTCTTCTATGCGCTTTTCGAGCATGGCGGCAGTTTCGCTTTCGCCGATAGCCTCCGATGCTTCTTTTGTCATTATCATCTGCTTGACATAGAGCGCGGTGTTGACGAACGGCTCGCATATTGTTATTTGTTCGGGCGTGCACCAGTCGCCGAGGCACCAGCCGCCCTCTTCCTCGCGGCAGACGAGACCGCCGGAGCTTCGCGAGTCGAGATAATCAAAATACCGAAGAATCTTCGGCAGATAACGGCGGAAAGTCTCTTTGTCGCCGTATATTTTATACATCTCATACGGCACGACCGCTATCGCGCCGCCCCAGCCTGCGGGGCCTCCGCCGCCGCCCATGAAAGGCGCAGTGTGCTGGACGTGACCGTTTCCGATGCTCTGGCAGTCGGAGATATCCTCGAGCCACTTTTTATAGAATTTCTGCGAATCCAAAAGCATCATCGCCGCTTCGCAGCAGAGCTGACCGTCGCCGGTGTAGCCGAGTCGCTCTATATGCGGGCAGTCCGAGGGCACGCCCGAATGCATGTTGCTCAGCTGCGTTCTGATATATGCGTCGTAGAGCCAGTTGAGCATCTCGCTGTCCGACTCGAACGACGAGGTCACGGCGCAGTTTGAGTGAACTACTTCGCAGCGCACAGGCTCGGCGTTGTTCGTCAGCTCGAAATACCGAAAGCCGTGCCAGGTAAACCAGGGCATGCACTCTTCGACCTTTTTCGCGTTGCGATATTCGTCTTTTTGAATCTGCCCGCGGTCGCAGGAGTCGAAATTCAGCGTGCCGTCCGGGTTTATTTCCTCGCTGCATCTGATGGTTATATTCGCGCCGTCAACCGTTGCCGCAACAACCGGATAGCCCGAAATATTCTCGCCCATGTCGTATATTGAAACTTCGCCGAGGTCAAAGAGCTTCACGGGCTTTATCACGCGTTCCACTCTGTCCGCCGGGCAGTCCTGAACGAAAAACTGAGTCTCATGCGCCGGGGCTTTGATAACATTTTGAAAGCCGCTGTTCGCCGTCAGCTCGTCTGCAAGGCTCATGTCGTGAACCTCGCCGAAATATATGTTATTTTCGATTATGCGGCTCTGCTTCCATTCAAGGTTCTCATCGGAAATAAAAGTATATTTTTTGCCGCTTTTATTCTCGGCGTCGATTTTATAGCAGAGCTTTATGTCGCCGTATTTTGCGAACCCCTCGGCGCTGCGCTTCTGCTGGGCGAACCAGCCGCAGCCGAGAATGACGCGGATATCATTTTTGCCGTCAACAACAAATTCAGATATGTCATATCTCACGGCGTATGTGCGGTAAGACAGTTCGTCCAGGATAGGATATTCAAATGCCGTCAGATCGCGCTTGCAGTACTGGCTGTTGACGGGGACGAATTTGTCCTCGGACACCTCGTGCCCGTTTATCCACAGGCGGAAGAAGCCGAGCCCGCAGATGGTTATCTCCGCTTTCTTCGGCTCTTCGATGAAGAAGCCGCCTTTTATAACCGGCGAAGTGCAGCCGCTGTCGCAGGTCACCCATTGAGCATTCCCGAAAAGTTCGCTGAAGTTCATGTTATTTCTCTCCATCAAGTTGAGCTTTTCTGTTTTCGAGCTCTTCCCACTGCATCATGAGCTCGGTCTGCTCGTCATTGAACTTGCCGAGCGTTTCCGTCAGCTCCATGACGCGCGCGTAGTCCGCCGCCGCTTCGGGGGTCGACATCTCTTCGTTGGTTTTCGCTATCAGTCCGTCGAGCTCGTTTATCCGCTCTTCGCATTTCTTTATCGCGGTTATCGTGCGGCGCAGCTCGCTCTCGCGCTCCTTGCGGCGCTTGTAGTCCTCGCCGCCCTTGCCCATGGTCTTAGCAGCTTTCGGCTTCTCCGCGCTCTGCTCGGCGATTGTCGCCGCATAGTCGTCGTAGCCGCCCTCGAAGCTCTCCGCGCCGTTCATGTCTATCGACAGCACGCGGGTGGATAACTTATTTATAAAATATCTGTCGTGGGACACGACGAGCATCGTGCCGCCGAAATCGAGCAGAGCCGATTCGAGCGCCTCGCGCGAGGGAATATCAAGATGGTTCGTCGGCTCGTCGAGCAGCAGGACATTTGCGCCCGAGAGCATCAGCTTCAGGAGCGAAAGCCGCGCTTTTTCGCCGCCGCTCAGAGTCTCTATCTTCTTGAAAACATCGTCCGCGCAGAACAGAAACTGCCCGAGCAGAGTGCGCACGTGCGCCTCGGTGAAATCTCGGTGCAGATTCCAGATTTCATCAAGTACTGTATTATTGTTGTTGAGCGAGGAGAGCGTCTGGTCGAAATAACCGACCTGAACGCCTGCGCCAAAGAGATATGAGCCGGAGTCGGCTTTCTCCTTGCCGATAAGTATTTTTAAAAGAGTAGTTTTGCCGCAGCCGTTTGGACCGAGCAAAAACGCGCGGTCGGATCGGCGTATCTGGAACTCGACGCCGCTGAAAAGATGCTTGCTGCCGAATGACTTTGACAGCCCCCTGACATTCAGAACTTCGTTGCCTGTCGGCTCGACTTCGCCGAACGAAAAGCCGAGAGTTTTCGCCGAACGGTCGGGTGCGTCGATTTCCGCCAATTTCTTGTCGAGCATCTTCTGCTTGCTGTCCGCGGTTATGAAATGCCGCCAGCGGCGCTGCTGTTCGATTATGCCCTCGAGGCGATGAACCTCATCCATCTGTCGCTCGTAGTGGCGGCGTTCGATCTCGTCGCGCTCGGTCTTTTGCTCGAGAAAGCGGGAATAACCGCCGTTGAACATCTCGATTCTGCCGTTTTCGAGCAGCATCGTTTTTGTCGTCACTTTGTCGAGAAAATAGCGGTCATGGCTTATAATTACCGCGCTGCCGCGGTAGTCGTTGATGAAGTTTTCGAGCCATTCGAGGCTTGTCAGGTCTATATGGTTCGTCGGCTCGTCGAGCAGGAGCAAATCCGGCGCACTCAAAAGCAGCTTGCCCAGCGCGAGCTTTGACCGCTGACCGCCCGAGAGCAGGGAGCAGGGGAGCGAGAAGTCGCTCTCCGAGAATCCGAGACCTGTGAGTGCCGAGCGCGTGCGGCTTTTGTAGGTCAGCCCGCCCTCGTCCTCAAACTCGGTGTGCAGTCTGTTCTGCTCGGCGATTAGCGCGTCGATGTCGCCATGCCCCGCTTCGATGAGATCCGCGAGCTCTTCGAGCCGCTTCTCTTTTTTCATAAGAGGCTCGAACACGCTCTCCATCTCGTCATAGACCGTCTTTTGGCTCCCCGCGCAGGCGTGCTGTTCGAGATAGCCTATCTTTATATTTTTGCCGGGATATACCCCGCCCAGGGTCGGCTCAAGCTCGCCGGTGATGAGCTTGAAGAGGGTCGTTTTGCCCGTTGCGTTCGAGCCGATGAAGCCTATCTTATCGCGCTCTCCGACTTCAAAGCTCACGCCGGAAAACAGCGTGCGCTCGCCGAACTCCATATCAAGATTCTGTACGCTTAAAACTGCCATTTGTAATATCAGACCCTTGTTTCAAGGATCTTTGCTTCTCCGTTTATTTTGTATTCGCCGCAGTTTGCGGGAATGAAAATGCTGCCGCCCTTTGAAAATTCAAGAGTCTCGCCAGCGCATTCAAGCGAACCCGAGCCGTCGAGGATAAGAAGCGACACAAAAGATTTTTCGTCCGCAGAGCCGTCAAAAGAGCCGTTAACATCGAGAACGCGCTCCGTAAAGAACGGGCAGGCGACAAGATTAGTGACATTGCCGTCTTTTTTCGGCGTGCAGGGATTTTTGTATACTCCCGTGTGCGTGACATTCACCGCGTCCTCAACATGGAGCTCGCGCGGCTTGCCGTCGAAGCCCAGGCGGCCGTAGTCATATATTCTGTATGTCGTGTCCGAGTTCTGCTGAACCTCGGCGAGCAGGATGCCCTTGCATATCGCGTGGAGCGTGCCGGATTCTATAAAGAAGAAATCTCCCTTTTTGACCGGGACTTTCTTGACATAGTCGGTCAGTGTGCCGTCGGTTATCGACTGCCTGAACTGCTCGCGGGTTATGTCTTTTTCAAAGCCGAGCAGAAGATAGGCGCCCGGTTCGCAGTCGAGGATATACCACGACTCGGTCTTTCCCGCGCCGCTGCCCTTTTTCAGGCAGTAGGCGTCGTCGGGGTGAACCTGAACCGAGAGATCCGCCGCGGCGTCGATGAATTTTATCAGCACCGGGAAATCAGAGAATCCCGCGCAGTTTTTGCCGCCGAGCTCGGGGTGTTCGAGATAGACTTCGCGAAGAGTCTTCCCCGCAAATTCGCCGTTTGCGACTGTTGAGCTGCCGTTTTTGTGCGCGGACATGACCCACGCCTCGGCGGCGTTTCGCTTGTCTGTGACAACGGAATATTCGTCAATGAGCCTGCGCCCGCCCCAGACAGTTTCCGAGACAAAGGGCGTCAATACCATGGGATAAAGCTTCAAAACACATTCTCCTTTATATAAACATCCTATATATTTTTGGCGTTCGGGCGAAAAATATCGTCCGGCTGAATTATTTTATCATATTTGTCCCATAATTGCTATACAAATAATACCGGGAGGACGAAAAAATGGTTACTGCTTTCAAATATCTGCTCGGAGGAAAGCTCAAAAAGGCGGACGAAGCTCCGACAAGGGAGGAGCAGCTGCTCGTGGACATAAGAGCGCTCAAAAAGGAGATGGACGCGGCATATCTACGGTTTGAATACGGCGAGGACGACGACTCGGTCGAGGCCGCAATATATGAGCTCGAATCGCTCAAGCGCCGCTACCACAGACTCCTGAAGCTCGCAAAGCAGGAGGGACTTGAAAGCAGCGACATAGCCGTCTGCTACAAACTGGAATGAGGGGATAGCCTTGTCAACGGGAATGAAAACGGTTCTTATAATATTTCTCGCTGCCGCCGCGCTCGCGATAACGGTGTTCGCCGTGACGAACAGGCGCGGCTTTTCGGCGCTGATACTCAACGCGATAGGCGGCGCGGCGGCGCTGTTCGCCGTCAACATCGCGGGGCTTGCGACGGGGATACAGCTCTCCGTCAACCGCTGGTCGCTCGGCGCGGGCGCGCTGCTCGGTGTGCCCGGGGTGATATCGATGCTGGTGCTCAATATCGTTTTCAAATAAATTAAAATGAAGCCGCCCGCGGGCTGAAAATAGCATTTTTGCGGGCGGTTCACAAAAAAATCAATTTTTTTAAAATTATGCTTGACATTCGCGCGGCGTTCATATATAATAGGCTCTGCTGAACGGGAAAGACCGAAAAATTCAGCTCAAATGGACGCTTAGCTCAGCTGGTAGAGCATTCGCTTGACGTGCGAAGGGTCAGCGGTTCGAGTCCGTTAGCGTCCACCAGAAAACGTCTTGATGAAATATCATCGAGGCGCTTTTTTGTTTGCTTTGAAAACGCCGCCTGCGGAGAAACAGGCGGCGTTTGATGATTTATGCAGTTTTAATTTTATTTCTCTTGCTTGCTTTTATGCGCGCGGCGGCATAGGAGATGTACGGCACGGCGGCGTAAGCTATTATTATAGGAATAGATGCATCGGACATTTTTCCGTCAGAACCGTAGGTGAAGAGACTTATCATTGATACTATAAAGCCTAATCCCGCGCCGAGGAAAAAGACGACGGAGGCGATGAGCCCTATGAGATATCCGTTCGATCTTTTTCTGCCGAATACTATTCCGAACGCTATTCCGCCGATAAGAACGGCGGAGCTTGCGATGCTTCCGATGATGAATACGGCGTGGCTTGCCGCGAGGCTATCCAGTCCGGCTTCGGGGAGCGCAGTAAGAAGGTAAGCCGCAAAGCCCAGAATGCCGTAAACAAGAAATGTAATTACACCGGTCAGAACTTCTCTTTTGGTGGTTGATTTCATTTTTGTCACCTTGCTTTTTAGTTTATTGAGAAGACAAAACGCGCACAAACCGGCTGCGATGCCGACCTATGCGCCTTATTAAACTGCCCGAATGCGCACCCGCCTCAGACCTGATAAAAATCTATAATTTTTTGAACCGAACAGCATCATAGCATTTCTCCGAATTTATATGATATTCTGCCGCAGAAAACCCATCTGCAATTACAAAGTAGCATATTTATATATCGGAGTCAATGCTTTTTGACATACTTTTTTGAATATTCACAAAAAGTTAATTTTTGAAAGCGAAAATATATTTCGCCGCCGCGGTGTTGCCGCAAAAACTATTCACTAAAAATAAAAAGTGTGATATAATCAGCTCGATTGAAAATACACGAGAGGAGCGCAAACATGAAAGAACCCATCACCCGATATGTCGAGGACAGGTATGCGAAGCTCAACGAGTTTGTTTCCATGCAGCCCGATATGTCGGAGCTGCCGGATTTTGAAAAGGAGAAGGGAAAGCTCCCCGAGCCCGTGTGGGCGGGACACGACGATGAAATTGCCGCATATTACAAGGCGTGGGAGATAGCCTTCCGCAACCTCGGAAAGCCGACGAAAGAGAGCGGCTTTGTCTCGCCCTATATCGACGCCGCTTTTAACGGTCACATTTTTATGTGGGATTCCTGCTTTATGCTCATGTTCGGAAAATACGGCGACAGCGTCCACTGCTTCCAGAAAACGCTCGACAATTTCTACTGCAAGCAGCACAAGGACGGCTTCATCTGCCGCGAGATAAACGAATTAGACGGCGTTGACCGATTCTATCGCCACGACCCGACGAGCACGGGACCCGAGATAATGGCGTGGTGCGAGTGGCAGTATTACAAGAACTACGGAGACAAAGACAGGCTCAAAAAAGTCTATTATCCGCTGCTCTCGTTCCACCATTGGCTCAAGAATTATCATCGCTGGAAGGACGGAAGCTATTGGTCGAGCGGTTGGGGCTGCGGCATGGACAATCTGCCGCGCTGCGATCTTGAGCTCATCCCCGACTCGGAGGACTGGCAGCTTGAGACTTTCCACCACAGCTATATGTCATGGATAGACGCGACTCTGCAGGCGGCGATGAGCTGCGAATATCTTATTATGATGGCGGAGGAGCTCGGCATCTCTGACGATGTCGACGCACTCAGGGACGAATACGATAATCTCGTCAGGTTCGTCAACGAGAAGATGTGGAGCGAAAAAGACGGGTTCTATTATGACCTCAAGGCGGACGGAAGCTTTCTTGCCGTCAAAACCGTCGCTGCGTTCTGGGCGCTTATCGCAAAAATTGCTCCGCCCGACAGGGTGGACGCGCTCTGCCGTCACCTCGAGGATAAAAATGAATTCAACCGTCCGAACCGCGTCCCCGCGCTCTCCGCGGATCACCCGGACTACAAAGATAACGGCGGCTACTGGAACGGCGGAGTTTGGGCGCCGACCGATTATATGATACTCTGCGGGCTCTCTGCAAACGGAAAAGAGAAGCTTGCAAAAGAGATAGCCGAGTGCTGCTACCAAAACGCCATGGAGGTCTACAGAAAGACCGGCACATTCTGGGAGAACTATGCGCCCGAGACTGCCGACCGCGGCGACCCCGCGCGCGAGGATTTTGTCGGCTGGACGGGCATATTTCCTATAACTGTTTTGATAGAGTACATCCTCGGAATCAGAGTCTCCGCCGAAAAGTCGGAGATAGTCTGGCGAGTGAACAGGCTCGAGGAGCACGGAATAAAGAAGCTGCCCGTCGGCAGGGATTCGTTCGTCACGCTCATGTGCGAAGAGAGAAAGTCCGAAAATGAGAGACCTGAGATAACCGTCGAGAGCGACAAGCCGATAAAAGTAAAAGTTATCTACGGCGAGGATTGGCAGTTCTCGTTTGATATTTGATGGAGGTATATATGAAACTTAAGGTTGATTTCAAAAATACTGTCGGCAGGATAAAGCCGATGAACGCCGTCAACAACGGCCCCGTATATACGGACAACGGCGACCAGAATCTCACGAATCTGCCGGACTTCAGGGAGGCGAACATCCCGTTTGCCAGAACGCACGATTCGTCCATATGCTATGACTACGGCGGAGAGCACACGGTCGATATACATAATATATTCACCGATTTCGACGCCGACCCGTATTCGCCCGAGTCCTATGACTTCACGCTGACGGATATTTATCTCGGCACGATTATGCGCGCGGGCGCAAAGGTGTTTTACCGCCTCGGCAGTAAGATCGAGCACTGGCCGAAGCACTACGGCATTATGCCGCCGAAGGACTATCAAAAATGGGCGGTCGTCTGCGAGCATATCATAATGCACATGAACGAGGGCTGGGCGGACGGCTATCATATGGGTATTGAATATTGGGAGATATGGAACGAGCCGGACTTCAACGACAAGTGCTGGACGGGAACGCCCGAGGAGTTCTATGACTTTTTTGCAACGGCGGCGAAGTATCTGAAAGCGCGGTTCCCGTCGCTCAAAATCGGCGGACCCGCGGTCTGCGGCTACAATGAACAATGGCTCGACGCATTCTTTGAAAAGATGAGAGAAGAAAATGTGCCGATGGACTTCTATTCGTGGCACTGCTACGGGTCGAAGGTAAGCGATTTCACGTCTGATGCGCGCCGACACCGCGCCATGCTCGACCGCCACGGCTACACGGACACCGAGAGCATATTGAACGAGTGGAACTATGTCTGCGGCTGGAGTGGCGACGGCTGGAAGCGCAGCCTTGAAACCGAGGCTTCGCTGAAGGGTGCCGCGTTTATCGCCGCCGTTATGAGCGCCTGCCAGCGTGAAAAAACCGATATGCTCATGTACTATGACGCGCGGGTAAATTCGAGCATGAACGGGCTGTTCAAGCGCGGCACGCTGGACAGATTAAAGGGCTATTACTCCGTTAAGGCATGGGGCGAGCTGCTCTCGCTTCAAGATGAATGTGCCCTGCGCTGCGATGTGCCGGATATCTATTCCGCCGCCGCGACGGACGGGGAGACTCAGATGCTGCTCGTCGCATATTATACAGACGACGCCGCGCCTCTGCCGCGCACATTCAAGGTCGAAACGGGCGAAGACAGGCTCTATACTGTTTATATGCTCGATGAGGAGCACGACATGGAACCCTGTGAGACAACAGCCTCGGACGGCGGCAGCTTTATTCTGACAGTGAAGCCGAACACCGTAGTTGTTATAGAATAAAATTTGATGTTAAAAATGCCGCCTGCGTGAAAATGCGGGCGGCATGTTTTATCCCCGACAAAATTCTCTGTTAAATACTAAATTTTGAATTTTTTTCGTTGCTTTAACGGACGCTTTGTGATATTATAAATACATAGGAGTAATTTATAGGAGAATGGGTAGTGATTTTTTAAGACAGGAGGTGTAGATTCAGAAGCTCTTTTTAGTTGGCAAAGCACAAAAACTACAATGTTTAGAAAAGGAGATTTGTAATGCAAAAAGCATAAAAAATCGTTTCGATTTTTATCAATGCTCATTTTTATATGAGCTGTATGCCGTATGCGGCTCGGGAACTGAGCACGGCTGACACATTCGGCATATATAAAAATTTTGAATAGGAGGTATAACCTTGCCTGATAAGAAACTGCTTTCTCAGGTCAGAGCGATATTCTTTCGTTCGAAAGAGATGATCGTTGTTCTGTCGCTGTTTTTTGCCTCGATAGTCGGCGCAGCGGCATGGCAGATGACAAGGGCGATAAGCACCCTCTGTGACGATGCGGCTCTCGGCGCGCTCGATATACCGCTGAAGTTTTCTCTCGCTTCGTTCGCCGTCTTCTCGTTTTTGTCCTTTGAGATGAGCTACAAGCTCCGCCGATATAAGCTCGACGAGTGCATGAACACGGTAGCTCACGCAAAAAGAAAGATATTTCTGGCGCAGGGTGTGATTTTTGTTGTCATCATCCTGATATTTTTTGCCTTTTTTAATATATGGAGTCTGCTCCTCTTTGTAAAATACAGAAACTTTAACTGTTGGCACGGCAAGTTTATCATCCAGACTGTTCTGAATATGTTGCTGAGCCATTTTTTTGTTCCCTGCTGCGCCGCGGCCATGGGCATGTCGGCGTCGCTGCTTTTCCGCAGAATAAACGGCTGTCTCGGGCTCGTGCTTTTTGTGCTGCTCGGCTCGCCGCTTTCAAATTATCTCGGCGAGATGGTCTATGAATTCAGCCGCAATGTCAGCATAAATATCTTTCCGCTTTTGCGGCTGTTTGATATATTTCCGCCGGTGCTCAACTATCGACCGGTTTATGCGTTCGGCCAGTCTGTTTTGCCATATCGCTGGTTGACGGCGCTTTTCTGGCTGCTGCTCTCCCTTTTTGTGATAAGTCTGAAAACCGGGGAGAGAAACAGACGCTTCCGGGCGGCTCCCGCCGTTTTTGCGTCGCTCGCGCTCGCTTTTCTCGTTGTGTCGCAGCTTCCGGCTTCGAGAGTCATAGTGGGTAGCGACGACCCGAAATATTCCATGGAATATGGCGATAAAGAATACTACTACAAGGCATATGACTTTTATTCCGACGACTATGATGAGGACGGCGCGAACAAAGAGTGGGCGCATTTTGAAAAAGAGTTTGATGTGACCGATTACGACCTGGAAATAAAGGTCGGCAATAATCTGCACGTCAGGGCGGCGATAACCGTTGACAAGCCGAATCTTGAAAAGTACGATTTCACACTCTATCACGGATATAAAATAAGCTCCGTCCGGGACGGCGGCGGAAACAAGCTCCGCTTTGAACAGGACGGAGATCGTTTCACCGTTTTCAATCCGGAGAAAAAGAGCCTTGACAGGATAGTGCTTAAATACAGCGGCTTTTCAACGCAATATTATTCCAATCTTCAGGGCTTGTTCCTGCCGGGATATTTCCCGTATTATCCGCACAGCGGCTCGCTGCCGGTATATAACATGGAAATGGGGGAAATATATCGCTTCGTGCTTGACAAGCCGACCCACTTCAGGGTGAAGGTGGACAGCAGCCAGACGGTATACAGCGGACTTGAGCAGACGGGAAAGAACGAGTTCGAGGGCAGCACGACAGGTGTGACGCTCGTTTCCGGTCTCTACGATTGCTACGAAAAGGACGGAGTGAAGATGGTCTATCCCTATCTTCATTTCTATTGCGGTCAGGAAAAGCAGCGCGCAAAGTTCTTCGACAAATACCGCTCGACCGAGACGCTTCCCGACAACATAAAAACAGTAATAATTATCCCGAGTATCGGAGGCAGTGTAAATTATACCGGTTACTGTCAATTTGACAATTGCCTTGTTTCAACGGAAATACTGCAAATAGACGGAGACTATAAAAGGCTGAATATTGAGCCTTGGAAGTTTGACTTGTATCAAAATTATATGAGCTACACCAAAGGCAATGAGAGCACAAGAAAATTTATGCGCGAAAACGGCAGCGAGGAAGTCTACAGCACATATGATTTCATACAGTATATAAACCGTGTCGGCGAAGAAGAGGCGCTCAAGAGAATGTCAGAGTATCTGAACGATCATAACGACAGACGAACCGCGAGCGAGTTTTACGCCGACGCAGACTGAGGAGGGAATTTTTATGCTTTCACTTTATGCGGTGGATAAGAGCTTCGGCCGCAGCAAAATATTGAAATCGATAGATCTGCAGCTCGATAAAAAAACATACGGACTCCTCGGACCCAACGGCGCGGGCAAGACAACGCTTATGCGCTGCATAACGGGACTCTATCCGCTGAGCGCCGGGAAAATCGAATTTAACGGCAGCGATATTTCAAAGGACAAAAGCTTTCAGAGCCATATAGGCTATCTGCCGCAGAAATTCGGTCTATACAAAGAGCTGACCGCCTTTGAAATGATGGAGATGCTCGCAGACCTCAAGGGCGTCAGCCGCGAAAAAATCGGCGATGAGGCGAAAAAATATATCGAGCTCGTCGGTCTTCAGGACAAGCTCGACAAAAAGGTCAAGACTCTTTCGGGCGGCATGATACGCAGGCTGGGCGTGGCTCAGGCTCTGCTCGGCGAGCCGGATATCATTATATTCGACGAGCCGACTGCCGGGCTCGACCCGGAGGAGCGCCTGCGCTTTAAGAATATTGTTTCAAAGCTCGAGGGCGAGCGCACGATAATCATCTCCACGCATATTGTCGAGGACGTTGAAAACCTCTGCGATGAACTTGTGATAATAAACAACGGCACCGTGGCGGCGCAGGGCACATGCGCCGAAATAGAAAATGCCGCCGCAGGCAAGGTCTATGAAATCGAGGATTCAAGGCTCGGCGAGCTTTCGGAGCCGTATTTCATTCAGCGCCAGTTTGAGCGCGATTCAAAGCGGATGACCGCCGTTCTCTCGGCGCAGGCTCAGCCTGCCGCCGCGTCGGTATCTCCGCGCGTTGAGGACGGATACATATGCATAACCAAAAACATATGAGCGCAGTTTTTACGGCTGTGCGACTGTCGTTGAAAAACGTGGGCGCGGTGAGGTTCGTTCCGCTCGTGCTGTTCGATGTTCTCTATCCGCTGCTGCTCTGCTCCATGCATTTCAACGGCACCGAGCCCGATATGATCGAGGTTTATCTGCTGCAGATGTCGCAGGTGATATTCCCGTTTTTCTCCGCATGGGATGTCATTTTTGTGCTCAGGGAGTATAACGAATCCGAGGGCAACGAGGTGCTGTTCGTCAACAAAAGGGTGAGCGCAGGCGCTATTTGCGCGGTCATATTCTGTGCGATGCTCCTGAATGTTTCAATCATGATGGCGGCGTCGTGCCTGCTCCTGCCGGATTTTGCCTTTGAATTTGTGCGGATAATCCCCGCCTGCGTGTTCTTCTTCGGAATGTGCAGCTTTATTATCAGCATTTCAAAATCCGCGGCGATAAGTATCCTCGGCGGCGTGCTGTATCTGATAGCAAACTATATGTTCTGCATCAACAGAGAGGTGCCGATGTTCTATATGTCGTTCGGGCTTGTTTCGTCCGAACTGGTGCTTCAAAGCTGCCTGCCTCTGTTCGTTTTGGGTATTGCGCTTGCCGTGGCGGGAAATATCATAAGCAAGAAGAGAACGGTCTATAACTGACCGCAAAGTCAATTCAAAATGCCGTGTCCGGGAGCGGGTAGACCGCTTTTCGGGCGCGGTAAAATTTTTTTGCAAATTTTTCCTTGACAGAACAGAAATATAATGCTATGCTATATACATAGAACACCGATGTATAGAAACTCTATGCTAAAAGGAGGACTTTATGTGAATATCCAAAAAGAACTGTCGAAGGGCAGCAGCTCGCTGCTCGTGCTGTCCGTCCTCGGAACAGGGGACATGTACGGCTACCAGATCATCAAGGAGATCGAACAGCGCAGCGAATTTGTGTTCTCCTTCAAGGAGGGCACGCTCTATCCGATACTCCACGGCTTCGAGCAGGAGGGACTCGTGAAGTCCTATTGGCAGGACGGCGAGCGCGGCAAAAGGCGAAAATACTATCACATCACCGACAGAGGGCTGAAAATGCTCAACAAATCGACCGAGGACTGGCATTCGTATTCGAGCGCAGTCGAAAAGGTGATAAGGAGCGGGTTAGCACCCTCGGCGGTCTGAGGTAGATAAAATGGACAAAAGAATAGAAAGCTACCTCGATTCTGTGATTCCCGAAAAGCTCTCGAAAAGGCGGCAGAAGCTTATCCGCGAGGAGCTGCGGGATCATATATCCGACCACATCGATTTTTATACCGAGATCGGCTACAGCGAAGATGAGAGCATCCAAAAAGCGCTGGCCGATATGGGCGACGACGGAGGTGTAACCGCAATGGTGAAAAAGGATTTCGAGAAAGTCTACGGCGAAAAAATCTGGATGCCGATTTTGGCGTTTGTGCTGACGACAGCTGTAATAATGACAGCGATGTCTTGCGGTGTGTGGATATTGAGCGCGGACTCTAAGGGCAGCCCGGAGACGGCGGAGATTTTTGCAAGCTTTGCGATAATACTCGCGTTCTCCTTTGCTTTGGCAGTTGCCTACAGAAAGGGATTTAAGAAAACACTGCTCGCAATAGGCATACCGAATCTGCTGTTCGGCGCAACTCTGATTTCCAGCGGCTACACTCAGCCCGCGATATATGCGCTCGTCTGCGATATCTGCTTTATGCTCGAAAAAACAACTCCGCTGATTACATATAAATTTGCGAGCGAGCAAGAACTTGTCAATGAATATATTTCTTTTATAGCGGGTATCGTGCTTGATATCGGGCTCGCGTTGGTGTCGCTTATACTGTTTATAAGGCTACGTAAAAAAGGCACGCCGGAGAAAAAGAGCAAAAAAGGCATTATAATAACGGCATCCGTCCTGTGCGCGGCGGCGATAGGCTTGACTTTTATGTACACGGGCACGGAGAAGTTTTACAGGAGCTATAAGTATGTAATGAACGGAAAAAAGTTCGAGACCTCGGACGGGATATGCAAGCAGAGCGAAGCGGCGTTCGAATCTATAGACCTCGGCATGGATTATAATGAGGCGGTGCGGAGACTTCGCATTCAGGGCTATATGCCGTTTGACGAATACCGCAAAACGCAGAGCAGGGAAATGAGCAAGCGTCTTAAATATTCGCTCGGCGAGCTTGAGCTTACGGTTACAGACGAGGGCTATACCGTGTTTATCAATCCGAACATATTCTATGACGACAACGACATTTACGGACGAAACGGCAGCAACGGCTTTGTTTATCTCAAAGCCGATTCCGACGGCTGCGTAGAATCCAAGGGAGTCGGAAGCGGAGCCGCCGTCAAGGATAAATACGGCTATGTCCCGGATCATCATTCCGGCGGAAGCGGCGGAAGAAGCTGTTATCAGAACTTCAAAACAGTCCGCGTCGGAGACAGAAAAGACGAGGTCATGAAAAAGCTCGCCGGAGAGGATGGCGATATATTCGCGAGATTCCTGACGCTTAAAAACGGGGAGGAGAACGAATACTGCCGCGTGAGTCATGCGGGCAGAGGTTCGCCGGACGAGATATATTATCCGGTTGTCGCTGAGCTGTGGTTCGAAAACGGAAAACTCAGCGATGCAAAGCTTTATTGTCTCAGCGAGTATGTGTATGGTCGGCAGAGGGTATATGAGCTTGAAAAGTAAAAAATCGCATAAAATATCATGCGAATCGGTGGAAAATTAAATGAGTTTAAAAAGCCTACCCAACATAAAAATTGGGTAGGCTTTTTTTATCGTGGGAAGTATAAAGGCTTTTGCCGGGTGACGCGAAGGCAGAAGTCGATTATCAAAAATGGTCTTGCCGTATTATTACACGGATTTTTTGACCCCTATCCTGACTCTGCCCTTCTTTGTCTGCGTGAACTCTTCGCCGAGAATCGCTCTGCCCTTGCCGCGCAGAACAATTTTGTCTTTTGGGGAGAGGCGGCGGTCGGCTTTCAATACCTGCTCGTCGTTTACCGTCACCGCGCCCGAGGATATCGCCTGCGCCGCCGCCGAACGCGAGAGCGAGAATATCTCGCCCGCTACTGCGTCGAGCCGCGGCGATGCTACGGTGATGCTCGTTTCCTTTATATTTACCTGCGGCGCGCGGACTTCGCCGAGCGGGATCAATTTCGCTTTCAGCGTCGCGCGTCCCGCACCCGTCAGATTTTCTTCAATATATTTCGCGGCGTTCGGCAGGGCTATGATGTCGCAGCCATCGGGCTGAACGCAGATGTCGCCCACGCTCTCGCGCGTAAGTCCCAGCCCCATAACCGCGCCGAGATAATCCCTGTGACCGATGTCGGAAAACCTGTCCTTCTCTACTCTCACGGCGCTCAGCGGGCATTCGTCGGAATATACTGTAAAAATTTCGTTCGGGTCGTCGCTCTCGATATAGTCGGGGACGCTGAGCATGATTACACGCTCCGCTCCCTCGAAGCCGCCCCAGAAGATGAACCTGCCCGCAGTCGAGCGGGCGAGGGCGGCCGCCGCTGAGAGCGAAGCGGAATCGAGAAATTTCGACACCGCCGACGGGATATTTTCTCTTTGAGCCTTTTCGATGTTCTCCGATATATATGCTCTGAGTATGCTGCCTTCCATTTTTGCGCCCCTTTTTCGCTTTCTCGGCTCATTATACCATAAAAATCGCGCGGATAAAAGCGCCTCAAACCCCCTATGTGGAATTCTATGGACAAAATGACCAAAGATCAAATCCACTAAAAGCGAATTAAAAAAATTGTGGGAAATAGATAAAAACAGGTGCTTTTTTACCCGATTATGAAAAAAATCCTTTATTTTACATATTTTTTAGCCCCGTATGTATTGCAATTAAGCGTATAATTGTGTAAAATGTCTATAGCGCAGTTGTCAAAATGTCTAAAACGGCAGAAGTTGAAATTATTCAGAATAGGGGTAGATATTATGTCAAACAGGCTTTTCCAGGGTGTCATCCATCAGATGCGCGACGCTGTTGACAGAACGATCGGCGTTATTGATGAGACCGGCACCATAATCTCCTGCAGCGAGCTGGGCAAAATAGGCGAGGTTATCTCGAACGCTTCGCAGATTTTTGCGGAGGACGGCGACCGCATCGTTAACGGCTGCACTTACCGCTCGTTCGGCTCTCATATGCAGGCCGAGTATGCTGTTTTCATTGACGGCGAAGATGAGCTTGCAGGCAAATATGCGGATATCTGCTGCGTGGCGCTGAGCAACATCAAGCAGTGCTACGACGAGAAATTCGACAGGGGCAACTTCGTCAAGAACGTTATTCTTGACAACATACTTCCCGGCGATATCGCTATCAAGGCGCGTGAGCTCCGCTTCAACAGCGATGCCGTACGCACCGTCCTTCTGATAAGGATCACCGAGCACAACGATTCCGCGGCGTTCGACGTTATCCAGAATCTGTTCCCGGACAAGACCAAGGATTTCGTCATCAACATAAACGAAAACGAGATAGCTCTCGTCAAGGAAGTCCGCAGCAACATCGAGACCAAGGATCTCGAAAAGCTCGCGCGCTCCATTTCCGATTCTCTGACAACTGACCTTTATATCCACGCATATGTCGGCATCGGCACGACTGTCACCGGCGTCAAGGAGCTTGCCCGTTCGTTCAAGGAAGCTCAGATAGCCCTCGAGGTCGGCAAGGTGTTCGACACCGAAAAGACCATAGTCAGCTACGACAATCTCGGTATCGCAAGACTTATCTATCAGCTTCCCACGACCCTGTGCGATATGTTCATGCGCGAGGTGTTCAAGCGCGGCTCGATAGACAGCCTCGATCAGGAGACTCTGTTCACCATTCAGCGTTTCTTCGAGAACAACCTCAATGTTTCCGAGACCTCCCGCAAGCTCTTTGTCCACCGCAACACTCTTGTTTACAGACTCGAGAAGATCAAGAAGCTCACCGGCCTTGACCTGCGCGAGTTCGACGATGCTATCGTCTTCAAGGTGGCTCTTATGGTCAAGAAGTATCTCGATGCGAAGCCTGTCAAATACTGATCTGCGGCGTAATTTAAGATCGGTATAAAGTCAAGCGAGGGGGATACCGCTTTATATAGGAGTGAAAACTGTGATTGAATTCAGAGATGTTTCCAAGACCTACGAGAACGGAACACATGCTCTAAACCATGTCAATATCAAGATAAACAAGGGCGAATTCGTCTTTGTCGTCGGCGCGTCCGGCGCCGGAAAAAGCACCTTCCTCAAGCTCATGATGCGTGAGGAAGTGCCCTCGCATGGAAAAGTTATAATCAAAAATCAAGATCTGAGCACCCTTACCCGCAGCGAAATACCCTATTTTCGCCGCGGGTTGGGCATAGTATTCCAGGATTTTCGCCTGATCCCCAAGATGACCGTGTTCGACAACGTGGCGTTCGCCATGCGCGTCACCGGCTCTAAGGAGAACAAGATTCAAAAGCGCGTCCCGTTCGTGCTCGACATAGTCGGGCTGACGGACAAGATGAATTGCTATCCCACCGAGCTCTCCGGCGGCGAGCAGCAGCGTGTGGCTCTTGCCCGCGCCCTTGCGAATAACGCCGATCTTATCATAGCGGACGAGCCGACGGGCAATGTTGACCCGCATATGAGTCTCGAGATAGTCGATCTGCTCATGCGCCTCAACCAGGAGGGCACGACTGTCATCATGGTTACCCATGAGCACAATCTCGTCCGTATGTATGACAAGCGCGTTATCCTGCTCGAAAACGGAACCGTTGCGGCGGACGGCAGAATGAAAAATTCCGCTCACCGCGAGCGCACGCTTGCAAAATCAAGCAGTCTCAACCGACCGGCGGACGGCTTCGCAACGAAGTATCTCGACGACGAGGAAGAAGTTCCGGAGGAGAAATCTGCCGCAAAGGAGCCCGAAAAACTCCCGGAAAAGGCGGAAGAGATAGCTGCCGAGACCGCTGCGGACGATGTCTACAGGCAGGCTCTCGAAAGCATAAGAAAAGAACGTCAAAAAGAGACGACGGGATACGGAAGCGAGTATGACACAACATATTCTTCCGTCTTGGCGGATTATTCGATTTACCTCGAAGACGACGGAGAGGGGGACGAGAGCGATGAAAAATAACGGAAGTTTCGGCTACCTCACCCGCGAGGGAATGAGAAATCTCTATGTAAATCGACTGATGAGTGTAGCGTCGGTCTCCGTGCTGTTCAGCTGCATGGTGATGATTGGCGTTGCGTTCATGATAATGGTCAATATAAATATGTTCATCGGTAATGTCGAGGATCAGAACGTGATAATGGTCTTTGTCGATGACAGCGCGACGAAAGCGGAGGAGGACGAGCTCGGCGCGAGCCTCAGAGGGCTTTCAAATGTCCGCGAATGTACTTTCGTCGGCAAGGACAGCGGTTTTGCCCAGCTCAAGGACGAGATGGGGGATAGCTCCGTGCTCTTCGACGGGCTCGACGAAAACCCGCTTCCCGATGCATACGAAGTCTCGCTCAAAGATACGGATAAGTTTGACGACACGGTCAAGCGCATTTCCGAACTCCCGCATGTTCTCCACATCCGCGAGAACAGGCAGCTTGCAAAGCAACTCGCGGGGCTGAGAAACACTGTCAGCTATGTGAGCGCAGGCATGATAGCGCTGCTGCTCATAGTCTCGCTTTTCATCGTCTCCAACACAATAAGAATAACGATGGACAGCCGCAGGCTCGAAATAAATATCATGAAGAGCGTCGGTGCGACAAGGTGGTTTATCCGATGGCCGTTCATGATCGAGGGCATGATGCTCGGACTTATCTCCGGAGTGCTCGCCCTGCTTGCCGTCTGGGGCATATATGAAATTGCGGGCAGGTCGCTCGTCAAGACTCTCTCCGGCATCGGAATGTCGGGAATCGCTCCGTTCGGCAAATATGCTCTGATACTGCTCGCCGCGTTTATCGTGCTCGGAGTTCTCTCCGGTGCGCTCGGCAGTGCGGTGTCGATAACAAAATATCTCAAAGAAAAGGAGTTCGCGATAGTCGATGAAGAATAAGCGTAACACATGGCTCAGAAGAGCGGCGGCGTTTGTTCTTTGCGCGGCGCTCGTGCTGATGACCGGAATTTTCCCGACAAGGGTTCAGGCGAAGAGCCTCGAGGATCTCAAGCAGGAGTATAATGAACTCGAAAAAGAGATTGAGGCAAACAAGAAAAAGCTTGAAAGCATAAAAAATCAGCAGACCTCGAATACGGAGAAGATGAAACTGCTTTCTTCTCAGGCTGAGGCGATAAGCAGCCAGCTCGATGTCATAAACTCCCAGCTCTCCGTTTTAAATGCGGACATTGCGGACTATGACAGGGAGATAGCGGCGCTCGATAAAAAAATAGACGAAGCTCAGTCGAAGATAGACAAGCTCGACGAGCAGATAGACGCCACGCAGGAGAAGATATCAGAACGCCTGCGCGCCACATATATGGCGGGCTCGTCCTCATGGATAGAAATACTGCTCGAGTCGGACAGTATCTCATCGCTCTTGCTTCGCATCCAGCTGCTCGCGAGCGTCACGGAGAACGACAACAAGCTCATCTCCCAGCTCGAAAAGCAGACCGAGGAGCTCAACGCCGCCAAGGCGGAGCTCGACGAGGACAAAAAAGCTCTCGAAGAGAAGCGCTCGTCTCTGGTCGAGAAGAAATCCGAACTCGACACTAAAAATAAAGAACTCGCTTCAAAGCAGAACGCATATAACGCGAACTACCGTCAGATATCGGCTCTCATGACCTCGCTCGACAAGAGCAGCGCCGAATATCGGCAGGAGCTTCAGCGGCAGTACAGAAAGCGTGAGGCATTTGAGCGCCAGATAGACAAAATCATCAGCGGCGGCTCCCAGAGCGGCGACGTTGACGATGGATTTTATAACGACGGCGAGATGATGTGGCCGGTTCCATATAAGAACTCTTACATCTCCGCGGGCTACGGCTACTACGACCCCGAGGGTGACGGAACCTACACCATGCACCCGGCTATCGATATAGTCGTGCGCGAAAACGGCGTCAATGTCTCCTACGGCAAGAAGATAGTTGCGGCGCAGAGCGGCAAGGTGCTCGTCAGAGGCTATTCCGATGTCGGCGGCAACTATATCACCATCGACCACGGCGACGGCTACAGAACATATTACGGCCACTGCTCGAAGATAGTCGCTTCGGCGGGACAGTATGTTGAAAAAGGCGAGGTCATCGCCTATATGGGCAACACCGGATATGTCACCGGACCGCATGTCCATTTCCAGGTCATGCATGTCAAGAACGGTGTCGTCACAAGGCTCAATCCTCTCAATTTTGTCACGCCTCCGAATTGATCTCAGGCAGGAAGGAACGTGAAAGCAAATGAACAAGAAAATTTCGCTCGGACTTGCGATTGCGCTCATTATTCTGAGTGCGACCGCGACCTTCGCAATAACGATGTCGGTCTCACAGCGTATGTACAACAAGCTGATAACCGACCTTCCCAAGCGCGCGCAGATGTATGATGCGGTCGAGGAGGTCGACAAGATCGTTCGCTCGAAGTACTACGGCGATATAGACGAGGCTCTGCTCGACTCGAACCTCGAAAACGGCTATATCAACGGACTCGGCGACAAGTACAGCCGCTATATGAATGCGGACGCCTACAAGCTCTATTCCTCGAAACTTGAGGGACGCAGCGCGGGCATCGGCGTTGAGGTTGAAACAGACCCCGAGAGCGGGTATCTGCTCATAACGGAAGTCTATCCCAACTCCCCGGCGCAGACCGAGGGGCTTCAGAAGGGCGATAAGATAGTTGCTATAGGCGGCGACACGGTAACTGCCGAAAACAGCAGTGAAATGGCGGGCAGACTCAGCGGTATAAAGCTGACCTCCGTCAGCCTCACCTACAGGCGCGACGATGTCGACAAATCCGTCAATGTCGTCCTCGGTTACACAAACCAGACCGTCAGCTATGAGCTTATCGGCACGGTCGGATATATAAAGATATCCGCGTTCTACAAGAATACATTGAACCAGCTCGAAAAGGCAGTCGACCAGCTCAAGAAAGAGGGCGCGAAGAGCCTCGTTTTCGATGTGCGCTCGACCTATGACGGAACTATTGAATACACCTGCCGCGTTATAGATTATCTTGTCCCGACGGCGACCGAGGGCAACAAGGCGCTCGCGACGCTCGTTGACAAAAACGGCAACAACGTCAAGACCTACAGCTCCGACGCCAAGGATATAACGATGCCAATGGCGGTGCTCATAAATTCCGACACCGCGGGCTACGGCGAGCTGTTCGCCTGCGACCTCAAGGATTTCGGCAAGGCGTTCCTTATCGGCGAAAAGACAGCCGGCAGAGCCGACGTTCAGGAGACTTTTGAGCTCAGCGACGGCGGCGCAGTCGTGCTGACCACCTCAAAGATGCTGCCCTATATCAGCGAGAGTTTTGACGGCAAGGGCCTGACTCCGGACACTGAAATTATCCTCGCAGATTCGCTCAGAGAGAATCTCAGCACGCTCGAAAAGGACAGAGACACCCAGCTTCAGGCTGCTATTTCAATGCTCGCGGGCAACTCGTCAGAGGGCTGAGACCGAAAATAAGAAATGCAAACTCCCTGCTTTTTGAAGGCAGGGAGATTTTGTTTTGAAAGGCAAAATAATGATGCCGATATGTCAAAATATCCGCGCCGGATTTTCGGCAGTATTATGTCCTTTTGGGCTTTATGATACAATATTTTGGGCAGATTAACGAAACTTTTCCTGTATCTGTAAAATTTTATCAAATTGCTTGCATATGAGGACAAAAACGGCTAAAATATATGAGGTATATAACCAATAACCAATTATACTAACAACGGAGGAATTCAAATGTCAGTTAAAGTTGCTATTAACGGCTTTGGCCGTATCGGTCGTCTTGCATTCCGTCAGATGTTCGGCGCAGAGGGCTACGAGGTTGTTGCTATCAACGATCTTACCAGCCCCGAGATGCTTGCAAACCTTCTCAAGTACGATACCGCTCAGGGCGGCTATTGCGGAAGAATAGGCGAGAATCTTCACACCGTAGACTTCAAGGCTGCTGAGTATGAAGAGGACGGCAAGACTGTCAAGGTTCCCGGCGCTATCATAGTTGACGGTAAGGAGATCACCATCTATGCTATGCCCAACGCGAAGGATCTTCCCTGGGGCGAGCTTGACGTTGATGTTGTTCTTGAGTGCACCGGCTTCTACTGCTCCAAGGCTAAGAGCCAGGCTCACATCGATGCAGGCGCTAAGAAGGTCGTTATCTCTGCTCCCGCAGGCAATGACCTCAAGACCATCGTCTTCAGCGTCAACGAGGACACCCTCAATGCTGACGACACCATCATCAGTGCAGCTTCCTGCACCACCAACTGCCTTGCTCCCATGGCTAAGGCTCTTAACGATTACGCTCCCATCCAGAGCGGTATCATGTCCACCATCCACGCTTATACCGGCGATCAGATGATCCTCGACGGTCCCCACAGAAAGGGCGACAAGAGACGTGCCCGTGCAGGCGCTGCCAACATCGTTCCCAACTCGACCGGCGCTGCTAAGGCTATCGGCCTTGTTATCCCTGAGCTCAACGGCAAGCTTATCGGCTCCGCTCAGAGAGTTCCCGTGCCGACCGGCTCCACCACTATCCTTACCGCTGTTGTCAAGGGTAGCGATGTGACTAAGGAAGGCATCAACGCTGCTATGAAGGCTGCTGCTTCCGCTTCCTTCGGCTACAATGAGGATCCGATCGTTTCCTCTGATGTTATCGGCATGAGATTCGGCTCTCTCTTCGATGCAACTCAGACCATGGTTGCTAAGATCGCTGACGATCTGTATGAGGTTCAGGTTGTTTCGTGGTACGACAACGAGAACTCCTACACCAGCCAGATGGTCAGAACCATCAAGTATTTCGCAGAGCTCAGCAAGTAATCAGCTAAGTTCAGTGCCCCGCACGAAAGTGCGGGGCACTTTTTATATTGTTATCTTCGACGAATTCTTGACATAGGCTCCCCTGTATGGGAGCCGGATACGCGAAGCGTAGACTGAGTGGCTATTGCCTCGAATTTTAAATGACATACAATCCGCGCCATACAAAACATAAAAATCCTCCATACACCAAAATGTACGGAGGATAATTTTTTATATCGCGAGGAACGCTTTTGCGAGTGCGAAGTAGATGAGCAGGGTGACCATATCGACTATTGTCGTTATCATCGGTCCTGCCATGAGCGCGGGGTCGAGCTTTATCATCTTTGCGATTATCGGCAGGGTGCATCCGATTATTTTCGCTACTATGACCGCGCAGACCATTGCAGCCGAAACGACAAGATAAACGGGCATTCCGCCGGAGGAGAAGAGCATCATTCTGCCGATGTTGACTGCCGCGAGGGTCAGTCCGCAGATGAGCGCGACTCTTATCTCTTTGAACACTATCTTCAGATAGTCCTTCGGGTGGATCTCGCCGAGCGCAAGACCGCGGATTATCAGCGTCGAGACCTGATTGCCGGCGTTTCCGCCCGTGTCCATGAGCATCGGTATGCAGGCGGTGAGTCCCGCGACTGCCGCGAGCATATTTTCATAGTTTTCGATTATCTTGCCTGTAAAAGTCGCCGAGACCATGAGCACCAGAAGCCAGAGGATTCTGTTCTTTGCGAGCTTGAAAACGCCCGTCTTGAGGTAGTTGTCGTCCGAGGGATGAAGCATTGCCATCTTCTCGAAGTCCTCGGTGTTCTCGTCCTCGATGACGTCGACGATGTCGTCTATCGTGATTATGCCGACGAGCCTCGCCTCATTGTCAACAACGGGGACGGAGAGCAGGTCGTATTTTCTCGCTATGTCTGCGACTTTCTCCTGGTCGTCGAGCGTGTTGACGCAGATGAGCTGGGAGTCGGTGTCCATTATGTCGCGGATAAGCTCGTTGTCTTTTGCCATCAGCAGCGTATGCAGGGCGACCGTGCCGATAAGATGGCGCTTGTCGTCGATGCAGAAGCAGGTGTAGACCGTCTCTTTGTCGACGGCGGTCGAGCGTATGTGTTCGATTGCCTGACCGACTGTGAAAAAGTCATGCAACTCGACCATCTCAATGGTCATTATCGAACCTGCGCTGTTTTCGGGATATTTCAAAAATCTGTTTATCAGGCACCTCGTCTCGCTGTCTGCCTTTGCGAGCACGCGGCGCACGACGTTTGCCGGGACTTCTTCGAGGAAGTCGACAGTGTCGTCAAGGAACATGTCGTCGAGCAGGTTCTCAAGCTCCGTATCTGTTATGAGATTCAGCAGCTGCGCCTGAGAATCGGGCTCAAGATAAGAAAAAACGTCCGCCGATATGTCTTTGGGGAGGATGCGGAATATCCGCAGAAGCTCGTCTTCCGGGAGCGATTCCATCGCCTGCGCTATATCAACGACGTTCATGTCGCACAGCTGTTCACGCAGATCGGCAAGTTTGCCCTCCGCCAACAGTGTGCTGATATTTTCCAGGATATCACGGCTCATATTGCACCTCTTTCTCCGTGAGGCGCACGCAAAAAGAGCCGATTTTTTTATCGGTCGAACTTTTTCGGGCGTGACCCCACAGCTTTATTTTTAGTTTGCCAACTTCGCGGCTTAGGTTTGTCGCTGCCCAAAAAATTTCACCACTTTTCAAAAATTTTTGCGTCGGGAAAGCCCGACGGGAGCACTTTTCGCACTCCTACATTAGTTTATACCCCACAACCTCAAAAGTCAAGCAAAAGAGCAAAAATCTTGCGTAATCGGCGGCAATCACCGAAAACGGGGAAAATCAGCCGAAAAATGCCTGAAAACAGGCGAAAACAGACTTTTTGTTTCTATAAATATTAATAAAATATGAACTTTATTGACGCCCCGCCGTTTTTTGCACGCCGATATGCAAAAAATCGGGGCGTTTTCGCTATGGGTGACGGGCGCTTCGGAGACCGCCGCCGAAGAGCACGTGAATATAGATGAGGAGATGAGAGTATGAAAAAGAAAGAACCGCTTTCGCCGAAAGAGGAGATTTTTTGCCGCTTCTTTGTCGCGTCCCGCGAACCGCGCGCGTCGGCTGCGCGGGCGGGCTATTCCGTCCACCCGGAGCGAACGGCGATGAAGCTGCTCGCTGACCCGGAAATCAAACGGCGAATAGCGAATCTTGAAAACGAGCGCGACGCGAAGCTGGCGGAAGTCACGGAGGGCTACCGCAGGCTCGCTTTCGGGAGCGTTGCGGACGCGGTGAAGCTCATTTTGTCGGACGAGCTGCCGGACGGGTCGGAGATAGAAAAACTGGACCTGACGATGATATCGGATATCAAACGCCCGAAGAGCGGGGGAATAGAGGTCAAATTTTTCGATCGACTCAAAGCGCTCGACCGACTTTGCGAGCTGAGTAACGCCGCCTCGGCAGGTGAGAACCCGGACTTTTTGACCGCGCTTGACCGCAGTGCGCGTGCTCTGCGCGGGGATGATGCGGGTGAGTAAACGCAAAAATAACACTTTTGAGAGCTTCTCGGAAAAGCAGCTTCGGGTGCTCTCGTGGTGGTGCCCGTCGAGCCCGGACAGAAATTTTGACGCGATAATCTGCGACGGCGCGGTGCGATCCGGCAAGACGGTGTGTATGTCCGTCTCATTTGTCGCGTGGGCGTTTTCGGCGTTTGACGATACATCTTTTGCGCTGTGCGGCAAGACGGTGACTTCGCTTAGGAGAAACATAATCACGCCGATTCTGCCCGTCCTGCGCCGGCTCGGCTTCGACTGCCGCGAGAAGCTGTCTCAGCATCTGGTGGAGATAGAATACTCCGGCAGGCGCAACCGCTTTTACCTCTTCGGGGGCAAGGACGAGGGCTCGGCGGCGCTCATTCAGGGCATGACGCTCGGCGGCGTTCTGCTCGACGAGGTCGCCCTGATGCCGCGGTCGTTTGTTGAACAGGCTCTCGCGCGCTGCTCGCTCGACGGGTCTAAACTGTGGTTCAACTGCAACCCCGACACGCCTCTGCACTGGTTCTACGAGGAGTGGATAAAAAAGAGCGGAGAGAAAAACTGTCTGTATCTCCACTTCACCATGGATGACAATCCGTCGCTCACGCCCGCAATAAAGCGCAGATACGAGAGTCTTTACAGCGGCGCATTCTATGACCGCTTCGTTTTGGGCAAATGGGTCGCGGCGCAGGGGCTTGTCTATCCATTCTTTTCGCGCTCGGTTCATGTCGCGGAGCCTGAGGGCATACCGTCGCGCTACTTCATCTCCTGCGATTACGGTACGGTCAACCCGTCGTCGTTCGGACTCTGGGGCGAGTACGGCGGACGGTGGTACAGGCTGAACGAATATTATTTCGACAGCCGCAGGGAGGGTGAGCAGCGCACCGACGAGGAGCATTACGCCGCGCTCGAACAGCTTGCGGGCGACCTCAACATAGAGGCGGTCATAGCCGACCCCTCCGCCGCGAGCTTTCTCGAATGTATACGCCGCCACGGCAGATTCCGCGCCGTGCCCGCAAAAAACGACGTTATAGACGGCATCCGCCGCGTTTCGGATGCCCTCAAGGAGCGGCGCATCCTTTTCTCGCAGTCATGCACGGACTGCCTTCGGGAATTTTCCCTCTACAGATGGGATAACACTGCCGCACGCGATGCTCCGAGAAAGGAATACGACCACGCCATGGACGATGTGCGCTATTTCGTCTCCACAGTGCTCGCGCACGAAGAGGACGGCTTTTTCGCGCTCGCCATGAGCAGATGACGGTCGGGCGGTCGGCCGTCATGAAAAGGAGGAATAACAATAAATCCGTTCAAAAGAAAGAAAACCGTTCCCGAGCCTGCGGCGGTGCAGACTTCGGCGCGCCCTGCGTCGGGTCTCGGACTGCTCGACAGCTACACTCCGCTCGGCGGAAATCAGACGCGGCTCTATTACGCCCTGCGCGAAGCGGTGCCGATAATCGACGCCGCCATATTCAAAACCGTCCGCCTGACAGGCGGCTTTGAAGTCAGATGCGCCGACGAACGCCTGCAGCATAAGCTCGACCATTTCGTTCGCAATGTCCCCGTCGGCGGCAACCAGTGCGGACTCGAAAGCTTTGTTTCAACCTATTTCGAGCAGCTGCTGACCTGCGGCACGGCGGTCGGCGAGATGGTGACGGACGCAGACGGGCATATCGCGGCGCTCTTTAACTCTCCGCTCGAAAACATCGAGCTTCGCCGCGCCTCGGACGGAGTCGGAGTGGATATCTTCTCCGCCTCGTGCGTCGGTATGCCGTCGCCGGTCAGGCGACCCGAGCTTGTATTGCTGTCCGTGCTCAACCCGCAGCCGGGCGAAGTCTGCGGCTGTTCGATGCTCAAAGGCTTGCCGTTTGTCAGCGGGATACTCATGAAAATCTACAAGACTATCGGGCTCAATTGGGAGCGCATGGGGAACATCCGCTTTGCGGTCACATATAAGCCGCAGAACGACTCGCTCGACCGCGCATACGCCAAAGAGCGCGCCATGCAGGTGGCAAAGGAATGGAGCGAGGCGATGCAGACGGGCGGCGCGGTAAAAGATTTTGTCGCCGTCGGCGATGTTCAGATAAAGGTCATAGGCGCGGACAATCAGATTCTCGACAGCGAGGTGCCCGTGCGCCAGATGCTCGAACAGATAGTCGCGAAAACGGGGCTTCCGCCGTTCATGCTCGGCCTGTCATGGTCGTCGACGGAACGCATGTCGACCCAGCAGGCGGACGTGCTCACCAGCGAGATCGACGCATACCGCCGCATTTTAACACCCGTCATCGAGCGCATATGCCGCACATATCTGCTCTTCGAGGGAACGCCCTCGCAGGTGACGGCTGAGTGGGACGATGTGACTCTTCAGGACAATGTTGAGCTTGCGCGCGCCGAGCTCTATGCGGCGCAGGCGGAAAAAATCAGGAAAGAGATTGAAAACGGGGAGTGATAACTACGCAGAACAGCGTTCTTTCAGGTGCTCCGACTCCGCAGGAGCTGGAGCTTATCAACAATTATACCGTAAAGCCGCTGAGCGCCGACGAGGTCTATACTTTCGGCATCGTGCTTTGCGACAATGAAATCGACAGGGACTTCGAGCGCTTCGATATTCCCGCGCTCGAGAAGCTCGCCGAACTTTTTGTAGGCAAGACGGGGATATTCGACCACAGCATGAGCGGCAGGGATCAGACGGCGAGGATATTTTCCTGCCGCGTCGAGACAGACGAGAGCAAAGTGACCTCGGCGGGCGAAAAATACACGAAGCTCTGCGCGAGAGCCTATATGCCGCGCAGCGAAAAGAACGCCGCGCTTATTGAAGAGATAGACGCGGGGATAAAGAAAGAGACGAGTGTCGGCTGCTCGGTTGGCAGAAGCGTCTGTTCAATCTGCGGCAAGGACGGGCGAACCGATCCGTGCGCCCATATAAAGGGTAGGGAGTACGGCGGCAAGCTCTGCCACAGGATACTCTGCGACCCGACGGACGCCTATGAGTGGTCGTTTGTTGCCGTGCCGGCTCAGCCCGCGGCAGGCGTTACGAAGTCTTACCGCGCGGACGAGCAGACGGTGAAAACAGTCAAACGCCTCTCCTGCGCCAATGAGGGAGTGACTCTCACAAAGGCGGAGGCGGCGGGGCTCTACGGCTATATCGACGAGCTCGAACAGCTCGCCCGCGAGGGCAAAGAGTACCGCGAGGAGCTCATATGCGATGTGATACGCATGGGCGCGGCGGCTCTGCCGGATATGCGCGGCGAGAGCCTCTCGGCGATATGCGGCACCCTCGGTCTCGAACAGCTCAGAGAGCTCAAAAAGGCTTTCTCGGGCGGCGGAAAACTCAACAGCCAGCTCTCGTCGACAAAGCCCGAAACACATTCGGGCAACAGCGAGTTCAGAATTTAAAGGAGGATAATTATGTCAGTTTCAACTAAAGGTTTTTGTGAGAATGTTTTAACTCTCAAGGCGGCAAGCGGACTCAAGGCGGGCGTGCCCGTCGCGGTCAGCGCAAACGATACCGTTTCGGCGGCAGGCGCGGACGCAAAGTTCTGCGGCGTCAGCGTGAATGTAAACGGCGGATATGCGGGCGTCCAGCTCTCGGGTGTTGTCACTATGCCCTATACGGGCACGGACGCCCCGGCGGTCGGTTATGCGGCTCTCGCATCGGACGGCGCGTATGGAGTCAAGGCGAGCACAAAGGGCAACACCTATCTCGTGCTCAGCGTCAACACAACCGCCAAAACAGTGAGCTTCATGCTCTGATTCTGAAAGGAGAATAATATGACTGCTTTTGATAACATCAGACTTGAAAAAGGTCTCTATGCTTCCGGTGATTTCACCGGCGCACTCGAAAAAATCGACCCCTCGGAGAACTACAGCGGCACCGCTCTTGAGGGTCTTGACGCATATCAGCGCCAGCTCAAACGCTTTGATATCAAGGTCAGCGGAGCGGGCAGCGACGTTGTTGACAAGTTCTTCAAGACCTCCGACTCCGCCGTGCTCTTCCCAGAGTATGTTTCCCGCGCCGTCAGACAGGGTATGCAGGAGGCAAATGTCCTGCCGCGCATCGTCGCATCAACCACGATTATAGACTCACTCGACTACCGCTCGATAGCCTGCGAGCCGAGCGACGATGAAAAGGAACTCAAAGTCGTCGCCGAGGGCGCGTTTATCCCCGAAACCAGCGTCAAGAGCAAGGCGAACCTTGTTCATCTGAAAAAGCGCGGACGCTCGCTTGTCGCTTCTTACGAGGCTGTCCGCTTCCAGCGCCTCGATCTGTTTACCGTCACCCTGCGCCAGATCGGCGCATATATCGCGCGCACTCAGCTCAGCGATGCAGTCGATGTGCTCATAAACGGCGATGGCAATGATAACGCCGCCTCCAACACCGCCGTCGCATCCGCAGGCAAGCTCACCTACACCGACCTTGTCAATTTCTGGAATCTCTTCGATCCATATGAACTCAACACGATTATTGCCGCTCCCGCACAGGTCGCGCAGATGCTCGGCATTACTGAGTTCAGGGATGCTGCGGCAGGGCTCAATTTCCACGCGACGGGCGAAGTCATAACTCCCCTCGGCGCAGATCTTATAAAGGGCTCCTGCGTGCCCGCAGGCAAGATAATCGGTATCGACCGTAGCTGCGCCCTCGAAATGGTCACCACAGGCCCCGTCTCCACCGAGTATGACAAGCTCATCGACCGCCAGCTTGAGCGTGCGGTCATCAGCTCGACTGCGGGCTTCGCAAGGATATTCGACTCCGCCGCCCGCACCCTTACCGTCTGACGGCGGGGGTGAGAGCATGATAACTCAGTGGAGCGTACTCTCCCTGCTCAGGCAGCTGACGGACATCGGCGAGGATGAAGAAAAAGTCTGCCTCGGGATAGCTCTGAGCTCGCTCGAACGCGTACAATCGAGATTAAGAGCCGATGCGGACATTAACGATGTGAGAATCGCTCAGGCCGCCGCGGGACTAGCCTATTACGCTCTTTGCGTGCGCCGCACGGGTAATTCGGACGGCGTCGAGAGCTTTAAGGCCGGCGATATCACCGTTAAAAAGAGCGCGGACAGCTCGCTTAAATTCGCGGCGTCCGTGCGCGACGCTGCTCTCGCCGAGCTCACGCCTCTTTTGAGCGACGACGGTTTCTTCTGCTGCGGGGTGGAGATATGAACCTCTCGGCGGAATTTGAAAAGTGGGGCAGGGTGCTCGTTATCGAGAATACCGACTCCACGAGAACCGCGCCGTTCAAGGGCTTTATTCAGCCGCTGAGATACAAGAACAAGATGTATCTCTACGGCGTGAACACCGAGATAGGCTACAATTCGCAGGGCTATTATCTCTATATCGGTCCGCCCGAGCATGACCTGACGGTCAACGAGGACGCGCTGATAATCGACGGCGATATAAAATATCAGATAGACCGCGCGGAGAAGATAAAGTTCGGTGAAGAGGTGCTCTATGTCTGGGCGGTCGTGCGGACGGTCGTCGAGATAACGGAATAATTTTAAAGGGCTGCCGGGCTTTCCCGGCAGTCCGGTTTCAGGGAGGTTTTTATGAGTACAATAAGTGTTCTGCCCTCGCAGATAGCGGGCTGGCTTTCCGAGCAGACAAGTCTCGGCGGGATAAGATTCATAACCGAATATCCCGCCGTCAAAAAGGAGATACCCCTAAAGCGCGTCACCGTTGCCGTGGGCATAGGGGAGATGGAAATAGTGGACAGCTTCACCGAAAACGACGAGGGTGTGCTGATAAAGAACGAATACTGCCGCCTCGCAACTATAAAGATAAAGCTTGCCATCCATGTCCCTTACAGCAGGGGCGGCGCTGCCTGCCACGATGTGCTGACGACTATAATCGACTGCCTGACCTTCGACACAGATTTGAACGTTGTCGAGTCCGGCTGTTCGGGCATCAAGGCGGACAGGGACACCGACGCCTTTGTCCTCGACGCATATATACTCATGCAGGCGGATTTCTGCCCCGCAGACACGACCGGGCTCAACTTCCACTGCTTCCTCGACAAGACCCTGCTCTGCGGCTCGCATATCCGCGATACCGTCAAGCATGTCACCGCCGAGGATAAGGCTCTGTGGAACGCGCCTGTAAAAATCGGCTCATATACGGGCACGGGTGCAAAAAGCCGTTCTGTAAAAGTCGGCTTCAAGCCCACCGCCGTATTTGTTTTTTGCAGGAGTATGCCCGCCGCTATAGCTGATTTTTCGGACTCGTCAACAAACTGCTATGTTGCCGCCGCGACTCAGGCGGGCGGTATGCCCGGACTCAGCATCTCTTCCGACGGTTTCAGTATCAGTTCGGCGAGCGATGTTAACGGGAGCAAAAATCTTCTCAATGCGCTGGGTATGACCTATATATACATTGCGCTAAAAATATAAAATTGCCGTTTTTGCTGACCTTTTTATCGGACAGCGCTTTCTCCTACTGCTTTCAAAATGTGACTGTGCATCATTTAGTGCAATTTTTTGAGGGTAAATTAAATATTTTCCCGTTGACAAATATTTGATGTGTTACTATAATTATAAGTAAAGATACGAACAAATGTTCGAAAAGCAAGGAGATGAGCAAATGTCAAAAAGAAGTGTCGAGGCGGCGATGGATTTCTCGTTTCCGACTCCTGAAGAGCGGCGGGCGGCGATGTGCGTCTGCTGCGGATCTCACTGCCCGGGCTGCGAATCGCCGGACGACTATGCGTGGCGGCGCAGGGATGTTGACCTGTCTGCGCTCGCCGACGAGGTGATAAAAACAAGGCTTACGCCGCGCGAGAGACAGGTCACGGAGGCATATTGGTTTGACGGCTCGACGATATCTATGATAGCTCAGAAATTGGGTGTATGCCCGTCGAGCGTGTCGCGGTGTCTCGACAAGGCGCAGAGGAAAATATATGACGCGCTGAGCTTCACTGTAAAGTATCAGCATGATATAGAATCCGTTGATTTCCTGCCGATAGCCGTCAGGCGCGCGCTCGCCGTGAGCGCGGCAAAGCGATATGAGCCGAACACCATGGGCGGACGGATAAAGAAACTTCGGTGCAGCGAGAACATAGGCGAACAGCTGCTCTGCGATGCGCTCGGGATGCAGATGAGGACGCTCAGAATGATCGAGAGCGGCGAAAAAGAGCCGACTTTGCATCAGCTCGCACAGCTTGCCGGATTTTTCGACACAACGGTTGACTATCTTTTGAAGGGAGAAGACAAATGACTTTCAACAGAACTCTTTCACAGCTTGCCGACGAATATTTCGAGCAGGCGCAGGTGCTCGACGGGATCATAGCAAAGAAAAGAAAGCAGCTTTCGGCTCTGCCGAATCCCGAGACGAGCGACGAGGCATATAAGATAAAAACTCTGCTCAATGTGCTCTATAGAGAGCGCAGGGATGTTCTGGAAACGGCAAATTATCTCAAGGACAACTATTCCGGGGAGGAAAACAGATGAGAGATATAAAAATAAAAATACTTTCGGACGGGACGGCTCAGATTGAAGAGCCGTTCTGTTTTTGCGGGGAGCATAATGCGTCGCGGCTTTGTATCACGCTCAACGACGAGCTGAAAACGGATGCTTCGTATTATCTTCTGAGCTTCGATGTCTACGGGCTGAGCCGCCGCATCGTGTCAAATATTATCAGCGGAGCAAACAGCACTCCCGCCTATGTCACCGGCGGTGTTATATATTGCCCTCTGCCCGAGGCACTGACGTCAACGGGCGAACTTACCGTTCAGGTCGAGGCGCATAAGCGCAACGAACTTGAGGTGACGAGAATAACAAAGTCCGCTGTGTTCACTCTCGGCTTTGAGCCGTCTGTTATGGGTATTGACGGCGAGCTTGAAGAGGAGTGCGGCATCCTGCCCGAACTCGCCGCCGCAGTGGAGAGTATGCGGGATTTAAAAGCCTTGTTCGGCGGGACGACCGATTTAAAGGCAGTCATAATAAATTCCCTTGGCTTTACTCCGCGGGCTTCGCTTACCCAATATACCTACAGCACCGCACAGGTGTCCGCAACGCTCGCCGACAACGCGGAATATCGCATGACGGAACTTCGGACGCTGACGGTTCGATACCCGGAGGATGAGAAATTCGAGTGCTGGATGCGCCTGAGCTTCGCGGCAAGCGGCGATATCACCGTATCGCTGCCTGCAGGCACGAAGTATATCGGCAGTGTTCCGGCGTTTCAAAACGGCGAAACTTGGGAGATAAGTGTAAAGGACGGCGTGATAGTTGCACAGAAGGTTGGTGACAACGCATGAGCAGAAGACTTTTGATGCAGCAGGATGCGGATATCCCGATGTCTTGCGAGGATGCAATAATCCAGCGTACTATATCGGGCGCATATTCAAACGACCGTATAACGACGGTCGGAGCGTGCGCATTTTTAGGATGCAATGCTCTTACAGCGATTGATTTGCCGAATGTTACTCAAGTTAAACGAAATGCTTTTGAGTCGTGCAATCGCTTACAGACAATAAATCTTCCCAAGGCCACCGATTTGGGAAGCGGGGTTTTTACAAACTCTGCAATACAACAAGCTGATTTCCCTTTGGTGACAACAATAGGAGACGGGTGTTTTCATGTGGCGACATATCTGACATCTGCAAACCTACCTCTTGTTACGGCTTTGCCTAATAATGCCTTTCGCAGCTCGGCAATTCGGACAGCCGATTTTGCGGCGGTAACAAATATAAACCGAACGGCGTTTACCGACTGTCAACACCTTGAAACGCTCATTATCCGCACTCCGTCCGTTTGTGTGATATCCGACATTTCGGTTGCGCTGCGCGGAAGCAAGATAGCATCGGGCACGGGGTATATTTATGTGCCGGATAACCTTGTTGACAGTTATAAGGCCGATTCGAATTGGGCGGCGCTGTCGGCGAAGATAAAAGGTATCAGTGAATATTCGGAGGGGTGACAGGATTGTACGGTAAATTAAAAAACGGAGCGTTATATATTGCTCCGACGCCGCTTAAAACCGATGGCTGGGATGTTTTTACAAATGACCCGCGGGTGTATCTCGCCAACGGCTATAAGCCCGTTGAATTTGCAGATTATCCGTCTGATGGCAAAATTTATGCGGCAGATTGGATTCAGACCGACGACACGATAATTCAGCATTGGAACGAAGTGCCGCAGAATGACGATCTTATTTCCGACTTCGAGGCGCTTGAAATAATTACGGGAGGCGCGGATATATGACGAGGACGCAGGCAAAACGCTTCCGCGAGATGATAACAAGAGCCGCCGCGAAGCTGACAAACGCCGAGGCTCTGACGAGTGTCGATTTGTTTGCACTGTGGAGCGGCGAAAAGGATTACTCGATCGGCGACAGGGTGCGCGACGGCGATAATCTCTACCGCTGCTACAACGCAATATCCGCCAATCCCACATGGAGACCGAGCGTGACTCCCGCGCACTGGGAGCGTGTGACGGCAGATGAAGATGGCACGATAGACAACCCGATAACCGCCGCCGAGGGCATGAGGTATTTTAAAGACAAGTACTATCTCGACGGCGGCAAAATTTACAGATGCACAAGAGACGACAGCGGCGGCGAGGGCACGGTCATGCACTATCTGCCGTCGCAGCTTGTGGGCATTTATTTCGAGGAGGTGCGAGAGTGAGAATTTGTATATCCGTGGGTCACGGAAAATCGGCGGGCGGCGGCTATGACAGCGGCGCGGTTGGCGGAGGCTTCCACGAGTTTCGCATAGCGCGAAAGATTGGCTTTTATATCGCCGAAGCGCTCAAAAATTACGGCTGCGACGCCGTGCTCATAAACTACGATGCCGATATGTATCTGACGGACAGGATAGCTTATGTCAACCGCGAGAACTTCGATCTGGCTGCCGAGATTCATCTGAATGCAGGCGGCGGAACGGGGAGCGAGGTCTATTATAAACACGCCGACGAGGACGGCAAAAAGCTCGCCGCGAAGATAAGCGCGGGCATTGCGAAAACATTTTCACTGCGCGACAGGGGAGCTAAAACGAAGCTCAATTCCGCAGGCGGCGATTATTTCGGTTTCGTCCGCTCGGTCGGGTGCCGCAGTCTGCTCATCGAGACCGTGTTCATAGACAGCTCTTCGGACAGAAAGAATGTCGAAACGGAAGCGGGACAGAAAAAGTGCGGCGAATCGATTGCCGCGTCGATAGCCGAATTTTACAGGCTTTGCGTAAAAAACAAACCGCAAAAAGTCGCGCAGTCCGCCGATATCAGAGCGGGCGACCGCGTGAAAATCACAGGCAAAAACTATGCCACGGGTCAGCGCGTTCCGTCGTGGGTGAAGCTCAGAACGCATACCGTCGCAAAAGTTGAGCCGAGCCGCGCGCTGCTCAAGGAGATAAACTCTTGGGTCAGGCTCTCTGACTTGAAACTCGCGGCGAGACCGTCAGTTTCGGTCGGGAGCGTTGTTTTTATAAAGCCCGGTGCCGTCTACGGCGGCTGCACCTCGGCGCGCGGAAAACGCGTGCCGGATTCACAGCTCTCGCCGAAAAAGCACACCGTCACAAAAGTTCAGCAGAACCGCGGCACGCTCGAAGCCCTGCTCGGCGATATTTCGAGCTGGGTCGCGGTCGGCAGTCTCGAGGAGGTGTGAGATGAACGCAGAAATAACTGTGGCACTGCTCTCGGCGGCGGGTACGCTCATCGGCTCGCTCGGCGGCATACTCGCGTCGAACAGGCTGACGAATTACCGCATCGCGCAGCTCGAAAAGCGGGTCGACAAGCACAATAATCTCGTTGAGCGCATGGCGGCGGCAGAGGATTCGATAAAATCCGCGCACAGGCGCATAGATGATATCACGCGCAGAAAATAAGGGGGATTTTCATGAAGAAGCTTTTTGAAAATATAACAAAAATATCGGTCGGCACGTGGGTCAGAGGTATTTTGTCTCTTGTGTCAATAGTCAATGTGGCGCTGACCGCATTCGGAAAAACACCGGTCAGCGTCGAATACAGCGAGCTATATACAATAATAAGTTTGATATTCACATTCATTGTCGGCGCTGTGAGCTATTGGAAGAACAACAGCTTCACTTCTGCCGCCATCGAAGCGGACAAATTCATGCACGAACAGCGCATAGCGGAGGGCGAAGATGATAACGGCACTTCTCTATAATATAATGAATATCTTCGGGCTTTATCTCGCGGCGGTTTTAGCTGCGATATGCCGCATCTTAGAACTTCGCTGAAATAACACGAGCCGCCGCGGGGAAAACATCTCTGCGGCGGCTTTTTTGCTTCTTTTCTCTTCAAAAATGCTTGCAGATGCAACACTCTTGCGGTATACTGTTACATATTATATAAGTCAAATGTCCGCACGGCGGAAAAATATATTTTGGAGAGAAGAATATGCTGGATTTAAAACAGACCGACAGAATGCTTAGAAAGCTTGAGCGCTTTGTCGATATCATCGAGCCGATGATTTTTGAAAAAGTCGGCGAGCCGGGCCCCGTGAGCGCGTTCGCAACCCTCGAGCGTTTCCACTGCATCCCGGAGGACAGCCTTTTTGACCCCATCGAAAAGGGCTACAAATGGGGTGAGGAGTTCGGCTATTGCTGGTTCAAGACCGATTTTGTCGTCCCCGACGGACTCGGCGGAAAAGATATTTTTATCCGCCCGCACATCTCGGGCTACGAGGGAACCCTCTGGGTTGACGGAGTGCCCTACGGCAACTTCAGCACGAAGATAGTTTTCACCGGCCACGGCAACCACTACTGCGACCTGCTCAAAAAGGACGCAAAGGCAGGCGAGAAGATAGCCATCGACCTCGAATATTACGCGGGCCATTCTTATAAGGGCTGCCACCCGACCGAGAACAACCCTCTGCTCACCTATGATTTCTCATATGAGGGCATTGATATCTGCGTCAAGAACTATGCTATCCAGGAGTTCTATTTCGATCTGCGCACCCTCGTTCAGCTCGTCAAGAACCTGCCGGAGAGCTCTTTCAGACGCGCTTCCGTTATAAACGAGCTTGAAAAAGTATTCAAAGAGATATATCAGTCACCCGACGATGTTGACCGTGACGAGTTCATGGCAGCTCTCGAGAGAGCGAAGCCCTATCTTAAAAAAGCACTCTCCGTCAAAAACAGCGACGATGCACCGAAGGCTGCGCTCATCGGACATTCGCATATGGACACCGCGTGGCTCTGGCATGTCGGCGAGACAGTCAAGAAGTGCGCGCGCACCTATGCAAACCAGCTTGCGCTCATGGACGAGTATCCGGAATATAAATTTATCCAGAGCTCATCGTGCCACAGCGACTTCCTGCGCCGCAAATATCCCGACCTCTTCGCGCGCATTCAGCAGAAGGTCAAAGAGGGCAGATACGAGCCCAACGGCGGCGTGTGGGTCGAGTGCGACTGCAACATAACCTCCGGCGAGTCGATGGTCAGACAGTTCCTCTGGGGTCAGAGATTCACGAGAAAATATTTCGATTTCACCTCGAACTGCTTCTGGCTGCCCGATACCTTCGGCTACAGCGCGGCTATCCCGCAGATAATGAAAGGCTGCTGCGTCGATTATTTCCTGACAACCAAAATTGACTGGAACGACACCAACACATTCCCGCTTGATACTTTCTATTGGGAGGGTATCGACGGCACAAAGGTGTTCACCCATTTCAACCGCACCCACATCTGGCCCGATGCCGAGGATCTCATGACCTATGTCGCGGGTACTCCCTCGAACAACCATTCGTGCATCAAAGATAAGCGCGTCACCGACACCCGCGTTATCTCCTACGGCTACGGAGACGGCGGCGGCGGACCGCAGTTCGAGATGATCGAGGCGGCAAAACGCTGCGCCGACTTGAACGGCTGCCCGAAGTCCGAGCACAAGCTTGTCGGCGAGGCAATGAAAGAGATTGAGAGAGACGCGGTCGAGCCCGATACATACGCAGGTGAGCTCTATCTTGAGCTGCACCGCGGCACGCTCACAAACCAGCATGTCATAAAGCGCAACAACCGCAAGGCTGAGTTCGCACTCAGAGACCTTGAAATATTTACCGTAAACGACGCAGTGAAGAACAATAAGACGGCGGACAGCGCGGATATCGCTCCGCTCTATGAGAAGCTGCTCGTCAACCAGTTCCACGATATCCTCCCCGGCACCTGCATCCCGCGCGCCCATGAGGAGTCCCGCGCCATGACTACCGCGCTCATAACCCGCGCCCGCGATCTTGTCAAAGAGCTCGCTCAGAGCGACAAGGAGGACTGCGTGACCGTCACGAACACCCTTTCTTTTGACCGCTCCGACGTCATTGTTCTCGACTACAGCGGCAAGATAGTTGACGGCGGCTACAGACAGCAGGTCTACACCGATGTCAGAGGCAACAAAAAGCTCATGGTCGGCGGCGTGACCGTCCCGGCATTTTCGAGCATCACCCTCAAGCTTGTCGACGGCAAGCCCGAAGAAAACAGCGTGTTCAGCCTTGATGATAACAGCCTTGAGACTCCGTTCGCGTCCGTCAAGTTTGCGGATAACGGCACGATTTCTTCTTTTGTCGATAAGCGCGCCGACCGCGAGATCTGCGGCGATGGATATAATCTCAACACTTTCATCATGGCGGAAGATTTCCCGTCCGAGTGGGATAACTGGGATGTTGACGCCGATATCGAGATGAAGTTTGAGGATGTCTCGAAGCTTGTCAGCCGCGAGGTCGTTTCGAACGGCTCCGTCGCATTTGTTATCCGCAGCAAGTATGCGATAAGCGGCAAATCGACCGTTACGCAGGATATGATATTCTTTGCGGACAGCGCCGAGGTGCGCTTCGACACCGTCATGGATTGGCAGGATAACCACCGCTTCCTCAAGACTGCGTTCGATACTTCTGTCAGGCAGGAGTTCGCCCGCTTCGATGTCCAGTTCGGCAATGTCAAGCGCCCGACCACCCGCAACAACAGCGTTGAAAAGGCGAAGTTCGAGGTGCTCAACCATAAATATACCGACCTCTCCGAGACCCGTTTCGGCGTCGCTGTTCTTAACGACAGCAAGTACGGCATCAGTGTCAACGGCGGCAAGCTGCGCCTGTCCCTGCACAAGGGCGGCTTGCGCCCCGATTTCAAGGGCGACAGAGGCGTTCACCACTGCGTCTATTCGTTCCTGCCGCATGACAGCGGCTTCGATGCCGAGAGCGTTATCCGCCCGGCATATGAGCTCAATGTTCCCGCCGCGGTGACTGCCGGCGAATATTCGGCTCAGAAGCTCATGAGCATCGACGCCGACAATATATTTGTCGAGGCTGTCAAGCCCTGCGAGGATGCTCAGCGTGCATTCATAGTTCGTATGTATGAGGCGGAGGGCACCTTCACCAACGCAAAAGTCAGCTTCTTCGACGGCGCAAAGAGCGTGAAGATAACCAACATGCTTGAAGAGGAGCAGGGCGAAGTCGAGAACACTGCGCCCGCGAAACTTCAGTTCAGACCCTTCGAGATAAAGACCCTCAAGGTCACTTACTGAGGAGGAATATCATGACGGTTGAAAAGCTGGAACTCAAAAGCAATCCCGGGGCGACGCTCACCGCGTATCTGCTCGATACATCAAAAGAAATGCCGAATATGACCGACCGCCCGGCGGTTTTGGTTATTCCCGGCGGCGGATACTATATGTGCTCCGACCGCGAGGCTGAGCCGATAGCCATGGCATTCGCCGTGCACGGATATAACACTTTCGTCCTGCGCTATACCGTGGGCGAGGGCAAGGATTTCAAGATGCCCCTTGCCGATGCCGAAGAAGCGCTGACGCTTATACGCGAAAGGGCGGAGGAGTGGCATGTTATAAAAGACAAGATCGCCGCCATAGGCTTTTCCGCCGGCGCGCATCTTGCGGCGGCCCTCTCGACTCTCAGCAGCACAAGACCCAATGCGTGTATCCTCGGCTATCCGTGTATCCTCTCCGAGATAAGCCGTATTCTGGCGTTCCACGTGCCGTCGCTCGAAGAACATGTGGATAGAAATACTCCACCCACATTCATCTTCGGCAGCGCGTCGGACAAAACCGTCCCGATAATAAACTCCATAAAATATGCCGAGGCGCTCACGAAAAACGAAGTGCCGTTCGAGATGCATATTTTCGCCAAGGGCTGGCACGGCTTCTCGCTGTGCACCCCTAGCGTCTGCGATAAACCAGAGTCAGTTATAGAAAATGCCCGTGCTTCACAGTGGGTGAAGCTCTGCACCGATTGGCTCTCGGATACCTTCGCCCTCGGCGAGATGTAATAAAAATAAAATGAGTCTCCGTATTTCGGAGGCTCATTTTTTATCTTAGCTCGCGGCCATCTCTTCGATTGAATTTCCGTGGATGACGCGCTCCGTTGTCTCTTCTTCGGGCTCGGTCGTCGCTTCGTATGGGGCTTCGCTCTTGAGATACGGGACATATAATGTTCTTATGGCCGGCCTCACCCAGCAAAATCGCTGCCCTTGCTGCGAATCTATCTGAGTTTTCGGTGTGCGTTCGGATATCCATAATATCGGTCTTTTGCGATGAATGTACGAGGCTCCGAGCTTTATGTCATATATCGGATATGGCGTGTCGGCGATGGTGAGGTCTGCGGTGTAGAAAATCCTCATCCCGGGTTTGCATTGGAATTCGACCTCGGAGATCGCCGTGTTCCCGAGCGCGTCGGTTTTTCTCTTGATATTCAGCGGCTTATTTTTCAGTTCCTGACCGTCTTCTTGAGTCAGGATGAAAAACGAGTCGTTGTTTCTGTATACCTGATATGTCATCAGACTTTTGTTTGCGTCGCTTTTCTCGAATTCAAGGCAGTCGGCGTAATTTTTTATATCGCCCTTCTTGGCGGACTCTATGTCTTTTAGCTCAAAAGAACAGAGCAGCTGTTTCTTGCCGTCGTTATCCGTGACGCAGTATGTTAAATTTTCAAAATAATATGACGGATTGTCGGTAGTGCCCATCGTGTAGACTCCGGATTGAAGCTTGCCGTCGCTGTTCCTGCGGCTCTGATATTCCTTTGTGTATTTGATGTCCTGAAGAGACATGTCTGTCAGCTTGTCGATACTCGCCGTGTTGCGGAATCGCATAATCTCGCTGTTCGGCAGAAGCTTCAGAACCTCTCTGTCAACTCCGTAGTCCGAAAGGGTGTTTTCTATTCTCGCGCGCTCGTCTGCGTCCATTGCGATGTCCGACGTGCTGTACGGCTCAATTTCGGCTTTTCTCGTCAGACGATATGCATCGAAACCCGCGCATGCCGCGAGCACCAGCGCGAACGCGCAGAGCGTTACGGCGGCTTTCTTCAGCCCGGAGCTCTCCGCCTCATATTCGTGACCGCTCTCGTAGAGGAACTTATTTGCCCGCCGCAGAACGGCTATCGTGATTATCATGTTGAGTATAACCAGCGATATCGCGATAAGGAAGAAAACCGGCGCGTTTTCCGAGTTTAGGGATGCCGTTTTTGTGATGTACATATATATGTATGTCCAGCCGCTGAGCGCACTGAGAAGCACGTTCGACACAGCGCACAGCGGGAGATGCAGAGCCTCTGCGTCCTCGCGGCCTCTTGTGAGATCAATCAGCCCGCCGACAAAAAGAATCCAGAACGCCGCGCCGCATATCGCGCCGAGCAGCGAAAGAATGAAGATTGGGAGCGGGTGATCCTCCGCTATCGGAGTCAGCACCGTTGAAGCGCCCGAAAGAACATATTGTCCCATTATCGCGGCGAATGATAATCCGAGCTTCTTGTGTGCCTTGCGCAGGCAGAATATGCCCGCTATCATCAGCGATTGACCGAACATCTTTATGAGTATGTCCATGCCGCTGAGCAGACTTATTTGGAACGATGCGAAAAAGAATCCGGCGATAACGAGAGCCAGCGCGCTCTTGAATCTGAGCTCGGGAAAACTCGCGTGAACCTGACCGAGCTTTGTCTTGACATCGTTCCTGTCGCCCATGGAGTTTTCCGCTTCGATTGCCGCGTGCTCCTCGTCCATACCCCGCGCGAGGTTGCATTCGTAGGTGCACATCAGATGGTCATAAAGTTCATTTCTGGCGTTTTCACGCTCGCGGTCTGAGATTATATCGCCGCAGACATAGTCGAGAAATCCATCAAACCTGTCCATGATACTGCACCTCCGTTGTTTGTTGTTTTACCCTGTCTGTCCGCTTTCGGGCAGTTTTCATTTCGTTATATCCTCCGTGAAATCAGAAGCTTCGTTTTCGCTGTCACTGAACGGCTCTTTGAATATCGACTCATATGACACATCGCACGGATGCACATCATGGCTGCGGCAATATGTCGGCGTGGATATTCCTGTCTGATGTATGAGCGCGCGGCTCGCAGGCGACTGTATCGGCAGTTTGCGGTGGACATACTGTACCGTGTAATTCGCCGTGAGTATTTTGCTCGAATCGTCGCTCGGCTCGCCGAGATAGGCGGCGTAGATTATCTTCATGCCATCTTTGAGTTGGAATTCAACGCGGTTTATTCTGTTTATCGACGCGTCGCTGTCCGGTTGTATGTTGAGCGGCTTGTTTTCTACAAGACCGCCGTTCTCTTCGGTCAGTATCATGAAAAGATCACCGTTGTATTCTCCGCCCATGTTGAGCGGCATAAGATAATTCGAGGCGGTTGCGTCGGTGTAGTTGAAAATCATGCCGTCAACATATTTTCGGTCGTTTCTCGTCTGCTCGGAATCCTGCAATTCGAGAAAATACAGTGTGCGAATATAGTTGTGCGGCTCTCCGGAATCGATGATTATGCAGTATTCGTGCCGCTCGAAATTATATTCGATATCTCTGCTTTTGAAGCTAAACTCCGGGCGGGCGTTCCAGTTTGCAATAAGATCTTTCATCGTGTCGTCGAGCTCGTCTGCGCTGACCGCATTGCTGTATTTTTGCAGTTCGCTGTCCGGGAGCAGGGCAATATTGTCGTCCGATATCCCGTAGCTCGAAAGTATTGCACAGATTCTGTCGCGCTCGCTGTCGCTCATCAATATGTCGTGCGCGTTATACGGCTGCGTTTCCGCCTTGCGCTCGGCGAGAGCAAAATCGACAGCACCGCTGAGAATGAATACGAGCGCAAACGAGCATATCACAAGCGCCGCTTTCTTGCCGCTTGATGATTCAACGGTGTATTCGTGCCCGCTTTCAAAAAGCAGTTTGTTCGCGCGGACGAGCGTGATAAGCGTGACAACGATTGCGGCGACTGCGACTATAATAAATGTCAGCGCGGGGAAGCCTTCTATTTTGATATTTTTGTCCGCGCTGTAAGTGCCACTTGAGAATGCGAGCAGTACGAGTATAGTGTTGGCAATATTTAACGCCGCGTTGAGATATATGCATGCCGAATACGGCGGATGCTTTGCCGCTTCGCGCCCGTTTGTGAGATTTTTCAGCCCCAGTGCAAACAGTGCCCAGAACACGGCGGCGCATATGTATGAGCCCACGAGCAGAACGGTTGGGAGCCAACTGTATTTCTCGCTGAGCGGGTATAAAATGATATTTGCGGCAAAAAGTGCAAACTGCGCCGAGAACACGGCAAAAGATTGACCGAGCCTCTTGCTCGCTTTGCGCAGGCAGAATGTCCCGGCGAAGACCAGCGCCATGCCGAAAAGCTGAATGACTTCTTTCAAAAGCGGGTAGGAGACTTCGAGCATAAAGCTCATGAAAACGAAGCCGACCGTAACAAGCGCCAGGGCTTTTTTGAAGTCGAGCTCCGGGAAGCTCGCGTGAACCTGTTCGAGCTGCGCACGAACAGCATTTCTGTCGCCCATGGAGTTCTCCGCCTCAATCGCCGCGTGCTCTTCGTCCATGCCCTGCGCGAGGTTACATTCGTAGATGCACATTAAATGGTCATATAGCTCGTTCCTGGCATTTTCGCGCTCGCGCTTCGATATTATATTGCCGCAGACATAGTCGAGAAATCCGTCAAACCTCTGCTGCAAGCTTCGCACCTCCCAGTACCTTTGAAACGGCGCCTGAGAAGCTCTGCCACTCGCGTTTTTTGTCCGCGAGCTCGGCGAGCCCCGATTCGGTTATCTTATAATATTTGCGTTTTCTGCCCTCCGCTTCGCACCAATAAGATTCGAGCGAACCCTCTTTTTCGAGCGAGTGCAGAATGGGGTAGAGCGTGCCTTCGTTGAGACTGAACACATTTTCGCTCATCACTTCGAGCGTCTTGATTATCTGGTAGCCGTACATATCGGTCTTTGATATGACGCTGAGCACCAACAGCCCCGTGCTGCCCTTTGCGAGTTCCTTGCTTATTTTCATACTATCACCTTGTATACAATTTTACTCAATGCATTGAGTATCTATGCATATATGCTATCATGTATTTTCGCCTTTGTCAACAGAAAAAAGAAATTTTTGCATTCTTCGCCCGCATTGAATATGCAATACAGTTGTGGTATAATCTACCTGTTATTCAGTTCGGAGGTACATTTTATGGATAAAAAGATAGCAGTCCTGACCGGGGGAACGTCAGGCATAGGCATGCAGACCGCGCTCGCGCTTAAAAATGCGGGATATACCGTTTATGAACTCAGCCGCCGTGCGCAGGGTGTCGAGGGACTCAACCACCTCGTCGCTGATGTGACGGACGAAGCGGCAGTGAAAAAAGCGGTCGATGAGATAGTCGCTCGCGAGGGCAAGATAGATGTGCTCGTCAACAACGCGGGCTTCGGCATCTCGGGCGCAGTTGAGTTCACAAAGACCGAGGACGCCAAGCGCCTTTTTGACACGAACTTTTTCGGTATGGTGAATATGAACCGCGCCGTCGTTCCTGTTATGCGCGAAGCGGGACAGGGGAGAATAGTCAATATCAGCTCCGTCGCCGGGCAGATTCCGATTCCGTTCCAGACCTATTATTCCGCAGCGAAAGCTGCGACAAATTCATATACCATGGCTCTTGCAAACGAGCTTCGCCCCTACGGTGTCACCGTCTGCGCGGTTCAGCCGGGCGATATAAAAACGGGCTTTACAAAGGCGCGCGAAAAGACGGTCGACGGCGACGATGTCTACGGCGGACGCATCGGGCGCTCTGTCTCCCGCATGGAGCATGACGAGCAGACGGGCATGGATCCCGCGGTCGCCGGAAAATTTATCGCCAATGTCGCCATGAAGAAAAAGGTGAGCCCGATATACACCATCGGCGCGAGCTATTCGTTCCTGACCTTCCTCACCCGCCTCATGTCGTGGAAGACCATGAACAAGATAATCGGCGCGATATATGCAAAATAAGCGCAAAATCTGAATAGAGTCTCCGTTGCCGGGCGCGGCGGAGACTTTTTTAAGAAAAACTGAAAAAAATTGCAAATAAGGCTTGACAGAATGACGAATTTATAGTATATTAGTCTGCGTCGTCGGACGAAAAACCGATCGATCAGGGAGCATAGCTCAGCTGGGAGAGCACTTGCCTTACAAGCAAGGGGTCACAGGTTCGAGCCCTGTTGTTCCCACCAAAATGGCCCGGTAGCTCAGTTGGTTAGAGCGCTAGCCTGTCACGCTAGAGGTCGACGGTTCGAGACCGTTCCGGGTCGCCATTATTTCGCCGAAATTCGGCTATGCCGGTTTTCATATATTTGCCTCTGTAGCTCAGTTGGTAGA
>DOQR01000004.1:49238-516753 GCA_003514385.1 Oscillospiraceae bacterium | reverse complement strand
AGGTAGCGAGTTCGAGCCTCGTCATCCGCTCCATTCTCTTAATGCCAATTAAATTTAATTGGCATTTTTTTGACAGAGAGAGCGTACAATTCAATACGGCGCCATAGCCAAGTGGTAAGGCAGAGGTCTGCAAAACCTCGATGCCCCAGTTCAAATCTGGGTGGCGCCTCCAAAAATCGACAAGACGACTTAGTCTTGTCGATTTTACTTATTACTTATTAGTTTTTCACTATTCACTTATGGCGCTGTTCGTGTCGATTTTTGGTAAGTAATAAGTAATAGTGAATAGTTAAAAAGTGCGGTGGGAAAATTATGGCGGAAAGTTTACTTATTGTGAAATCGAAAGCATTTGCGCTTGAAATTATCAAAGTTTGCAACGAAATTAAGCGCACCAAAAAAGAAAGTGTTCTGACAAACCAACTTATTCGTAGCGGGACAAGTGTCGGTGCAAATATTCGTGAAGCTTTTTATGCTCATAGCAGAGCGGATTTTATCGCGAGGCTTCAAATCGCGCTTAAGGAATGCAGCGAAAGTGAGTATTGGCTTGAGTTGCTTATCGAGAGTGGCTATTATGAAGACAAAAGCGCTCTTGAAATGTGTGCTGAACTCAAACGGCTCCTCATCTCCTCCATCAACACCGCAAAGCAAAACTCGCAGTAAAACGGACAGTTTTGCCGACGAAATTGAACAATCCCGAAACATCTCACTCATAAAATTACCCCCTCCGCAGTTTTTCCTGCGAAGGGGGCTTATCATTTTATTTATCCTCTTTTGCCTTGCTCTCTTCAAGCAGCCTGTCGATGTCTGCGGGCGTAAACACATATTTCTTGTCGCAGAACTGGCAGCAGACCTCGGTCTTTTCGTCCTCCTTGAGCTTTTCGAGTTCATCTCTGCCCATGCTTATCAGCGCGCGGGAGACGCGCTCGCGCGAGCAGTCGCATCTGTATTCCGGCTCCGAGGTGTCGAGCACGTCGAGCTTGAAAGCGGGGAGCACGGTGCGGCAGATGGTCTCGGGGGAGAGCCCCTTGTCGAGCATTGTTGTCACAGGTTCGATGTCGCTGATGCACTTCTCGACCTTGTCTATAATCGTGTCGTCGGCGGTCGGAAGCAGCTGGATTATAAATCCTCCCGCTTTTCTTATCGTGAGATCGGGGTTGACGAGTACGCCCAAAGCGCAGACGGTCGGTATCTGCTCGCTCGTCGCGAAATAATTCGTGATGTCCTCAGCGATTTCGCCGCTGACTATCGGCACCTGACCGACATAAGGCTCCTTGAGTCCGAGGTCTTTTATAACGGTCAGAAAGCCGTCCTTGCCGACTGCGCCGGAAACATCCAACTTGCCCTTGTCGTTGAGCGGCAGCTCAACAACGGCGTTTACAGCGTATCCTCTGACGTTGCCGTGGCTGTCCGATGCCGCGAGCACAGTGCCCACAGGACCGTTTCCGTTTATCCTGAGCGTGACGGAATCGTCCGCTCCTTTGAGTACGCTGCCCATGAGGCTCGCCGCCGTCAGCAGCCTGCCGAGAGCCGCCGAAACGACGGCGGATGTGCCGTGAATTTCCTGCGCCCTGTTTACTATATCCGTTGTGTCGGCAGCCATAACTGTCAGCGTGCCGTCCTCGGAAATGCAGCGTATAAGCTTGCCCATATTTTTGTCCTCCTGTTATTTCCTGTGCCTCGCGGCAATAACCGCGCGCTCGGAATCTTCTCTGACGGGTTCATTTGTCATGCCGTCATATATGTTTTCAATGTCAAATCCCGCGTCGCCGAGCCATTTTGAAAGTTCGTCGAGACTATATGCGCGCTCGCTGAAATCTTCGCTCGTTCGCTCGTATGTCCCGTCCTCGTTCTCTTCGAAAAAGTCGAGCATGATGTCTACAATGTCCGTCTCCTCGTCGAGACTGTTCTGCCAGACGCAGAAAACATCCGGGTATTCGTAGACGAACGAGTTGTCCGCGAGAATCTCGCGGTGCTTGTATATCGTGTTCACGTCGAATATGAACATCCCGCCCGGGCGGATGAATGTGCCGAGTCGGCGGAATGTCTCTCTGACATCCTCGGGCTCGGTCAGATGATTGATGCTGTCGAGCGTGCAGAGCGCGGCGTCGATTTTTCCGAAAAGGTCGAGAGCCTGCATCTGCTGGCAGAGAAACAGAATATTCTGTCCCTCTTCAAAAGCTCTGTTCTGCGCCTGGGAAAGCATATCGGGGCTCGAGTCAACGCCGATCATGTCGTATCCGCGCGCGGATATCAGTGAAGTTAAAGTGCCCGTGCCGCAGGCGAGGTCGAGAACCGTTCCGCTTTTTATCCCATATGAAAGCAGAAGAGCAGAAAAATGCTCTGCTCTTCTCTCGTAATCAACATTTTGCGTCAGCTCGTCATAAAAACGGGCAAAGAATGAATATTCGCTCATTATCAGTCTTTCTTCTCGGCCTCTGCGGCGTCGATGCGCTCGAATATCTTCTCATATCCGTCGCAGCCGTAGTTGAGCGAGCGGTTGACGCGACTTATCGTGGCGGTGCTTGCGCCGGTCTTGCTGACTATCTCGCTGTAAACCTGTTTGTCGCTGAGCATCTTCGCAACAACTATGCGCTGCGAAAGAGCCTTGAGCTCGGTCACGGTGCAGAGATCCTCAAAAAAATCATAGCACTCGTCGATATTCTCGAGGGCGAGAACCGCTTTGAACAGAAAATCAACGTTGCTGTCTTTCAGCTTGCCGTTCATCAAAGTTACTCCTTTTCGCGGTCATATTGGGTTTGACTCCGCGTACATGTATATATTTTAGCACACTAAAATTTGAAAGTAAAGAGCAAAAATCAAAGCGTCTGAGTTTCGACGGAATTTATAACGACATCCTCAAGCGGCTTGTCCGAGGAATCGCGGTCAACCGAGGCTATCGCATCGACAACGTCCATGCCCTCGAACACCTGACCGAACACGGTGTGTCTGAAATCGAGCCACGGAGTTCCGCCGACTGCCTTGTAGTCTTCAATAGACTCGTCCGTGAACATATCGGGCAGGCGTTCCATCTGCGGGATAAAACGCTCGTCAACCGACGGCGCCTGAACGATAAAGAACTGGCTGCCGTTCGTGTTCGGACCTGCATTCGCCATGCACAGCGCACCTCTGAGGTTATGGTAGTCGCGACTGAACTCGTCCTTGAACGGTCTGCCCCAGATGCTCTCGCCGCCGATACCCTTGCCGAGCGGGTCGCCGCCCTGGATCATGAAATCCGGGATAACGCGGTGGAAGATAACCCCGTCATAGTAGCCGTTGTCCGCGTGGGTCGTGAAATTTTCGACCGCCTTGGGCGCGGCGTCGGGGAAGAGGACGACTTTTATGTCGCCCTTGTTTGTCTTTATCGTTGCAACGGTGTCGCCCGCTGCGGGCTGTCTTAACTGCTTGCTCATTTTATTTCCTCCGTGGATTCGTTTTTCTGTGCGGGTTTATAGAGCTTGGCGAGTCCGCCCTCGCTCGTCTCGCGGTATATTTTTGAAAGATCCTTGCCCGTCTGATACATCGTCTCGACTATCAGATCGAACGATATCTTTCTTGTGTATGTCAAAAAGTTTGCAAGGCTCACTGCGTTTATCGCCCTCATCGCGGCGACTGCGTTGCGCTCGATGCAGGGCACCTGAACGAGCCCCATGACCGGGTCGCAGGTGAGTCCGAGATGGTGCTCCATCGCGACTTCTGCGGCGTATTCAATCTGATCCGTGTCCATGCCGTAGAGCTCTGCGAGCGCCGCCGACGCCATTGAACACGCCGAGCCTATCTCCGCCTGGCATCCGCACTCCGCGCCGCTTATCGAGGCGTTCGTCTTGATAACATTGCCGATGATTCCGGCGGTCGCAATGGCTCTGCGAATTTCATTTTCGGAGAATCCGCGCCTGTCCGCCGTGTATCGCAGAACCGCGGGCAAAACTCCGCACGCGCCGCAGGTCGGGGCTGTTACTATCTCGCCGCAGGAGGCGTTCTCTTCGCTGACTGCGTAGGCGTAGGCGCAAACTAGCCTGTTTTCGCGCGTCTCCGGGCTCTCGTCCATGTGGCGGCGGCTGTTGAGCATATGAGCCTTTCTCATTATGCCGAGCCCGCCGGGCAGCTCGCCCTCGGCGGCAAGTCCGCGCTTGATGCAGCTGTTCATGACGATCCACACGCGGTCGAGATAATGCCAGATTCCTTTGCCCTCGAATCTTTCAACCAAGTCGGGAATACGGATATTTTCTTTCTTGCAGTATTCTTTTATCTCCGCGAAATTCTTGAACGGGTAGACTTCGGGCGGCTCTGCGTCCTTTCTGCCCTCAATTTCTATCGCACCGCCGCCGACGCTGCAGACTCTGCGCTTGCCGATGACGTTTCCGTCCTTGTCGAACGCCGCGAAGTCGAGCGTGTTGGGGTGGGGGATGTCGGTCGTCGTCATGTCGAATTTTATGTCGAGCACGCGGGGCGCGAAGGTCTCGCGCAGAACTCTGTCCGTGCCGTGACCTTTTCCTGTCTTTGCAAGCGAGCCGTAGAGAACCGCCTCGTATCTGTCTGCCGACGGGAACTCGTTTATAAACATCTTGGCGGCGGACTCGGGTCCCATGGTGTGCGAGCTTGACGGGCCGCGTCCGATTCTGTAAATTTCTTTGATAGATTTCATTTGCCTCTCCTGTAAGCCGTTGAATATGTTGCCTCATACATTGTTAAGTATATCACATAATATTTCCAAACTCAACAAGTTGCGGCAAAAAGACCGTTGACAAGAAGTAACGGAGTGTTATAATTGCCTCATCACGGTTTTGGAGAGAGTTATGGAACAGCAGAAGAACAAAGAAAAAATACTTTCGGCGGGCACGTTGATTTTTATCGCCTGCTGGGCGGCTTATTGTGCCTCGTATCTCGGCAGAATAAACTATACCGCCGCGCTTACCGCGATAGTCGCGGACGGCGTGTTTTCAAAGTCACACGCCGGGTTTATCGGCACGGTTTATTTCTTCTGCTACGGAGCGGGTCAGATATTCAGCGGAATCCTCGGCGACCGAGTCTCACCCTATAAAATGGTCGGCACGGGACTTGTCGGCGCTGCGTGTACGAATATCCTTATGCCGCTTTGTGCTCAGAGCTATATAGCTATGAGTGTAGTCTGGGGGTTCAACGGAATAAGCCAGTCCATGCTCTGGACACCCATACTTTATATAATATCGAATATTCTTCCCGAAGAACAGCGTAGGCGCGCGTGCCTCTATATCGCGGCGTCATTTCCGGTCGGCACATTGCTGTCGTATGTTATATCGGCGGCGGCAATAAAATTTACGTCATGGCATTTCGCTTTCTTCATTCCCGCCGGAATAATAGCCTGCATATTTGTCTTCTGGTGCTTAGCCGCCGGAAAGACTTCGAAAATACTCGGAAGAGGGGAGAAAAAGTCCCTCCCTGTTCAGGAGAATACAGGGGCTAAAGTCTCACTCGGCAAGCTGTTTATGGTCTCCGGTGCGGCGGTTATCTGCATCGGCATACTCGTTCAGGGCATGCTCAAGGACGGCGTGACCTCGTGGGTGCCGACTCTCATTAAAGAAAAATATAATGTTTCGGCGTCGTTCTCCGTTCTGCTGTCGGCTGTGCTGCCGATAATCAACCTCAGCGGCGCGTGGTTCTCAACGAAGCTCTATGAAGGACCGTTCAAGCTCAACGAGACCGCCGCGGCGGCGTTCTGCTTTGCTCTGACGCTCATTCCGCTGACGGGAATAGTTTTTGTCGGTCACTATCATATCGCTCTGTGCGTCATATTCTTCGCGCTCTTTACAACGCTCATTACCGCGATAAATCACCTGTTCATCACGCTTATCCCCGTGCGCTTTGCGAAATACGGACGCACGTCGACAGTAGGCGGAATATTCAACTCATGCACATATATCGGCAGCGCGATATCGACCTACGGCTTCGGCGCGGTGTCCGAAAAATTCGGCTGGACTGCGACGGTTATATTTTGGCTCATCCTCGGCTCGCTCGGCGTCGCCGTGTGTGCTATACCGATGCGCCGCTACGGCAGATTCGCAAACGGGAGCGGGAACAAGGTACAAACACAGCATATTTTGGCAAAAAATCAGAATATCAGACAAGCTGTGTCAAAAAAACCGCCCTCGGCGCAAAAAAATTAAAATTAGGTATTGCAAAACCCGGAATCTTATGTTATTATAATGTGCGTTCGGTGAGAGCCGACAAATTGGCCCGGTAGCTCAGTTGGTTAGAGCGCTAGCCTGTCACGCTAGAGGTCGACGGTTCGAGACCGTTCCGGGTCGCCATTCGCTGCTATGGCTCAGGTGGCAGAGCACATCCTTGGTAAGGATGAGGTCACCAGTTCGAATCTGGTTAGCAGCTCCATAAAAATCCCCGAAATCAAACGGTTTCGGGGATTTTTACTTTTATAATCGCAGAAACGGCATATAAAAAGCAGCTCCGGGGCAACGGCTTCGGAGCTGCTTTTGGACATATACGTCAAATTCTTCGCCGCGAGCGGACGCGTCGCTTTTTAAAAGCTTACTGTTCCCGCAAGCGATCGTAAAATTCCGAAACGCACTTTATATATAAGCGGCAAGCAATGCGCTGAATCACGCTGTGATTTCCGACGCGTAAAGCGCAAGTACACCGCGTGCCGCGCACCCGGAGAAAAAACAATAAAATTTCCTAATCAAAAATTAAAACGACTATTTATCCTCAAAATCGGTCAATTATACTAAGACTGTTGTATTTTTCCAATATGGTGATATTATATGATTGATGAAATTCCGAGAACCAATAAAGATAATAATCAACCTCTTCAAAAAGCTTTTCGGTAAATAAGCTTACTCCCTTCCACCGCCGAACAGACCATCCCTTTCAAAATATTAAATTATCTTCCCGGCGGAGTTCGCAGGGCGGCGTTTAGTCTGTGCGCCGTCCCTTTTGATGCCGAAAAACGTACATCTCTTATAGCTGCCGTCGGGCTTTTGTCCGGCGGCGGCTTTTTTCTGTGCAGATATGCACTTTACTTGCTGCCTCGCTTTTAGATTTTTTGAGCACCTTGCTCTTTTTTTAAAATCTATGGATTTAGCCTGCGCTTTGTGCTAAAATGCCTTTTGTGTTGTGTTTGAAAATCCAAATGGTTAATGAGATAAGCCGACACCTGTGTGTAATTCTCTGTTGGGGGAACGAAAATGAAAAGGATAGGATATAAACATACCGTCGCGGCGAGCTTTACGGCGTTCGTCGTTCAGGCGGTCGTCAACAATTTCGCGCCGCTGCTGTTTTTGACCTTTCAGGCGCAGTACGGCATAGAGCTCTCGAAAATAACCGTTTTAATCACCGCGAACTTCTTTATTCAGATATTCGTCGATCTGACCGCCGTGCTGTTCGTTGACCGCATCGGCTACCGCGCTTCGACGGTGCTCGCCCATGCGATGTGCGCGACGGGTCTTATCTTCATGACGATTCTGCCGGAGATACTGCCCTCGGCCTTTGCGGGGCTTCTTATCTCCGTGTTCTGCTACGCAGTCGGAGCAGGTCTTTTGGATATCACGATAAATCCGATAGTCAACTCCTGCCCGTCAACAAATTCCAATCAGCTGCTCTGCCTGCTCCATTCGTTCTATTGCTGGGGCAGCGTCGCGGCGGTCGGCATATCCACTCTGTTCTTCGCCCTGTTCTCGACGGATAATTGGAAGATAATGTCGCTGATATGGGCGATTCTCCCGATAGTCAACGCCGTTATGTTCACCCGCGTGCCGATAGCGCCCGTCGTCGGCGAGGATGAGGAGAAGCTCTCGATAAAAGATATGCTCAAAACAAAGGCTTTTTGGATATTCATGGTGCTTATCCTCTGCGCCGGTTCGAGCGAACAGGCGGTCAGCCAGTGGGCTTCGACATTCGCCGAAAAGGCGCTCGGGCTCACAAAGACCGTCGGCGATTTGGCGGGTCCCATGCTCTTCTCGATCCTTATGGGCGTGTCGCGCTTTATGTACGGCAAGTTCGGCAACAGAATAAATCTCGATTCAATGATGCTCCTTAGCGGGTGCGTCTGCACGGCTTCTTATTTCCTTATCTCGCTGACCTCTTCGCCCATTCTCGGGCTTGTCGGCGTCGCCGTGTGCGGACTTTCCGCCGGTATCCTCTGGCCGGGCACGATAGGCAAAATGTCCTCGGCGCTCCACGGCGGCGGAACGGCGATGTATGCTATTCTCTGCCTCGGCGGCGATATCGGCTGCTCGGCGGGACCGACCTTCGCCGGGATGATGGCGAGCGCGTTCGGCGACGACCTCAAAAAAGGCATACTCTGCGCCGTCATATTCCCGCTGACTCTGTCGGTGATAATGCTCGTGCGCGAGTTCATTATTCCGCGCCGCAGAAAGAAGGCGGCTTCATGAAGAAAAATTATAAATCGACCGTCAGCGCCTGCTTCGCGGGCTATGTCGTCCAGGCGATAGTCAACAACTTTGTGCCGCTGCTGTTTCTGACTTTTAACAAGAGCTACGGCATCGAGCTTTCAAAGATAACCGCGCTGATAACCGTCAATTTTATTCTCCAGCTTTGCATCGACTTTCTCTCCGCGTTCTTTATCGATAAGATAGGCTACCGCGCGGCGGCGATCATGGCTCATGTGTTCGCGGCGGCGGGACTTGTTTCATTGACCGTTTTGCCGGATGTTTTGCCTTCGCCGTTTGTCGGTCTGCTCATTTCCGTTGTGCTATACGCGGTCGGCGGCGGACTGCTCGAAGTTATAGTCAGCCCGATAGTCGAGGCGTGCCCGACGGATAACAAAGAGAAGATGATGAGCCTGCTCCACTCGTTCTATTGCTGGGGCAGCGTCGCCGTCGTCGGCCTCTCAACGCTCTATTTTTCGATATTCACAACGGCTAACTGGAAGTATCTCGCCCTTATCTGGGCGGTCGTGCCGATAGTCAACGCCCTGAACTTTATTCGCGTCCCGATAGCTCCGCTTATCGAAGAAGGGGAGAAGGGTCTCTCTTTTAAACAACTGATCGGCAACAGGATGTTCTGGATATTCATGCTGCTGATACTTTGCTCCGGCGCGAGCGAGCAGGCGGTCAGCCAGTGGGCTTCGACCTTTGCGGAAAAGGGTCTCGGCGTCTCAAAGACAGTCGGCGACCTCGCGGGTCCCATGCTCTTCTCCGTGCTTATGGGCGTGTCGCGTATGATATACGGCAAATTCGGCGACAAAATCGATCTCGACGGCATGATGATTTTCAGCGGCGCGCTGTGCATGGCGTCTTATCTGCTCATTGCGCTCAGCTCCTCCGCTGTGCTCGGGCTTGTCGGAGTCGCGATGTGCGGCTTCTCGGTCGGCATCATGTGGCCGGGAACGTTCAGCAAGGCGTCCGCGGGGATAAAAGGCGGCGGAACGGCGATGTTCGCTCTTCTGGCGCTCGGCGGCGATCTCGGCTGTTCTTCCGGCCCCACTTTTGCCGGAATGATGGCGAGCGCGTTCGGAGACGACCTAAAAAAGGGCATACTCTGCGCCATATTTTTTCCGGCGCTTTTAACTGTGCTGACAATTTTTACAAAACGCAGAAAAGCGAAAAATTGATATCAAAAAGCGGCAGAATACGGATGATAAACCCGTGTTCCGCCGCTTTAATTTGTTTTTTGCGGTTTACATTTGCAGGAATAGCTGATAAGATATATATGTGAGATTTTGGCTTTCTTTGAGTCTCATAAACAGGAAAATGAAAATGGACAGGAAAACTGAAATAAGGGGACTGAAATATGAGCGTAGCTAATATTTTGTCGATGGCGGGCGGACTCGGTCTGTTCCTATTCGGCATCAGGACGATGGGCGACGGACTCGAAAACGCGGCCGGCGCCAAGCTCAAGAGAATGCTCGAAGTGCTTACCGGAAACCGCTTCCTCGCAGTGCTCGTCGGCTTTGTCGTCACGGCGATAATCCAGTCGTCAACCGCAACGACCGTCATGGTCGTCGGCTTCGTCAATGCTGGCATGATGTCGCTCGCGCAGGCAGTCGGCGTCATAATGGGCGCGAATATCGGTACTACCGTCACATCACTGCTTATCGCGCTGAACTTTTCGAGCGTCGCGGCGGCGTCGGTGCTTGTCGGCGTTATACTCATGCTCGCGTCGAAAAAGACCGTTGTCAAGAACCTCGGCGCAATATTCACGGGCTTCGGTCTGCTCTTCCTCGGCATCGATATGATGTCCGATTCCATGGCTCCGCTCAGAGAGAGCGCAGACTTCATGAACTTTATCGTCACCGTCTCGGAGTCGCCTCTGCGCCCGCTGTTCGGTATTATTCTCGGCATAGTCATGACCGCCGTGCTCCAGAGCTCCTCGGCTTCCGTCGGCGTGCTCCAGACTCTCGCCATGCAGGGACTCGTGCCGCTCAAATTTTCCGTTTTCGTCCTCTTCGGTCAGAATATCGGAACCTGCCTCACGGCACTCTTCTCGACCGTCGGCGCGAAGAAAAACTCGAAGCGCGCCGCAGTTATCCACCTGCTATTCAATCTCATCGGCACGGGTATATTCATTCTTATAGCCCTGCTCACTCCCTATGTCGAGTGGATAGAAAAGCTGTCGCCCGACCCGATGGCGCAGATAGCCATATCGCATATCGTGTTCAATATCGTCTCGACCGTTGTTATGTTCCCGTTCGCGAAAGTTCTCGTCAAGCTCTCCTGCCTGCTCGTTCCCGGCAAGGACGACAGCGAGAGCGAGATGCACTGCAAGTTCATCGACGACCGCCTGCTCAATACGCCTCCCTTCGCTGTCATGCAGGTCAGCAAGGAGGTCGCCCGCATGGCGAAGCTCGCGCGCGATAACTTTGAGACAAGCGCCCACGCGCTCATAAACCGCAGCGACAAAGATCTCGACAAGGTTATGGAAAACGAAGAGATCATAAACTACCTCAACCATCATATAACATCGTATCTCGTCAAGCTCAACGCTCTTGATATAACAGACAGCGACTCGGATTATATCGCCCGCGTTTTCCACGCGATAAACGATATCGAGCGCGTCGGCGACCATGCGATAAACCTCGCCGAGGCGGCTCAGCACAATATCGGCGAGGGGCTCAAGTTCTCCGACCCCGCGAGGGAGGAGCTCAACCAGCTCTGCGGCAGTGTTGTTACATTGCTTGAGCGTTCGATGGCGGCGTTTGATAACCAGTCGCTCAGCGACAACGAGGCAAAGGAACTCTCCGACCTCGAAGAGCATATCGACGACCTGACCCTCGAGTGCCAGGATTCGCATATATTCCGCCTCAACCGCAAGGAGTGCAACACCGAAGCTGGTATGCTCTATCTCAACACCATAACCGACTTCGAGCGTGTCGGCGACCACGCCATAAACATCGCTTTTCTTGCAAGATCAAAATAATTTTCAAAATACCCTTGCATTTTGCAGGGGTATGATGTAGAATAAGAACAGAACATTTGTACGAACAAAATTTCAGCTCCCCGAAAGGACGGAACGAATATGGCAGATAAACAGAAAGCGCTTGAAACTGCGATATCGCAGATAGAGAAGAATTTCGGCAAAGGCTCGATAATGAGACTCGGCCAGAACACGGCAATGAATGTCGAGGCTATCTCGACCGGCTCTGTTACACTCGACGCCGCCACCGGCATCGGCGGACTTCCGCGCGGCAGAATAATCGAGATATACGGCCCCGAGTCGTCCGGTAAAACCACTCTCGCGCTCCATGTTGTCGCCGAGGCTCAGAGAATGGGCGGCGAGGCTGCGTTTATCGATGCCGAGCACGCGCTCGATCCCGTATATGCAGCGAATCTCGGTGTTGATGTTGATTCTCTTCTCGTCTCCCAGCCGGACAACGGCGAGCAGGCGCTCGAGATAACCGAAGCTCTGACCCGTTCGGGCGCTATCGATGTTATAGTCGTCGACTCCGTTGCGGCTCTTGTTCCGCGCTCGGAGATCGAGGGCGATATGGGCGACTCCCATGTCGGTCTCCACGCGCGCCTTATGTCGCAGGCTCTCAGAAAGCTTGCGGGCGCGATTTCAAAGTCGAATACTATTATAATTTTCATAAACCAGCTGCGTGAAAAGGTCGGCGTTGTCTATGGCAACCCCGAGGTCACAACAGGCGGTCGTGCGCTGAAGTTCTATGCTTCTATCCGTATCGATGTCCGCAAGATAGAGCAGCTCAAAGGTCCCGGCAACGAGTTCATCGGCTCGCGCACAAGGGCTAAGATAGTCAAGAATAAGGTCGCTCCGCCCTTTAAAGAGGCTGAGTTCGATATCATGTACGGCAAGGGCATATCCAAGGTCGGCGAAATACTCGACCTCGCCGTAAAATATGATATCATCCATAAGAGCGGCGCGTGGTTCTCTTATAACGAGAACCGCCTCGGCCAGGGCAGAGACAATGTCAAGAATTATATCAGCGAGCATCCCGACTTCATGGCGGAGCTCGAAGCCCAGGTTCGCGAGCGCCTTATGGCGGAGAACAACGCCGCAAGAGCCGCCGCAAAGCCTGCGGAGAAGCCCGCACCTGCCGCCGAGCCTGCACCCGCTGCGATGCCCAAGAAGCCCACGAGCCGTTCCGGCGCAAAGGCGAAGCTTGACATCGTTGTTGATGACGACGATTGATGAAGATAACGGCACAGCAGGGCAGGGGACAAAAAATACATATACTTGTCGACGGGGAGTACCGCCTGACCGTTACCCGGGATTTCTGGGCGAGTCAGAATATACGCTCCGGCGATGAAATTGACGATGCGGAGTTTGCCGCCTTTTGCGAGGCGGCAGGCTCCTGCCGTGCATTTAACGCGGCTGTCGATATTCTCTCGCGGCGCGACCATTCGTCAAAGGAGCTCCAGCGAAAGGTTGCACGCCGCTCCGGCGCGGAGTTTGCGCGCGAAGCGGTCGAACGCCTTGAAGAGATGGGCTATGTCAACGACGAGCGCTATGCCCACACCCTCGCGCAGGAGCTGTATGAGCGGCGCGGCATGGGCAAAAAGCGCATCGAACAGGAACTCAGACAGCGCGGAATATCGCGCGAGACGGCGAGCGAATGTGCCGAAGAGCTCGACGGCGACGACGTTGAGCGGATAAAAAATCTGCTGGAGACCAAATTCGCCGGCAAATTTTCCGATGAAAAGGGCAGGCGGCGCACTTTCAACGCCCTGACCCGTCTCGGCTACGGCTATTCCGATATCCGTTCGGCAATGCGCGCGATGGACGAGGAATATGAAGATACGGACGATCAATTTTCCTGTTAGAAGATAAGAAAAGGAAAAAATAGTGTATAATTTCTGTTATCAAGCGAAAGGAAGAACTGTTTGATGAAGAAAAGAAGAGTTTTATTCGTGTCGCTCGGCTGCCCGAAGAATCAGGTCGACGGTGAGCTGATGCTCGCAAAGCTTCAGAACGCCGGATTTGAAAATGCGGACAATTTCGAGCGCCTCGACGCAGTTATAGTCAACACCTGCGCGTTTATCGACTCCGCCAAGCAGGAGGCTATCGACACAATTCTGGAGATGGTCGGCCTCAAAAAAGACGGACTCGTCCGCGCGGTCATTGTCACCGGATGCCTCGCCGAGCGCTACCGCGACGAGATACTTCAGGAGATTCCCGAGGTCGATGCGGTCGTCGGCATCGGCGCAAACGGCGATATCGACAAGATAGTTGACGAGGTTCTCGACGGCAAGCAGACCAATGTTTTCCCCGACAAAAAAGAGCTTCCCATGTGCGGCGAGCGCGTGCTCACTACTCCCGATTACTGGGCGTATCTCAAGATAGCCGAGGGATGCTCGAACTGCTGCACCTATTGCGCCATCCCGTCCATCCGCGGACCTTTCCGCAGCCGCGACGAGGAGAGTATAGTCGAAGAGGCGAAGACCCTTGCGAATGGGGGTGTCAAAGAACTCGTGCTTATCGCGCAGGATGTCTCGTCCTACGGCATTGATATATACGGCGAATACAGGCTCGCTCATCTGCTTGATTTGCTCTGCGAGATCGACGGCATCGAGTGGATACGCCTGCTCTATTGCTATCCCGATAAGATAACCGACGAGCTTATCGACACCATGGCTTCCCAGCCCAAGGTGCTTCACTATATAGACCTGCCGCTCCAGCACGCGGACGATAAAATCCTCAAGGCGATGAACCGCCACAGCACCGCGGAAGAGACCCGCGAGGTCATAAGAAAACTGCGCGAGCGCATGCCGGATATCACTATCCGCACGACGTTTATTGTCGGCTTCCCCGGCGAGGGCGACGACGAGTTTGAGACTCTTGCCGAGTTCGTCAACGAGGAGGAGTTCGAGCGCCTCGGCTGCTTCGAATATTCCCCGCAGGAGGGCACTCCCGCCGCGAAGATGGAAAATCAGGTTGACGACGATGTGAAAGCCCGCCGCGCCGAGGTCATCATGCAGGATCAGTATGAGATAATGAGCGAAAAGAACAACGAAATCATCGGCAAAACCCTGCGTGTGCTCACCGAGAGCTATGATGATTATACCGACAGCTATTCGGGTCGCTCCTATATGGACGCGCCCGATATCGACGGCAAGATAATCTTCACCTCGCCAGATTTCATAAAAGAAGGCGATTTCGTCGATGTCGAGATACTCGGCACGAACGAATATGACCTGCTCGGAAGAACAGTATAACAACCCGGGAAAGGGGAATAGAAATGCAGAAGCTGAATCTGCCCAACAAACTTACGGTCATCAGAATGTTTCTCGCGCCTGTCTATCTCGCGCTTATGCTTATTGAGTTTCCTTATCATTACTTAGCCGCGCTCGCCGTTTTCTCCATAGCGTCGATTACCGATCTGCTTGACGGCAAAATTGCGAGAAAGCGTAAGATCATAACCGTTTTCGGCAAGCTTCTCGATCCGCTCGCCGATAAAATGCTCACCACTGCCGCTCTGCTCGCATTTATGCGCGAGGGCTGGTGCAGCATCTGGATCGTCATGATAGTCCTCACCCGCGAGTTCGCCGTCGCAGGCGTCCGCCTTATCGCCACGGCGCAGGGCATTGTTATCCCCGCAAACTATTGGGGCAAGGCGAAAACCGTCAGCCAGATGGTGTTCACTATTGTTATCATGCTCCTTGCCGAGCTTGACGCGACGTTTGATATTTTCGCAAACGCCGGCTGGTTCACCCTCGCGAGAGTGTCGAATATCATGCTCTGGATAACCGCCGTTCTGACGGTCGTTTCGGGCATCACATATTTTGTGGACAGCAAAAAACTTATTGACTTTTCCAAGTGATTTCAATATAATGATTAGTAGATATGCGAGTAATATCGGCTGACAAAAACCAAAAAATAAAATGCGTTTACCGGGAGAAGTAGCCGGATATCCGCGGCAAAAGAGAGGGAGCCCGAAGCTGAGAAAGCTCCTTGCCGTATGAAGGCGAAATGCACCCGTCAGCACGCAGGGGGAACCGAAGTATCCCTGCGCGGAAGGCACCGTTATCGGCCGGGCGCGTATTTGCGCGCAGAGATATAAACAGGAGTGGAACCGCGCTCAAGCGCCTCCGTTGTCCGTAAGGATAACGGAGGCTTTTTGTATGTTATCGCGCGAACGGACTTTTTATTGGCGCCCCTGCAAGGGGAGCCGGCTCGGCGCAAGCCGAGACTGAGGGGGTTGTTTCGCCGATGATAAAAGCTATGAGTAAAAGTGAATAGTGAAGAGGTGAAATTTTGAACTCGTAGGGTGCGGCGACCCGACGCACCGTTGCCGCCTTCGGCGGCACGAAACGCATATCCGTCCCCACCGAAGACCTCTTCATACCTCATATTTCCTACATCCCGATTTCTCGGCATGAGCCGGGACAAAGGAACTTGTTTCACCTCACACGCCGCATTGCGGCGGCAATTTTATCCGAGCTCAAGGAGTTGATATTTATGTTTGACAGGCTCAGGGAGGATATAAGCACCTTCAAACGGCGCGACCCCGCCGCGAGAAGCGCGCTCGAAATCTTCTTCCTCTATCCGGGTCTTAAAGCTATAAGAATGCACCGCAGAGCCAATTGGTGCTATCGCCGCAGGATGTTCTTCCTCGCACGCTGGATATCGCAGCGGGCGGCGCGTAAAACCGGGATAGAGATACACCCGGCGGCGACCATCGGCAGGCGCTTTTTCATCGACCACGGCACCGGCGTCGTTATCGGCGAGACCGCCGTTATAGGCGATGATGTTATGATATATCAGGGCGTGACCCTCGGCGGTACCGGCAAGGATACCGGCAAACGCCATCCGACTATCGGCAACAATGTCATGATCGGCGCGGGCGCAAAGGTGCTCGGCCCGTTCAAGGTCGGCGATAACTCGAATATCGCCGCGGGCGCAGTGGTTCTCGATGAGATTCCGCCCGACTGTACCGCCGTCGGCGTTCCGGCTCATATCGTTCGCCGCAACGGAGTCAGGGTCGACGACCTCGACCAGGTGCATATACCCGACCCGGTCGCGCAGGAGCTCTGCAGGCTCGAACATCAGGTCTCCCAGCTGAGAAAACAGCTTGAGGAGCAGGAAAACACACAGGAAATTGACTGAAAGGAAGATATAAATGAAAGTCTATAACACTCTCACAAGAAAAAAGGAAGAACTTGTCCCGATAACTCCGGGCGAGATCAAGATGTACGCCTGCGGTCCGACCGTGTATAACTATATCCACATCGGCAACGCCCGCCCGCTGTGCATCTTCGATATCCTGCGCCGCTATCTCGAATATCGCGGCTACAATGTGAAGTTCGTCCAGAATTTTACGGATATCGACGATAAAATAATCAGACGCGCAAACGAGGAGCATGTTGATTTCTCCGAGATTTCCGAGCGCTATATAAAAGAGTTCTGGACCGACGCCGACGGACTCAATGTCCGCCACGCGACGATAAATCCGAAGGCTACCGAGAATATCGACGCCATCATTCAGATAATCTCGACCCTTATCGAAAAGGGCTATGCCTATGAGGCGCAGGGCGACGTTTATTTCAGCACCGAGAAGTTCAAGGATTACGGCAAGCTCTCTCATCAGCCGCTCGAGGATCTTGAGGCGGGCGCGCGTATAATGGTCGGCGAGGTCAAGCGCGAGCCGATGGACTTCGCCGTCTGGAAAGCCGCGAAGCCCGGCGAGCCCGCATGGGATTCCCCGTGGGGAAAGGGCAGACCCGGCTGGCATATCGAGTGCTCCGCGATGAACTGGCGCTATCTCGGCGACACCATTGATATTCACTGCGGCGGCCAGGATCTTATCTTCCCGCACCATGAGAATGAGATAGCCCAGAGCGAGTGCTTCACCGGCAAGCCGTTTGCCCACTATTGGATGCACAACGGCTACATCAACGTTGACAACGTGAAGATGTCGAAGTCCCTCGGCAATTTCTTCACCGTGCGCGATGTTGCCGAAAAATACGGCTATGAGCCGATCCGCTATCTGCTCATCTCCGCTCAGTACAGAAGCCCGATAAACTACAGCACCGATATCATCGAGCAGTGCATCGCCGCGCTCAACAGGCTCTATACTTGCCGCGATTCGCTCGATTTCGAGCTCAAGAACGCCGTTGATGCAGAGCATGACGGCGATAAGGCGATTATCGACGGCTTTAATAAGTACAGAGAGCAGTTCATCGCCGCCATGGACGATGATCTCAACACCGCCGACGCCATCGCTTCGATATTCGAGCTCGTCCGCGATATCAATACAAATGTTGTCGGCAAGACCCCCTCGAAGGCACTCGTCGAAGGCGCGATAGCCATGTTCGACGAGCTGACCGGAGTGCTCGGACTCGTCTATAACCGCAAGACCGAGACTCTCGACAGCGATGTTGAAGCTCTTATTGAGGCGCGCACGAACGCTCGTAAGGAGAAAAACTGGGCCGAGGCGGACAGAATCAGAGATCAGCTCAAGGAAATGGGCATCGTCCTCGAGGATACTGCCCAGGGCGTGAAGTGGCACAGAGAATAAATCTATAGACAAAACGCATAAATTAATGTATAATACTATGTGACTTTTTAATTAAATTGCGGAGGTTGAGTAAGTGAACGATCTGAAAACCCGATTCTTTGACGATGTGGACAAAAACTGTCCTCTTCCGGAGTATCCCCGCCCGCAGCTTGTGCGCGAGGATTGGATGTGCCTCAACGGCGAGTGCGATTATGAGATAACCCCGGCGGGCGACGCCTGCCCGAAAGATTTCAGCGGCAAGATAATCCTGCCTTTCGCCATCGAGAGCCAGCTCTCCGGCGTTCAGCGCGCGCTTCAGCCAGACGAGCGCCTTTGGTACAGAAAGAGGTTCACTCTCGACAGCCGCTTTGACAATAAGCGCTGCATTTTGCATTTCGGCGCTGTCGATTGGCAGTGCGAGGTGTTTGTCAACGGCGTCTCCGTCGGCACTCATACCGGCGGCTATTGCCCGTTCTCTTTTGATATAACCGACGAACTTGTCGACGGCGAAAACGAGCTTGTTGTCAAGGTCTATGACCCGACCGACAAGGGCTGGCAGAATCGCGGTAAACAGGTTCTCAAATCCGTCGGCTTCTGGTATACCGGAACCTCCGGAATCTGGCAGACCGTGTGGCTTGAGCCCGTGGCTCAGAGCCATATCACCTGCGTGCGCCTGACCCCCGATATCGACGCGGGCGAGATAATCGTCTCCTGCACCGGCGAGGGACTTGACGGATGCACGATAGAGGCTGAGATTTCGCTCGGCGGCGAGCAGGTGTATTCCGGCGAGATGAAGCTCAACGCGCATCTTCCCGTGCCCGATGCGAAACTCTGGAGCCCCGAGAGCCCGACTCTCTATGACCTTGTACTCACCGTGAAGAAAAACGGCGAGGCTGTTGATACGGTCAAGAGCTATTTCGGCATGAGAAAGTTCAGCGTCGGCAAGGATAAGCAGGGTCTGCCGCGCCTTATGCTCAATAACGAGCCCTATTTCCAGCGCGGCCTGCTCGATCAGGGCTATTGGAGCGACGGCGGTCTGACTCCGCCCAACGACGAAGCGATGATATTCGACATCGCCGAGATGAAGCGCCTCGGCTTTAATATGCTCAGAAAGCATATCAAGGTCGAGCCCCTGCGCTGGTACTATCACTGCGACAGACTCGGCATGATAGTCTGGCAGGATATGGTCAGCGGCGGCGAGTATATCGGAAATATCCTTGCGGGTGTTCTGCCGAATATCGGCATCGGCGTCAAGGATAATAAATATAACTGGTTCAGCCGCGGCGAAAAAGAGTGGCGTGATGACTACCGCCGCGAGCTGTTCGAGATGATAGACAATCTCTATAACTGCACCTGCATCGGCTGCTGGGTGCCCTTCAACGAGGGCTGGGGTCAGTTCGACGCGAAGGAGATCGGCGATGCCGTCAAGGCATACGATCCCTCGAGAATCGTTGACCACGCGAGCGGCTGGTACGATCAGAAGGGCTGCGACCTCAAGAGCATGCACAAATATATTCTGCCGATTCATATGCCGAAGCTTGACGGCAGACCGTTCGTCATAAGCGAATACGGCGGATACAGCATGATTCTCGACGGTCACGTCTGGAACAAGCAGAAGAGCTTCGGCTATATCATGTTCAGGTCTAAGGAGAAGCTCTCCGCGGCTTATAAGAAGCTGCACGAGAAACAGGTCATCCCGCTGATAAAGAAAGGACTTTGCGCCACTGTCTATACTCAGGTCAGCGACGTTGAGTTCGAGGTCAACGGAATGTATACATATGACCGCAAGGTGCTGAAGCTCGACGAAAAGACCGTACAGGAAGTCAACTCCAAGCTGCATTTTTAAGGAAGAAAGCGACAGATGAAGTCACTGCTTATAAGACTGATAAAAAAACTCGGCGATATGCGCCGCCACCTGCTCTATTACCGCATTTGGCCTGCGGTATACAGGCACGCGGCGAAAAAGCCGATAGACGAAAAAAAAGTGCTCCTCGCTTCAAACAGCAAAACGCTTCCGGACAACCTGTCCTGCATGAAGCGCGAGCTTGAGGCGCACGGGATGCACTGCACCGAGATGCTTATTCCCGCGGGAGCGGGCAGTATAAGCGCGAGGGCTGCGGAGTTCAGGCAGAATATCCGCTTCCAGCGCGAATATGCGACGAGCAAACTCGTCTTTGTCGAGGATGCATTCTTTCCGCTGTTCGCGAATCATCCTCGAAAGGGCACCGAGGTCATTCAGCTTTGGCACGCGTGCGGCGCGTTCAAAAAATGGGGCTATTCGACCGCCGACCTCAAGTGGGGCGCTGACAGAAAGAGCCTCGAACGCTATCCGATTCACAACACCTATACCGCAGTCACCGTGTCGGCGCGCAATATTATTCCGTATTATGCCGAGGCGTTCAACTGCCCGGAGAGCATAATCAGACCTCTCGGCGTGCCAAGGACGGATATTTATTTCAATCCCGATTTCGTCTCGTCCGCCCGCGCGGAGATGTTCAAAAAGTTCCCGCAGATAGGGGACAGGAAGATAATTCTCTATGCCCCGACCTTCCGCGGCAACTCGATTCTCAAGTCCTATATGGATCTGAAGCTCGATATCGAGCGCATGAACGCGGAGCTGTCTGACGATTTCGTCCTGCTGTATAAGCTCCATCCGCAGACGGCGAAACGCTTTTCGCTCAGCGCCGAAGAGCGCGAAAAATATGAGAACTTCGTGTTTGATATCTCAAAAGATGTGCGAATCGACCTCGCCATGTGCGCGGCTGATATGCTGATAAGCGACTATTCGTCCGTGATTTTTGAATATTCGCTGCTCAGCCGTCCGATGATATTCTTTGCCTACGATCTCGAAGAATATGACCGCGACCGCAGCTTCTATAACAAATATGAGGACTTCGTTCCCGGTCCTATAGTCCGGGATACCGAGGGCATTATTTTCGCCGTCAGGCAGGCGCAGTCCGGCTTCGACAGCGCGAAAATTGAAAACTTCAGAAACTATTTTATGGACGCCTGCGACGGGCACAGCACCGCGCGCATCGCCGAAGCGTTCATGGAAAAATAAGGTGTATCATATGAAAAAGACATTCAAAGCCGCGGCAGCATTCCTGCTCATCCTGGCAGTCGCCATAGGTATGTGCGCGTGCTCGGGCGGAGCCGGCGGCAAAGCGCCCGGCAAAAAGATCGCCATAGTCACGGCGACTCTGTCGCAGAACCCCGAGGAATATCAGCGCGCGGCTCAGCTTGCAAGCGAATATTCCTATGTTGAGCACGTTGTCTATACCGACACGCGCGTCGGCACTTCGGGTATTCTCGATTTCTATAAGCGCGTCAACGATATTGCCTCCGATGCGAGCTACGGCGCGATAGTTATCGCGAGAGCGAATCTCGGAACCGTAGCGGCAGTCAGAGCGGCAAAGGCGAAGAACCCCGAGAAGCTCATCGTCTGCACAGCACCCGAGGAGAACATCCAGACTCTTGCAAAATCCGCCGATGCTATTCTTGCGATAGATACCGCCAGGGACGCGGCAATGATGGTTGAAGAGGCGCACGGACGCGGCGCGCAGGTCTTTGTCTATTACGCCACCGGCGTTCAGCAGAGCACCCCGAGCATCAAGGAGTCGCGCGAAGCGGCTGAGAAAAAGTGCGATGAGCTCGGCATGACATATAAATTTGTCAACTGCTACGATGTCTCGCAGGCTCTCGGCATAAAGGGTGCGCAGAGCTTCATGAAAGAGGATATCGCCCGCCAGCTCAAGAATTTCGAGGGCAAGAAGATTGCGGCTTATTGCGCCGATATATCTTCTCAGGCAGAGCTTATAAAGAACGCCTGCCCGAACGGCATAATCGTCGCGGGCACGAGCTTCCCGAGCATCTATGACGGCTACACCGCCGCTTTTGATATCGAAGTCGGCAAGAAGTGGGACAACAAGTCCAAGGTGTTCAGCAAGGTCAGAGCCGCGATAAGAGAGAACGGCGGCACGAAGAACCAGTTCATCGTGTGGGACGATCTGACTGCATCTTCAATGACCGAGGCGGCGTTTGAATATGCAAGAGCCACTCTCTGCGGCGAGCAGATTGACATGGCAAAAGCAGTCAAATCGAGCTTCCCGTCGAAGATAAAAGTATCGGACAAACAGCTCGACAAATGTACCTTCATTTATACGGAGGACTACCGCGTATTATGAGAGGAAAATTTATTGTAGTTGAGGGACTTGACGGCTCCGGCAAGGGCACCCAGACGGCTCTGCTTTGTGCTTATCTCAAGTCGCAGGGCAGGAATGTGTATCCGACTGCCGAGCCCACCGAGTCGGTGACCGGCGGCATGATAAGAGATGTGCTCAGCGGCGCAAGGCAGCGCACATCTTCGGAGCTCGCCGCGCTCTTCCTCGCGGACCGCGTGGCGCACAACATGAACCCCGTCAACGGCATAGAAAAGACGCTTGAAGCGGGAATCGATGTCGTGTGTGACAGATATTATTATTCATCCATCGCCTATCAGGCGGTGGGGGAGGACAGGCAGTGGGTCATAGATATGAACCTCAACTGCCCGGGCATACTCAAGCCGGATATCTGCATCTTCTTCGATGTCGACCCGGAGAGCTGCCATGAGAGAATAGAAAACGGGCGCGTGTATCTCGAAATTTTTGAGCGCGACCCGGAGCAGATAAACGCCATCCGCGAGCGGTATTACAGCGCGTTTGAACTGCTCAAGGACAGAGATAATATCGTCGTCATCGACGCCGCGCGTGATATAGATTCCGTCGCCGCCGATGTCAGAAAAGCAATTGATACGGTTATAAAATAACATAAATCCTATCCATGTTTTTATGGATAGGATTTATGTGCTTTATATCACCCGAAAACGGGCACTATTATTAAATTTTTCTCGCTATTCCGAGCAGCGCTGCCGCCTCGTTGAGGCAGGCTATGTCATCGGGCTCCTGCTTGCCGTGGATGTCGGGCGCAACATTGACTACGAGCACATTCTCCTGCCCGATGAGGTGGCGGTATTTTTCGGCGATGAATTCCGCGCCGACGAGCGGATCTTTCGTGTAGTCGTCGTCCCAGAACCAGTTGACCATGTTGCGAATGCAGATCGTTGCCTCAAACGGAAGATAGTAATCTTTGCCGTCGTGTGAATATATCTTCGGATCGTTTTCTCCCGTGAAATGCGGATCCCAGAGTCTGAAATCGCTCGGGAAATATCGCATCGTCATACCCTCTTTGTAGTTTTCGGGGCGGTAATAGTCGTTGTTTCCGACTGCGCCGGGCTCGCCTATCGTGACATTGACCGCCATGACACATCCCGGCTGAAGAGTGTGCACAAGATCATATATCTTCGCGAGATTCCACCTGTCCTCCGCGCTGCCATCTTTTCCCCATGCGCCGTCGAGCCACAGCTCGCATACTTCGCCGTATTTTCCGCCGAGCAGGGTTCTCAGATGTGAGCACATATATTCGGTGTATTTTTCATCGTCGTTGTAGCAGGACTCGTGCCTGTCCCAAAGGGAATAATAGAGTCCGAGCTTCACTCCGTATTTCTTACAGGCTTTCGCGACCTCGGCAACAACGTCTGTCGGATTTTTGGTGTTGTTGACGCAGTATTCCGTCGTGTCGGTGTCGAAAAGGCAGAAACCGTCGTGGTGTTTTGTTATGAGAATGACGTAGTTCATGCCCGCCTCGTATGCGTGCCTGACCCAGCTGTCTGCGTCTATCGCGTCGGGCGCGTAGCTATCGAGCGGCAGAGTGCCGTCCGACCACTCGGTGTTGTTGAATGTGTTGATGCCGAAATGAATGAACATTCCGTATTTGCGGGCTATCTGCGCCTTCTGTGCGGCATTCGGCTCGCGTGAGGGAATGAGTGTTATCATAGTATTTCTCCTTTGCGGTTTGTCGTCAGGGAAAGTATATCAGTCCCGCTCTGCGCTTGTCAATATATAAAAAATATGTCAATATTATTGTTTTTGGACAACAGATAATGTATAATCTATGCGTCGGAATTGTTCGATTCAGTGATAACCGATCAGGAGGATAAAAAATGTCAAAACAAATGAGTAACGGCGCAAAACGGCGTCTGGTGTTTTACTCGATCGGATTTGTATTCGTATTTTTGCTCAGTCTGCTGTTCCCGTATTCGGGCGACGATTGGGCGTGGGGCTCGCAGATAGGTCTCGACCGTCTCGCCGCACACTTTGAGGCTTATAACGGAAGATATGTCGGAAACCTTATTGTTCTCGCATTGACGCGCTCGAATGTGCTCAAGGCGTTGTGCATGTCGCTGTTCATTGTCGGTATTATCTATATGATAGAGAAAATATCCGGCAACAGAACCGCGCCTCTTATCGCATGCGTTGCGCTTCTGCTCATGCCGACGGATATGCTCAGACAGTCGATAGTCTGGACATCGGGCTTTTCAAACTATGCCACTTCAATCGCGCTGACGCTCGTCTTTATCTGTTATACCGCGCGCATATACGGCAAGGACACGCCGAAGTTCGCTCCGGCTGCGGCGATACCGCTGTTTGTTCTCGCGTTCTGCAGTGCGCTGATAATGGAGCCGATGACGATATATAATATTCTTCTTGGAATTTATATCATAATCTACTGCGTTGTCCGTTTCAAGAAGTGCTATTTCGCGCATTTCGGCTTCCTCGCCGGTGCAATAGCCGGAGCGGGAATGATGTTCTCGAACAGCAGCTATCACGCCATCGCTGAGGGTGCTGACGGCTACAGAACCGTTTCAACTTCCGTAGGCGGTCTTATTTCGAGGGCTGTTGAAAATGTTCTCTCGATTACAAAGGACTTTTTCCTTGCAAGCGTTGTGCTCAATATCTTCGTTGTCGTTGTTTGCGTTCTGCTGTGGCTGACTTTCAAGGATAAGATAAAGAACAAGGCTCAGCTTGTGTTCGGCTATATCTCGCTGGCTGTTATAATCGGCTTTTGCGTCTGGTCGCTTGCGTCGCTTATAGGGGCTATCAGCTATCCGAAGATATTCCGTATGCTCAACGCTGCGCTGTCGGTCATATACTATCTCGCAATAGGAATCTTTGTTATAGTCGTGCCTTGCAAGGGGATCGCAAAGTCGAAACTTTTGTTCTGGTATGTCAGCGTGCCCGCAACTCTCGCTCCGTTGCTTATAGTTACCCCCATCGGCAGCAGATGCGAATTTGCGGCATATGTCCTGATGATCTGCCTTGTCGCAGATATGTATTCGCTCACCAAAGCGGCTTCTGTGAGCAAGATACAGATTCCGGTTCGCCGAGTGCTCGTCAGCGTCACGGCATTCGCGATGCTTTTCTTCTTCGGAGTTTTCGGCACTGTTACTTTCTATAACCAAAGACGTGTCAACAAAGCTCGTGAGGATCTCAAGACGGGAGAAGAGACTATTACGGTTGAAAATCTTCCGTTTGGGCAATATGTCTGGACTCCCAACCCGACTAAAGATACCGTGTGGGAGACTCGCTTCAAGCTCTTCTACGGTCTGGGTGATGAGACAGTCAGAATAAAAAATGTCAAAAACGGCATGTGGAGCAACAAATAAATAAAAATCAAAACAAAACGGCCGGAGCCAAAAACTCCGACCGTTTTTCTATTTCAGATGAACCGTGAATTCTATCGTTCTGCTGTCAGTAAGCTCGGCTTTTGATGAGATATTGCGGTTTTAACAGAAGAGTTAGGAGGACTTTTATATTCTCGCATACAGTATCGCGTTGATTTGCAATGTTACGACAAATGCCTGCGTCATCAGTTACAGTCATAAATTTCAACTATAGATACAAAAAAATCAAGCCGCCCGGTTGCCCGAGCGGCTCAAATTATTTATTCAGCTTTGGATCAATACATTCCGCCGCCGGCCTGTGCAGCCATCGCTGCGGCGTTTGCCGCGTCTGCTGCCGGGTCGGGCTTGTCGGTGACAAGGCTCTCTGTGGTCAGAACCATTGCCGCAACGGAAGCGGCGTTCTGCAGAGCGGAGCGGGTGACCTTTGTCGGGTCAACAACGCCTGCCTCGAACATGTCAACATATCCGTCGGAAGCGAAGTTGTAGCCGTAGCCGATTTTGCCGGACTCAACGATGTGGTTGATGATAACCGAACCCTCAAGCCCTGCGTTGGAAGCGATCTGGCGAACGGGCTCTTCAAGAGCCTTGAGAACGATCTTCACGCCGGTCTTCTCGTCGGAATCCTCGGTGCTGTCAAGCAGAGCCTTGACAGCGGGGATAGCGTTGAGCAGTGCGACGCCGCCGCCTGCAACGGAACCCTCTTCAACAGCTGCCTTGGTTGCTGCGAGAGCATCCTCGATGCGGAGCTTCTTCTCCTTCATCTCAGTCTCGGTAGCTGCGCCGACCTTGATGACCGCTACGCCTCCTGCAAGTTTTGCAAGGCGCTCCTGAAGCTTCTCTCTGTCATAGTCGGAAGCGGTGTTCTCGATCTGGGTGCGGATCTGGTTGACTCTGGACTTAATAGCGTCCTTGTCGCCTGCACCGTCAACAATGATGGTGTTCTCCTTGGAGACCTTGACCTGGCGTGCGCGGCCGAGATCGGAAATCTGGGTGTCCTTGAGCTCAAGACCGAGTTCGGAGGTGATGACCTTGCCGCCGGTGAGAATGGCGATATCCTGAAGCATCTCCTTGCGTCTGTCGCCGAAGCCGGGAGCCTTGATGCCCACGCAGGTGAACACGCCGCGAAGCTTGTTGACAAGGATGGTCGAAAGAGCCTCGCCCTCGATGTCCTCAGCGATGATGATAAGCTTTCCGCCTGCGTGCATGATCTGCTCGAGCAGGGGAAGAAGATCCTGAATGCTTGCGATCTTCTTGTCTGTGATAAGAATGAGAGCGTCGTCAATGACAGCTTCCATCTTGTCGGTGTCGGTTACCATGTAGGGGGAAATGTAGCCTCTGTCGAACTGCATGCCCTCGACAACCTCTGCCTCGGTCTGCGCAATCTTCGACTCCTCAACGGTGATAACGCCGTCGGAGGTGACCTTCTCCATAGCGTCGGCAATGATTCTGCCGATGTCCTCGTCAGCGGAGGAGATAGTAGCTATTCTTGCGATGTCCTCGGTGCCCTTAACAGGCTGAGAGTGGGACTTGACGGCCTCGATAGCGGCGTCAACGGCCTTCTGGATGCCCTTCTTGATGACCATCGGGTTTGCGCCTGCAACAACGTTCTTCATGCCCTCGCGGACGAGTGCCTGAGCGAGCAGGGTAGCGGTGGTGGTGCCGTCGCCCGCGACATCATTTGTCTTTGTGGCGACTTCCTTTATCAGCTGAGCGCCCATGTTCTCAAAGGGATCTTCGAGCTCAACATCCTTGGCGATGGTGACACCGTCGTTGGTGATGAGGGGAGCGCCGTACTTCTTGTCGAGCACAACGTTTCTACCCTTGGGGCCGAGCGTAATTTTAACTGTGTTAGCGAGCTTATCGATACCGGCCTGGAGAGCCTTGCGGGCTTCCTCACCGTAAATGATCTGTTTTGCCATGATGAATTACCTCCGATTATTCTACGATAGCGAGAATGTCGCTCTGACGGACTATGGTGTATTCCTCTTTGTTGAGCTTGACCTCAGTGCCGGAATATTTGCCGGTTATGACTCTGTCGCCGACCTTGACGTACATCTCAACTTCCTTGCCGTCAACAAGTCCGCCGGGACCCACTGCAACGACCTCAGCAACCTGAGGCTTCTCCTGTGCGGAAGCGGCGAGGATAATGCCGCTGCTCGTAGTTTCTTCAACCTCGACAGGCTTGACAACAACTCTGTCTGCAAGCGGTTTAATGTTCATATCGATTCCTCCTGAATTATAAAAAATGCAAGCTTAAAAATCTTTTGGCACTCTACATCCCCGAGTGCTAATTCATATTCTAAACCCATTTGTACCAAAAATCAATACCTTTTTCCAAAGTTTACAATTATGTCATAAACTTTGTCAGCGGTCAGGAGGGTACAGAATATATAATAGTATTATACCCGCCCCAAAAAGATGCCGGAGCGTGAATATAAAAAGGCAAAAAAATTACGGCACCGTTTAAAACAGTGCCGTGAATATCTGTTCGGTCATCAGACAGCGCGTGTAACTTTGCCGGAACGAAGGCAACGAGTACATGCATAAACTCTCTTGGGAGAGCCGTTCACTATAGCCTTGACCCTTTTAATGTTGGGCTTCCAGGTTCTGTTTGAACGTCTGTGAGAATGGGAAACCTTGATGCCGAAAGACACATCCTTACCGCAATATTCGCATTTTGCCATGTGTCGCACCTCCTTCTTTACTCGGTAACAGATGATATGATAACAGATAACTTGCAAAAAAGCAAGCTTTTTTTTATTTTTTGTAGCTCCGAACGCGAAAAACTTGAAAATAATTATTATCCCTGATATAATATAGCAGTCAAAAGCCGCGCAGACATTCAGCGGACGGCACATATGCGGATATGGCGGAATTGGCAGACGCGCCGGATTTAGGATCCGGTGGGCAACCATGCAGGTTCGATCCCTGTTATCCGCACCAAAAATCGGCAAGTATCGTCAGATATTTGCCGATTTTTACTTTTTCACTTTTCACTCTTCACTTTTCACTTGCCACTCACCACTATCCACTTTTCACTCTCCGCTCGCCAGTTCTATTATCATTCTTTCAAGTTCTTTTGCAGCCACGCTCAGCGGCTGCTCTTTTCTTTTTATAAGGCAGATGCTGCGCTCGGGTATCTCTTCTTCGAGGTCGATTATCCGCACGTTGTCGGAAGGATTTACGAACTCCTCGGGCACGAATCCGACTCCGAGATCCGCCTGCGCCATCGGGAGAATCTGATCTGCCGTTGCCGCTTCGATGTCAGGGCTGTACGGCAGACCGTGCTCGGTGAAGAACGCCGAATAAAACTCGAATGATTTTGTGCTCGTGCCGAGAGATATCAGCGGATAGTTACCGAGATCGGCGAGGCTTATCTTTCTGCCGAGCAGCTCTTTGAATGCCGGCGAGCATATCGCCACCTCGCGCACGGAGCGAAGCGGGGTTTCGCTCAGCGAGGCGGAGCGGACGGTCGGAGTCGTGACGATTGCGATATCCGCCGTTCCGTCCTTGAGCGCGGCTATTGCCTGCGGGGTCGAGTGGTTGCTGATGCGTATGCGAACCCCGGGATAGAGCATGCGAAATTTTTTGAGCACTGGCAGAAGCAGGCAGCGCAGGGCGACCTCGCTCGCCGCGACGAAAACCGTGCCCGTCTGCAAATTCTTGCTCTCGGTTATCTCTTCTTCGCCCGCCTCGATGTGCTCGATGGCGACCTTGATGTGCTCATACAGCTTCTGACCCTCCGGCGTCAGGCGCATGCCGCGGTTTGTGCGCGAAAACAGGGGGCAGCCGAGCTCGCTTTCGAGGTTCTTTATCGTCCTTGTCAGATTGGGCTGGTTGTTCAAAAGCAGCTTCGCGGCCTGTGAGATGTTGCCGTATTTTGCGACGAAGTAAAAGATTCGGTAGTAGTCGTAGTTTATGTTCATGATAAGCCTCCGCTGATATATGTTTTAGATATCGTTGATATATGTATTATAGATTTTACACATATCTGCAACTGGATTATAATACACTTGTCAAAAAAAGTAAAGCCCGGAAAGAAGAATTACTTTGAATTATCTGAAAGCAAGCAGCGAAGAGCTGGCAGCAGAAAAAGAGAAAGCTGCGAAAGAGCTCCAAAAACTTTTGAAAAACGGCGTGACGCTCGATCTGTCGCGCGGAAAGCCGTCGGCGGAGCAGCTGGATTTGTCGCTCGGTATGCTCGATGTTATCGACAGCCGCAGCATCCTCGACTCCGAGAGCGGGCAGGATTGCCGCAACTACGGCGGACTTGACGGAATCCCGGAGGCAAAGCGCCTGCTCGCGCATATGATGGGCACGCACTCGTCGCATACGCTTGTTGGCGGGAACAGCAGCCTTACTATGATGTATCAGATGGTCAGCCACGGCATGACCGACGGAATCTGCGGAGCGAAGCCCTGGCAGGAGGTTGAAGGGCGCAAGTTCCTCTGCCCCGTCCCCGGATATGACCGCCATTTTGCAATAACCGAGCATTTCGGCTTCGAGCTTGTCCCCGTGCCGATGCTGCCGACGGGTCCCGATATGGACAAGGTCGAAAATTTGATAAAGGACGAAAAGGTGAAAGGTATCTGGTGCGTGCCGAAATACCAGAACCCAACGGGAATCGTGTTCAGCGACGAGACGGTCAGACGCTTCGCCGCATTGAAGCCGGCGGCGGAGGATTTCCGTATCTTCTGGGACAATGCCTACTGTGTCCACGCCTTTGACGGCGACAATGCGCAGATACCGGATATAATCGAGGAATGCGAAAAAGCCGGCAGCGCCGATATGGTCTATGAGTTTTGCTCCACGAGCAAGATAACCTTCCCGGGCGCGGGCGTTGCGGCGGTCGCGGCGAGCCCGGCCAATCTGATAGATATAAAGAGCTTTTTGAAATTCGCGACAATCGGACCGGATAAGATGAATCAGCTGATGCACGCGAGATATTTCAAAAACAGCGCCGGACTTAAAGCACATATGAAAAAGCACGCCGCCATTTTGAAGCCGAAGTTCGATTCGGTATATAAAGTGCTGGACGAAGAACTGGGCGGCTTGGGCATCGCAGAGTGGACAACGCCCAAGGGCGGGTATTTCCTCTCGTTTGACACCATGCCGGGCTGCGCCGGAAAGGTCGTGAAGATGTGCGGCGACTGCGGCGTTACGTTCACTCCCGCCGGGGCAACTTATCCGCACGGACTCGACCCGGAGGATAAAAATATAAGGCTCGCCCCGTCGTTTGCAACGGTCGAAGAGATAACTCTCGCGGTGCGCGTGCTCGCACTCTGCACGAAGCTTGTCAGCATAGACAGGCTGACTGCCGATAAATCCAAGGGTCGTGTGTCTGCATGAAGCTCAAAAACGGTTTTCACGGACAGATGTCTGACAAATTCCGCGCGGCGGTGTTCATAATACTCTCCGGCGGATTTCAGGATGCCTATACTTATTGCTGCCGCGGCTCGGTCTTTGCAAACGCGCAGACGGGAAACATCGTGCTCATGAGCACGGCTCTTGTCGACGCGGACAGAAGCAGGGTCATCAAATATCTAATCCCCGTTGTGTCGTTTATCATCGGCATCGCTATAGCGGAAGTGGTGCATATGCGGTTCAAAAACTGCGAGAAAATCCACTGGCGGCAGCTGATTCTTATCGATGAGATAGTTCTGCTGTTTGCGGTCGGATTCATGCCGCAGAAGCTCGATCCTCTCGCGAATGCGCTCGTCTCGTTCGTCTGCGCGCTTCAGGTGCAGACATTCCATAAGGTGCGCGGCCATGCCTATGCCAGCACGATGTGCATCGGCAATATGCGAAGCGGCACTGAGGCTCTCTGCGCCTATTTTCGCACAAAGGATAAGGCGATACTCAAAAAGGCGCTTACATATTTCGCGGTCATATTGGTCTTTGCCGTCGGCGCGGGTGTCGGCAGCTTTGTTACCGGGAGACTCGGCGAGAAGTCGATCTGGATATCCTGCGGACTGCTTTTGATAAGCTTCGGCATGATGTTCATCCGCGAAGAGGAGGAGCTTATTCTCAGCGCGGAAAACGGCGCAAAACACAGCGAAAACTGAAATCACGCCTCATGGCGGCAAGTCAAACAAAAAAAGGAGCAATCATTATGTTATCAGCGATAGTCGGTGTTAACTGGGGCGACGAGGGCAAGGGACGCATCGTCGATTATCTTTCGCAGGATTTTGATATAGTTTCGCGCTATCAGGGCGGAAACAATGCGGGTCACACCGTCGTCAACGAAAAGGGCACGTTTATTCTCAATCTGCTTCCCTCCGGCATTCTGCGCGACGGCACAGTGAACGTCATGGGCACGGGAATGGTTATTGATATCGAGCACCTCGTCGGCGAGATCGGCAGGCTGCGCGAAAAGGGGATAGAGATATCCCCGGAAAACTTGAAAATCAGCGACCGCGCAACTATCTGCATGCCCTATCACAGAATACAGGACTGCCTTGAAGAGGACAGACTCTCCGATAAAAAATTCGGCTCGACCCGCCGCGGAATCGCGCCCGTCTATGCGGACAAATATATGAAAAAGACTATTCGTATGGGTGATCTGCGCGACGTAGACGGCGTCGCCGATCATCTCAGGGATATCGTCGAGTGGAAAAACCTGCTCATCGAGGGCGGATATCACCACGAGCCTATCGACGCCGAAAAAATGCTCACCTGGCTTCGCACCTACGGCAAACCGCTGCTCCCGTATATCTGCAACACGTCGGAATATTTGAGCAAAGCGGCTGACGAGGGCAAAAAGATACTCTTTGAAGCTCAGCTCGGCGCACTCAGGGATATTGATTACGGCATTTATCCGTATACCTCGTCGTCAAACAGCATCGCCGCATTTTCGACTATCGGCGCGGGCATTCCGCAGTTACATCTTGACGAGAGCATAGGCGTTATGAAAGCCTACTCGACCTGCGTTGGCGAGGGTCCGTTCGTGTGCGAACTGTTCGGTGAAGAGGGCGAAATCCTTCGCCGGGCGGGCAACGAATATGGCGCGGCTACCGGCAGACCGAGAAGAGTCGGCGGCTTTGATGTCGTGGCCTCGCGCTACGGAGCGCGTGTCCAGGGCGCGACCGCAATCGCGCTGACAAAGCTTGACATTCTCTCTTATTTCGATAAAATCCCCGTCTGCGTCGCATATGAAATAGACGGAAAGCGCGTCGATACTTTCCCGACCGGCAGCGCGCTCAATAGCGCAAAGCCCGTCTATGAGTATTTTGACGGCTGGAAAGAGGATATCTCAGACTGCCGCTCGTTCGATGAACTGCCCGAAGCGGCGAAAAAATATATCGACTTCATAGAAGCGCGGATCGGCGTGCAGATAAAATATATTTCTGTTGGCGCTGAAAGGGATTCCATCATTACCCGCTGACGCTCCCGTCGCGTGCTTCGCGGGTCACGACCATATGAACAACTATTCCGCCGAATATCACGGGATAAGGCTCAGCTACGGTCTATCGTGCGGCCATAATATCTATGTCGTGCCTTTCAGGGGCGGCCAGCTTATAAATATCAAAAACGACGGCACATTCACCGTCCAAAGGCTCATTCGCCACAGGGGACAGAGCACCGTGACGATTGGAAAAGAAAAATAAACAAAAAGCCGTTCCTTAATGGGGCGGCTCAATTTATATACTAAAACCACAAAAGCCATCCCTTTTCGGAGATGGCTTTTGTGGTTACTCTTCTGCCGTTTCGCGGCTGTATCTTCTCAGCGATATCCTGCCTGCCGTCAGCATGACGCCCTCAAGCATCAGCGCGGCGCAAAGCGGAGCGCATATCCTCGGATAGCCGAAGATGAGCACCGTCGTCATGGCTGCGAATGTAAGTGTAACGCGGATTATCGACCGTTCGCGGTAGCGAATTTTCTCCGCGTCGTCGAGCGGCTTCTCTTTCGCCGCCGCAGGGGAGAGGATACATATTATAATGTATGCCACTGCCGATGCGAGCGCACCGGATCTCAAAATCACGGACTCGCGCAGGGCGAAGAAAACAAAGCATATCGACAAAAGTATTTCTATCGTCGACAGTATCATGCATCTGCCCTCGGTCGAGGCGTGGAATCCGCCGCCGTATTTCTTGACGAACAGGAACACGGCGTAGAAAATCATGCTCTCGAGCGGAACCGAAAAAATCAGCCCCAGTATCAGGCAGATGACCGCGTACATCAGCTTTGATAACAACGAGAAGAGACCGTAGGCCACGATCTCTTCCTCGCTGTCCGGCAGATACCCGCGCTTCTCAAGGCGAGAAGTCAGGCGAACTGACAGATCATAAATCATTTGTTCTTGTAGATTTCCGCGCTCTTGGGCATACGGGGCTGATAAGACCAGGGCGAACCGGTCGAGTTGATGTCGTCCTTGACGTTCTTCTTGGCGAGTGTAATAACAGACTCTGCCGCTTTCTTTGCTATGTTCTTCATTTTTGTCCACCTGCTGCCGGTTCCATTTAAGTCCGGCATTTCCTTTCTTTGGTATTTTTGGGACGCCTATATGATAACATGTCAACAATAAAATTCAATATAACAAACAATACTGCATATTTTTGCGTCAAAACTGCACAAATCCTTAATATTATTTAACAACGGCATAAAATAACGGCGTATTACAAATATAATTGTGTTAGTAAATGGCAGTTTGTTCCAATTAAAAGCGGCAGATGGTAACATTTTCCATAGGTGATGAAAGTGAACGATGAAAAGAAGAATGCCGTTATCGGGGCGCGGATAATGCAGCGCAGGAAGCTGCTCGGAATGAAACAGTCCGAGCTGGCGGAGCTTATAGGAGTCTCTGATAATCAGATATCCAATATAGAGAACGGCAGGAGCTATCCGAAGCTCAACAGCTTTATGCTCATCTGCAAGGCTCTCGACTGCAACGCGGACTATTTCTTCTCCGGCGTGATAAGCGATTCTCTTCCCGAGCAGATAGGGGAGATGCTCTCGTCGCTTTCCGTCGAGGAGCAGAGGATGGTCTGGCACCTTGTTGACTGTTACATACATCAGAAAGATGACTCAACGATTTAACGATTTAAACAATTTGACTTGAGTTTTCTCATATGGTATAATTGTCAACGAGGAGTGGCATTTCGTGAAGATCGCAATTTGTGATGACGACAGTGCTTATGTAAAAAAGATCGAATCGGTGGTTCGCACGACCCTTGTGGAGAAGAATATCGATGCGCGGTTCGATCTCATATCTGACAGTGCGCAGCTGCATGACAGCGCGGAAACATATGATATGGCTTTTCTCGATATAGGCATGACCCCGTATAACGGGCTTGAGATTGCCGCAAGGCTGAAGAAGAGAAACCGCAATATCATTATATTTTTTATCACATCGTATGATGACTATATCGACGATGCCATGGATCTGCGTGTTTTCAGATATATATCCAAACCGCTCGACGCAAAGCGGCTCAGAGCGGGGGTTGAAAAGGCGCTGAAACTCATCGACAGGGCGCGCATAAGCTTTCTTGTGAAAGAGAGCGGAAAAGCCGTGTGTGTCTTCTCAAAAGATATTGTTTTTGTTGAGATAGCCGGACGCTCTACGCGGGTCGTGACGGCTCACGGGGAGTACAATTCGGAAAACGGCATTGACTTCTGGGATTCAAAGCTCGCCGCGCCGTCATTCTTTCGCGTGCATAAGAGCTATATAGTCAATGTCCATTACGCGACGGATTACAGCCGCACGACCATTGTGCTCTGCGGCGAGTACGAAATACCCATAGCCTATAGAAGGCAGGCGGAGTTCCGCCACTTTTTTCTCAACTATTTCGGGGGACGATGATCTAAATGAATCTGGTTTCTGCACTTTCACACGCTATGGAACTGTTTATTGTTTTTCAGTTCTTTAACGATCTGTTTTCGACCAAGGGCAAGAAAATTGTCGCAACGGCGGTCGGCTTTGGCTTCTATGCCGTGGCGTATGCGATGTTCCTGTTTGTCAATTCGACGGTCGTCAATATTCTGCTCTGCTTTGTTATCGATTCCGTCTTTGCAAAGCTCTTCTTTGAATGCAATATCAAAGGCGCAACGCTCGGCGCGCTGTTCATAGCGGTGTCGAACACTGCGTCGGAGTTTATAGTCATAAGCCTGCTCGCGATAATCGGCGGCGGTGATATAAAGGCGTATCAGTCGAGCGTCTATATCTATCTGCTTATGGTGCTCCTGAGCAAGTCCGTCCTCTTCGTTCTGACGAAAGCGGCTGTTTATGCGGGACTGTATCTGCGCGGTCAGAAGGGCGTGCGCATCCCCGCGTTCCTGCTGATTTATCCTATAGCGTCGATAGTTATTCTCTATACTTTCTGGATGATCTCCGTGCGCTACGAATTGCCGAAGAACATCAGCGTTATAATTTCCGTCGCGTCAATCGCGATAATCGCGTCGGCGTTTCTGACTTTCGTCTTTTACGGGCGCACTTCGTGCAAGATGGACGAGCTCTATAAGACCCAGCGCGAGGCGGAGAGACTGCGCACCGACCAGACTTATTACGCCCTGCTCGATCAGCAGAACGAGATGCTCAAGACTATAACGCATGACGAGAAAAATCATCTTATCGCCATAAAAGCGCTCGCGAACGATCCCGCAGTCAGCGAATATATCGAGAATATCTACAGCGATATAAAATACCATTCGATGTTTGGCAACACAAAGAACAAGTTCCTCGATCTGCTGCTCAACAAATATAAATCGATCTGCGATTCGAGCGGGATAAGCTTCGAATACAATATAAGAACGGCGAACCTCTCGTTTATGGATGCGCCGGATCTGATAACGCTTCTGAGCAATATCCTCGACAATGCGGTCGAGGCGGCGAGCGTTTCCGAAAAGAAAACGATAGAGCTTTCGATAAACAGGGTCAATGAATTCGATATGCTTTCCTGCGTCAATTCCAGCGACCGCAAGCCGCAGTCCGTCGGCAAATCGCTCAGGACTTCAAAGAATTCCGGCGGCTTCCACGGTCTTGGAACAAAGAGCATCAAGGCGATAGCGGGGAAATATAACGGCGAGTTCGATTGGTCATACAGCGAGGCTGACAGGGAGTTCACGGTCAATATCGCGTTCTTCCATACAGATAAGGAGAGAGAGTTGGTAAAAAACTGAAAGGGATAACACTATGAAAAAGACAGTTGTCCGACCGTTTGAAGCGGGAAGTCTGATGCTTGCCCTTGTGGGCTTTGCGTTTCCCGCGATGCTGATTTACGAAGCCGTGTCCATCATTCTCAAAGGACTGGCGCCGGAGCGCATCGTCGTCATTGCAGTGGCGGCTGCGCTTACATATTTTATAAGCGTCAGCGCGCTCAAAATTATCTTCATGTCGAAGTTCGCTTTCTATGAAGACCATTTTGAGGCAGTGTACTTTGATGCGTTTATGGATCATGCAAAGACATTCTATAAGCCGATTCTGTCGCACAAAGTGTCGGTTTACTATGATGATATTGAAAAGTTCGGCTCGTTTGAGAGTAAGCAGCTGCGCCGCAACGGACGCGATGATAATAACCGTTTGTTGGCGTTGGCAAAGGTCAAAGGAAAACTTGTGCCGTTCACTCTGCCCGTGTGGTTTCAGGATTCCAGAAATTACTTTATCATAAACGATAAGCTCGGCAACGGCTACCTTATCGACGGCAAGCTTTACAGCGTCGGTCAGGTGGGCTCGGTTTTGAGAAATCTTGAGGATGCTTCCGGAAAGTCGGCAGTCGGCGGATATCCGAGCATGAGCAACCTTATCGGACTTAAAATTCTGTTTGGCTTCGGTCTGACGATGGCTATTCCGCTGGGACTTATCAGACTTGAAAGTCTCTTGAATCCGCAGCATGTTATGTCTTATCAGTCGAGTCTTAGAACAGCGTATGTTGTGGCCGGAATGATTTTCGGTCTCTCGATTCTGTTCAAATTTATGATGGTCGGTATCAGCAAAGAAAGCGGTAATGAAGATACATCAAGAAAGAGCAGACTTATGACAACTGCCCTTTCCGCAGTGCTGTTTACTGTGTCGGCTGTATGCTTCATCCTTTCCGTCATGCAGTAAATTTTTGAATATTTTTTCGCGGAGCACAGTTTTTTTTACTGCGCTCCGTTTGATACAATATGCATATATCGTCACGCTTCTTTGCTGTGTATCGTCACGCTTCTTTGCTGTGCTCAAATATCACATCTGAAATTTATATGGCAAAATCAATCTCAGGCTAACGCGGCAAAGCTGTAATTCGGTGCTCTGATACATTGCTGAAGCAAAGCGAATAATTTTGCAAAACGGCTTGACAGCGCGCTTTCGGGAATCTTTGCGCCGCGTTTGCACAAAAAACGAATATCGCGGACACCGAGATATAAAGCCGCCGAAAATTTTGATGGCATTCCGGGGTATTTGACAATAAATTCAATCTGTATAAGCTTGCATTTTTGGCTGTATTATGTTAATATGTCCTATATTAAGCAGTCATAAATAGTTGTAATTCAACACTTTTAGTTGTTTGTGGTGCTTTTTCTACGGGGCGGCGCACAATTTTCGCCCCGATACTTTGACGACAGGGAGTTGGCATACTTGGCGAAGTATATCATCAAGCGTGTTGCAATGGGTCTGCTGTGCATATTCATTGTTGCAACACTGACTTTTCTTCTGATGAATCTGGTACCGGGCGGTCCGTTCACGGCTGAGAAGTCTATGAGTGAGGCGGCGCAGAGAGCGCTTGAAGCAAAATTCGGACTGGACAAGCCCCTAGGGCAGCGTTATTTGACATATATGTCCGATCTTCTCAAGGGAGATATGGGCCCGAGCCTTAAACAGCGCGGACGTTCGGTCAACGAAATAATTTCCTCGAAATTTCCGATTTCGGCGCGTCTTGCGGGCGTCGCCGTGCTCGTATCGTTGCTCGTCGGTATCCCGCTGGGCTGTGTCTCGGCCTATAACAGAGGAAAATTCGCCGATAATATTATTATCGTGCTTGCGACCTGCGGAATAGCCATACCGAGCTTTATAAGCAGCGTTATTCTGCTATATACGTTCGGAAGCAAGCTGAACATATTGCCGACGATAGGACTAAACTCGTTGGCATCATATATAATGCCGGTAACGGCGCTGTCGATTTATCCGACTGCATATATAACGCGCCTCATGCGCTCGAGCCTGCTCGATGTTATGGGTCAGGACTATATCCGCACCGCGAGGGCAAAGGGTCTGTCGAACTTCAAGGTTCTCTTCAAGCACGCCCTGCGAAACGCCATCCTTCCCGTTGTTACTTATGTCGGCCCCATGCTGGCGGGTCTTATGACCGGATCGTTCGTCGTGGAGAAGATATTCACCATTCCCGGTCTCGGCCGCGATTTCGTCTCGGCGATAAACCAAAAAGACTATACGCTGATAATGGGAACTACAATAGTTCTTGCCACTCTTATAATTGCGGCGAATGTTATAGTTGATATCCTCTATAAGATCATAGACCCCCGTATTAAACTCAAGTAAGGGAGCGGCAGGAGAGAAACGATGAAGAAAAAATTTCCGAGTCTGCACCTGAATGCAGATGATTTTATCCCGGCAACAAACGATGAAAAAGAGAGCCTCGTCGTCATGCGCGACAGCGTCAACTTCTGGGCGGACGGTATGCGCCGCCTGCGCAAGAACAAGATAGCGATGATAAGCCTCGTTTTCATCCTTATAATAATGTTTTTCGCTTATGTTATGCCTGCTTTTTGGCCGTATAGCTACGAGCAGCAGATTAAGTATAGCGAGAATCTCAAGCCCTTTGAATACAGCCAGACCGAGCAGGCGCGTATAGACGCGGGCGAAAAGGTGTTCCCGCATATCTGCGGCACGGACAAGCTCGGCAGAGACTTTGCCGTTCGCCTTATGATGGGCACGCGAATCAGCCTTACAGTCGGTCTTATCTGCGCGGCGCTCGTCCTGATAGTCGGCTCGATTTTCGGCGCCGTCGCCGGATTTGCCGGTGGCTGGGTCGATATAATAATGATGAGAATCACCGATATTCTCTATACAATACCTGATGTTCTTTTGATAATAGTGCTCTCGCTTGCCTTGAAACCGAGGCTTGAGGATCTCGCCGAACAGCCCGGATTTGGCTGGATGAACACGGTCGGACCGAACCTTATCGCGATATTCCTCGTGTTCGTTCTACTCTATTGGGTCGGCATGGCGCGTATCACGCGTTCGCAGATTCTTGTGCTCAAGGAGTCCGAATATGTCACGGCGGCGCGCGCTCTCGGCGCAAGTAGCTCGCGCATAATCAGAAAGCACCTGCTCACAAACTGCATCGGCACCCTTATCGTTACCACAACTCTTCAGATCCCCTCGGCTATATTCACTGAGAGCTATCTGAGCTTCCTCGGACTCGGCGTTGCGGCTCCCATGCCGTCGCTCGGCTCCCTCGCAACCGATGCGGTCAAGGGCATGAACACTTATCCGCATCTGCTGTTTTTGCCGGCAATACTTATCAGCGTCATCATTCTCGCATTCAACCTCTTCGGCGACGGACTGCGCGATGCGTTTGATCCGAAGCTGAAAAACTGACAAGGAGGACGAGAATTTTGAGCGAAAAACTTCTGGAAATAAAAGACGAAAAACTCTCGTTCTTCACCCCCGCGGGCGAGGTCAAGGCGCTTAACGGCGTGTCCTTCTCCATGAACGAGGGCGAGGTGCTCGGCATAGTCGGCGAGTCCGGCTCGGGCAAATCCGTCACGGCTTATTCAATAATGGGTCTTACCGCCTATCCCGGCAAGCTCATCGGCGGTACGATATATTTCAACGGTCATCAGATCGAAAAGATGAGCGAAAAAGAAATGCGCAAAATCAGGGGCAACGAGGTCTCGATAATCTTCCAGGATCCCATGACGAGCCTCAACCCTGTCTATACTATCGGCAATCAGATAACCGAGGTTATCTGCCTGCATACGGGCAAGAGCAAAAAAGAGGCATATGACCGCGCGAAGGAGCTGCTCGAGCTTGTCGGCATCAACGAGCCGGCAAAGCGTCTCAAGCAGTATCCCCATGAGCTCTCCGGTGGTATGCGTCAGCGAGTCATGATAGCAATAGCCCTCGCGTGCGAGCCCAAACTGCTCATAGCCGACGAGCCCACAACGGCTCTCGACGTTACAATTCAGGCTCAGATACTCGAGCTTATGCAGGAACTCAGACAGAAGCTCGGCATGAGCATCATAATGATAACCCATGACCTCGGCGTCGTCGCCAGCATGTGCGAGAGAATCGCCGTCATGTATGCCGGTCACATTGTTGAGTACGGCACGGCGGATGAGATATTCTATGAGCCCAAGCATGAATACACCAAAGGACTCATCAATTCTATTCCCAAGCTCAGCGCTCAGGAGATAGAGCGCCTTGTGCCTATCGAGGGTCAGCCGGTCGACCTGCTGAATCCTCCCGCAGGCTGCCCGTTCGCGCCGCGCTGCGCAAACTGCATGAAGATATGCCTGCGCGAGATGCCGCCCAAGACGGAGCTTAGCGATACGCACTACAGCCACTGCTGGCTGCTTCAGAAAGAAGAATTTGAAAAGGGGGAGATAAGCTGTGAGTGAGAATGAAAAGCTCGTTGAAGTGCAGCACCTGCAGCAGTATTTCCCGGCAGGCGGCAGAGGAAAGCACAAAAAATTCGTCCAGGCAGTCGATGATGTCTCGTTCTTTATCAATAAGGGAGAGACGCTCGGTCTCGTCGGCGAGTCCGGCTGCGGCAAAACTACCGTCGGTCGTACTCTGCTCAGACTCTATGAGCCCACGGACGGCAAGATAATCTATGACGGAAAAGTGATTTTCGACAAGGAGAACAAGGTCGCTGTCAATATGCTGCCCTTCAGACGCAAGATGCAGATGGTTTTCCAGGACCCCTATGCGAGCCTTGACCCGCGCATGACGATAGGCGATATCGTCGGTGAGCCCATCGATATCCACCATCTCGCCGCCAACAAGGCGGAGAGAAGAGAGAAGATAATCTCCCTTCTTGAGCGCGTCGGACTCAACAGCGAGCACGCAAACCGCTACCCGCATGAGTTCTCCGGCGGTCAGCGCCAGAGAGTCGGTATAGCGAGAGCTCTTGCGGTCGATCCCGAGTTCATCGTCTGCGATGAGCCGGTCTCCGCGCTCGACGTCTCCATTCAGGCGCAGGTCGTCAATATGTTTGAGGACTTGCAGGCGGATCTCGGACTTACTTATCTGTTTATTGCCCACGATCTCAGCGTCGTTCGCCATATCTCGAACCGCATCGGCGTTATGTATCTCGGCAAACTCGTGGAGCTTGCAGACAGCTTCGAGCTTATCGCGCACAGCGTCCACCCCTATACAAGAAGCCTTATCTCGGCAATCCCCGAGGCAGACCCCAAGACGGCGCGAGCCGCGAAGCGCATCCCGCTTCAGGGCGATGTCCCGAGCCCGCTGAATCCTCCGAGCGGCTGCCGTTTCCGCACCCGCTGCCCCTATGCGGACGAGCAGTGCGCCAACGAGTGCCCGCAGCTCAGGGAGGTAAGCCCCGGCCATTTCGCCGCGTGCCATCATCTCGATAAGGTCGCAGACTGACATATGAAGTCAGAATCAACGGTGTTTATTGCGTTTTGGAGCGCAATGGATAATAAAGCGGCAAAGCCGTAAAATTTTGTAGAGGAGATGTATCAATGAAGATCAAGAGAATCGTATCTCTGTTCCTTGTTCTGGTGCTTGCAGTTTCTGCTATAGCAGTTCTCGGCTCCTGCAAGAAGGAAGAGAAGAAGAAGACCGACAACATCACTGTTCAGATCGGTCCCAACCCGGAAACTCTCGATCCGGCACTTAACAGTGCAGTCGATGGCGGCAATATGCTCATCACTCTGTTTGAGACATTGCTTATAATCGACAAAGACAACAAGGTTCAGCCCGGACAGGCTGAGTCCTACACTGTCAGCCCCGACGGTCTCACCTGGACCTTCACCATGCGTGACGGCCTGAAGTGGTCCGACGGCACCGAGCTCAACGCCAAGGACTTCGAGTACACCATGAAGAGAATTACCGATCCCGATGTCGGCGCCCCCTACGGCTCGACTGTTGTCGGCATGATCGAAGGCTATCTGGATGCTGCGGGTAACCCCGATGAGAAAGGCAAACCGACCACAAAGCCCGATCGCGATAAGCTCAATGTTAAGGCCAGCGAGGACGGCAAGACTCTCACCATCAAGCTTGCATATCCCTGCTCTTACTTCGACAAGATCGTTGCTTTCGGCACCATGAGCCCCGTTCAGAAGGCTACCGTTGAAAAGAACGGCGACAAATGGGCAACCAAGCCCGAGACCTATGTCTGCAACGGCCCCTACATGATCTCCGAGTGGACTCCCGGCGAGAAGATCATATGCAAGAAGAACCCCAACTATAAGGGCGGCTGGGATAACAGCAAGATCGTTACCGAGCAGCTTACCTTCCTCCTTCTCGAGGATTCTGCCGCTTCTTATGCCGCTTACACCAGCGGCCAGGCTCTCATGATAAAGGATGTTCCCACCGAGGAAATCCCGAGCCTCAAGAAGGCAGCCGACGGCGGCGACTTCTATGTCGACACCAATCTCGGCACCTACTATCTCAGCATGAACAATCAGAAGGCTCCCTTCAACAACGTCAATGTCCGTAAGGCTCTCAGCCTTGTTATTGACCGTGAGTATGTTGCGAACACCATCATGCAGGGCACCTACACCCCGGCTTATAACTTTGTCGGCCCCGGCATAGTTGACAACGAGGGTATGTTCATCGACAACTCTATCGCGGCAAACGGCGGCAGCACCTATATCAGCAAGGATTATCAGGCCAACGTTGCAGAGGCTAAGAAGGCTCTCGCAGAGGCAGGCTATCCCGACGGTAAGGGCTTCCCGACCATCACTTATTCGACCAATGATGTCGGTTACCACAAGGCTCTTGCAGAGTATCTCCAGCAGGTATACAAGAAGGAGCTCGGCATCGAGATGAAGATTGACACCGTTGACTGGTCGTCCTTCACTCCTCAGCGCCGCGCCGGTAACTACGAGATGGCCCGTAACGGTTGGGTCATGGACTACAATGACGCTTCCAACATAATCGAGCTGTTCTATTCGTCCAACGGCAACAACGACGGCAAGTACAACAGCAAGGCTTTCGACGCCGCTATGGATAAGTCCAAGGTCGCCGATTCCAAGGCTCACTTTGAGGCTCTTCATGAGGCTGAGAAGATTATGTCCGAGGATTATGCTTGCATCCCCGTTGCATATTACAACGACTTCTGGCTCCAGAATAAGACCCTTAAGGGCATTTGGCACAGCCCCTATGGCTACTGGTACTTCCAGTATGCTTATGTTGAGGGTTAAGTCATAATCCAAAGCTCAAAGCATAATTGAACGCTGCCCGTGTCACGCAAGTGGCACGGGCAGTTTTCGCTTTGCCTGTTTTTGGGTATCAGTTTTTCTGTATTTGGAGTGACTATGTGAATGCGATGCGGTAGGGCGGATATCGTTCGACGGCAAAATACATGCAGCTTGTAGGGTGCGGCGACCTCGACGCACCGATGCCGCATTAGCGGCACATAACCTTCACGAATATTTAATTTTAATACCGTAGGGACAGCCTTTGCGGTTGTCTGCTGTCGGCGCAGTCGATACAAAATCACATCGGCTTTACGATTGAAATTCCACGCCCCAAAACACACCGATATTCCTCCAAATTTCACCGCTCTGTTGCCAAATTCCGCCGATTGTGCTATCATTGAACCGACAAAAAAACGGAGATGATAAAAATGACCGTTACCGAAAGATTTCTGAAATATGTGACATTCGAAACCACTTCCGACGAGTCGAGCGATACCGTGCCCTCGACCGCGACCCAGCTCGTCCTTGCCGATTATCTCGTCGAGGAGCTTCGCGGCGCGGGAGTCGCCGATGCAATGCGCGACGAAATGGGCTATGTCTATGGGCATATCCCTGCGTCCGATGGCTGCGAAAATTGCCCTAAGATAGGGCTTGTCTCGCATATGGATACTTCGCCCGATGTCAGCGGCGCGAACGTCAAGCCGCAGATAATCAAATTTGACGGCACGAACGCCCCGATGGTCGGCGATGAATATATCGGGCGCGAGCTTATAGTTACCGATCATACCACTCTGCTCGGCGCGGACGACAAAGCCGGCGTTGCTGAGATAGTCGCCCTGTGCGCCGAAATCAACGCGAACAAAAACATCCGCCACGGTGCGCTGAGCATCTGCTTCACTCCCGACGAGGAGATAGGCTGCGGTGCGGATCACTTCGACTTTGCGCGCTTCAACGCCGATTTTGCCTATACTGTCGACGGCGGCGAGGTCGGTGGTATCGAGTGCGAAAACTTCAACGCCGCAGCCGCTGATATCACGGTTCACGGAGTGAATACCCACCCCGGAACCGCCAAGAACAAGATGAAAAATGCCGCGCTGTATCTCGCGGAGTTTGTCAATATGCTCCCCGCGTGGGAGACCCCGGCGCATACTGAGGGACGCGAGGGTTTCTATCATTTGGCGCGTATCGCCGGCAACGAGACCGAGGCGAGCGCGCATATGATAATCCGCGACCACGACAAGAATAACTTCGAGCGCCGCAAGAAGTTCGTCGCCGATACCGTCGGTTTCCTGAACGAAAAGTACGGCTCGGGCACTTTCGAGCTGAATATCAAAGACAGCTATTATAATATGTTCGAGATAATCGAGAAGCATATGGATATTGTCGAGCGCGCCGAAAAAGCTATGCGCGATGCGGGCGTTGAGCCTGAAATAGTGCCGATACGCGGCGGAACGGACGGCGCACGTCTCTCGTTTGAGGGCCTGCCGTGCCCGAACCTCTCGACCGGCGGCATGAATTTCCACAGTATCTATGAGGCGATACCCGTCGACGCATTGCCCAAAATGGTCGAGGTGCTGATAAATATCGTGTCCGTGACCGACTGAATAAAATAAATAAAAACGCCGGAGACAGGGGATTTCCCGCCTCCGGCGCTTTTATCAATATGGCTCAATGTTGAATTTGAGATTCTTTGTAGGGGTCGGCGACTCGACGACCCTATGCCGCCGTCGGCGGCACTGTTTGGAAAGCAGAAAAAAGCAAGGTCAAAACTACGCTTGACCTTGCTTTTTGTTTTATCAGTATTGTTTGCCCTCGCCGATGCGGCTGAACGCAAGTATGATGCAGTCGATACCGAACAGCACAAGGTATGCGCCGACGATGTAAGCGACCGCCGCAACCGAGATGTTCGGGCTGAATATCATCACAACGCCGAGCACAAGCCCGATGATGTTGACAATCATCGTGAACCAGTAGACGAAATTGCCCGCGATGAACCGAATCGTGTTCAGGTGCGAGAGCCTCGAGAGACAGTGTGCGATGAACCATATCGGGAACAGGAGCGAGAGCACCCATTTGCCCGCGTTGGGATAGACGAGCAGCATGACGCCCGCCATGACGCTGAGTATGCCCGAAATGAGCGATACAGTCGGGCCGAAGCCGAGATGCTTGTCAACGCGAACATAGAGCACAACATCCGCAATGCCGGTTATTATGGCGATTATGCCGTAGATAATAACGAGGGTTGTCACTGCATTATCGGGATAGACAAAAGTGAATATTCCGAGCGCCGCGAGCGCAATGCCGACTATAAGCTCCATCCATCCGAAGCCGGAACGCCTTTTCATTCCTCTTCGCCTCCTTTGTTGAGAATGGACATGAATTCTTCGCCGGTTATGGTCTCTTTTTCATAGAGATATTTTGCCAGCTCGTCGAGCTTTCCGCGGTTGTCCGCGAGGATTTTCGAAGCCTTCTCATGCTGGCGCTTTACGAGTTCAACAACCTTGCGGTCTATTTCATTCTGCGTATCGGCGGAGCAGGCGAGTGAGGCGTCGCCGCCGAGATACTGGTTCGATACAGTTTCAAGAGCAACCATGTCAAAATCTTCGCTCATGCCGTAGCGGGTTATCATCGCGCGGGCAAGCTTTGTCGCCTGCTCGATGTCGTTCGATGCGCCTGTTGTTATCTCGCTGAAAACGAGCTCTTCTGCGGCGCGTCCGCCCGTAAATGTCGCAATCTTGTTTTCAAGCTCCTGCTTTGTCAGCAGATATTTGTCGCCCTGATCGACCTGCATCGTGTAGCCGAGTGCGCCGGAGGTGCGGGGGATTATCGTTATCTTCTGCACAGGCGCCGAGTGTGACTGCATAGCCGCAACGAGCGCGTGACCTATCTCGTGATAAGCGACAACTTTCTTTTCGCTGTCCGAGAGCACCGCGTTCTTCTTCTGATATCCCGCGATGACCGTCTCGATGCTCTCTTCGAGGTCGGATTCGTTGACGACGGTTCGGTTGTTCCTGACCGCGCGCAGCGCCGCCTCATTTATAATATTCGCAAGCTCCGCGCCCGATGCGCCGGATGCCATTCTCGCTATCGTGTGGAAGTTGACATCGTCAGCCGTCTTTATCTTCTTTGCGTGGACTTTCAGTATCGCCTCGCGTCCCGCAAGGTCGGGCAGCTCAACGGGTACGCGCCTGTCGAAACGGCCGGGGCGGGTGAGCGCGGGATCGAGCGTCTCCGGGCGGTTTGTCGCCGCGAGAATGATAACGCCGATATTTTCCTGGAAACCGTCCATTTCGGTAAGTAGCTGGTTGAGGGTCTGCTCGCGCTCGTCGTTGGAGCTGAACTGACCGTCGCGCTTTTTGCCGATGGCGTCGATCTCATCGATGAACACTATGCAGGGAGCTTTCTCTTTCGCCTGGCTGAAAAGATCCCTGACCTTTGAAGCACCCATGCCGACGAACATCTCGACGAATTCCGAACCGGACATCGAGAAGAACGGCACATTCGCTTCGCCCGCAACAGCCTTTGCGAGCATTGTTTTACCCGTTCCGGGAGGGCCGACGAGCAGAACACCCTTGGGCATCGACGCGCCGACGTCGGAATATTTCTTCGGATTGTGGAGATAGTCGACTATCTCCGAAAGGCTCTCTTTCGCCTCGTCTTCACCCGCAACGTCGCTGAAATGTATGCCCTGGGTCGACGGGACATAGACCTTCGCGTTGCTCTTGCCGAAGCCGAACGCCATGGAGTTTTTGCCGCCCGCCTGTTCCATCAGCTTCTTGCCCATATACTGGCCGAGTCCGATGAAGATTATCAGCGGGAGCACAAAAGTCAGCAGGAAACTCACCAACGGCGAAGTCGTCGTCTCAATATCCTTTGAGAACTTCGCGCCGGAGTCGTAGAGCCGCTGAGTCAGCGTCGGGTCGTTCATCGCGCCGGTCTTGTAGATTTTCTTCGCGTCGTCCTTGTCGGTGAAGATTATCTGATCGTCCTCGACCTCGACATTGCCGATTTTCTTCTGCTCAATCATGCTCATAAATGTGCCGTAGTCGACTTCCGTCACTCGTGCCTTGACGAGCAGGGGAGACACAATCACATTGAACAGCACAATGACGAGCAGCGCAATGCCGTAGTAGAATATCAGAGGCTTCTTTGGGGATTTCACTTCTTTCATTTTCCGCACCTTCCTTTTTTAGGATTGATGTTAATTGAAAATATATATTAATTATACTCTTGCGTCAATATAAGTTCAATACAATTAAAGAATAACAGCGAAAAAGGACTGCCCGGAAAGCAGCCCTTTTAATTTTATTTCATATTGGCGATTGGGGACTTGAACATTATCTTCGCCTCGAATATTCTCTCGTCCGCGCAGTCGAACGATGCCTGTCCGCCGTATTTTTGAATTATCTTGCTTATGCGCGCCGCCCTCTCGCTGCTCTTTATATCCGGTGAACCGTCCACGCTGTGGCGGACGTTGAGCACGACATATGCCTCGTTGAAGCTGCCGATGCTCATGTCGATAAAGCGCTCTTCTGATTTTTCGGCGGATTTGTATGCCCCGTTGAGGATGTTGTCGAGTAATATTGTGAGGTCGCTGTCCGAAAGAAAAGAAAAATCGATGCTGCGCACATCGCAGTTGAATTTTATCTCAGAATTTGCGCACAGATGCGCGTATCTGCTGATTATAACATTCGCGAGCTTGTTGCTGCTGAACTGCTTCACCGCGCCCATCGCGCCGCTGTTGTATATCGAGTCGATGTAGCTTTTTATGCGGTCGTTTTCTCCGTTTTGTGAGAGCTGCTTTATCGTGCGCAGCTGCCCCTTTATGTCATGGATAATAATGTCGCGCAGGTCGTATTGATGCTCAAGCTCCGCATAGTATTCCGTGTTCAGCTTCTGACGCTGTTCTTCGAGAAGCGATTCGGTTGAGTTTGTGATTTTGCAGACTAACTTTCTGTGCGCAAGGCAGACGGCGGATATCGCCAACGGCAGAACGACCGATATCAGCGTCAAAATCAGATTGCTCCCCGGGAAAAATGCGAAGCCTGCAATCATTGCGGCGCAGACCAGCGAGAGCAGGGACATCAGTACGTAATAGGCAATCATATTGTCGTTATGCCTTGATACGGCATAAGCGAATGTAAAATACAGCGCGCTCGCCGATATGCCAAGCAATATCATTCCGTTCCCGGGCGGCTCATGGCCGATAATTTTCGGCAGACCGAACATTATTATAAATGCCGACATCGCGGCAAGAACTTCGAGCAGTAAGCAATGGATCAGCGTCTGCTTTATTCCTGCACGGTATATTATGAGCGCGGCGCAGAGATTGCTGATAAAGAGCAGGGTTATGTTGAGCGCGGCAAGCCCCGCGAAGCTTACGGCAAATTGGACGGCAGCAGCCGCCGCAAAGAATCCACAGACTGCGGCAATCGGACATTTTGTTTCAAACCGCCTTGAAAAATAGCAGTACGCGGCAAATTGTCCGAAAGCGCAGGCAATCAATTTACACACAGTGTCCATCATATACCTCCCGCAAAGTTAAAAAATGCCTTTCTGAAGGCGGGGTATTTGCGCTGGGACATATATACGCTTACCGTTTCGCCGTCGCCTTTTCTGAGCGTGACGCTGTCTTTTGAAAAGTCGATGACGTTTTGCAGATTGACTATGTAGCTCGCGTGGGAATAGACAAAGCAGTCCGGCTGACCGGTTTTGGCTATCCAGTCTTTTAGTCTGACTCCTGTCGCATATTCGGCGTCTTTTGTCACGAGAAGTGCGCCGTAGCGCCTGTTTTCAATATAGAGAATGTCTTTTGTCTTTATCTTCTTGACTATGTCGTGAGTCTCGAGAATTATCGTCTTGCTCAGTGTGCGGTATTCCTGAACGGCGTCAAAGAGGTTCTTGTTGAAGCGGTTGACATCGACGGGCTTCGAGAGATATCTGAAAACATGGATGCGCATCGCGTCGTCGAGATATCGCTGGAACGAGGTCAGAACGATGATGAGTACATCCGGGTTCTGCTTCTTGAGCTCGACCGCGAGTTCGAGTCCGCTCATTTCGGGCATCTCGATATCAATGAAAGCAATGTCATATTTGTGCTTGTTTTCGAGAATAAATTTTCCCGATTGGCGGCAGTCTATATTGAAGCTGACAGTGTTCACTTTTTCCCATGCGCACAGCAGCTTTTTTACTTGTTCAACTATTTCCGCGCTGTCATCGCAGACAAGTATATCTATCAAAAGAATCACGCTCCCGTAAATATTATACCACATTTTGTCAAAAAAGCAAACAGAAAAACAAAAAATGTCATCAGCGATTATTTTTTACTGTTTGCCGGTCACCGCTTGAATTGAGTTTTGCGACCTCGGCAAATTAAACTCACGAAAAACATCGTTTTCGCCCAAAATCGCATCACTTTTGCAAAAATTCACACTTCCGGCGGCAAATGCGCTAAAATAGTGTTGACCTCTGAAAAGAGCGTGAATGTGAAATCTATCTCCTACATAACTCCTATATAAAAGAAAGCAGGCAGGGCACACGCCTTGTCTGCTTTCTTTATTTATAATAACAGTGTATGGGCATAAAAAATATTTCAACCGACTGCGCAGGTATTTTCTTACAACTCTGCACCGCGGCGGACTTATAAGGTATGTTCTTACACTTTTTTAACTGTGTTATTATGCCGTACAAATAAAATGTTCTTTTGGCACTGATAATTATACGCAACAATCTGTCAAAATATGTCGCATGTTTGCTGTATAGAAAAATAGCTGTTCGAAATATATCGTTTTTGCCCATTTTTACATCACTTTTTGAAAAATCAACACTTTTTGCTTGCATTGCGTTAAAATTATGGCGTACTCAAGCGAAGTACATAAATGAAGCCAACTACCTCCTATACTCCTATACGGCGGGAAGCGGGCGGGTTTTTCCGTCTGCTGCCTGACCGCCGGCAGCGCGGAGGCATGCGGCAGGCTGCGGCAAACCGCACCTGCAGATAAATTCAAGGGACGGATAATAATGCTAAAAGAATATGACGGACTTCCGGATATCGGCTCGCGCTATGTGCTCGAATGCCGATGCAAGAAAATCGGAGATGACGGCAGGGAGATAGGCGCCTGCGAGGACACCGTCAACCCCGTCAGCGGATTTATTTACGCTGAGAATGAAGAACAGGCTGTCAACTATGGCATAGACTTTATCATGAAGTATGCGGGAGATAACCTCCTGCTCGAGGATAACAGCATACTCCTGCTCGACGATAACCGCCCGATGGATCTGTACTATGACTTTTCGGCGGTCGAGGTCGGATGATTTCGACTGCCGGGCGAGAATAAGCAGAAAGTAATGCTTCGCTGATTTCACCATCCACGCAAAACGCAGAACCCCCAACCTGCGTTTTGGAATTTCCATATTATCTTTTTTATCTCCACTTCCTCAACGATACAGGCGCCGTGATCCACCAGAGTCACGGCGCCTGTATCTATTTTATTTTCAGCAGTCGCAGGTCTTGGTGCGCTGGACTGTTCCTGCCGCGTGGTGCGGAGGAGCGTATACGGAATATACCTTGAGCGGGATGCTTCCGCTGTTTGTTATATTGTGCCAGGTTCCGGCGGGGATGAGGCAGGCGTCGCCGCCGTTTGCCCTCTGACCGTCGCACATGGAACATTTCGTCGCGCCGAAGCTTATTGTCGCGCAGCCCTGCACGATGCAGACGAGCTGATCTGTGTCCTCGTGGATCTCCGCGCCGATGTCGCAGTTTGTGGGTATGCACATCAGCGTTACCTGCAGATGCTCGCCCGTCCATGCCTCTTTTCGGAAATTTGTGTTCTCTTTCGTCTCGCGGTCAATGTCCATGACTGTCGGCTGTCCGCCGCAGCCGCAGCGGTTTTGATTGTTGTTCATTTGGCACCTCCAAAGTTTTTTCTGTATATTCTATGCGCCGAAGTTCATTTGCGATACTGTTTTTCTTGAAACGCGGCGGCGGATGCCGTATAATTATTTTATATACAGCCGAAGTTTTCGGGCGGCTTTGTCCGTTGACTTTGATGAAACAGTTTTCGGAGGTGCGGTATGTACAGGCTCTTTATCGTTGAGGACGATCCGGGGATAGCGAACGCCGTCGCGGCGCAGGCACAGGCGTGGAATCTTCAGACGCATATCGTGCGGGATTTCAGCAATGTCATGCACGAATTCGCCGAGTTTTCGCCGCATATAGTCCTGCTCGATATCATGCTGCCGTTCTTTGACGGCTATCACTGGTGCAGTGAGATTCGCCGCGTCTCAAAGGTGCCGATAATCTTCGTCTCCTCGGCGTCGGATAATATGAACATCGTCATGGCGATGAATCTCGGCGCGGATGATTTTATCTCGAAGCCGTTTGACGGTAGCGTCCTCATGGCGAAAATTCAGGCTCTTCTGCGCCGTACTTACGATTTCGGCGCCAATGTCCCGGTGCTCGAGCATCGCGGCGCATTGCTTGATACGGGCGAAAATTCTCTCGTTTTCGGCGATGAAAAGATAACGCTGACCAAAAATGAATATCGTATTCTGCTCTGCCTGATGGAAAATAAAGGCAAGGTGGTCAGCCGCGAAAAGCTGATGGAACGCCTTTGGGAGACGGATTCGTTCGTCGATGAAAATACACTCACCGTCAATGTCAACCGCCTGCGAAAGAAGCTTGACGCGGCGGGACTCAAAGATTTTATCGCCACAAAGTTCGGCGTGGGGTATATAATAGCTTGATTTCGGAGGGGTTATGAGCTTTTTCAAGGGTTATCTCAAAGAGCGGTGGAAGCGGCTTTCGATGCTTCTGCTTTTCGTCTGCATATTCGCGGTTTCGTTTTGGTTCTACCGTCTGCCCGTGCGCGCCGTGATGTATCCGTGTGCACTGTGCCTGCTTTTCGGCGCGGTGTTCGCCGCCTATGATATTACGAAGGCCTATCGCCGCCACAAGTTTTTCGAAGAGCTTCACCGCAGGAACACCGAACTTATATCTGCTTTGCCCGAGCCGGAGGGGATAGTCGATTCCGACTATCAGCAACTGATATCCGTGCTCAAGGAAAAAATAGCGGAGATAACTGCGCAGACGGACAGCCGCATACGCGACACCGTCGATTACTACACCGTCTGGGCGCACCAGATAAAAACGCCGATAGCGGCGATGCGTCTGACTCTTCAGAAAGAAGATGTGCCCGAAGCGCGCAGACTTGCGTCCGAACTGTCGCGTATAGAGCAGTATGTCGAAATGGTGCTCGTCTTTGTGCGTCTTGGCTCGGATTACAGCGACTATGTTTTTACTCAGCAGGATATAGACGAAATAATCAGAAGCTCGGTGAAAAAATTCGCCTCGGAGTTTATCGACCGCAGGATCCGCCTCGAATATGACAGCGTTGATATTCAAGCCGTCACGGACGAAAAATGGTTCGCGTTCGTCGTCGAGCAGCTGCTCTCAAACGCGCTCAAATATACCCGCGAGGGGAGCATAAAGATTTATTCCGAGGGCAAAATTCTCTGCATTGAGGATACGGGGATAGGCATAGCGCCGGAGGATCTGCCGCGCGTGTTTGACAAAGGCTATACCGGCTGCAACGGCAGAACCGACCGCCGCGCGAGCGGGCTCGGGCTTTATCTCTGCCGCCGCATATGTCAAAACCTCGGCATTGATATCTCGATTTCTTCAACAGTGGGCGAGGGGACAACGGTTCGCCTCGATCTCAGTCAGTACAAACTCAGAAAAGAATAACTTCTTACAAAACCGTAAGATTTGAAAGGGGAAATGTAAGCCTTTTCTATGGAGGCGCATTTCCCTTTTCGGCTATAATAGAGCCACAAAATGACAGGAGGTCAACTACAGTGAGTATTTTGGAAGTCAACGGACTCAAAAAAGTCTATTCAACCCGTCTCGGCGGCAATAAGGTCGAGGCTCTTAAAAATGTTAACTTCAGCGTGTCGGAGGGCGAGTATGTCGCTATCATGGGCGAATCCGGCTCCGGCAAGACCACTCTGCTCAATATTCTTGCGGCTCTTGACAGACCCACTTCCGGCAGCGTTATGATCGACGGCAGGGATCTTTCAAAGATAAAGGATTCCGCTGTCTGCGCTTTCCGCAGAGACAACCTCGGCTTCGTGTTCCAGGATTTCAATCTTCTCGATACATTCACGGTTGAAGATAATATCTATCTTCCGCTCGTCCTCGCGGGCAAGAGCTACGATGAGATGCATTCCCGCCTCGAACCGATAGCAAAGCGTCTCGGCATAACGGAACTGCTCAAGAAATATCCCTATGAGATATCCGGCGGCCAGAAGCAGAGGGCGGCTGTCGCCCGCGCGCTGATAACCGAGCCGCGCATAATTCTCGCCGATGAGCCGACCGGCGCGCTCGATTCAAAGTCCACCGATGAACTGCTGCGCCTGTTCACCGAGGTCAACGCCCTCGGTCAGACTATTCTTATGGTCACGCACTCCGTCAAGGCGGCTTCCTCCGCAAAGCGCGTGCTCTTCATAAAGGACGGCGAGGTGTTCCATCAGATCTATCGCGGCGCCGATACCGACAGCCAGCTCTATCAGAAGATATCCGAGACCCTGACTCTGCTTGCGACAGGCGGTGAGCGCAAATGAAAAAGTTTTTCTATCCGCGCCTCGCGTTTGACGGGATAAGGAAGAACAAGCGCCTCTATCTGCCGTATATTTTAACGCAGATAGGCATGATAATGATGTATTATATCGTTATTTTCCTGCGCTACGGCGAGTCGCTCAAGGGCACATTCGGCGAGGGTACGGTCAACATCGTGCTCATGCTCGGCGGCTGGGTCATCGCCATATTCGCCTGCATCTTTCTTTTCTATACAAATTCGTTTCTTATCCGACGCAGGAAGAAAGAGTTCGGACTCTATAACATCCTCGGCATGGACAAAAAGAATATCAGCATCCTGCTCTTTTGGGAGAGCCTGATAACTTCTGCTATATCGCTCTTCTGCGGTCTTGTGCTCGGCGTCGCGCTCTCGAAGCTTGCCGAACTCGGACTCGTCAAGGCGATAGGCGGCACTGATATCAGCTATGTTTTCCATGTCTCTCCGACTGCAATATTGCTGACCGTCGGCGTTTTCGCCGTTATCTTCCTGCTCCTCTTCATCAACTCCGTGCGCCAGATAATGGGCGCGAGCGCGGTGACTTTGATAAGGAGTGAAAACCTCGGCGAGAAGCCGCCGAAAGCTAACCCGCTTCTCGGCATCATCGGCGCAGTTTTGCTCATCGGCGCATATATTACCGCCGTTGTGATAACAGAGCCCCTGAGCGCGATACTTGTGTTTTTCATCGCGGTCATAATGGTCATCATAGGCACTTATCTTCTGATGATATTCGGCTCGGTGCTTCTCTGCCGCTTCCTGCAAAAGCGCAAGAACTACTATTATAAGCCGAATCATTTCATCTCCGTCTCTTCAATGACCTACAGAATGAAGAGAAACGGCGCGGGACTCGCGTCCGTCTGCGTGCTTGCAACAATGGTGCTCGTCATGATATCCTCGACCACCTGCCTGCTCTTCGGCACTGAGGACAGCGTCAACACCCGCTATCCGCGCGATATCGTGCTCTCGACAGGCTTTGATACTATCAACGGACTCGATGACGGCAATATCGAAAAAGTCGCCGCAGGCGTCGATTCCCTTGCCGCTTCGCATAAGGCGAATGCCTCAAATTTTGCGTCCTACAGATCCGTTGTGACTGTCGGCACGATTTCCGACGGCGGCAAGCTGATCGCAGGCGGCACGGGCGTAACAATCGGTTCAAACTCGAATGCGTATATCTGCTTCGATGTCGTGCCGATAGAGGACTACAACGCCGTCATGGGCACGAACGAAACCCTCGCGCCCGATGAGGTCATAGTCTATGGCTACAGAATGAAGTATAAATATGACACCGTGACTCTCGGCGACGGCAAGACCTACAAAGTCAAAAAGACAGTCGACAGCTTCCTCATTGACGGCGACTCCGCCGTAAATATCGCGTCCTCGATATATATTTTCGTGCCCGACTTCAAAAGTGCAGCCACGGATTTTGCAAAGCCCGAAAACCACAACGGGGTGCGCACCGTCAACTATAAGTATTTCAGATTTTTCGATACCGATCTCGATACCGCCGGCGAGAGAGCGCTGTGCAATGACTATATCGACGCGACAAAACCGGTAATGTCGTCTTACGGCAATATGATGTCCTTCTCGATAGACAGCCGCAATGCCGGCAGGGATGATTATTATTCTGCCTTCGGCTCGCTGTTCTATCTCGGAGTCATGCTCTCGGTCGTGTTCATCTTCGCGGCTGTGCTGATAATCTACTATAAGCAGGTCTCTGAGGGTTACGAAGATCAGTCGCGCTTTGAGATAATGCAGAAGGTCGGCATGACGAAGAAAGAGATAAGAAAGAGCATCAATTCCCAGCTGCTCACGGTATTCTTCCTGCCTCTTGCGGGAGCGGGTCTGCATATGATATTCGCGTCTATAATAATCCGCAGAATATTGCTCGCATTTAACTTCAACAACCCCGTCCTCTTCGCCGTGACAATTCTTGTGTGCTTCGTTGTGTTCGCGCTGTTCTATACTCTTATTTACCGCGTCACCTCCAACGCCTATTATAAGATAGTCAGCGGCGCAAAGGAGAGAGAATAATGAAAAGAGCAGCGGCTGTTCTGCTGACTCTTGCTCTAATGCTCTCGCTCACGGCGTGCATGAGCCGAGGCAGTATGCAGCTCAAACGCGCGGACAGATACTTTGACGATCTGCGTGGCGCGTTCAAAATGTCCGATGTCACGAACAGCGCCAGGCTCATCGGCAAGCGCGAGAACAACGGCAAGGATTGGTTCACCGGCAGCTACACCGCGCAGTGTGAGAACGAGACCGGACGCGATACCGTGTTCGGCGGCGCGTCGGCGCGCGACAAGCTGATAAAAGTGAAAGCTTATATCAAAACCGAGTCCGGCAGCGCGGTCATCCGCCTGAGAATGAACGGAAAAGTGCTCGAATATACGCCCGACGCCGACGGCAGATTCGAACATGAGTTCAATTTCGAAAACGGCGGCAACTACATCATGATAGACTTCGACCATTTCACCGGAACAGTTCAGATGACAGCAGAATATGTATAACAAAAACGGCAGGAACCGTAAAAAAGTTCCTGCCGTTTTCTCTTATTTTATATATCCCGGTGCATCGCTTTCGGGAATGTACATCGTCTGATTGTAGCCGTCGGTGAATGTTATCTGCGCGATATAGCCGCCGAGAGAGGTGTAACACTGTCCTTGAGCGAGAGCGAACAGCTCGTCTGACTGCTTTTGATTTGTAATGCTCTTTATGAAGCAGTCGTCCATGTCGCCGAAAGTTTTGTTCACCAGCTTTATTTCTTTCGTGTTGAACATCGTGCTCATAATAAAAATCGGGTTTATCGCGGTGCCGCCGTATTTTCCGCTTTTGTTTATCTCCTGCGCCTGCAAAATGATGCGGCGGCAGTCGTAAATATTGACGCTCTTCACTTCACGCTTTTGCCCGAGCGCGTCCGCCATGCCGTGTTCTTTGATAAACTTCAGCGTCTCGGTCATGTCGTCCGTGACAGCCGCAAGAACAGATCTGCCTTCAACATTTTCTTCATATCGACCGCCGTAGTATGTGGCACTGTCGTTGAGATAAATATATGCTACTTCCTTTTCGCTGCCGCGAAGAATATCCGTATATTTTTTCTTCGATATGTCGCTCCATATGCATTTGCCGAGCTTATCAAGCTCATCCGAGCTCAGCTCGCGGCAGAAGCTGCCGTCCTTGCTCGCTATTAGAACGCCATCCGTATTGCGCAGCGGACTGCCGCAGTTTCGAAATAAGAAATAGCCTTGCAGGTTCGACATATTCGGAGCTTTTACGTCTTCGCTTTTGAGCTTTTCGCGCTCTGTGTCGGAGGCGGCGAGGAAAAGATATTGCTGTTCCTTTACCCCGTCCGTGTCGGCAACGGCAAAATATGAGTTGAGGTCTTTTTCACTTATGTTCGTGAAAGTGCGCTCCATGCTCTTCCCGTTCTTGAAATAATATTTGACGGAGAACTGGGTGTTTGTCTTTTCGTCGCTCTTCTTCTCGTTCGTTATGAGCTTGTGGATGGAGAGCACCGTGTTTATGTCCTTTTCCGTCGAGAGAGTTATGCAGTTTGTATAGGGCTTGAGAACCGTTGCAGTGCCCTTGACGGTGCGGAGTATACTGCCGTTTTGCGCCATTCCGCTCTCAAAGCTGAACGGCATCGACACCGTGACATACTCTACCTCTTCCGCTTCGGGAACGCGCGCGGTGTAGCCGAATCCGCCTGTTAGGAATATTGCGGTGATTATCGCCGTTGCGCCGACCGGCATTGCAAACTGCCAGAGATTCTTGCGAACCGCCTTCAAATTCCTGCGCGCAATGAATGTGTAGGCAAAATATGCCGCGAGCATGACGGCGATACCCAAAAGCGCGGTGAGCGCAGTATTAACGGAGGGGATAGTGGTTTTCAAAACCCATGCGGGAACGGAAAATCCGCAGAACACTATTATCGCCGAGGTAAGCGCTGTGAGTACACGGCTCGCCGCCGGAACTCCGAGCTCTTCAAGCTTCTTTTTGCTGAACATCCGCTGCGCGAGCACGATCAATACGGCGGTCAAAACTATCCAAAGCAGTATCGGAAGCCATGCGTCTATCCCGGGCAGAGATGAGCCGTCCTTGCAGTAACCGAAGTCGATAGGACCGAATCCGCGCAGATCCGAGATTGCAGAATCCTCTATACTCGTTCCGGGAACGCGGAACAGCGTGAACGGGCAGAATGCCATTATCCCGCGTCCGCCCCGTTGGATGGAGAAACTGAAATAGTAATGCTGCATATCCATGTTGCCGGTGTAATTCACGCCGGAGACTGCCGTCCTGCCGCGCAGAAATACCGAAGAAAGGGCGTCCCAAGCAGTCGAGAGAAGCGGCAGGGTGAGAATGAGCACTACAGAATAGAATATGCTCTCCGCAACGCTTCCCGTGAGCGAAGCCGTCAGCGCGCCTATCGCGAAGCCCGCGAACATCATCGTCAAAAATCCGGAATACTGATAGAATATTACCGGGAGAACTTTTGCGGCGGAACAGCCGGACGCGCAGCATATTATCGCGCTGATTATTCCGGGTATTATTATCGCCGCGCCGAGGAGCGTCAGCGAAGAAACACAGCGGTTTTTAAAGAGCGTCGAGCGGCTGAGATTGAAGCTGAACCACACATTTGACTGATTCTTTATGTTGATGAATCGCAGAGTGTATGCCGCCTGTATCGCGCCGACGAGAACAACGCAGAATGAGATGAAAACAAGCGAGTCGGGCGAGTTCCTGAACCATGTGAAAAAGACCTTTTCTTTCTGTTTGAACTGAAAATATGCGCATACTGCCGCCTGCACAGTGAATGCGAGAAAGGTCAGCGCGGGTATGACGAGATTTGAAGCAAAGCTGCGCTTTAAGTCGGCGGAAGCAATATTATTCAAAGACTTTTGAGATTTCATCGCTCTTGTCCTCCGTTTCCTGTAAGAATATTTCTTCAAGCTCCATCGGGAACTCGTCGATGAACAGCGGCTCCAATGCGTCGAGCTTTGCCCTTGCGTCGTCGATGTGTCCGCAGACGGTCACAACGGCACTCATGCCGTCGATGTCGAGCTTTTTGATGTCGATATTCCCGAATATCGAGCGCGTCGGCTCAAAGTCAAACTGAAGCCTGAATTTGCGCCAGGTAGAGGGGATATCGTCCGTGCAGCAGTTCATCTGCATACGCTTTCCGGATATCAGCACTATCCTGTCGCAGAGGTTTTGGAGGTCTGCTATCGCGTGAGACGAGATGAGCATGGTGCAGCCGCTCTGAGCCATGTAGTCCATGAAAAGCTGCTTGCAGATGTCCTTTTTAGCGATGTCAAGCCCGTCGAGGCATTCATCGAGCAGCAGGATCTTCGGCGACGAGGCGAGCGCTAACGCTATCTCCGTCTGGCGCTGCATTCCTTTTGAAAATCCGCGTATTTTCGCGTCGCCGTCAAGCTCAAAGAGCTTTAGCATACGCTCGAAGTTGCCGAATGAAAACTCCGGGTAGTAGTCTTTGTAGAAGCGAGCCGCGCTGTTCGGGGTCGAGCCGACGGGGAAGAAGAGATCGTCCGGCACGAAGAACAGCCGCGAGCGCACCTCATCGGAATTGTAGGTGGATTCGCCGTCTATAAGCACCTTGCCGGAGTCCGGCTTATAGAGCCCCGCAGCGCATTTTATAAGCGTTGTCTTGCCCGCGCCGTTGTAGCCTATCAGACCGCAGACGGACGAGTCACAAGCGGAGAAGGATATGTCCTCAACGGCGGTAAAATCGCCGTAGCTTTTGGTGACGTTTCTGAATTCAATCATGGCGTTTGCCTCTTTGCTCCTTTCATTTGTTTTCGGCGTAGACCTGCTTTAGAAGCTCATCAATATCCGCTTCGCTCAGCCCGTTTGCCTTCGCCGAGCGCAGAGCGGCCGAGAGCGCCGAAAGAGTCTGCTCGCGCACGCGGCTGTTGTCCGCCGCGTTTTCGCTGATAAAGACTCCGCGCCCGGGTTGGGAATAGGTCACGCCCTTTGCCTCAAGCTCCTGAAACGCGCGCTTTACGGTGTTCACATTGAGCTTGAGCTCGGAAGCTAAAGAGCGGGTGGAGGGCAGACGGTCGTGCGGCTTGTACACGCCGCGCCTGACCATGAGCATCACCTGCTCCTCGATCTGTTCGTAGATAGGTGTTTTTGAGTGGAAATCGAGTATAATCACGATTTGTCCTCCGTATTAAAAAGTTAGCTAACTGAGCTATCTCAAATAGCTCAGTTGTATATTATCATCCTTTTCGGCGTTTGTCAACGGAAAAGTTTTATTTTTCTTTCGTCAATATTTCCAAATGTCGGGCGCTTTGTTTGTGCATATTGCGGCAAGAACGGCGATAGCGCAAAAATAAATCTTTGATTAAAGAGCCGAAAAAAGTCCGACCCGACCGAATAAAACAAAAAAACGGGATTGGCGATCAGTCCGTCAATCCCGTTTCGTATAGCTTATTCTTTTACATATCTGTCAAACGTGAAAACGTATCCGTTGCTCTCCTGCGCGGCGGAGCGCTCGACGAGCCTCCAGCCTGCGCGGGCGTCGAGGTCGGGGAAGAACTTTTCTGCGCCCCCGTCCGCGTTGACGCGCGTTACAAACGCCTCGTCGCAGGCGTCTATGAGTTCACCGTAGACTGCCTCGCCGCCTATAAGAAACACTTTTTCGTCGCTGCTTATTATGTCCGCAAGCTCGTCTGTGCTGCGGCACACCGTAACATTTTCGGCGCTCCAGCCGTCGCTTCGCGTCAGCACGATGTTCTTTCTGCCCGGCAGAGCCTTCGGCCCCGGCAGGGAGAGAAATGTCGTGCGCCCCATTATGACGGTGCCGCCCATGGTCTTTTCTTTGAAAAATTTCAGGTCTGCGGGGATGTGAAAGAGCATTCCCGCGCCCTTTCCTATGCCCCAATTTATGTCGGCGCAAACTATTGCTTTCATCTTGGCTCCTTATATCGCAACGGGTATTTTTTCGGTGAATTCGTGATACTTGTAGTCCTCGAAATGCACGCTGTCGGGCGTGAATTTGTAGAAATCTGTTATCGACTTGTCGAGTATAAACTTCGGCGCGTCATATGGCTCGCGCTTTATAAGCTCCTCAACTATCGGAACGTGCCTGTCATATATGTGCGCGTCGGCTATGACATGGACGAACTCGCCCGGCTCAAGCCCCGACACCTGCGCTATCATGTGAACGAGCGTCGCATATTGGCAGACGTTCCAGCTGTTCGCCGTGAGCATATCCTGCGAGCGCTGGTTGAGTATCGCGTTGAGTTTCTTGCCCGTGACATTGAAAGTCATGCTGTAGGCGCAGGGGTAGAGATTCATTTCACTCAGGTCTGCGTGGACGTATATGTTTGTCAGTATGCGGCGGCTGAGCGGGTTGTGCTTGAGGTCATAGAGAACTCTGTCAACCTGGTCGAAGTCGCCCTCGGGATAGTGGTGCTTGACTCCGAGCTGATAGCCGTATGCCTTGCCGATGCTGCCGTCCTCGTTAGCCCAAGCGTCCCAGACGTGCCCCTTGAAGTCGTTGACGTTGTTCGATTTCTTCTGCCATATCCAGAGCAGCTCGTCCGTTGCGCTCTTGATAAAGGTCTTTCTGAGCGTCATCGCCGGGAACTCCTTTGAAAGGTCATAGCGGTTGACAATGCCGAATTTCTTTATCGTGTGCGCGCTCGTGCCGTCCTCCCAGTGCGGGCGAACGTTGTAGTCCGTGTCCCAAGTGCCGTTTTCGAGTATATCCTTGCAGTTTGCGATAAATACTTCGTCTGCGTAGCTCATTTAGTCCTCTCCTCTTTATATTTATATTATTCCTGTCTGCCGAAGCAGGTCGGGGATTCCGTGCTCAAAGTCAACGCCGTAGCGAAGGTCGGTTCCGGCTTCCTTTGTCCTCTCTATGCAGCCGTGGGTGTAGTCAACGGCTATCCGTGCGCTCTCGGCGAGGGTGAGTCCGTTCAGGTACGCGCCGAGCAGAGCGCTCGCAAATACGTCGCCCGTGCCGTGAAAATATCCGTCCACCGTGTCCGAAAGCGCATAGCTTATTTCACCCGTCAGGCGGTCATAGGTAGCCGAGCCGACCTGTTTTTTGTCGAATGCAACGCCCGTCAGAACCACCTTTGACGGCCCGAGCTCGGAGAGCCTTTTGAGCGTCGATTCGACAAATTCCTTTGTGTATGGGGCGGGGCGGTATTCCTCGCCGAGCATGAACGCGGCCTCCGTAAAATTCGGAACGATTATGTCCGCCTTTGCGCAAAGGCGCGTCATCTGCCTTGCAAAGTCCATGTTGAACACCGAGTACATACTGCCGCCGTCCGCCATAGCGGGGTCGACGAGCACAACGGTGTTTTTCTCTTTGAAGTCATCGATGAAATCCGTCACTATGTCTATCTGTTCAAGAGAGCCGAGAAAGCCGCTGTATATCGCGTCAAATTTTATTCCGAGCTTCTTCCAGTGCGCTGCTATCGGGCGCATGTCGCCCGTGAGGTCGCGGTAGGTGAAGCCCTCGAGCCCGCCCGTCTGCGTAGAGAGCACGGCCGTGGGTATGGCCGCCACTTCAATGCCCATAGCGGAGATTATCGGCAGGGCGACGGTCAGCGAGCATTTGCCGAAGCCCGAAATATCATGTATGGCAGCAGCCCTTTTGAGTCTCTCCATGTGTATCACTCGCTTTTCATTATGATGTCCGCAAGCTCGTCTGCGGTCAAATTCGGAATATATTTTTCCACCCGGGCTTCTTCGAGTGCCGATATTATTTCTTCGCGCCGGAACTCCGCCCCGCGAAGCCGCGCTTCGAGCCTTGAAATATCTCCGATGTTCATGAAATCGCCGAAAATGCGTATATCTTCTATCCGCCCGCAGGCGGTTTTCTTTTTTATATAAACCGTTCCACAGCTAAGACGGGATCGCTCGGATTTTTGGAGCCGCTCGGCGCCGCAGTTCCATTCGTCGGTCGAATATTTGCTGTACCGAAGCTTCTCAATGGCTTCTATATCGCTTTCGCCGAGTTCATATATTTCTCCGCCGCGCTCTGTCATATATCCAGCCAGCATCGCGCCGATAATATCGGGGCTGACTTCTTCTTTCGTGTATTCGGACAGATTTGCAACGCGGCTTCTGACCGATTTCACTCCGTGCCCCATCAACTCGTTTTCGTCGGGCCTCAGCGCTTCGGACATAGCCTCAAGGTCGGCGTTTATCAGCAGTGTGCCGTGAAACAGCGACCTGCCGCCGCGCGAGCACATCGCCGTGCCGGAGATTTTTCTGCCGCCGACAAGAATGTCGTTTCGCCCGGAAAGCTCCGCTTCAACGCCGATGGATCGAAGAACATCTATAACGGGTCGGCACAGTTTAACTCTGTCCGCCTCACCGTTTATAATGAACGAAAAATTGAGATTGCCGCGGTCATGATAGACAGCCCCGCCGCCGGTTATCCGCCGAACAACGGGAAGTGAGCGGGTACGGACATAATCACCGTTTATCTCATCCGCCGCGTTCTGATTTTTGCCGATTACAATACACGGCTCGTTCTGCCAGAGCAGGAAAAAATCTTCGTCCTTTTCGCAGAGAAAGTATTCCTCAGCCGACAGGTTGAAAAACGGATCGTTGCTGTCGAGCGTCAGAATGAACACAAAAACTCATCTCCGAAAATCTGTTGTTTTTTATAATATCATTTTGCCTGATAAAAATCAATAATCAGCTCGAATGAAAACAAAGTAAAAAAACAGAGGCTGTTCCGTTTTTACGAAACAGCCCCGTATTATTACTTAAACATTTTTTTGATAAGGTGCGAGTATAATTGTTATATCGATTGTTTGGTTTATTCACACGAAGTATCAATTAATTTGATCCTTTATGATATTTCTTTGCACTTTTGCGCTTTTTCGGCAATCCCTGCGCAATATGCGGAAAGGAGTTCCCTGTCTGCGAGGTTGGCTGAATGTTGTAAGTTCCGTATTTGTTCACCATGTCGAATGAGTCCTCGGGTTCGCCCATGACAGGGTCAGAGCTCGGGGTGGGGCAGTGGCTGCCGTCGAATTTTTTGTCGTTTTCTTTATTCATTTTAATTTTATCCTTTCTGATAGAAAAAAGCGCCTTTGCATTTATTATCGTTTCCGCCCGACGCCGAAAAAATTTACTCATTCACAAAGATTTAAAAAAATTTTTATATTCTCTTTAAACTCTATTGCAATTTTGCGTCTAATTATTGTATAATTATGGCACATTTTCAAAAGGAGTGTCGCCTTTCCATGAAAGAAGAACACAGAAAGTATGCCGAAGAGGTATACGACATAATCAATCATGCCGCGAAGAACATCGGCGCAAGACTGCCGGGTTCGGACGGCGAAAAAAAGTTTGCTGCCTATATGGGCGATAAGCTCAGAGAGATCGGCATCGAGCCCGTTCGTGAAGAGTTTGCGGTTTCCCCGCGCGCGTCCATCGGCGGAATTCCTTATGCCGGCTGGCTCGGCCTCGCACTGAGCGCCCTTGTCTATATAGCAATGGGCATCCCCGCGGTCTGGTACGGCATGGCGCTCGCATCTGCGGCATGCATCGTCTGGCTCGTATGCAGCGTTTTCCTTTATAAGACATGGTTCGATATGTTCTTTAAGCAGGAGATATCGCAGAATACCTATGGCGAGCTGCTCCCGGAGGACGGCAAGTATGACTACACCATCATCCTCTCCGGCCATACCGACACCAGCTGGAACTGGCGTCATTCCGAGCACGCTTCGAAGTTTGCTAAGACAAACCCCGCACTCGGCCTCGTTGCCACCTTTGTCAAGGTCGGCTTCGGCGCTCTCTGCTTCTTCTTCCTTGCAGGCACTTCGATTGCCGTCGCGACCCTCTACACCGGCTATTATTTCGGTGCAAGCTGGGCAGCAGAAGCTTTCGCTTCTCCCGCGTTTGTGAACTTCATGTTCGCTATGCGCTTCCTGCCCCTCGTTACAGCTATCGGCTGCGCGTTCCTTATTATGTGGGCTGATCCCGATCCGCGCAACGCATCCCGCGGTGCTATGGATAACGCCTCCGGCTGCGCTATCAGCTATGCTGTTACAAAGTATTTCAAAGAGAATCCCGACAAGATGCCCAAGAACTGCCGCATCATTGACTTCAACTGCGGCTCTGAGGAGGCTGGACTCCGCGGTTCTCTCGCTTTCACTCGCGCTCATAAGGGCGAGGCCATTCTTGAAAACGCGTGGAACATAAATATCGACTCCGTCGCCGACAAGGACTATTTCGAGGTCGTTATCAAGGACGATTGGCAGTTCTGCCGCTTCGACAAGGATCTTGAAACGATGTTCAAGGATACCTTTGCGGAGCTCGGAATAGAGAGCAAGACCAAGGGCTGCATACATAACCCCGTCGGCGGCTGCGACAGCACCCCGATGACAAAGGCCGGTGCCAAGTCCGTCACCTTTGCGGCTCAGGATCCGACCCTTACCTATTATTATCACACCTGGCGCGATATGCCCGAGCGCTTCGATGTTGAAACCGTCGGCAACGGCTTCGATGTTGTCCTCGGCGTTATCGACAAGATCGACAAGTTCCAGCAGGCGAACGGCTTTACCGGTCCCCGCAGATAAAAGACTGTTTTAAGCGGCTGCCGCGACCCGTATTTGCGGTTTCGGGCGGCCGCTTGACTTATATTTAAGGAGGTAATAAAAATGAATCTTCAGTCAATCATTGACAAGAAGAAAGAAGCAGCCGAGTATATGGTGAGCGAGATAACCCACATATGCAAGGACTTCGAAAAACGCGATCCCGGCTCCAAAGGCGAGCAGCAGGCATGTGAGTATATGGCGGACGTACTGAAAAACGAGTGCGGATGCGAGAGAGCCGATGTCGAGTCGTTCAAAGAGAACCCCGGTTCGTTCTTCGGCTGGATATATTTCACGATTACCTTCGTTCTCGCGGCGGTAGCTATTTCGTTCTTCTATCCGCTCGTTTCGATAATTCTTATCGTCGTCGGTCTGCTTATAGTCTTTATGCAGTTTGGACTCTATAAGAAGTTTATCGATCGCTTCTTCCCCGAAAAGACCGGACATAACGTCACCGCAGTCAAGAGCTGCAAGGGCGAGGTCAAGCGCCGCATATTCTTCAACGGCCATCCGGACGCTGCCTGGGAGTGGCCCGTAAACTATAAGCTCGGCGGTGTCGGCTTTGAGGGTCACGCGGTTATCTGCGGCATCGGCGCTGTATATTATCTTGTCATTTCCATAATGCTCGTAGCAAAGAACGGACTCGAGTATGTCTCGTTCGACGCTTCCGAGACCCTCGGACTTCTTCGCCTCATTGGTCTTGTGTTCGTCCCGTTCCTTATCGGTCTTTATTGGATGTGGAACGAGAACCGCATCGTTGACGGCGCGAACGACAACCTTTCCGGCTGCTATATGGGCATAGCCATCCTCAAGGCTCTCAAGGAAGAGGGCATCGAGTTTGAAAACACCGAAGTCGGCGTTATCCTCACCGGCTCCGAGGAAGCGGGTCTGCGCGGCGCAAAGGCGTGGTGCGCGGCTCATAAGGGCGAGTTCGACGATGTCCCGACCTTCATCTTCTCTTATGATACGATTCACGATCCCAAGTATCTTATGACCAACTACCGCGACCTCAACGGCACGGTCAAGGCGGATAAAGATGTCTCCGACCTGTTCATGGAGGCGGCTAAGGAGCTTGATATCTCCTGCAAGAAAGGCTGGGTTCCGCCTCTCGGCGGCGCTACCGATTCCGCAGCGTTCGCGCAGGCGGGCTTCAGAGCGACCGGCGTCACCGGACTCAACCATAAGCTTGAGGACTATTATCACACCAGAAGAGACACCTATGACAACATGAACGAGCAGGGTCTCGCCGATTGCTTCGCAATCAGCGTCAAGGCACTCGAGATGTTCGATAACGGCGCAAAGCAGTAAATCTTATCTTAAATAAGCTCACCCCGGACTGTATTTTACAGCCCGGGGTTTTGTCTTTTATATATTTTTTATCCCAAATCCGGCTCGGCGTTTATCTCGACCTCCGCCTTCTCGCAGCCCTCAAGTTCGAGTATGATTATCTCATTCTCGTCCTTGAGCAGAACTCCGGGAATGTACAGCGCGCGCTGGGGACCTATCTCCCAGTAGCGGCCGATGTTGAAGCCGTTTATGTATACGCAGCCCTTCTTGAACCCGTCAAGGTGAACGAAGCAGTCATTTTGGCTCTGCGCCTTGAAGTGTCCGCGCATGAAGAGGGGATACTTGCCGCCCTCGAGCGAAAAGTCTATCTTCACGGGATTGTCGAGCGGGAGTGTGACAACATCGTAGCCCATGAGATTCTGATTGCCGTAGCGGATGGCGTCAATGCCCTTGCGGTCGTAGAGGTGCTCGCCGTAGTTCACTCGTCCCATCGCGTCAACCAATACGCCTATCGTGCAGCCGTCCGTGCAGCCGTCGAATTTAAATGTATCATAGCCTGCGACTTTGTTCTCGTCGCGGCGGTCAATAGTTGCCTTGTGCTCTCCGTCTATATAAATGTATGCGGTGTCGTGGACATTCGCAACGCGCAGCTCGCGCGGGTCATATATCTGTTCGAGCTTCGTCTCGTAGTAGATCATGCCGCTGTTCTGACCGAAATATTCCATGCTCTCGGGCAGGGGAACGCGGTGGCGCTCGCCGAGATTATCGAAGTTGCTCATCAGCGACGTGCTCTCGTCAAGCTCGACTTTGCCTATTGTCTGGAGCTCCGGCGATGCGGGAAGCTCGGTCTCGGGCAGGTTCTGAGCCTTGAGCAGAAGCTCTCTGACTGCATAATATGCGGGTGTGTAGTCGCCCCATTCGGTCAGCAGCGCGCAGTAGTCGTAGCTCGTGACCGTCGGCTGATATTCTTCGTAGCAGTTCGCTCCGGCAGTGAAGCCGAAGTTCGTGCCACCGTGGAACATGTAGAAATTGAAGCTCGCGTCGATGTCAAGAAAATCTTTAATCTCGCCCGCAACGCTGTCTGAGCCGCGAGTGTGATGTTCCTCGCCCCAGTGGTCGAACCAGCCGCACCAGAACTCGGTGCACATCTTCGGGGTGTTCTCGTGGAATCTGTCCATGGCGTTGAATATCTCGGACGCGCGCGAACCGAAGTTAAGCGTCTTGAACACATCGGGGAGCGTGCCGCCGGAGAGCATGCTGTTGTCGTCGCCGTCGGAGGTGAAGAGCATAACCTTTGTGCCGCAGTCGAGCATCAGCTTTTCAATATATCTGAGATATTCCTTGTCGTTGCCGTAGCTGCCGTATTCGTTCTCGATCTGCATCGCGATTATATTTCCGCCCTCGCTCTGCTGAAGATCGCCGATCTCCTCAAACAGCCTGTGATAGAAGTCCGAAACATGCTGCAAATATTCGGGATAGGCGCAGCGCAGACGCATGTTTCTGTCCTTGAGCAGCCATGCCGGCAGTCCGCCGAAGTCCCATTCCGCGCAGATATACGGACCGGGTCTGACTATAGCATAGAGTCCGACCTCCTGCGCCGTCTTGATAAAACGCCTGATGTCGAACCTGCCGGTGAAGTCAAATTCGCCCTTCCTCGGCTCATGCATGTTCCAGCAGACATATGTTTCAACCGTATTGAAACCCGCCGCCTTGAGCTTTCTGAGCCTGTCCTCCCAGTATTCGGGCATGATGCGGAAATAGTGCATCGAGCCGGAATATATGCGGAAGCTCTTGCCGTCCATTTTAAACTCGCCGTCTTTTATAGTGAGCATTTATTCTGTTCCCCCTTGGGCTTTTTAGTTGATTATACAATACCGCCGATGTGCAGTCAATAAAAATACCGGCAGATTTTACTCTGCCGGTAAATTGTTTTTTGAAACTTTTCTTATGCTTTGTTGACCGATCCGAACAGCTCCATCTTCTCTTTGACGGTAGCCTTGATAGCCTCGAAGCCGGGTGCGAGAAGCTTTCTGGGGTCGAAGCCCTTGCCCTCGAGATCCTTGCCCGCCTCGATGTACTTTCTGGTAGCGTCAGCGAAAGCGAGCTGGCACTCGGTGTTGACGTTGATCTTGGAAACGCCGAGGGAGATAGCTTCCTTTATCATGTCTGCGGGGATGCCTGTGCCGCCGTGGAGAACGAGGGGCATCTCGCCGGTGAGCTCCTGGATGTTGGCGAGAACATCAAATCTCAGACCCTTCCAGTTTGCGGGATACTTGCCGTGAATGTTGCCGATGCCCGCTGCGAGCATATCGACGCCGAGATCAGCGATCATCTTGCATTCGTTGGGGTCAGCAACTTCGCCGCCGCCAATAACGCCGTCCTCTTCGCCGCCGATGGCACCGACTTCAGCCTCAACGGAAATGCCCTTCGAGTGAGCGAGAGCGATTATCTCCTTGGTCTTCTCGATGTTCTCCTCAATGCCGTAGTGAGAGCCGTCGAACATGACGGAGGAGAAGCCCGCCTCGATGCACTTGAGCGCGCCCTCATAGGAGCCGTGATCAAGGTGAAGAGCGACGGGAACGGTAATTCCGAGCTCGTCGACCATAGCGTCAACCATGGCGGTGACGGTCTTGAAGCCGCACATATATTTGCCCGCGCCTTCGGACACGCCGAGGATAACGGGGGAGTTGAGCTCCTGAGCGGTGAGAAGAATAGCCTTTGTCCACTCAAGGTTGTTGATATTGAAGTGACCGACCGCATATTTGCCGGCCTTTGCATCTTTGAGCATTTTTGCTGCGGAAACTAACATAGTAAAAACCTCCTAAGTTTTATGGCTTTATTATACACCATGAGTTTCAAAAAATCAATATTATCGATCCTCTCGGAAGTAAGAAAGTCCGAGGCTCGCGGGAGGCAGATTCTCGCGCTTGCGGCGCATACTGACCGCGACAAGGACGATTATCGTAACAACATAGGGAGTCATCATGAACAGCTCCTGCGCGCCGAAGCTGAGGTTCGGGATGTAGTTGTGAACGACCATGAGACCGCCGAAGAGGAACGAGCCGAGGATGCCGAGATCGGGCTTCCAGACGGCGAAGATAACGAGCGCGATTGCAAGCCAGCCGCGGTCGCCGAAGCCGTTGTTCGACCAAACGCCGTTTGCATAGTCCATGACGTAGTAGAGACCGCCGAGACCCGCTATAACGCTGCCGACGATTGTCGAGACATATTTGTATCTGCCGACGTTGATGCCCGCCGCGTCACTTGTTGCGGGATTCTCGCCGACCGCGCGCAGCTGAAGTCCTGTGCGCGTGTGCTTGAAGAAATAGGCGGTGATGAGCGCGATGATTATCGCGGCGTAAGCGAGGAAGCTATAGGAGAAGAATATATCTCCGACCTTTCCGAGCTTTGCGGCGAACGGGAGCGTTGTCTTGAAGCAGTTGCTCGTTGCGCTCAGCGCTATCGAGGGGATGTCGCTGCCGGTTATCTTTATCAGCGAGCCGCCGAAGAAGTTGCCGAAGCCGACGCCGAAAGTTGTCATCGCAAGACCAGTGACGTTCTGGTTTGCACGCAGAGTGACGGTCAGGAAGCAGTAGAGCAGACCCATGAGCGCCGAGCCCAAAATGCTCGAGAGCAGGGGAATGAGCACTGCGAGGAACGGGTTTACCGTCTCGACGCTCTTCTCATAGAAGAACGCGCCGATAACGCCGGAGATGCCGCCGACATACATGATGCCGGGGATACCGAGGTTCAGGTTGCCGCCCTTTTCGGTTATCGTCTCGCCCGTTGAGCCGAAGAGCAGAGGAATGCTCTGCATTATAGCACGCTGAATGAATGTGATTATCATTATGCCTTCGCCTCCTTGCTGCGGAACTTGACAGAGTAGTTGATGAAGAACTCACTGCCGATGATGAAGAAGATTATGATTCCTGTGATGATATCGGCAAACGAGTCGTTGAGTCCGAGGCTCGTCGATATCTGAATTGCGCCCTTCTGGAAGAAGACGATGAGCAGTGAGGTGAGGATCATGTAAGCGGGGTTGAACTTCGCGAGCCACGAGACCATTATCGCGGTGAATCCGCGTCCGCCGACTGTGTTTGTCGCGATGGTGTGGTCGGTGCCGCTGACGAGAAGAAGTCCGGTGACGCCGCAGAGCGCGCCGGAGAGGAGCATCGTGCGCATGATGACCTTCTTGACGTTGATGCCTATGTAGCGCGCGGTGTTTTCGCTCTCGCCGACGACGGAGAGCTCATAGCCGTGCTTGCTGTACTTGAGATAGATGTACATAAAGACGGTCAGCGCCGCAACGATAAGTATGTTGAGCAGGTAGTCCTGACCGCCTAGGCTCGGAAGCCAGCCGTTGTGGCTGACGCTGTTGATGACTCCGATGTGACCCGAGCCCTTGGGGTTCGACCACTTGTAGCAGAAGTAAGCGACGATCTGCGTTGCAATGTAGTTCATCATCAGCGTGAAGAGCGTCTCGTTGGTGTTCCACTTCGCCTTGAAGAACGCGGGGATGAAAGCCCATATCGCGCCCGCAACAATGCTCGTTATAATCATAACGGGGAAGAGAAGATAGGACGGGAGCTTGTCGCCGAAGAGGATCATGCATGCCGCTGTTGCGAAGCCGCCCATGAGAGCCTGTCCCTCAGCGCCGATGTTCCAGAATTTCATCTTGAATGCGGGGGTGACTGCGAGCGAAACGCACAGGAGCATTGCAAGATTCTGGAGCAGGCTCCATATACGCCTCGGCGAGCCGACCGCGCCGAAGATTATCGCGGAATAGACCTCCGCGGGATTCTGTCCGGTGATGACGACGGTCACGACCGCGCAGACGAGCAGCGCAAGCACGACCGCGCCGATTCTGATGAGCCATGCCGCCCATGAGGGAACGGTGCTGCGCTTGACTATGTGGAAAAGAGGCTCACGCTTCTGTCCGTTTGACTTACTCATGGGTTTCACCTCCGTCGGTTTTGGTCATAAGCAGACCGAGCTCTTCCTTGGTGGAAGTCCTCGCGTCAACGAGTCCGGTTATTTTGCCGGAGTTTATGACGAGGATTCGGTCGCACAGCTCGAGCAGAACGTCAAGATCCTCGCCGACGAAGATAACGGCGACGCCCTTTTCTTTCTGTTCGTTGAGCAGGTTGTATATAAGATAAGATGAGTTGATGTCGAGTCCGCGCACGGGGTAGGCAGCCATAAAGACCGTGGGGGAGGAAGCAATCTCACGGCCGACGAGCACCTTCTGCACGTTGCCGCCGGAGAGACGGCGGACGGGCGTATTCGCGCTCGGGGTTACAACTTCGAGGTCGCTTATAACTTTTTCTGCGAGCGTCTTGGGCTTCTTGCGCTCAAGGAACGCGCCCTTGCCCTTGCGGTAGCTTCGCAGCATCATGTTGTCGATGATATCCATGTTGCCGACGAGTCCCATGCCGAGTCTGTCCTCGGGGACGAACGACAGGCGCACGCCGAGCTCGCGGATCTGCATGGGCGTCTTGTCGCGCAGGTTGTCCTGTCCGCCGGTCTTGGGGTTGTTGTACATAATCTCGCCGCTGTTGAGATGCTGAAGTCCTGCGATGGATTCAAGCAGCTCGCGCTGACCGCTTCCGGCGATGCCCGCGATGCCGAGAATCTCGCCCGAACGCGCGGTGAACGAGATGTCGTCAAGAAGCTTGACTCCGTCGCGGTTGATGCAGCTGATGTCCTTGACAACGAGCCTGTCCACAGGGTCGACCGGATCGCTGCGGTCGATGTTGAGGCTTATCTTCTTGCCGACCATCATCTCGGTAAGCTCTGATTCGTTCGTCTCTGCGGTGTTGACCGTGCCGATGTATTCGCCCTTTCTGAGAACCGATACGCGGTCGGAGAGGGAGAGCACCTCGTGGAGCTTATGGGTGATGATTATGATAGCCTTGCCGTCGTCGCGCATGCGGCGCAGGATGTCAAAGAGTTTGAGCGTCTCCTGCGGGGTGAGAACGGCGGTGGGCTCGTCAAGAATGAGGATATCTGCGCCTCTGTAAAGCACCTTGATTATCTCAACGGTCTGCTTCTCCGAGACGGACATTTCGTATATCTTCTTGTTCGGGTCAATGTCGAAACCGTACTGCTCGCTTATCTTTTTGATGCGCTCGGCGGACTTCTTGACGTTGAATTTGCCCTCGTCAAGTCCGAGAATGATGTTCTCCGTTGCAGAGAACACGTCCACGAGCTTGAAATGCTGATGGACCATGCCTATTTTGTAGTCGAGCGCGTCCTTGGGGGAGCGGATGACTACCTCTTTGCCGTCGATGAAAATCTGACCGTGATCCGGATAGTAGATTCCGGCGATCATGTTCATCAGCGTTGTTTTTCCGGAGCCGTTCTCGCCGAGAATGGAGAGTATCTCACCGCGGTTGACGGTCAGACATACATCCTTGTTGGCGATGATGCTTCCGAAGCTTTTTGAAATATTTTTCAGTTCAATTGCTGCGTTCAAGCCCACTTATCCTCCTATTTTAAATCTCAAAAGCCGATTAAAACAGGAAGGATAATCGGCTTTTCAAACTTAAAAATCTTGTTTTTTGAACTGCTTCAGACGGAGCGGCTTTCGTCGCCCCGTCTGAATGAAAGTTATAGCTTAATTATTTGTTGAGAAGAGTGATGCCGTCGATGTCAACATCGAAGTAAGGAGCAGAACGCTTCTCAGACTCGTGGAAGTAACCGTTGGAAACAACCTCGGTGTCGGGGGTGTAGTTCTCGTCGGTGTCGACGTCAGCCTTGTAGCTGGAGAGAACCTTGCCGCCAACAGTGAAAGTGGAGGTGTCAAAAACATGAAGAGTGCCGGCCTTGAACTGCTCTTCGGCAGCCTTGATAGCCTCGGCGGTGCCGGGAGCTGCGACCTTATCGTTGATAGCGGTCAGCTCAACAGCGCCCTCGTTGATGCCCTTGCACCAGTCGGTGTCGATCTCTTTGCCGTCTCTGACGCACTCGATCATGTACTTCATGTAGGGAACCCAGTTGATTCTGGACGAAACGATGAAGGTGTTCGGGCAAGCGTCAAGAGTGGAGCCGTTGTAAGAAACGTTGGGGACACCTGCGTTCTCGCAAGCGGTGGGAGCGCCCATGGAGTCAGCGTGCTGGCTGATGAGCTTGCAGCCTCTGCCGATAAGCAGGGTAGCAGCTTCCTTCTCCTTGGCCTCGTCGTACCAGGAACCGGTGAACTGGACTTCCATGGTAGCCTCTTTGCAGACGGATCTTACGCCGAGGAAGAATGCGGTGTAGCCGGACTTAACCTCTGCATAGGGGAATGCGCCGACATAGCCGATCTTAGCGTCCTTAGCTTCGAACTTGCCTTCCTTGATCATAGCGTTGAGCTTCATACCTGCGGCAATACCTGCAAGGTAACGGCCCTCGTAGATGGAAGCGAAAGCGTTGTGGAAGTTCTTGAGACCCTTGGTGTGAGCCTGGGTGCCGGTAGCGTGGCAGAACTGAACGTCCGGATACTTCTCGGCAGCCTGGATCATGAAGCTCTCATGGCCGAAGCTGTCAGCGAAAACGATTGAGCAGCCCTGATCAGCAAGGTCAGCCGCTGCATCGTAGCAAGCCTGAGTTTCGCCGATGCCGGTCTTCTTGACTATCTCAACGCCAAGCTCCTTGCAAGCTTCCTCAGCTGCGGTGATGAAGTTCTTGTCATAAGTCGAGTTCTCGTCGTGAAGGAAGATAAAACCAACCTTCATCTTCTTCTCGCCGCCGTCCTTGCTGCTGCAAGCTGCAAAGCTGAAAATGGTGGCGAGCGCAAGAACGATCGCGAGGATTCTTGTGAATTTCTTCATTTTTTGACTTACCTCCAAAAAATTTTTTTATATTTATCCCGCAGTCCTACACGGGAAAAAATAACTCAGTCGTCCTGTTCTTTGAATGTTATTGTTCCGTTGCCCATCTTCTCGATGATGGCGAGGGATTCGACTCTCGCGCCCTTCTCTTCGAGAACCTTTCTGCCGGGCTGGAAGCCTTTTTCAATGGCGATGCCGACGCCCTCAAGCTCGGCGCCCGCCTGGTTGATTATATCGATAAGCCCCGAAACGGCGGCGCCGTTTGCAAGGAAATCGTCGATGATGAGTATCTTGTCGCCCTTGTTTATGTAGTCTTTCGACACTGTAACAAGGCTGTCCGTGCCCTTTGTGAAGGAGTGGACAACGGAGGAGTAGACATTGCTGCCCACATTTTTGTGCGCGCCCTTTTTGGCAAAAACAACAGGCACAGAGAAATATTGCGCAGTTATGCACGCGATCCCTATGCCCGATGCTTCGATAGTCAGAATTTTATTTATATTACACCCGTCAAAACGGCGCTTGAACTCCTTGCCGATCTCCTGAAGAAGGTGCACGTCGATCTGGTGATTGAGAAACATATCCACCTTGAGAATATCGTCCCCGATCACTTTGCCGTCAGCAATTATGCGCTCCTCAAGCAGCTTCAAATCCTCGTTCCCCCTAAAGAAAAGTTCGGTGAAAATACAATAATAGTATAGGGCTTTTTGGGGGTAAAAGCAAGGAAAAGTTTAAAAATCTGCATTTTATACAAACGCCGTCGGAAAAAATCGGATAAGTGTATGAATATGTCAATTTTGTGTACAAACTGTGTCAGTTTCTGCTGATGTTTCCCGCCGAAACATAACCTGTTGTGTTTCCGAAGTCGATGGCATACCACCCGTTGAGTGCGCCGGTTATCGTCACGGGGCGTCCGTTGGGGAGAGTGCCGATAACGGCGGAGGTCATATTCGGCGCGCGTCGGACATTCAGAACCCCGCCCCGCGTGCTAACGGTACCCGTGGCGGGAAAAACGGGCGGATAGTACTGCACGCCGAGAAAGTCCGCGATGCTTATAACAAGGTTTTCGGCTATCGCGTCAATGTTGTCGGCTATCCACCGCGCGTCCTGCTCGTTGTCGTGGTAGGCAAGCTCAAGGTAAACCGCGGGAGCCTTCGAACGTTTTAGCTCGAGCAGTGTTGTTGAGGTGCGTGTGTTCACAAGCTCGGGCTCGGGGTAAATCTCGCGCAGTCCGTTTGCGATTATATCGGCAGCGCGCTTTCCCTGTGTGCTCGTCGGATAGTAGTAGACGTCCGGTCCGCGCAGAGTGCCCTCATATATGGCGGGCGCGGCGTTTGAGTGCAGGGCGAGATAGAGCCGATAGTTTCCTCTGTTTCCGCGTGCAACAGCCGCCGCGGCGTTGCCGTTCGGGTCGTTCCTGCCGTAGCTTATCCCGCTTGAAGAGAGATACGGCTCCATTGCGTCGGCGAGGAGATTCATGTAGTATTTCTCGCTCCCGCCGATTATGTAGGGGTTATAGTCCTGAGTTGAAGGACTGAGATAGACATCGGGCATAAAAATACCTCCGCATATTCATTTACTATAAGAATATGCGGAGGAGTGTCGGTTGGTTAATTGCATTGCTTGCGCCCAATAATAAAGTCTGATTTTGTAGGGTGCGGCGACCTCGACGCACCGCTGCCGCGCGAGCGGCACAAACTCGAATAGGCTCAATCCAGCATAGGCGAGATATTATTTTGTATTATTGATCGCTTTTACAAATGCAACGGCTTGATCGACGAGATTATATCTCATTTCATTTGTCATTTTCCATTCCCATTTTGCAGAATTTGAATCAATTGGGTGTATATCAGAAACCATTAGCATAGCGACAGCCTTTAATCCGAGATATTTGGAAACGCTGAAGATTGCCGATGTTTCCATATCTACTCCGACAGCACCTTTATCTCGCCATAACTGTTCTTTACACAACGTCTGACGATATACGGCATCTGTCGAGACAATAGAATAGCTGCGTATGCCAAGCAAAGATGTGACAGCTTTTTGAAGGTTACCGTCCGGCTTTGAGTATTCGATGTCCTCGTAATAATGAAGTGATGTTCCTTCTTCCACAAAAGCCTTTTGCGGAGCGATAATTTCACCGACATGGACGACTTCATCATATGCTCCGCACATTCCGACGGAAATAATATTTCTTACTCCTAATGCGGCGAGAGTTTCGATTGTATCTACTGCTTGCGGAGCACCGCGCCCTCCGTCCGCAAAGCATAGCTGGAATTTCCCAATCTCCCAAATTGGGCAGGAATTAAGAAATCGCGGAAGCGGTTCAGGCAGTTCTGTTGCATTATATTGCGATATGAGGTAATCCGTCGCTTTGCCCATAAAGAATAAAATTGCCGTTTCGGGTAGTTGCAAGTGACACTCGCGATGAGCGCTATGTATTTGATCTTGTGCAGTAATAACTGCTTTTGAGTTGTCTTTGGGCAAGCACCACATAATTGTCCTCCATATTGCAACTAAATCGAATATTCAGCAATGACTATAGCTCGTATATCCCGTAGGGACAGCCCTTGCGGCTGTCCGCTATCGGCATAGCCGATACAAAATCATATCATATTCAGCAGATTTAGGCAAGTTCGTTATTAAACCGTGTGCCGGAATTACAGGCTTATAGATACCCCAATAAAAAACAGGGGAAACAGATATCATCCGTTTTCCCTGCATGATTTTTATATATCCAGCGCCGACGCATCCTCGGTTATGTCGCTCTTTGCAAAGCCGTTGTCCTTGTCAAAATAGAACACGCTTCCGCCGTCGTTTCCGCACATGGCGGAGAAATGACCGTCTTTGAATATGAGCGCCGCGCCGTCCTCGGCTCCGATGCCCGAGACGCGGCAGCCTATTACGGCCGTCCCGAAGCTCTGCCAGCGTTCGCTGATGAAGTGCGGGCAGTAGCAGTAGGGGAGAAGTCCGATGCAGTCGATGAACATGAAGCTGCCGTTTTCGCCGCAGTCGTCATATCCCATGTCGAACCAGCACATCGCGCCGGAGCTGAGCCCCGAAAGGACTTTTCCGCGTTTATACGCTTCTCTGAGCGCCTCGTCCGCGCCGGTCGCCTTGAATGTGTTCATCATGAACTCGAGGTTTCCGCCGCCGGCGTAGACAATGTCCGTGCTCACAAGCGTATCATATATGTGCTCGCGGGTGTTCGCGGGGTCGGTCAGCTTGAGCGTCTCAACCGTGCATCCGAGCTTTTCGAAGCTCTCCCATATGGGCTCGTCGCCCTCGGTGTCGTCGTGCCCGGCAGTCGGCAGGAACACGACATGAGGATTTTTTTTGCCCGATTCGCGGACTATTCTTTCAAATATCGGCATGACCTCGCCGTCGTCATAACGGCCGCCGCCGAGTGCGATTATCGTTCCCATTCGTCCTCCGTCAGCCGATAACGGCAACATCAAAGCCATTGTCCTGCGCGTATTTCTCGGCGTCGCTTCCGCTCTCGGTCGAAATCGTGAGCTTGCCGACATCCTTGAATATCTCGCCGCCGAATACGGTAACTCCGGAGTGAATGGTTATCTCGTCGAGTCCGGTGCAGTTGTAGAACGCATATTTGCCGAGCTCTTCCATGCTCTCGGGCAGGACGACTGTCTTGAGCGATTTGCACTCTTCAAACGCGCCCTTTTCGAGCTTTTTGACTCCCTCGCCGATGGTGAGCTTCTCGAGAGAGGAGCAGCGGTAGAATGCGCTCACCGCAATGCTCTCAACCGTGCCGGGAATCGATATCTCGACCGCTCCGGTGCACTTGAGGAACGCGTGGTCGTCAATTTGAGTGACGCCCTCGGGGATAATTATCTTCTTTGCGCTGAAGCACTTCGCAAACGCCCAGTCGCCGATGGTCTCAACGCCTTCGGGCAGGACTATTTCGGTCAGCGCGGAGCAGAAGTAGAAAGCCTTTTCGGATATAGTCTTGGGCGCGCCGTTGAAAACAACGGTCGTAAGCTTGCTCTTTCCGGTGTAGGCGTTCTCCTGCGAGCCCTCGAACGCGCTGATGCCGATGTGCTTGATGTTCTTGCCGATGGTTACTTTCTCAAGACTGTCGCAGTACATCGCGGCATAGTTGCCGATTGCCTCGATCGAGTCGGGGAGTATGAGCTCCTTGAGCGTGCTGCTGCTCTTGAGAGCCTTGTTCTCGAGACCGACTACCTTTGCGCCGTCTATCTCCGCGGGAATGGAAACAACGGGGTTGCTCCCTGTGTAGCCCGTGATGCAGGCGGTGTTGTCGGTATATAATGTATAGGTGAAGTCGCCGCTCTTGACGGATTCCGTCTTGACGGTCTTGTCGAGTATATCCTCAACCTTGATGAGCGCCGGGTCGTCGACCGTGACATCGAGGGAGAGGGCGGAGATTATCGCGTTGCCGAGATTGCCGCAGCCTGTGAAAGAGAGGCAGACAACGAGCATCAGCGCAACAACGGCTGCTATTTTACTGAATTTTTTCATCGTCTGTTCCTCACTTTCCGTTCTTCTTTGCCAGGCGCTCCTGCTTCCTGCGCTCGAGGTCTGCCTTGCGCTCCTCTTCGAGTCTCTCAATCTCGACTCTGCGCGCCTCGTACTCGGCGTCGGTGTTCGCTTTTGCGTCAGCGTATCTTGCGCGTATATCGTCAAGATGCGCATAATTCTCTTTTTCCGTCAGCTGGCGTCTTGCGTCGAGAAGAGGCTTGACGCTTCTGATGTACTTCGACTTCTCGTTGACGAGCTTCTTGACGGTTCTCTTCTTTTCTAGCTGATGCGTGAAGGTGTCGTCCGGCAGAGCCTCTGCGGCCTTGAACGCATCGCCTGAAGGCTCGACGATATTTTCGGGCGAGCCGTAGAACTTTATCATTGCCTTTCTGGCGTTCTTGAGCGCGCGGGCGCGGGTTATGGCGTCGCTGCGAATCTCGCGCTCCTCGTGAGTGGACTTCGGCAGAGCCTTGGCTTCAGCCATGTCCTCTTTGCTGTAGTAGAATATTCCGTTGTATCCGGCAGCCTCAAGCGCTCGGGAACGCTCGACCTGCTTTTGGATACGCAGGGTGTTGTATTTGTTCATCTCGTCGATGATGAAATCGCACACGGAGATGTCCGCATTGAGCTTGTTGAGCTCTCTGTTCTCTTTCTTCGCGGCCTTTATCGCGGCTTTTCTCGCCGCCTTCTCGGCGTCGGTGCTCTTGGGCATGGCCTTCGCTGTATTTATCGCGGCTTTTCTCGCCGCCTTCTCGGCGTCGGTGTCCTTTGGCATAGCCTTCGCGGCCTTTATTGCAGCTTTTCTCGCCGCCTTCTCGGCTTTTCTCGCCGCCTTCTCGGCGTCGGTGCTCTTGGGCATGGCCTTTGCCTGATTTATGCGGTCTTTCTTTATGCCGCGGTTCTGAGTGTTGAATTCTTTGTAAGCGGCTTTCAGTCGCTTGATTTCGTTCTTCTTGAACTCTTTTTCCTCGGGCGTTCTCGCGGGCAGTCTCTCTGCCTTCTTGATGTCGTCCTTTGTGGTCATGAGGGTTCTGTCTTTGTAGAGGAGATTTGCTTCGTCGATTATGTCTATGGCTTCAACGATGCTCTCGTCGCGGAGAATACCGTTGCCGTAGTCCTCGAACATCGCGCGTATCTTGAGCACCTTGACTATGCCGCGCTGCTTGGTCTCGGTCAGATCGTAGAAGAGGTAGGGGACGAAGTTGAGCGCCGCGCCGATAGCTGCGGCGATGATGAGCACGTCGAACATATCCTCTCTGAACGAAGCGACTTCGAGCACGTCGTAGTTGTCCTCAAGGCCGAGCATCTGATAGATGGTCGGGAGCACCATGCCGGTGAACATTCCGATGAACGAGCCGATTATGCCGACCGCGCCGAACATTCCGTCTATGCGCTCGCCGGTGAAATACTGCTGATAGTCACGCATGTCGGCGTTGATTCCCGGGGTGTAGACTATGGCGAAAGAATTGACGAATCTGTTGAGATAATAGAGAATTATCAGAGCGGGGATGTTGTTGTAAAGGGGATAGAGCAGTCCGATGAGCACGACGTTTGTAACATTGCACCAGATAAGCAGGTTTCTCTTGCCGAGGACTCTTATCGCTATCGGACAGATGAGCATTGCCCAGAGCGCCGCGTTGCCGATGAGCGTTGTTGCGACTCCGTAAAGACCCATTCTGTCGGGGTAGGCATATATAAATGTCCAGCCGACGATAACGTCGACTGCGCCCTCAAGGAAGCCGAGCCAGCCTGCAAGGGAGGTTATCCAGAAATATTTGTTCTTTGCAACGGCGCGGAATGCGTCGGAGAATTTGAACTGGGTAACGTGGCTCTCCGCCACGATTATTCTCTCTCTCGTTCCGGCGTATGCAATATAGGACAGAAGAAGTCCTACTATGGCAACGATGGGATGAATTATACGGTAGGTGGTGATGGAGTTCAGACCGCCGGTGAGCGTCGAGAGCATCGGCACGAAAAGACCCGTGAGGGACGGCGCCATGGAGTAGATGATCGACGAGACCGAAACGATATCGGTACGCTCATGGGAGTTGGGCGATATGACGTTTGCAAGGTCTGTGTATGCCTGCTGGAAGAACGGATAGAAGCACTGCAGAAGGTTATAGCAGAGGAAAACCGCAATGACTTTCTGCATATACGACATCGTCTCATATGGCAGCCAGACGAACACGACCGCTATAATAACGGTGGGAATACCGGTTATCGCAAGCCAGGGACGGAATTTTCCGGATTTGAAGCGGGCGCTGTCGATTATGTAAGAGCGTCCGATAGTGATTCCGAAGCCGATAATAGTCGATGCGACCGCCATATACTGCAAGTGCATCGGCTTGATGCCTATCGTGTTTCCGACAAGGAAGCTCGTTGCGGAAAGCGCGATGAGCGAGCAGAAGAACATGACGAACTGAACGCCCATTCCTCCGACGCCGTAGGCAATTATCTCTTTGTAGGAGACATATTTGCCCAAGGCGGGTGTTTTCCAGTGCAGTACGACATTGTTCCATGTCGTGCTGACCTTTTCCTTGAGATTACTCTTTCCCATTTCAACACTCCTTCAGGTCCGCGGCGAAGCAGGGAAAATACGCCCGCAGACAGTTGTTTTAGCCCCCCGATATGAAAAAAATTCAATCGGGAAGCATCGACAATTTGCATAAAAGCTCTTATCATTATAGCAAAAATATTAATAGCTTGCAACAGCGTTTTGGACTTAGGTACAATAAAAGCAGAAATTTAATAATTATTTCAGCATTATCACATTCCTGTTGAATTTTCAGCGGCGAAGTGCTATAATGTCCTCAGAAATTTTTCAGAGGTGAACAGTGTTGAATAAGCCAAAGATAATCGCACACCGCGGTGCTAACCGCTATGCCCCGCAGAACACGATCCCCGCGTTTGAAAAAGCGATCGAGCTCGGAGCCGACGGAACCGAGACCGACGTCCATTCCACAAAAGACGGATATATAGTTATCTGCCATAACGACACCGTTGACGAGATGTCCAATGGCACCGGTGCTATCGGCAGCTATATGTTTGAGGATATCCGCAAGCTCGACTTCGGCAGCAAGTTCTCCAAGGACTTCGCCGGCGTCACTCTGCCTACCGTCGAAGAATACCTCGAGTGCATGCAGAAGAGCGATAAGCTCAGCGTCATGAACATCGAGATAAAGCCCTGTAAGACCGACCGCGCAGACATTGTCCGCAAGACGATAGACGCTGCCAAGGCATACGGACTTTTCGATAAGCTCCTCATTTCGAGCTTCGACTATAAGATGCTCGTTGAGGCGAAGAAGTACGAGCCCAAGTGCAAGACGGCGTATCTCTATCCGATTTACGGACAGGTAGTCAGAAGATGGTTCTTCCAGCCTCTGCACCTTGCGAAGAAGATCGGCTGCGACGCGATGCATCCGCACAAGGCGTTCGCCACAAAGACGCTTGTCAAGCGCGCCCATGCCGCCGGCATGAAGGTCAACGCATGGACAGTTGACGAGGAAAAGGATGTAATCAAGATGCTCGAAAACGGCGTTGACGGTATCATCACCGACCGCCCCGATTATGTCGAGTCCGTCGTGGACAGATACCTCGCCGAGCATAAATAGGACAAACGGAATCAAACCGCCGCAGAGCAAAAGGCCTGCGGCGGTTTTGCTGTCTGCTGATGCTCAGTTTGTAGGGTGCGGCGACTCGACGCACCGCTGCCGCGACAGCGGCATGAAATCTTCGCAAAGATTTATCCTACCGACCGTAGGGGCGAACTTCGTTCGCCTGCCCTTGAAATCTATATAGTGGATAAAGCTACTGAGGGATTGTTACACTTGCACTTACCTCAAAACACCGTGACGCTTGCGCGTCAAAGGGTCGTCGAGGTCGCCGACCCCTACAAACCGACCTCACACTGGAAGCACAAAATCAGCACCGCCATAGGCTCCACTGCAGGGGAGCTGTCGCGAAGCGACTGAGGGGTTGGTTTCGCTTCGCTCAAAGTAAGTAGGGGCGGATATCATCCGCCCGCGAAGTTTGCACGATTTTAATTGGTGCGAAACTCTTTTGCGCGGCGACTCGATGTACCACTGCTACATCTAACGCCAAGTTATTACGCATGCCGAGCACTCCAACACAAAACCGCCGCGGATATCCCGCGGCGGCTCGCTTTATTTATGGCTTTTATAACGCTCTTACGCAGTTCTTGAATATCTCGCCGCGCTGCTGATAGCACTTGAACATATCCCAGCTCGCGCATGCGGGGGAGAGCAGTACGCAGTCGCCGCTCTCTGCGTCAGCGGCGGCTATGCTGACCGCTTCTTCGAGCGTATCAACGAATTTGTATGCCTTGAATCCCGCCTTGTCACAGGCGGCGGCAATGTCGTATTTCGTCTTGCCTATGAGCAGAAGCTCCTTGACTCTGCCCTCAAATGTCGCGACCCACTCGTCGTAGCTCGACTTCTTGTCGTAGCCTCCGCCGATGAGGATCGTCGGCGAGGGCATGGCGTAGACCGCCTTTATCGCCGCGTCGGGGTTCGTGCCCTTCGAGTCGTTATAGTATTTGACGCCGTTCTTCTCGGCGACGAATTCTATTCTGTGCTCGACCGCCGTGAATTCTTTTATGCCTTGGCGGATGGTGTCGAGCGGCACGCCCATTGCATGGGTCATCGCGATAGCCGCCATGATATTTTCATAGTTGTGCATGCCGACAAGACTCGTGTCTTTCGTCGTGCAGACGGGCGTTTCAACGCCGTTTTCTTTTATTATCATCGTATCGCCGCGCAGGAACACTCCGCTCTCGAGCTCTTCCGAAGAGCTGAAGAATATTACTTTGCAGCGCGGGGTCTTGCCGAATTCGCGCAGAACCGGGTCGTTGTAGTTGAGCACGCAGAAGTCGTTCCCGTCCTGATTCTTGGTTATCGATTCTTTTATCGCGATGTAGTTTTCGAGCGTCTTGTGCCTGTCGAGATGGTCGGGCGTAATATTGAGAATAGCCGTGACGTGCGGCTTGAAGGTCACCATCGTTTCAAGCTGGAAGCTGCTTATCTCCGCGACCGTCACGCTGTCCTTGTCGCTCTCGAGCGCGTATCCGGTGTAGGGAATCTCGATGTTGCCGACGAGCAGAGCCTTTTTCGCGTGGCGCTTCATTATGTCATAGGTGAGCGAAGTTGTCGTGGTCTTGCCGTTTGTGCCTGTTATGCCGATAACCGTGCCCTTGTCGTGCCTGTAGGCAAGCTCGACCTCGCCCCAGATCGGTATATTATGCTCTTTGACGGCTTTCATTATCGGCGTCTCAAGCGATACGCCGGGGCTTACTACGCAAATGTCAACGCGCGAAAAAGCGAAGCCCGAAAAATCGCCGAGGATAAATTCTATATTATCCCTGCCTATTTTTTCACACGCCGCCGCAGTGTCAAAATTCTCGTTGCCGTCGTAGATTATAAAATCCTCGCCGACTTTGATAAGCAGCTGCGCGGCGTTGATTCCGCTGCGCCCCGCGCCGACTATAAGATATCTGCTCATTGTTGTTACCTCCGAATCAGTTGTCGGTCAGGTCGAAATAGACCTGCTTCATATTTTCTGCGCTCAGCTCGTCTGCGCGCTTCTTTCCGTTTTCCGAAAGACGGGCGCGAAGCTCGCCGTCCGTCAGCAGTGTTTTGAGTGCCTTCGCGTATTCGCGGTGGGCGTCGTTTATGTTGCCGTAGTCAAAGTCCGGGCTATCGGACATGACAGGGCAGAGGATTCCGCAATCGACTTTTGTCATCTTGTCGCAGTGCGGCAGGAACGGGCGACCGGACGCGAGAACCTCGGCAGGCCCAGATGTGCAGTCCGTGCTGACAGCCGGAGTGCCGACCGCCAACGCCTCAACAATGACGTTCGGGAAGCCTTCGTAGTAAGAAGTCATTGCAAAAACATCCGCGCGGGAGACAAATTTGAACACATTCTTTTGGAATCCCGCAAAGACTATATCATTTGAATATTCGCTCTTTTTCGCCATTTCACGAACCGCGTTTTCGTATTCGCCGCGGCATCCGAGGAATATCAGCCCCGCGTCGGGGATATCTTTTTTCAGCAGCTCAAAGCTTTTTAGCATATCCCACTGACATTTCTGTTCAACGAATCTCGAAGAGAAAGCTATAACTCTGTGCGTGTCATAGAATTTCTTATATTCTTCGTCAAGTTCCTCTTTGGCGTCCTCGCGGGCTTTTTCGCAGTCGATGATATTATATGCCGTGAAAAGCTTATCTTCATTCCCAGGGAACATCTCTTCGCATTTTTTCTGCATCTCGAGGGCGTTGAAGAGAATATTGCATCCGTGCCGCAGCGCGAATGAATAGAGCTGCGGGCTCTTTATGAGCCGCACATAGTCGCGGCATGAAATATATTTCACGCACTTTGCACCCGAGAGCGCGAGAGCTTCGTTCGGCGCGTGGGTGAATGAATACGCAGTGCATATATCATGCTCTTTGACAAATTTTTTTATCGCCGCGGCGCGCTTTAGCATAATAATCGCGCGCTTTGCCGTGCCTTTGCCTGCGGGCAATTTTAAATCAACGAATTCACCCGCGCAGTCGAATCTCTTCTCGCTCGCGTCAAAGACCAGGACATAGACTTTGAATTTTTCGCTCAGCAGATGCGACAGCCTGCTCGCAAACCGCTCGCTTCCGCCGCTTCGCAGATCCTGAAGTATTATCGCGACATTTTTCATCTTCGGCTCACTTCTTTGCATATTTTTCGCTCTGGGCTACCGCAAGCCTGTCGCACCGCTCGTTTTCGGGGTGCCCCGCGTGTCCTTTGACCCATATGAATTCATATTCGTGCTTTGAAAGCGCCTTGAGCAGCCGCTCCCACAGCTCGGGATTCAAAACAGGCTTCTTGTCGGATTTTTTCCACCCGTTCTTCTTCCAGTTCCATATCCAGCCTTTTAAAAACGCGTTCGCAACATACTGCGAGTCGGTGTATATTTTTATATCGCAGGGCTCCTTGAGCCTTTCAACCGCGCTTATGACTGCCATGAGTTCCATACGGTTGTTCGTCGTGTTCGCGTCACCGCCGGACATTTCCGCCTCGTGCTCGCCGTAGCGCAGAACGGCGCCCCAGCCGCCGGGACCGGGATTGCCCGAACATGCGCCGTCGGTGAATATCTCAACTTTTTTCAGTTCGCTCATATTTTACTCCGTTGGGTTGTTTTAATTAATTCTATCACTAAGTCGGGTCAAAAACAAGGTGATTTTGCCGCCCCGCCGCACATTTATAAATGTGTGAAACTTCGGCTTAAAACCGCTCCCGGCAGGCAATAATAGGAATATCATATCTTCGGAGGGGTTATCATGTACAGCTACGATGCGGACTCGGCGGCTTTCATAAAACGGGCGCAGGGGCTCACTGCGTCCGACTGCGCGAGAGCGGGCGCGGCAGTCGGTGCGGCTTTTGGGCGCGGCAGGGTAGGCGTCGCCTGCCGGAACGATGAATATTCCCGCGCCTGCGCCGATGCCGTGTGCGCAGGACTGCGTGTTTCCGGCGTCAATGCGTGGTCGTTCGGCGCGTCCTTTGAATCCCAGCTATCTTTTTTAGTTCCGTTCTCGTCGCTCAATGCGGGCGTGTTCGTCTGCGCCGGGGAGGGGACGGTCAGCATCTTTGGCGAAAACGGACTGAGCGTGTCCGCGGCGCTCGGCAGAAAGGCGGCGGATTTCATGGAGACCGATTTATCTCCCGCGCCGTCGTGCGGGCGACTCTTTGATATGTCCGCCATGGGTATGCTCTACCGCGACGAGCTGATGCGCCATGTGCCTTACGGCGTAGCCGACTGCGCGATACTCAGCTCCGACCCGACGATATCAGCGCTCATAAATGATTGTATGCGCACCACCTCGAACGAGCGCGCGCTGACCCTCAGAATAAACCGCAGGGGAACGAGCCTTAGCGCATATACTGAAAAGACCGGAGTCGTGCCGTTTGTCAAGCTTATCGCTCTCTGCGGAATGTACGAGCTCGAGAGCGGGCGGGATATCTCCGTCCCTTATGATTCTCCCGCATTTCTCGATGACCTCGCGCGGAGCTACGGCAGGACGGCTTATCGCTATCTTTCTGCCCCGTCGGACGGCTCGGACAATGTTGCACGCCGGCTCGCGGCGCGTCAGTTCTGGTCGCGCGACGCACTGTTCACCGCGGCGAAGCTCGCTTGCATCTTGGAAGAGAAGAATATGACCTTCCCCGAGCTCTATTCTCTTTTGCCGCCGCTGTTTGTCTACAGCACCACGGCGCAGCTTGAACTGCCGCCCGACTATCTCGACGAGTTTGAGGGCGAGAACTTCTCCTTCGGGCGCGACGGAGCGAACGGCTTTGTGCTTGTCGAAAAGCGCGGAAAAACGCACATTTCGCCGCTCGGAAACGGGCGATTCCGCCTGACTGCGCAGAGCTTTGACGAGGAGACCGCGCGCGAGCTCTGCGCCGAAGCGCAGGCGTTCATCTCCTCCGGCGCAAAGTGATTGCAACACCTTTTGCCGATGTGCCTTTTTGTAGGCTGCGCATAATTTTATTGCAGCGAGCGGGCGCTAATTTGTGTCTACTTTACTTGACAGTTTTATCCAATCATAGTAAAATTAACAATAGGGATATTTTTGTATTATGACTGCACGCATATGTCTTAACTACCCGAAATTTGTCTTGTATCCATGCTGAAAATATCATCGCGTTTTTAACAGACAAGGCTTTAATTCCCGCACCTTGACCGGTCGGGGTTCTACTTACATCAAAAATTTAACAGAAAAGGAGATTTCTATGCCAAAAGCAAAAGAAACCGGCGCAGCGTCTGCGCCCGCAAAGAAGACTGCGGGCAGGCGCAGCTACCGCAGTTACGGCAAAATTAAGCCCGCACCGGGCAAATCGAAGGCTGAGCCCAAGCCTATAAAAGTGTCGTTTTTAGGCGGCCTGAATGAAGTGGGCAAGAATATGACACTGTTTGAATACGGCGAGGATATGTTCCTTGTCGATTGCGGACTTGCATTCCCGGATCAGGATATGCTCGGAGTCGATCTCGTGCTTCCCGATTTCACCTATGTCGAGCGCAACGCGGACAGAATACGCGGAATAGTCATAACCCACGGTCATGAGGATCATATCGGCGGTCTGCCTTATCTTCTCAAGGTTCTCAATGTGCCCGTCTACGGCACGAAGCTCACCATCGGTCTTATTCAGGGGAAGCTGCGCGAGCACGGACTGCTCAATTCCGCATCACTCAATGTCATCAAGCCCGGCGATGTGATAACCCTCGGCGGCTTTACCGTTGAGGCTATCCATGTCAACCATTCCATACCTGACGCACTCGGACTCGCTATCCGCTGCGAGGGCGGCACTATCGTCCACACGGGCGACTTCAAAATCGACACAACGCCTATCGACGGCGGCATGATGGATCTCGGCAGACTCGCCGAGATAGGGCAGGAGGGAGTCCTCTGCCTTATGTCCGACTCCACCAACGCCGAGCGTCCCGGCTTCACCGAGAGCGAGAGAAAGGTCGGCGAATCGTTTGAGACACTCTTCCGCAAGGCTGGCAACAACCGCATAATAGTTGCAACATTCTCTTCCAATATCCACCGCGTGCAGCAGATAATGAATGTTGCGGCGAGCCTCGGACGCAAGGTCGCGCTCGTCGGCAGAAGCCTCGAAAATGTCGTGAGCATCTCGGCGGAGCTCGGCTATCTCAATATACCCGAGGGGATAGTTATCGATATCAATATGATAAACCGCTATCCCGCCGATAAGCTCGTTATCATCACCACGGGCAGCCAGGGCGAACCTATGAGCGCCCTGACCCGCATGGCGTTCTCGGATCACCGTAAGGTCGAAATTCATCCAAACGATTATGTTATAATTTCCGCAACTCCGATTCCCGGCAACGAAAAGACCGTCAGCCGTGTCGTCAACGAGCTGATGAAGCTCGGCGCAGATGTCGTGTATGAGAAGATGTACGAAGTCCATGTCTCCGGCCACGCCTGCCAGGAGGAGCTGAAAATGATAATGGGCATCGTCAAGCCGAAATATTTCATTCCGGTTCACGGCGAGCTCAAACACCTGAGAAAACACGCGGGTCTCGCGCTGAGTATGGGTATTCCCAAGGAGAATATACTCATCGCCGACAACGGCAGAGTCGCCGAGATCAGCAAAAAGGCGCTCAGATGCACGTCAACCGTGCCCGCAGGCAGAGTGTTTGTCGACGGCTACGGTGTCGGCGATGTCGGCTCAGTCGTGCTCAGAGACAGAAAGCATCTCGCACAGGACGGTCTCGTTATTGTCGCTGTCTGCATCGACCGCGAGAGCGGCATGATAGTTTCCGGCCCCGATGTCGTGACGAGAGGTTTCGTCTATGTCAAGGAGTCCGAGGAACTTATAAACGCCGCACGTGAAGTCGCCGTTGAGGCTATCGAAGCCCAGACGGACGGCGGATATTTCGATTGGAACAGCATCAAGGCAAGCCTCAGGGACGAGATATCTCACCTGATGTATGAGCGCACCAAGCGCAGCCCGATGATTCTTCCCGTTATTATGGAGGTCTGATGAATGAGTTTTAAGGATTTCCTGCGAGAGCTCGCAGTGGAAATAGCTGCCTTTGTTGCGGCGGCTGCGTTCATTGTTGTTGTCGCTGTCCGCTACAGCGGGTGGGCGGCGCTTGTGGGTAGTGTCCTTCTCATCGCGTTCTCGGTCTATAAGATAGTCAAGTTCTTTAACATCCGCAACCGTGAACGCCAGCTAAGGGACATGGCGTCGCACAGCCTCGATGCGACAGACGCCGGTTCCGTCAACGATTTTCCCATGCCTATGCTCGTTTGTGACGGCGACGGGATAATCGAGCTTTTCAACAGAAGCTTTTTCCATACTTTTATGGATGAGTCGGTCATCGACCGCAAGCTTGCCCAGCCGTTTATCGGCGGCTGCGATCCCGAGCAGGCGGAGTCGAACGGTGCAGCCATAGTCAAAATCAAGGATTCCTATTATATAGTCACCCCGTCATCGTTCGAGTTCAAGGGCGGGAAAGAATATGTTTTCTATTTCACCGATGTAAGCGAGATGAAGCGCGCTCAGCTCGCTTACATAAAGAACAGACCCATCATAATGCTTCTGCAGACCGACGATATCGCGGATATCAAGGCGGATTACAGAGACAGCGAGCGCGCGGCGATACGCGGCGGAGTCGAAGAGGTGATAGAGAACTGGACGGGGCAGTATGACTGCATCATGCGCAAAATCTCCGAGGAGCGGTTCATGATAATCGCCCAGAGCGATGTGCTCGAGAAGATGCGCGCCGACCGTTTCAGCGTTCTCGACAAGATACGCGAATATAAATATAAAGAAAGAGTGCTCGGTCTGACCCTCTCAATAGGCGTCGGCACGGGTGTTGCCATAACCGACTGCGAGAAGTCGGCGGAGCAGGCGCTCGATATGGCACTCGGACGCGGCGGCGACCAGGCGGCCGTCAAGACGAAGGACGACTATGAGTTCTTCGGCGGCGTTTCAAAGAGCGTCGAAAAGGTCACAAAATTCCAGACCCGCGTCGCGGCATCGTCTCTTTCGAGTCTTATAAGCGCGAGCGACCGCGTGATGATAATGGGTCATTCGTTCCCGGATATGGACGCTTTCGGCGCGGCAGTCGGCGTGTCGTCGATAACCCGCGCCCTCGGCATCGACGCGTATATCGCCCTCGATGAAAACCGCAACTTTGCCGGCGCCGCTGTCGATATGCTCCGAGCCGACGGCTGGGACGGCAAGATAATCGATGTCAACGAAGCCCTCGCGCTCATGACGAGAAAGACCCTGCTCGTCGTTGTCGATACCCATAAGAGCAGCTTTGTCGATTTCCCGACTCTCTATGAAAAGGCGTCCGCCACGGTCGTTATCGACCATCACAGAAAGTCGGTCGATCATATCAAAGACGCGCTCATTTTCTTCCATGACCCCAACGCTTCGTCGACCTGCGAAATGGTCACGGAGCTCATGCGCTATATAACCCCCGCGCCGACGCTGTCTCCCGTTGAGGCTCAGGCGATGCTCGCGGGCATAATGCTCGACACAAAGGAGTTCGTCCTCTCAACAGGTGTGCGCACCTTCGAAGCGGCGGCTTTCCTCAAGGGCAAGGGCGCAGATACCGTCGCGGTAAAACGTCTGTTCTCGAATTCGATCGAGAGCAACCGCAAGCGCAGCGAGATAATATCCGCCGCGCATATCTACAGGGGCTGTGCCATAGCCTGCACCGCACCCGGTACGGAGAACGCGAGACTGCTCAGCGCTCAGGCGGCGGACGAACTGCTTGAAGTCAGTGGCGTAAAAGCCTCGTTTGTTATTTTCGACAGCGGAAATGACAGCGTCAATATTTCGGCGCGTTCCTACGGCGATCTGAATGTCCAGATAATCATGGAATATCTCGGCGGCGGCGGCCACCGCACCATGGCGGCGGCTCAGCTCACCGGCGTGAATATGGAGGAGGCAAAGTCGAAGCTCTGCGAAGCGATCGACGCCAAATATCCCCGCACCGACGGCGAAGAGCCAACCCCGATTTCGTGATATTCTTTACAGCTCCCTTGTGTAAAGGGAGCTGTCACGAAGTGACTGAGGGATTGATTTCACTTCGCTCAAAGCAATAAATCACACTGTAGTGGCGGATATTATCCGCCCGCAAAGTTTTCACAGATTTTCGCACAAGCCCCACTCCAACTCGATATAATCACACCCGTAAATAACCCGAAAGGAATTGATATAAATGAAAGTTATTCTCACTCAGGATGTAAAAAGCCTCGGCAAGAAAGGCGAGCTCGTCAACGCTTCCGACGGCTACGCGAGAAACTTCCTCTTCCCGAGAAAGCTCGCTGTTGAAGCAAACGCTCAGGCGATGAACGAGCTGAAAAACCGCGAGTCCGCGGAGAAATACAGGCTCGAAACCGAGCTCAAGAACGCCAAGGAAGTTGCCGCGAAGATAAACGGCAAGACCGTCAAGCTCACCGCCAAAGCGGGTCAGGGCGGGAAAATTTTCGGCTCCGTCACCGCAAAGGAAGTCGCCGAGTCGATAAGCCGCCAGTTCGGCGTCTCGGTCGATAAGAGAAAGGTGTCCATGGAGGATATCAAGTCTTTCGGCACATTCAGCGCCGAAGTGAAGGTATATAACGGCGTCAACGCAACCGTCTATGTCAGCGTGGGCGAGGAATAATTGCTGAAAACCGGAGGATCTAACAAAAGTGGATGTGAATAACCTAACCCTGCCCGAGGGGTATCAGATGCCCTTCAGCCTTGAGGCGGAGCAGGCGGTGCTCGGATGCGTGCTGATGGATCCGAACTGTATGCCGCAGGTGCTGATCTATCTTCGCCCGGAGTATTTCTATCTCCCGCAGCACAAAGAGATTTTCTCCGTCATGGTGAGTCTCGATGCGCTCGGCAACAAGATTGATCCGCTCATTATTCTCGAAACGCTCAAGAATAACGGAACATATGACGAGGCGGCAGGCAAGAACTATCTGTTCCAGCTCGCTCAGAGCGTGCCGACCACTTCAAATGTCGAGTCATATGCAAAAATAGTGCGCGAAAAATATTTCATGCGCACCCTCATCACCGTCTCGCAGGAGACTATCGACAACGCCGTCGCCCAGACCGACAGCGCGGATATGCTTCTCGACGCGGCGGAGCAGAGGATTTACGATATCCGTCAGGGCAAGACGAGCACAGGCCCGTCGAAGCTCAGCGATATAATAGTCAATCAGGTCTATGATACCCTGCAAAAATTGAGCTCCGAGGGCGCGGAAGCGTTCAAGGGCATCTCAACCGGCTACAGGGATCTTGACGATGTTATCGCCGGACTCAACAAATCCGACCTCATACTTATCGGCGCGCGCCCTGCAATGGGAAAGACAAGTTTTGCCTTGAATATTGCGAGAAACGTCGCTGTCAAGGCTAAGAAGAAAATTCTCTTCTTCTCGCTCGAAATGACGAAAGAGCAGCTCGCGCAGAGAGTGCTCTCCACCGAAGCGCGCGTGCTCAGCACAAAGATGAGAACCGGCCAGCTCGATACCGATGACTGGACCCGCCTCGGACTTGCTACCGCTTCGCTCAACGACTGCGAGCTGTATTTTGACGATACGAGCACGATAACCGTCGCCGAGATGAAAGCGCGCGCACGCAGACTCAAGAACGTTGATTGCATTATTATAGATTACCTCGGACTCATCCGCTCCGGCACAAAGGTCGAAAGCCGCGTGCAGGAGGTTACCGAGATAACCCGAAGCCTCAAGCTCATGGCGAAGGATCTGAATATCCCCGTCATCTGCTGCGCCCAGCTCTCCAGAGGCACCGAGGGCAGAGGAAAATCCCACCGTCCTCAGCTGTCCGATCTGCGTGAATCGGGCTCTATTGAGCAGGATGCGGATATAGTCCTCATGCTCTACCGTGAGGAATATTACAAGAACGAAAAAGACGACCCGGACGGCGACGATGAGCCCGCGCCCACCGCTCCCGTTGCCAACGAGGTTGAGGTCATTGTTGCCAAGAACAGACACGGTCCGACAAAGACCGTCGATTTCATCTGGGATGCGGATCACACTCTGTTCATGGGCGTGGAGAAGATTCAGAATGCTTGATAAAGCGCTCAGCGCCGTGGAAAAATATAATATGCTCAGCCCGGGAGCTGCGGTCATAGCCGCGGTCTCGGGCGGTGCCGATTCAATGGCAATGCTGCTCTTTCTTATGAAAATAAGCGAGCGGTATTCGCTGTCCCTGACCGTCGCCCATGTCAACCACGGGCTGCGCGGTGAGGAGGCGCGGCGCGACGAGGAATATGTGCGCTCCTTCTGCGAAAAGAACTCTCTTCGCTTTGAAGTCCTGCATGCCGATGTCGCAGCACTTGCAAAACAGAGCGGGGAGACCTGCGAAGAGTGCGGGCGCAGAGTGCGCTATGAGTTCTTTGAATCGATAGACAAAAACGCGAAGATCGCAACCGCCCATACCGCGAGCGACAACGCCGAAACGATGCTCTTCAATCTCGCGCGCGGCTCGTCGCTGAAAGGTCTGTGCGGCATACCGCCCGTTCGCGGGAATATTATAAGACCGCTGATATTCTGCACGAGAGAGGATATAGAAGCGTTCTGCCGCGAAAATTCTCTCGGTTTCGTGACGGACAGCACCAATCTGACTCTCGATTACAGCCGCAATAAAATTCGCCATATCGCAGTCCCGGCGCTCAAGGAGATAAACTCCGCTTTTGAAGAGAACGCCTCGCATTTTTCTCAGAATGCAGCACTTGATGAGGATTTTCTTGAGGGCGAAACGAAGTCGCTTCTGGCGTCCGCCAAAAAAGACGGCGGGCTATCATGCGAAGCTCTGCTTTCGGCTCATCCGGCGATACGCCGCCGCGCTCTGCTCGGCGCTATTAAAAATGTATGCCCGAAGTCGGCGGACTTCAAGACTGTAAACGTCGTTGAAAATATTCTCCAAGGCGGCGGAAAAATTCAGCTGTCGCCCGATATTTTTGCTGTTTCAAACGGCGATATTATTCGCTTTGAAACTCCCGCAAAGATGAGCGAAGAGTGGTCCGAAGATATCGAGCCCGAGTGCATAAACGGCTCTGTATGCCATAACGGGCGCGTTTCAATTTGTCGGGTTAACAAAAAAGTTTTCTTTGATACACAAAAAATTCACAAAGATATGTTGGATTATTGCATTGATTGTGATAGAATAAATGGAAAAGTTCAAGTCGGGAGCCGCCGCGCGGGCGATAAACTGACCCTTGCAAAGCGCGGATGCACAAAAAGCCTGAAAAAACTTTTCAATGAGGCACATGTCCCGCCGGAGAGCCGCTGCGATGTCGCAGTGCTGCGCGACGAGTCGGGTGTGCTGTGGGTTGAGGGATTCGGCGCGGACAGACGCTGCCGCGTCGGAAAAAACACTGAAAATGTGTTTATAATACGGAGGGAAAAGCAATGATAGAGGATATAGAGAGAGTATTGCTCAGCGAAGAGCAGATACACGGGATAGTCTCCCGCCTCGGCAGACAGATAAGCGAGGACTACAAGGACAAAAAGCTGCTCATGGTCAGCGTCCTTAAAGGCTCGGTCGTGTTCATGGCGGATCTCATGAGGGCGATAACGATACCCTGTGAGATAGACTTTATGGCGGTTTCGAGCTACGGTTCGGGAACCGAAAGCTCCGGCGAAGTCAAGATAATCAAAGACCTTGACAGACCCATCGAGGGCTATGATCTTCTTCTGGTCGAGGATATCCTCGATTCCGGCAAGACCCTCCATTACATATCCGAAATGCTCAGAGCGCGCAGACCCGCGAGCATAAAGATATGCACCTTCCTCGATAAACCCGAGCGCCGCATGATAAAGGATCTCAAGGCGGACTATGCGGGAACGGAAGTGCCCGACGAGTTCGTTGTCGGCTACGGTCTCGACTATGCCGAGAAGTACCGCAACGTGCCTTTCCTCGGCGTGCTCAGCCGTTCGGTCTATGAGAAGTAAGAGCGGCTCATTCAAGAAAACTTCGGCAGTCATAGGAGTGATTTGACGTTTGAAAAATAACAAGAAAGACACCAACAGCGGCGCAAGAAAAGCGCTGGCATGGATACCGTATATTCTTATACCCGTCCTTATAATCTCCGGTGTTTCCCTCTATGCAAGACAGCAGAAGAAGGAAAAGCTTGAGTATTATCAGGTCGTGCAGTATTTTGACGACAAGAAGGTCACGGAATACGATCTGAATATGTCGAGTGGCGCGCTTGAGTTCAAGCTCAAGGGCGACAACAAGGTATATACCTACACCGTCCCGAACGTCAGTATGTTCCAGGAGGATATACACAACGGTGTTATCGCATATAACAGAGCGCATCCGGATGCCCCGATAAAGGCGCAGTACGAGACCGGCTCAACCGGCGCACTGCTTCTCAATATCGTCCCGACGCTTCTCATGCTCGTCATTCTCGGTGTTCTTCTGTTCTATATGTTCCGCAAGATGAACAACGCCATGAACAACGAGAACAACCGCACCCTTTCGTTCGGCAAGGCGCGTGTCAAGCGCGCAAAGGACGAGAGCCGCAAGACAACGTTTGACGATGTTGCGGGTGCTGATGAAGAGAAAGAGGAGCTCAGCGAGATAGTCGATTTCCTCAAAGACCCCTCGCATTTCAATAAGCTAGGCGCGAGAATACCGCGCGGCGTTCTGCTCGTCGGCCCTCCCGGTACAGGTAAAACATTGCTTGCAAGGGCTGTCGCGGGCGAAGCTAACGTGCCTTTCTTCTCGATTTCCGGTTCGGATTTCGTCGAGATGTATGTCGGTGTCGGCGCTTCCCGTGTGCGCGACCTTTTCAATGAAGCAAAGAAAAATTCACCCTCGATAATCTTTATCGATGAGATAGACGCCGTCGGACGCCACAGAGGCGCAGGCATGGGCGGCGGACATGACGAGCGCGAGCAGACTTTGAACCAGCTGCTCGTCGAGATGGACGGCTTCGGTGCAAACGAGGGCGTTATAATCATCGCGGCGACCAACCGCCCTGATATCCTCGACCCCGCGCTTCTGCGTCCCGGCAGATTTGACCGCCAGGTAACAGTCGGCTATCCCGACCTCAAAGGACGCGAGGCTATCCTCAAAGTCCATGCCAAGGGCAAGCCCCTCGGCCCCGATGTTGATCTTGCCACTATTGCAAAAACAACAATCGGCTTTACCGGCGCAGACCTCGAGAATCTGCTCAATGAAGCGGCTCTTCTCGCCGCGCGCCGCGATAAAAAAGCCATCACCATGACCGAGATAGAAGAGGCGATGATAAAGGTCGTCGCGGGCACCGAGAAGAAGAGCCATAAGATGACCGACAAGGAGAAGCGCCTGACCGCCTATCACGAGGCAGGCCATGCAGTCTCAGCCTATTATCTCGAGTATAACGACCCGGTTCACCAGGTCTCTATTGTCCCGAGAGGTCAGATGGGCGGATACACAATGTATCTCCCGACCGAGGATAAGAGCTATCATTCAAAGAACGAGATGCTCGATAACCTCGTCAGCCTGCTCGGCGGCAGAGTTGCCGAAGCGCTGATAATCGGCGATGTCTCGACCGGCGCATCGAATGATATCGAGCGCGCTACGGATATCGCACGCAAGATGGTCACGAAGTACGGCATGAGCGAGAAGCTCGGTCCGATAACCTTCGGCTCGGGCAACGACGAAGTGTTCCTCGGCAGAGATTATTCGCATCTGAAGAACTATTCCGAGGAGACCGCCGCAGAGATCGATGAGGAAATCAACCGCATCATCACCACGGCTTACGGCAGAACCGAGGATATCCTCAAAGAGCATATCGACAGGCTCCACGCAGTCGCAGGCGCGCTTATTGAGCGCGAGAAGATAAGCGGCGAGGAGTTTGAGACGATAATGCACGGCGGCACTCTTGATCCGCTCAGTGCACAGAGTGATGACAGCAAACCTGCTGAAGTGCCGGAGCAGTCCGACGCTCAGAACAATGAGGAGGCAGACGGAAATGAGAAAGAATCTGAGTAAGATGTTTTTCGGAATAGCGGTCGTTGCCGCAGGAATCATATTCCTCGGCTCCGCGTTCGGCTTCTGGGAGATTAGCGAGCTGAGCGGCTGGTGGACAGTGTTTATTATTGTCCCCGCTATCGGCAGCATGATAGCCTCGGGCCTTGACCTGCTCAATGTCGCGGCTTTCGCGGTCGGTGTGTGGCTGCTGCTCAAGTGCAACCCCCAGTGGGTACCCGCAGAGCGCATGAACCATTTCGCTATCGCTATCGCGCTTGTCACGGTCGGCTTCTGGCTGATATTCAGCACTGTCAAAACAAAGAAGCTTAAAAAGCATCTCGATGACAACAGCGGACCCATTTCGCAAGAGAGCAAACCCACTTATACAGCGGTCTGCTCGGGCGGCGTTTATAAGAACACGACCGGCAACCTGCTCGGTGCTCACTGCTTCGCTATCCTCGGCGGTCTTGAAGTTGATCTGAGCGAGGCGCAGATAAACGAAGAGATAACGATAAGCGTCACCTCGATTCTCGGCGGAGTCGATATCTATCTGCCCGAGAATGTCAGAGTTGAGTGCTCGGACGGCGCGAGCCTGCTCGGCGGCATCGACAACAAGATGCCCGCGAACAACGACCTGTCTCAGCCGCTCGTCCATATCAAACATTTCAATGTCCTCGGCGGCACTGATGTTATGACGAGAGTCCATAAAAACGCATAAATGATTTCGCGCCCGGAGGATCACTTCCGGGCGTGTTTTATACGGTGGAAAGATGAAAGAACGCAAATTTATAAAACTGCCGCCCGAAAAAGCCCCGCAGATGTTTGACCTTGTTCTCGAACGGATGAAATGGATGGACGAAAAGGGGATAGAGCAGTGGAATGTCATGGGCTATGACGAAGTCTATCCGCTGTCCTACTATGAACAAAAATGCAGAGAGGGTCGAGCTTTTGCGCTTGAAAATAAAGACGGAGCGATACTCTGCGCCGCCGTGCTTCTTGAAAACGACAGCCGTTGGAGCGACGATGTCCCCGCGCTCTATGTTCATAACCTTGTCTCAAAGGTCGGCGCGGGCGATGCGGGCGCGGAATTTCTGCGCCGCGCAGGGGAGTACGCCCTGAGTATAAACAAAAAATATCTCCGCCTCGACTCGTCCGAAGATAACGAACCGCTCGCAAAATATTACGAAAACTTAGGCTTCGTTCCTGTCGGTACCTGCACCGACGGGCCGTATAAAGGCATTCGCCGCGAGAAAAAGTTGAAATAACAGAATCTGCACAATTTTATTGCAACACACTTGTAGGGTGCGGCGACCTCGACGCACCGCTGCCGCCGTCGGCGGCATGAAAGCTTCGCAAAGATTTATCCCACCGACCGTAGGGGCGAATTTCGTTCGCTTGCCTTTGAAGTCTGTGTAGGGCATGGGTCGAGCTTGAATGGTTGTTGCACTTACCGCAAAATCTATCGTGCCGCTCGCGCGTCAAAGGGTCGTAGAGGTCGTCGACCTCTACAACCGACTTTGCGACAGCTCGCACAAAATCCACCGGCATAGGCTCCACTGCAGGGAAGCCGAGACTGAGGGATTGCAGCACAGAACCAACTGAAATCAATAACGCACCATTTCCCACCGCACAAACAACAAAATAACCGGCAGTCACAACACATCATCCGTTGTGACTGCTTCGTTTTTTCTCTACCGCCACCCATTTGTCTGCCGCGCACAAAAATACACGCTTTCACTTCCTCCGAATTTACACTTTGTTTTCATCATTTGTTTGACATGCGGCTCATTTTGAATTACAATAAGTAGATAGCGAGCAGGCTGGGCAGCTGCGGGGATCTTTTAATAAGATCAATGAGGAAAGTCCGAGCTTCACAGAGCAGGATAACGGCTAACGGCCGCCGAGGGTGACCTTAGGGAAAGTGCAACAGAGATATACCGCCCGCTTTGCGGGTAAGGGTGGAAAGGCGAGGTAAGAGCTCACCGGCGTGCGGGGAACCGCATTGCCCTGCAAACCCTATCCGGAGCAACACCGACCGGAGAGGAGCGAAAGCTCCGCGCTTGCTCGGCGTAATTCTCTCCGACAGGTGGCTTGAGCGTATCGGCAACGGTGCGCCTAGACAGATAGTTGCCTTAAAAGACAAAACTCGGCTTACAGGCCTGCTCGCTTATCCGGTTTGTTCTATATGTAACCCGCCGTGTGTCCCCGGCATATGATGTGCTGAGGTGATATCAATGTCGGACGGAGTGCTTCTCGGCATCTTTGCGTCGTTCGTGCTCATCGGCGTGGTCAGCATATCGTATTACATACTGCTGAAAATTCTGCACCCGCGCTCAAACGGCAGATATATCGTTGTTATCCCCGCAAGGGCGGGAGTGACCGATGTCGCGGGGAAGGGCTATGCCCAAAGGCTTCGCAGCGGAATGCTCGGCGATAAAGAAGCCGTTGTGATTCTCGATCTCGGTATGGATGAAAAACAGACCGAAGAGTGCAGAAGAATGTGCAGAAGCTGCGAGGGGCTTTATCTCTGCTCCCCCGGCGAATTTGAAAAGTTCGTTTCCCGAAAGGATATATAAATGGAGGAACATGAGAGGATACGCATAAGCGGCGTGATAAACGATGTGACCTTTGCGAATCCCGAAAACGGGTTCACGGTTCTCGAGCTCGAAAGCGGCGATGAGCTGATAACCGCAGTCGGCGTCATGCCCGAGCTCAAAGCCGGTGAGTTGCTTGAACTCTCCGGCTATTGGGATTTTCATGCCTCCTTCGGCCGCCAGTTCAGGGTCGAGCTGTGCGAGCATAAAATGCCCGCGTCCGCCGGCGATATCCTCCGATATCTCGCAGCAGGCGGAGTCAAGGGCATCGGCTCGAAGCTCGCGGTCAAAATAGTTGACAAGTTCGGCGAGAATACTCTTGATATAATCGAAAACGACCCCGAGCGCCTCGCACAGATTCGCGGTATATCGCCCGAAAAGGCGAAGCAGATCAGCGCGGATTTCAAGCGCCAGTTCGCTGTGCGCGAAATTATGATATCGCTCGAAAAATACGGCATGACGACCGCCGAATGTGTCAAAGCTTTCAATGCGTTCGGCGTGCGCGCCGCAGATATAATCAAGCGAAACCCCTATGCGCTGTGCGGCGAGGGAGTCGGCTTCAGCTTCGAGCGAGCCGAGTTCATCGCAGATCAGCTCCCCGACCCGCCCGATAACGGGTATCGCCTACAGGCGGGCGTTCTGCATGTCATGAGCCACAACCTCTCGAACGGGCACACCTGCATCCCACGCGAGAAGATGTTCGCCCCGTGTGCCGAGCTGCTCTCAACGAACGAGGACACGGTCGATATAACAATCGACGAATTGATAGGTTCGGGCAGGCTCGTCAGCGAGTTTATCGATAACCGTGAGTTCTTATTCTTGCCGCATATCTACAAGGCGGAAAAGTCCTCGGCGGAGCGCATGAAACAGATACTCCGATTCCCTCCCGCAGGCAGAAAAGCGGCGGACAGGGAGATTGACAGAATAGAGAAAAAGAACGGCATAAAATACGGCGATCTTCAGCGAAAGGCGATAGTCACCGCCATCGAGCGCGGACTGCTTATCCTGACCGGCGGCCCCGGAACGGGAAAAACAACGACCCTGAACGGGATCCTTCAGCTGTTTGAGGATGACGGGCTCAAGGTTGCGCTCGCCGCACCGACGGGACGCGCCGCAAAGCGCATGAGCGAGGTCACGGGCAGACCCGCCAAGACCATCCACAGACTGCTCGAAGTCGAGTGGGACAAGCACGACCGCCCGCAGTTCTCGCGCAACGCACGCAATCCTCTCGACGCTCAGGCGGTTATCCTCGACGAGCTGTCGATGGTAGATATAACTCTTTTTTCAAGCTTCCTTGAGGCGCTTCCGATAGGCTGCCGCCTTGTTATGGTCGGCGATTCGGACCAGCTGCCGCCGGTCGGCGCGGGCAATGTCCTGCATGATATGATAGCCTCCGGGGTCATCCCGGTCGTTGAGCTGACCGAGGTTTTCCGCCAGGCAATGGAGAGCCTGATAGTCGAAAACGCCCATAGAATAGTCAAGGGCGAGCCGCCGAAGCTCGGCGTGCGCGACAAGGACTTCTTCTTCATGCGGACTGATTCGCCGTTTATCGCGGCAAAGACCGTCTCGGATCTGTGCGCCACTCGCCTGCCCCGTGCCTATGGATATTCGCCGCTCGACGATATCCAGGTCATCTGCCCGTCGAGAATGGGTGAGTGCGGCACGAACAACATCAACCGCGTCATGCAGGCTTCTCTCAATCCGCCGGATGCCTCGAAGCCCGAGACTACCGTCGGCGCGACAGTGTTCCGCACGGGCGACAAGGTCATGCAGACGCGCAATAACTATGATATCGAGTGGACAGGCCCCGACGGCGACGGAACTGGGATTTTCAACGGCGATATAGGTATTCTCAGAAAGGTCGATCTTCGCTCGCGCATGGCGGAGATAATGTTTGACGAGCGCAAGGCGGTTATCCCGTTTGAAGCTTTGCAGGAACTCGAGCTTGCCTACGCCGTGACCGTTCACAAGAGCCAGGGTAACGAGTTCCCCGCGGTCATAATGCCGATAATCGGCGTGCCGCCGCGCCTTGCATACAGAAACCTGCTCTATACGGGCGTCACCCGCGCGAAAAAAATACTTGTCCTTGTCGGCAGCCAGAGTCAGATTTACGCTATGGCGGCGAACGACAAAAAAGCCAGACGCTATTCCGCGCTCAAACATTTTCTCCTGGTGAATGAAGAATGAAGATGTCAGCGCTTGAATATATCTCATATGCTCTCTTTCCGCGCCGATGCGCCCTGTGCGGCAAAGTCGTGCCGCCGGATATGCCCGTGTGCGACAGATGCGAAGCCGATCTCGAATATGTAAAAGGCGAGCTGTGCCCGCACTGCGGCAGGGAGAAAAAGTATTGCTCATGCTCGTCTCACCGACGCTTTTTCGAATCGCAGACCGCGCCGTTTTATTATTCCGGTGCCGCAAAGCGTTCGGTTCATGCCCTGAAATTTGACGGCTGTGTTCAGAACGCCGAGGGACTTGCCCGGTTTATGTCGGACAGCGTTAAAAAGAATTTCGCGGGCGTGAAGTTTGACTTCGTCTGCTGTGTGCCCCTGTCGGAATCTTCGCTCAAAAAGCGCGGATATAACCAGAGCGCACTGCTCGCAAAAGAGATTGCAAAAGAGCTCGGCGTGCCGTTTGAAGAAAAACTGCTCTCCCGACCGTTTCAGGGAAAGGAGCAGAAAACGTTGGGCGGTATCGAACGCTTCGGCGGAGTCATAGGCGCGTTCGACTGCGCCGAAAACAAAATTACAGAAAACGCCGCAGTTTTGCTCTGCGACGATATATCAACAACGGGAGCGACGCTCAACGAGTGCGCAAAGCTCCTGCTTCTGCGCGGCGCGGATAAAGTATATTGCGTCAGCGCGGCGATAACCAAAAAGGAGGACGGAAAATGCTCGGAACAAACATCGGAATAGACCTCGGCACAACTTCCATACTCATCTTCGTTGAGGGCAAGGGAATAGTCGTCTCCGAGCCGAGCGCCGTCGCATTCGATACCGATACGGGCAGACTCCTGGCGGTCGGTCAGAAAGCGGCGGATATGATTGGGCGCAACCCCGATTCCATAACCGTCGTCAAGCCCATGCGAAGCGGAGTTATTTCTGATTTCACCGCCACAAAGGCGATAGTCCGCGTCCTGCTCTATAAAGTCTGCAAAAACATGGTGTTCAAGCCCAATATAGTCGTCTGTATGCCCTCGACCGTCACGAACCTTGAGAAGAGAACTATCCTCGATCTCGTCACCGCCGCAGGAGCGGGCAGGGCGTGCCTTATAGAAGAACCGCTCGCCGCGGCACTCGGCGCGGGGCTTGATATCAGACGCCCGATGGGCACGATGGTCGTCGATATCGGCGGCGGAACTGCGGATATTGCGGTCGTCACCATGGGTAGCATCTCGATTTCAAAATCGGTTAAAATCGCCGGCAATATCCTCGACGAGGATATAATTCGCTACCTGCGCCGCGAGCGCAATATAGTCATCGGCGAAAAGACCGCCGAGAGCATAAAAAAGCGCATCGGCTGCGCGTATCTGCGCGACACCGAGCTTGCAATCGGTATAAAGGGCAAGCACTATATAACCGGAATGCCGATAACCGATGAAGTCAACACCACGGAAATCTATCTCGCCATGCGTGAGCACCTCGAAGCGATAGCCGAGGGCGTGCGCAGCGTGCTCGAGGTGACGCCGCCCGAGCTTGCGGGTGACATCTCCGAGACGGGTATACTTTTAACCGGCGGAGGCGCTCTGCTCGACGGTATGGATAAGCTAATAGAGAAGAGAACCGGCGTCCATGTCATTATTCCCGACGATCCGCTCGAGTGCGTCGCGCTCGGCACGGGCTATGCCATCGAGCATATGGATATACTCGAAAACAACGGCGGAATCTTCAAGACCCGCGAGGAAATAACGGGATTCAAAGATTAATTCAGTTTTCAAACTTTTCCGTATAAACTCTCATAAAACCGTCCATAATTCGGTTGCATCCGAAAGAAAGGACGGTTTTTACTTATCATGAAGTCAAAAAAATTATCAAAGCTGCTCAAAATACAGGCTGTTGTGTTCGCGGTCATTATAGCGGCGGGCGTGTGCAGCGTCGGGGCGTTTGCCTATAACTGCTCGCGTGTGCGCTCCGATGTGCTGCGAATGCATGTCATTGCAAACTCCGATTCCGACGAGGATCAGGCACTCAAGCTAAAAGTCCGCGACGCCGTGCTCGAACGCGGCGCGGAGCTTTTCGACGGCACCGTGACGGCGGACGAGGCAAAGGCGAAAATAGAGCCGCAGAAAGCGGAGCTCGAAGCTGCTGCACGCGAGGTGATAGAGCGCGAGGGCTATGACTATCCCGTGAGCGTCAATGTCGTCAACGAGTATTTTGCAACCCGCTGTTACGGCGATCTGACTATGCCTGCGGGGCGCTATACCGCCGTCAAAGTCGTGATAGGCGAGGGCGCGGGGCATAACTGGTGGTGCGTGATGTTCCCGCCGCTGTGCCTGCCTGCCGCGCAGGACAGGGGAGGCAATATCGATGCGTTCCTCGACGGCGACGAGCTCAAGGTCGTCGAAAGCTCCGGCAGATATGAGCCGCGTTTTAAAATAGTCGAGATAATAGAAGAACTCAGGGAAAAAACCTCGCCCGAAAACTGAAAATTTTCTTTGCGGCTCGCCATTTCATGAGGTGAGCCGCAAAATTTTTGCCGAGTGCGTCTTTTTTTGTCAAATCTGTTGACTTTTTTGCGGATTAGCTCTATATTAATACTTACTATATTTTTGATGTGCGGTTTGCATCGTATTCTTTTGAGAGAGGGGCTGCATAATTGAAAAAAAATGTCATTATCGATCTGAAACACATCTCCGTCAAACTGGGTGATAATCAGGTGCTCGACGATCTGAGCCTTTATATAAGGGACAGGGAGTTTATCACGCTGTTGGGTCCGTCTGGCTGCGGAAAGACTACTATTCTGCGCGTCATTGCCGGTTTCCTCGAACCCGATGAGGGGGATGTCATATTTGAGGATAAAAAAATCAATGGTGTGCCGCCTCATAAGAGGCAGGTTAACACCATTTTTCAGCGTTACGCGCTTTTCCCGCACCTGAACGTCTATGAAAATGTGGCGTTCGGTCTGCGCATAAAGAAAACGCCGGAGAACGAGATTGAAAAGACTGTCAGTAAAATGCTGTCTATCGTCAACCTCAGCGGCTTTGAAAAGCGCAACATAAATTCACTCTCGGGCGGTCAGCAGCAGAGGGTGGCGATAGCCCGCGCCCTTGCGGTCAAGCCGCGTGTGCTTCTGCTCGATGAGCCTCTCGGCGCGCTCGATCTCAAATTGAGACGCGAGATGCAGGTCGAGCTCAAGAAGATTCAGCAGCAGATGGGCATAACATTTATATATGTCACCCACGATCAGGAGGAGGCTCTCACGATGTCGGATACCGTCGTCGTGCTCAACCAGGGCTATATCCAGCAGATCGGCACTCCCGTTGACATTTATAACGAGCCCACGAACGCTTTCGTCGCCGACTTCATAGGCGAGAGCAATATAATAGACGGCGTTATGATAAGAGACCGCCTCGTGCGTATCCTCGGCGCGGAGTTCGTCTGCGTTGATGAGGGTTTTGGCGAGAATATGCCCGTCGATGTCGTCATAAGACCCGAGGATGTCGTCCTGACTCCGCCCTCGCAGGGCGAGCTCAAGGGCGTTGTCACCGATATAATATTCAAGGGCGTGCACTATGAGATGCACGTTATGGTGAACGGATACGAGTGGCTCGTCCACAGCACCGTCTCCACTCCCATCGGAGCGGAGGTGGGCCTCAGCGTTGAACCCTCGAATATCCAGATCATGAACAAACCCGAGTCCGAGGACGAGGAGGTGTTCAACGCCGATGCGTAAAAAACTTATGGCAGGGCCGTATCTTCTGTGGATGCTGGTCTTTACGATAGTGCCGCTGCTGTTCGTTTTTTATTACGGCTTCACTTCTTCGGACGGCACGTTCACTTTTTCAAACATAACAGCGATTCTTGAAAAGATTCATATCCAGGCGCTCGGGCTGTCCCTGCTGCTCGCAGTGATAACAACGGCGGTGTGCCTGCTGTTCGCTTATCCGCTCGCGTTGATACTCAGCAAAAGCGCCGCGAAAAACCGCAGCTTCGTTATATTTATTTTCATCCTGCCCATGTGGATAAACTTCCTGCTCAGGATAATCGCTATAAGGATGCTGCTCTCGGATAACGGTATTCTGAACAGCGTCCTCTCGGCGCTTAATCTGCCGAATTTCAGTATCATGTATACCCCGGCGGCGATAGTTATCGGTATGGTCTATGACTATTTCCCGTTCATGGTTCTGCCGATTTACAACGCCCTTATAAAAATCGACCGCAATCTTCTTGAGGCGGCGGGCGACCTCGGCGCAACTCCGGGCAGGACTTTCAGAAAGATAATTTTCCCGCTCTCCGTGCCCGGCGTCATAAGCGGCATCACTATGGTGTTCGTGCCGAGTATCTCGGAGTTCGTTATCGCCGATATCCTCGGCGGCGGCAAGGTTCTGCTCATAGGCAATATTATCGAGCAGGAGTTCAACCAGGGCAACAACTGGCATCTCGGCTCCGGCATCTCGATAGTGCTCATGATATTCATCTTCGTGAGCATGATGATCGGCGAGATGAAGGGCTCGGGAGAGGAGGCGTCGCTGTGGTAAAATTCAGACACTTCCTCGAAAAGTTTTATGTGGCGATAATCTTCGTCCTGCTCTATCTGCCGATAGCCGTTCTGACAGTCATGTCGTTCAACAATTCGCGCTATATGAAATGGGGCGGCTTCACCCTCAGGTGGTACGAAGATCTGTTCACGAGCGGACCCATTATGGAGGCTCTGCGCAACACTCTTCTGCTCGCTCTGCTCTCGGCGCTGATAGCAACGGCGGTCGGCACTCTCGCCTGCGTGGGTATTCTCTATATGAGAAAGCGCAGTCAGTCCGCAATAATGAGCGTCAACAGCATACCGCTTTTGAACGCCGATATCGTAACGGGCATTGCGCTGATGCTGCTCTTCGTGCGTATGTTCGGCAGCCTCAACTTTACCACCATGCTCATAGCGCATATCAGCTTCAACATTCCCTATGTCGTCCTCAACGTTCTGCCGAAGCTCCGTCAGCGCGACAAGAACACCTACGAGGCGGCGGTCGACCTCGGCGCAACGCCGGTTCAGGCGTTCTTCAAGGTCATAGTTCCGGACATTTTCCCGGGTATCCTCTCGGGCTTCCTCATGGCGTTCACCATGTCGCTCGATGATTTCACCATCACTTATTTCACCAAGGGCGCGGGAATAAAGACGCTCTCGATAATAATCTATACCGAGCGCAAGCTCGGCAACCAGCCTGAGCTCTATGCTCTGTCAACTATAATCTTCCTCATCGTGCTTATCGTGCTGTTCGTCGTCAACCGAATCAGCATCAATAAGGAGAAAAGCGCGGCAAAGGGAAAAAACTATTGATGGGGGACGAAAAATGAAAAAATCTGTTTTTGTAAGAATTGCGGCGGCAGTTATGGCAATTGTGCTCTGCCTCTGCTCCATGGGCGCGCTCGCGGGCTGCACCAAGACCCGCAGCATAAATGTGCTCGTCTACGGCCAGTATATCGACCTCGATGTTATCTCGAACTTCAAAAAAGAGAACGGCATCAAAGTCAATGTCGATGAGTGCGACACTCCTGAGGAGCTTTATAACAAAGCGGTCAACGGCGACCAGTCGTATGACCTCATCTGCACCTCGGATTATATAATCGAGCGTTTTATTAAAGAGAACAGACTCTCCGAGCTCAATTTCGACAACATTCCGAATATCAAGAATATCGGCGAAGTTTATCTCGAGAAGTCAAAATCTTTCGACCCCGAGAACAAGTATTCCGTCCCGCATTTCTGGGGCACCGTCGGCGTTATCTATAACACCAAGATGGTCTCCGAAGAGGATGCGAAGAGCTGGAAGATGTTCTTCAACGAGAAGTATTCCGGAAAGATAATCATGTCCAACAGCATCCGCGACTCCTTCCTTGTTGCGCTTGAGGCTCTCGGCTATTCGCTCAACACCACCGACAAGGCTCAGATAGACGAGGCGAAGCAGCTGCTTATCAAGCAGAAGCCGATGCTCAAGGCGTATCTTGTCGAGACCGAGGCTCGCGACGCGATGATAAGCGGCGAGGCTGCGATGGCTCTCGTCTATAACGGCGAAGCTTATCTCGCTATCGAGGGCGACGAGGAGCAGAACATCAGCGGCAACCCCGATCTGAAGTTCACAATTCCCGAGGAGGGCACGAACTTCTGGATCGATTCGTGGGCCATCCCGACTTACAGCTCGAACAAGGCTGACGCCGAGGCGTTCATCAACTACCTCTGCGGAGTTGAAGCGGCGAAGAAGAACTTCGAGTATATCTATTATTCGACTCCGAACCAGGCTCTCTACAATGAGCTTGATCCCGAGGTTCAGCAGGATGAGGATATCTTCCCGTCCCGCGAGGTTATCGACAAAGGCGAGGTTTATCACGACCTCGGAGCCGATCTCGACGCTTATTACAGCGCCGCATGGAAAGAAATAAAGTCATAATAAATAGCCGGGGTGCGGACTGCCGTGCCCCGGAATTTCTGTAAGAAAGGGTAATATTCATGCTTATAGATGAACTTGTCGGCTTTTCGAATTTTTACGGCTCCGACCCGTCTCTTGTCCTCGCCGGCGGCGGAAACACCTCCGCAAAGGCGGACGGCAGGATGTGGGTCAAGGGCTCGGGCACGGCTCTTGCGACCATAACGGCGCAGGGCTTTGTTGAAATCGATCTTTCAAAGCTCGGCGAAATATTTGAAAAGAGCTATCCGGATTCCGATTCAGAGCGAGAGGCTCTCGTCCTCCAAGACCTTATGGCGTCGCGCGTTCCGGGCGAGACAAAGCGCCCGAGCGTCGAGACAACGCTCCATGCGCTGTTCCCGCAGACCTATGTCCTGCACCTGCACCCGGCAAAGGTGAACGGCATCACCTGCTCAAAGGGCGGGGAGAGCGCCGCACGCCGGGTGATAGCCCGCGATTTTATCTGGATTGAGCAGTGCCGCCCGGGCTATGTGCTGGCGAAGCTCTGCCGCGACAAGATGCTTGAATTTAAGGCTCGCGCGGGCAAAGACTGCGATATGCTCCTACTCGAAAATCACGGCATATTCGTCGCCGCCGATACGGTCGATGCCCTCGGCGAAAAGCTGAGTTTTGTGCTCGATTCGATTGACCGCAGCCTTTCGGAAAAGCCCGATTTCGATAAAACTCCGACTTTTGATACGGAAGCTCAGCAGGCTCTTCTCTCCGCATTCCCGCAGGGTACTGTCTGCCGCGAAGTCCCGTTCGGCGTGTCAAAGAGCTTTGTCGGCTCCGCGGATGCCGCAAAGGAGCTTATGCGTCCGTTCACTCCCGACCATATCGTCTATTGCCGCGCCTATCCGCTCTGGCTCGACAGCGTCGGTGAAGCTGATGAAAAAATAAGCGCATATAATAAAAATCACGGCTTCATGCCTCGCGTTATTCTGCTCCGGGGCAGGGGAGCGTTCTGCTTCGGCGAGAGCGAGAAGCGCGCAGCGACTGCCGAGATGCTCTTTGAAGATGCGGCGGATATCGCCGTGTATTCGCGCTCGTTCGGCGGCGCGTCGCATATGACGGAAGAGCTCACGGATTTCATCACAAATTGGGAAGTTGAAGCCTACAGAAGCTCGCAGAACGGCTGAAAAAACGCATTTGAGGCGGCAAAGTGAAATCTGTTTTAATTTTTCGTGAAATATTGTCCGTAAAGCTTGAAATACCTACTCAAATAAGTTAAAATATTAACAAATAAAAAGAGCTCAGAAGAGCCGGAGACCGTGTGGTCTCTCAATAGATATGGGGGAAAAAGAATGTCAGTCAGACTTAACACCTCGTTTGTCGGCGAGGCGGCGGATGCCGCTAAGCTCTCGGCTATTCAGCCGGAGATAACCGCCGCGCATGAAAAGCTTCATAACGGTACGGGCGCAGGCAATGCGTTCCTCGGCTGGGTCGACCTTCCGGTCAACTATGATAAGGAGGAGTTCGCCAGAATAAAGGCCGCCGCAGAGAAGATAAAGAAGGATTCCGAGATACTTATAGTTATCGGCATCGGCGGATCTTACCTTGGCGCAAGAGCCGCTATCGAGTTCGTGAAGTCACAGAAATATAACGATGTCGCCGCCGATACTCCGAAGATTTACTTCGCCGGCAACACAATAAGTTCCTCAACCCTTGCCGAGCTTATCGATATCTGCAAGGATAAGGACTTCTCCGTCAATGTTATTTCGAAGTCCGGAACGACCACCGAGCCCGCGCTCGCGTTCCGTATTTTCAGAGACCTGCTCATCAAGAAGTACGGCAAGGACGGCGCAAAGGGCCGCATCTATGCCACTACCGATAAATCAAAGGGCGCGCTTCGCAATATGTCCGACGAAGAGGGCTATGAGACTTTCGTAGTTCCCGATAACGTCGGCGGCAGATATTCCGTGCTCACCGCAGTCGGCCTGCTTCCGATAGCGGTCGCCGGAATCGATATTGACGCACTTATGAAGGGCGCCGCAGACGCGAGAGAGCAGTATATGTCGCCCGAACTTGACAAGAACGACTGCTATCGCTATGCCGCTATCCGCAACATTCTCTACAGAAGCGGCAAGAAGATCGAAATGATGGCCGCCTATGAGCCGGACTACACCATGATGTGCGAGTGGTTCAAGCAGCTCTTCGGCGAGAGCGAGGGCAAGGAGCACAAGGGAATCTTCCCGGCTTCGGCGATATTCTCGACCGACCTCCACTCTCTCGGCCAGTACATACAGCAGGGCGAACGCTCGCTGTTCGAGACCGTTGTCACATTTGCTCAGCCTAAGCGCGATCTTGTTATCGAGGCTACCGCTGACAATGAGGACGGACTCAACTTCCTCGCAGGCAAGCATATGTCCGAGGTCAACCGCAAGGCGTTCGAGGGAACGGTTCTTGCGCATACCGACGGCGGCGTGCCCAACATCCTCCTCGATGTCGACAAGATGGATGAGTACAATCTCGGCTGGCTCATCTACTTCCTCGAGAAGGCATGCGGAATTTCCGGCTATGTCCTCGGAGTCAATCCGTTCGATCAGCCCGGCGTTGAAAGTTATAAGCTCAATATGTTCGCACTCATGGGCAAGCCCGGATATGAGGAGCGCCGTGCTGAGCTTGAAAACAGAATAAATTTTTAGGAGGAATTCTTAAATGGTTTCTTTGATTACAGGACGCAAAGGATCGGGCAAGACAAAACGTCTCATCGAGCAGGTAAACAAGGCTGTTGAAGCTTCCAGCGGCAACGTTGTCTGCGTTGAGAAAGAAAGGCTTCTGACTTACGATATCAACTATCGTGCAAGACTCATCGAGACTGATTTCTACAAGGTCAGCGGCTACAAGGCGTTTTACGGCTTCCTCAGCGGTATCTGCGCAGGTGACCACGATATAACCGATATCCTCATCGACGCAACTCTGCGCATCGGCGGCAGAGATTATGATGAGCTTGCAGTTTTCCTTGAGAAGGTCAAGGAGCTGAGCGATATCACCGAGAAGAACTTCGTCTTCACCGTTTCGGCTGACGATGAGGAGCTTCCCGAGAAGATTTTTGACTTCTGCCAGAAACTTTAAGAGAAAAAAGTCTAAAAAACTGAAGTTTTTATTGACAAAACCCGCGCAGGAAGATATAATACTTTCTGCGCGGATTTAAGTAACCGCAAGGTGAATGCTATGTTTATTGAGTTAGAACCCATTTTCAATAATATCGGCGCGTCCGTTCCGTTTGATTATGAGATGGACATGTCCGACGAGGAGTTCTGGGCGGGCAAGCCTTTTCAGAAGGCAGTGCGCGTCAAAGGCGAGGCGGTCAACCGCGCCGGCATAGTCTGCATCGAGGCTCAGGCGACGGTTGAAGTGTTTACGGACTGCGACCGCTGCGCTTCATCGATAGACCGCGTTTTCGACATTCCCGTTTCGCACACTCTCGTGACCTCGCTCAACGATGAGGAGAACGACGAGCTGATTCTTGTTGAGGATATGCATTTTGAGCTTGATCCTCTTGTGCGGGAGGATATTTTCCTCACCCTGCCCAGCAAGATTCTGTGCAAAGAGGATTGCAAAGGCGTCTGCCAGTTCTGCGGCGCCAACCTCAATGAAGGCCAATGCAGCTGCAAAAAGCCCGTAGACCCGCGTCTCGAGGCTCTCAAACAGCTTTTGGATAATTAAAAGGATTTTTTCCACATTCAATGCACTAGTATTAAGGAGGTGCTCAACATGGCGGTACCCAAGAGAAGAGTATCAAGCGCAAGACGAGACAAGAGACGTTCCAACGTTTGGAAGATGGACGCTCCCGAGCTCGTTAAGTGCCCGCAGTGCGGGGAGTACAAGAGACCCCACAGAATATGCCCCGAGTGCGGCTATTACAACGGCAAGCAAGTGATTAAGAAGGACGCGTGAGCCCTTTGAAACACACGCAAGTCAAATATGACTCGTAAAGCGGCCGGTATCGGCGGCTTAAAGCGTTAACTGCTAAGCTGAGGTTCCGCCTCGGCTGTGCTTCGTACAAGTCATGAATGCGGAGAGGTAGAGGAGGATGAGCCTTCTCTGCCTTTTTGATTTTTATAAGCGTAAATGCTGCTTATAATAATCCCAAAACTTTGAAAGGAAGCGGTATCGGCGAAAGCCGTTTGCCGCGCGGTCATAAATATGTCAAAACCGGTTGTTGCAATCGTCGGCAGACCCAATGTCGGCAAATCGACCCTGTTCAACAAGCTCGTCGGAGCACGTCTGAGCATAGTCGACGATACCCCCGGCGTCACCCGCGACAGAATCTACGGAGACTGCGAGTGGGGCGGCAGAACCTTGCTGCTCGTCGATACGGGCGGCATTGAGCCCTATTCGGACGATATAATTTTAAAGCAGATGCGCCGCCAGGCTCAGCTGGCTATCGACAGCGCGGATGTTATAATTCTCGTCACTGATGTGCGCTCCGGCGTTGTCTCGACCGACAGCGAGGTCGCGTCCATGCTCCAGAAGAGCGGCAAGCCGATAGTTCTCTGTGTCAACAAGTGCGACACCGTCGGCGAACCTCCCGCGGAGTACTATGAATTTTATAATCTCGGTCTCGGCGATCCGATAGCCGTCTCGTCCGTCCACGGAATGGGCACAGGCGATCTGCTCGACGCCGTCTGCGAGCATCTGCCGCCCGCCGACGAAGAGGAAGAAGAGGACGACACCATCAAGGTCGCCGTTATCGGCAAGCCCAATGTCGGCAAATCGTCGCTCGTCAACGCCATTTTGGGCGAGGACAGAATGATAGTCTCCGATATCGCGGGCACTACCCGCGACGCAACGGATTCTTATGTGGAAAATGAATACGGCAAGTTTGTCTTTATAGATACCGCAGGTCTGCGCAGAAAGAGCCGCGTCTATGACGCTATCGAAAAATATTCCGTCATAAGAGCAAGAATGGCTGTTGAACGCGCGCAGGTATGTGTTATAATGATAGATGCGGTGGAGGGCTTCACCGAGCAGGATTCCAAAGTTGCGGGTATCGCGCACGAGCTCGGCAAGGCTTGCATAATCGCAGTCAACAAGTGGGATGCCGTCGAAAAGGACGGTAAGACCATGGACTCTTACCGCAAGAAGCTGATGAACGACTTCTCGTTTATGTCCTACGCCCCGATAATCTTTATCTCGGCAAAAACGGGACTCAGGCTCGACAGACTGTTTGAGCTCATCAAATATGTTGACGATCAGAACGCCATGCGTATCTCGACCGGCCGCCTCAACGACCTGCTCGCCGATGCCACGGCGCGCGTCCAGCCGCCGACAGATAAGGGCAGAAGACTCAAGATATTCTATATGACTCAGGCTTCGACCCGTCCGCCGACATTCGTCTGCTTCGTCAACCGCAAGGATCTGTTCCATTACAGCTATCAGCGATATATCGACAATCAGATTCGCTCCGTATTCGGTCTTGAGGGCACCCCGACGCGCATGATAATCAGAGAAAGGGAATCAAACAAGAAATGATAGTTCTCGGTATCGATCCCGGATATGCAATCGTCGGCTGCGGCGTTGTGGAATATAAAAACAACCACTTCACCATGCTCGATTACGGCGCGGTGACAACGCCCGCAGGGATGCCGTTCAACATCCGCCTCGAGCGCATATATGACGGCGTGTCAGAGCTTATGGAGAAGTATAAGCCCGAAGCGATGTCGATAGAAAAACTTTTTTATAACAACAACGCGAAAACGGTTATCGATGTCAGCCAGGCGAGGGGCGTTCTCGTTCTCGCCGCGCAGAAGCACCGTATCCCGATTTTTGAGTATACACCCCTGCAGGTCAAACAGAGCGTCGTTGGTTACGGACGCGCCGAAAAGAAGCAGGTGCAGGAGATGACGAGGATAATCCTCAATCTCGAAAAAATTCCGAAGCCCGATGATGCCGCCGACGCGCTCGCTATGGCGGTCTGCCACTGCCATTGCAGCGGCTCGGTCATGGGCAGACTCAGCCAGTACAGATAAAGGAGAGCAGTATGTTTTACAGTATCACCGGTAAAGTGGTCTATACCGATGCCACGAGCGTCGCGGTCAGCTGCGGCGGCGTTGCGTTCAATTGCAGTGCCACTGCCAATACCTTGAAAAATATAGGCACTATAGGCGATACGGTCACGCTCTATACCTATCTCAATGTCCGCGAGGACGCGCTCGATATGTTCGGCTTTTATGATAAGGATGAGCTTGATTGCTTCAAACTGCTCATAAATGTTACCGGCGTCGGCCCGAAAGCCGCCCTTGCGATACTCTCTCAGCTGACTCCGAACAGGCTCGCCGTCTGTGTCGCCTCGGGTGATACAAAGGCGATAACCGCGGCTCAGGGCGTGGGCGCAAAGCTCGCTCAGAGAGTTGTGCTTGAACTTAAAGATAAACTGAAATCATATATATCTTCCGAAAACCGCGAGGAGCTCGCCGCGATAAACGCCGCCGCGTCATCGAGCGCAGGCGAGGAAGCGGTCGATGCCCTTGTCATGCTCGGCTATACAAAGACCGAAGCGGCTTCGGCGGTCGGCAGGCTCGACCAGTCGCTCTCGTCCGAAGAACTGATAAAACAGGCTCTGCGCCTTATTTCAAAGAATATATAATGAGAGAAAGGAGACGGCTCTATGGATATGGATACTGAAAACCGCATAGTTACCCCCGATCTCTCGCCTGAGGATACCGACCTTGAGTTTTCACTGCGCCCGCGCCAGCTGACCGATTATATCGGCCAGGATAAGGCGAAAGAGAACCTCTCGGTCTATATCGAGGCCGCCCGCCGCAGAGGCGACTGCCTCGACCATGTTCTGCTTTACGGCCCTCCCGGACTCGGCAAAACGACCCTCGCGGGCATAATAGCGAATGAAATGAACGTCAATCTCCGCGTGACCTCGGGCCCCGCGATAGAGAAGCCCGGCGACCTTGCCGCACTGCTGACGAACCTCAATGACGGAGATGTGCTCTTCGTCGATGAGATACACCGCCTGTCGCGCTCGGTCGAAGAGGTGCTCTATCCCGCCATGGAGGACAGCGCGATAGATATAATTATCGGCAAAGGCCCTTCGGCGCGTTCGATAAGACTTGACCTGCCGCATTTCACCCTTGTCGGAGCAACGACGAGAGCGGGTCAGCTCAGCGCGCCCCTGCGCGACCGCTTCGGCGTTATTCTCCGCCTTGAGATGTATACGCCCGAGCAGCTCTCGCAGATAGTCACGCGCTCCGCCGGAATCCTCGGCATCGAGATGGATCCGAGCGGCGCTGGCGAGATAGCCTCGCGCTCGCGCGGTACTCCGCGAATCGCAAACAGATTTTTGAAGCGCGTGCGCGACTTCGCTCAGGTCATGGGCGACGGCGTAATAACCCGCGAAACAGCCTCAATGGCGCTCGACCGCATGGAGGTCGATGCCCTCGGGCTTGATTCGATAGACAGACTTGTCCTCACTACGATGATAAGAAACTACAACGGCGGTCCCGTGGGACTCGAGACGATAGCTGCGGCAGTCGGCGAAGAGGCGATAACAATTGAGGATGTCTATGAACCTTACCTCATGCAGATCGGCTTCCTCAGCAGAACTCCGCGCGGACGCATGGTCACTCCCGCCGCTTACAGGCATCTCGGCATAGCAATGCCGGGTCAACAGCAGTTCGATATCTGATAATTGGAGGTTTAGTTATGGGAAGACTTTTCGGAACAGACGGCGCAAGAGGCGTTGCAAACAGCGAGCTTACTTGCGAACTCGCCATGAAAATCGGCAGAGCTACCGCCATGGTGCTCACCGACAGCACGCATAAAAGACCCCGCGTGCTTATAGGCATGGATACCCGCGCATCATCGGAGATGCTTGAGGCCGCAATCAGCGCAGGTCTTTGCTCCGTCGGCGCAGATGTTTTGCTCCTCGGCGTCGTGCCGACCCCGGCAGTGGCGTTCCTTGTTCAGAAATATCAGTACGATGCGGGCATAATGATTTCCGCCTCGCACAACCCCTGCGAATATAACGGCATAAAGATATTCAAGTCCGACGGATATAAGCTCCCCGACGCGCTCGAGGAGGAAATCGAGGCGATAATCCTCGATGAGACCGTCGTTCCGCCCGTCAAAATAGGCGGCGATGTCGGCAGAATCACAACTTCCGAAATGCCGATTTTTGATTATATAACCCACCTGTGCTCAACCGTTGATTACAGGTTCAACAACATGAAGATAGCCCTCGACTGCGCCAACGGCTCTTCGAGCATAACTGCTCCCGAGTTCTTCATGCAGATGGGCGCCGAGTGCGATGTGCTCTCAAACAAGCCGGACGGCGTCAATATCAATGACAACTGCGGCTCGACTCACCTCGAGAATCTTCAGAAATATGTCGTTGAGCACGGACTTATGGCAGGCTTCGCATTCGACGGCGACGCCGACAGACTCCTTGCAGTCGATGAAAACGGCGATGTCGTTGACGGCGATAAGATAATCGCCATCTGCGCCAAGGATATGAAAGAGCGCGGCGAGCTTGATGGCGACGCGGCAGTTGTCACCGTCATGAGCAACATGGGCTTCCACAAGTTCTGCGCCGACAATGATATTCACTGTGAGATAACGAAGGTCGGCGACCGCTATGTCCTCGAGCGTATGCTCGAAAAGGGCTATGCAATAGGCGGCGAGCAGTCCGGACATGTCATTTTCCTGCATCATTCGACCACCGGTGACGGCGAAGTGACCGCCGCTCAGGTGCTCCAGACCATGAAGCGCACCGGAAAGTCGCTCTCCGAGCTTGCAAAGTGCATGGAGGTCTATCCGCAGGTGCTCAAGAACGTCAGAGTCTCCAACATCGGCAAGGTGCGTTTTTCAAGCGATGAGGAGATAAAGAAAGCCATAGCCAAGGCTGAGGCTGAGCTCGGCGAGGACGGACGCGTGCTCGTCAGGGTGTCCGGAACAGAGCCGCTCGTCAGAGTCATGCTCGAGGGCAAGGACGAAAAACTTATCGAAAAGCTCTGCGACGAGATTGCCGAGGTTGTCAGAGAGAGACTTATATAACAGGAGCGCGGAACCCCGCGCCGGAGAGGAAAAGATATGCGCGTTGCCGATAAATGGAAGGATTATGAGCTGCTCGACTGCTCTTCGGGTCAGAGGCTCGAACGCTGGGGAGATGTCATACTTATAAGACCCGATCCCCAGGTCATCTGGAAAACAGAAAAGACCCATCCGCTCTGGTATAAGGCGCACGCAGTCTATAACCGTTCATCTTCGGGCGGCGGAAAGTGGGATATCAGAAGAAAGATTCCCGATGCGTGGAAGATAAAATACGGCGATCTCTCGTTTATGGTCAAACCCATGGGCTTCAAGCATACGGGCGTTTTCCCGGAGCAGGCAGTCAACTGGGATATGACCGCCGAGATAATCAGAAAAGAGCGCAGACCTCTGCGCGTGCTGAATCTTTTCGCCTATACGGGCGCTGCGACGATTTCGGCTCTCAACGCCGGCGCGCATGTCACCCATGTAGACGCTTCAAAGGGCATGGTTGCCTGGGCGAAGGAGAATGCCGCAGTCAGCGGCCTTGCAAATGAGCCAGTGCGCTGGCTCGTTGACGACTGCATGAAGTTTGTCGAGCGCGAGATACGCCGCGGCAACAAATACGATATTATTATCATGGACCCGCCGTCTTACGGAAGAGGACCGGGCGGCGAGGTCTGGAAGCTTGAGGATGCGGTTTATGACTTTGCGTCGCTGTGTACCGCCGTGCTCTCGGACGATCCCGTTATGGTGCTCATCAACTCTTACACAACGGGACTTTCTGCGTCCGTCATGCAGTATATACTCGGCAGTACAGTGTCGCCGCTGTTCGGCGGCAAGGTGACCTCCGACGAGATAGGTCTGCCCGTCACAGCCTCGGGGCTCGTTCTGCCCTGCGGCGCAAGCGCAGTGTGGAGAAGATAAAAATGAGCGAGAAGTTTATTGAATTTAAAAATGTAACTTATACCTATGAGCCGGAGGAGCAAGGCGAAGCCAAGCCCTCTCCGGCACTTTGCAATATAGACCTCACCGTCAACCGCGGCGAATTTGTCGCGGTTCTCGGCCATAACGGCTCCGGAAAGAGCACCCTTGCGAAGCTGACGAATGCTATTTTAGTGCCCGAGAGCGGCACTGTTACCGTTGACGGCATCGACACTTCGGATGAGGACAGGCTCACCGACATCCGCCGCAAGGTCGGCATGGTGTTCCAAAATCCCGATAACCAGATAGTTGCGACTATTGTCGAGGACGATGTGGCGTTCGGACCCGAAAATCTCGGCGTAGCCCCCGATGAGATACGCCGCAGGGTCGACGATGCCCTCAAGGCGGTCGGGATGTACGACTACCGCCTGCGCGAGCCGCATAAGCTCTCCGGCGGCCAGAAACAGCGCGTGGCTATCGCCGGCATAATCGCTATGCAGACCGGTTGTATCGTGCTCGATGAGCCTACGGCGATGCTCGACCCGCGCGGCAGGCGCGAAGTATTTGATACAGTCCGCCGCTTGAACCGCGAGATGGGCATAACCGTCCTTTTTGTTACGCATTTCATGGACGAGGCAGTCAAGGCTGACCGCGTCATAATTATAGATTCCGGGCGACTCTGCCTCGACGGTACGCCGCGCGAGGTGTTTTCCCAGACCGATGTCCTGCGCCGCTGCGGACTCGATGTGCCGCAGAGCACCGAGCTGTGCCACCGCCTGATCGAAAAGGGGATAGACCTGCCCGGCGATATCCTTGACGCCGACGAGTGCGTCGAGGCGCTTTCAAAAATAATGGAGGTGAGCCGATGACAGTGCTTGAAACAGAAAATCTCACCCACTATTATGAAAACGGCATGGCTGGAGCCGTCGCCGCTATCGAGAATATAAACGTGAAGTTTGAAAAGGGCGAAATAGTCGGAATAATCGGTCATACCGGCTCCGGCAAGAGCACCCTTCTTCAGCATCTCAACGGACTTCTGAAGCCCGATTCCGGCAGAGTTCTGCTCTGCGGCGAGGATATCAACAAAGATAAGCGCACCCTGCGCGCCGCAAGGTTCAGGGTTGGGCTTTGCTTCCAGTATCCTGAGTATCAGCTCTTTGAAGAGACCGTCTATAAAGATATCTCGTTCGGGCCGAAAAATATGGGACTCGACAGCGCGGAGATTGACCGCCGCGTGCGCCGCGCCGCCGAATTTGTCGGACTTAGCGAAGAGCATCTGAAAAAATCTCCGTTCGATCTTTCGGGCGGCGAAAAACGCCGCGCCGCAATAGCGGGCGTTATGGCGATGGAGCCCGAAGTGCTCATTCTCGATGAGCCTACCGCGGGACTCGACCCGCGCGGCAGAGAGGTCATTCTCTCGCTTGTCCGCACTTATCGCGATCAGACGGGGAGCACCGTTATCCTCGTCTCCCACAGCATGGAGGATGTCGCCAAGACCGCCGACAAGGTTCTGGTGCTCAACCATTCCCATGTTGCGATGTTCGGCACCGTGCCCGAGGTCTATTCCCGCACGGACGAGCTTGAGGAGATGGGACTCACCGTTCCGCAGATAACAAAAATATTCAGATCGCTGCACGACAGGGGCTTTGAAGTCTCTCCGTCCGTGTTCACGGTAAGTCAGGGCGCGGACGAGCTCATGCGCTATTTTGAGGGGAGGGGAATGGTATGATAAGCGATATCACTATCGGCCAGTATTATTCCGGCACCTCAGTTATTCACCGCATGGACGCGCGCATGAAATTTGTGCTCACAATGGCGCTTATAGTCATTCTTTTCGTGTGCAGAAATTTCTATTCCCTCGCGCTCGGACTCATTTTCGTCGTGGCAACTCTCTTGCTTTCAAAAGTCCCGATGAAGATGATGTGGCGCAGCATAAAGCCGCTCGTTATTCTTATGCTCTTCACCGCCGTCATCAATGTCTTTTATAATCGCGGCGGCGAGACGCTCGTCTCATTCTGGAAAATAACAATAACGACCACAGGCGTTTATACCGCGATATTCACTACCGTGCGTATAATCCTGCTCGTTGTCATAAGCTCGCTGCTGACTTATACAACCACGCCCACTATGCTCACCGACGCTTTGGAGCGTCTGCTCTCGCCTTTGAAAGTGATAAAAGTGCCGGTGCATACTCTCGCCATGATAATGACGCTCGCCCTGCGCTTTATCCCCGTGCTTATCGAGGAGATCGAGCGCATAATGAACGCGCAGAAAGCGCGCGGAGCGGATCTTGAAACAGGCGGACTTATAAAGCGCGCCAAGGCACTTATACCGATACTCATTCCGCTGTTTATCTCGTCGTTCCGCCGTGCATATGAGCTGGCGTTCGCCATGGAGTGCCGCTGCTACACCGGCGGCGAGGGCAGAACACGCATGAAGCAGATGAAGCTCGCCGCGCGCGATTTTGTCGCCCTCGGTGTCACAGCCGCTCTGCTTGCGGCTGTAATAGTCCTCAATCATTATCTCGGGCATCTTATCTGATCGGAGTGAAGGCTTTGAAGAATCTGCTCTTTACCCTGCGCTATGACGGCACGGATTATCACGGCTGGCAGGTGCAGGAAAATGCGAATACGGTTCAGCAGACCTTTCAGGATGCCGCCGAGCGTATCTGCGGAGTCCGCGACAATGTCATAGGCTGTTCGCGCACGGATTCCGGCGTCCATGCCGATATGTATTGCTGTAATATGCGCACCGAATCGTCTCTTTCGCCCGAGAAGTGGAAGAGCGCGATGAACGGCGTTCTGCCGCACGATATCGCTGTGACCGACTGCCGCGAAGTACCGTTTGAGTTTCACGCGCGCTATGACTGCTCCGGCAAGCGATATGTCTACAGAATCTGGAACGCGCAGGAGCGCAACCCTTTTATTTCGAGATATTCTTATCACTATAAATATCCGCTCGATGCGGATTTTTTGAACCGTCAGGCGTCGCAGATGCTCGGAACCCACGATTTTTCGGCGTTCTGCGCGGCGGGTGCCAGCACGGTCGACAATGTCCGCACATTGACCCGCGCCGAGGTCGTGCGCCGCGGCGACGAGGTTCTCATGTACTTCGAGGCGGACGGCTTTCTCTACAATATGGTCAGAATAATGGTCGGTACGCTTCTCGATATTTCGAGGGGCAGGATAGCGGCAGATTCGCTGCCTGATATAATTTCATCGCTCAGCAGGGACAGAGCGGGGGCGACTGCGCCCGCCTGCGGACTCTGCCTTGAGCAGGTTTTCTATAACGGCAAAGACTAAAAAAACGGGGGTGCGGCAAGTTGGCAGAGAAAAAGGGCAAGAAGAAAAACAGCGCAAAGAAACTCATAAGCGGACTCTTTGCGAAGAAAAAGACGAATAAACCCACACAAAACGGCAGGAAGAAAACAAAAAATTCCAAGCGCGAGACGATAATAATTGTTGTATTGACTCTGCTTGCGGTCGGCGCGGTCGTGTTCTTCGCTGCGCGTTCGTTTGGCGGCATGAAATATAACGATGTCGAGGATTCGGCAAAGCAGCTGATATCCGCGTCCGGCACGGGAGCGGGATATCCATATAAAATAAGCTCGGCTGACGTGCTCGATATGACTCCGTTCAAGTCGAATATCGCCCTGCTGACCCGCGATTCCGTGGCCGTGCTCAATTCCTCCGCCAAGGAGGTCGCGCGCCTCGAACATAACTATTCCGACCCGGATATGGCGGTCTATAAAGGCAGAGCGCTGGTCTATGACCGCACCTCTGGCGATTTCACTTTGATGAATTCAAGCAAGATTCTGGGCGACAGCAACACAGGCTCGCCCATTTATACCGCCGCCATGGGCAAGGACGGCACAATAGCATTCTCGCTCAAAACCTCCGCAGCCCAGAGCGAGCTGTGCGTATATAATCACAAGTTAGAAAAAATATTCGCCTGGGAGTGTGCGCAGGAGAAGATATTCGATATCTCTATAGCCCCCAACGGCAAGAGCGCCGCGCTGATACTCGTCGGCTCCGAAAACGCCGTTACATATTCGCGCCTTGTTGTGCTGAGCTTCAAAAAAGATAATCCGGTAGTCACCGACATAAAATATGACAACACATTGCTCTTCGATGTCATATATAATTCGAGCACCAGCATAATAGCCTATTCGACCGATTTCAAAACGACCGTGACGAAAAAAGGCCACAAAGAGGATTACTCTTTCGGCAGCAACACTCTAGCTCACGAGTCCGCGTCGGATTCGGGCAGAAGCGCCGTCGTGCTCTATGAATACGCCAACGAGGAGAAGCCGAAAGTCGTGGCTTTCGACAGGCGCTCAAAGCTTCTGTTTGAGCGCAGTTTTGACAAGAAAATTTATGCGCTCACATGCACCGATAAATATGTCGCCGTGCTGTTTGACGACGGTGTTGAACTGATATCTTCAAGCGGCGAGACCGCAAAGACCGTCTCCGCCGGCAAAAACGGCAAAAGGGTCATCTGCGCGGGCAGCGACGTGTATGTGCAATATGCGTCAAATATCACAAAAAATTAACAACCGCTTAATAATAAAAGGTTTGCCACTGTGCATAGCGTGTGATATAATTGAAAAAACAGCGAACAGGGGGGATAAGCCTTGGATTTTATAGTCGATTTTTTAATAGTCGCAGTGTTTGCGCTGTGCATTTTCGTCGGCGTCAAAAACGGGCTTATCCGCTCGATTATAGGACTCGTCGTGGTCGCCGCGGCGGCTGCGCTCGCCGTGTGGCTGAGCGAACCCGTCGCAAGCGGTATATATGACCTGTTCATAAAAAAGAGCCTTGAAACTGCCGTGGCGGCTCAGCTGCCCGATATGTCCTCGGCTCAGCTTACCTCGCAGAATGTGCAGGAAGTTATATCTTCTCTGCCCGCCGCCATTGTCAAAGCGGCTCAGAGCATGGGCGTTGATATCGCCGCGATATCCGAAAAGGCGGGCTCTGTCGATCTGAGCGCGTCGAATATCGCCGCCGAAATCTGCGACAGCGTCGCGAAGCCTATCGCTGTCGCCGTGCTCAAAGTTTTGAGCTTCGCCGTCATTTTCTTTGTCTGCGACTTCTTTCTTCAGATTGCCGCCAAGGCTGTCTGTAAGCTGTTTGAACTGCCCGTTATCCGCTCCGTCAACCGCACTCTCGGCGGTGTTTTCGGAGCTTTGAAGGGCGTGTTCGTCGCCGTGTTTGCCTGCCTGCTGCTCGATGCCGCCGCGTCCTTTGCGACCGGCACGCAGTTCGCCTCGGCAGTCGGCGCATCCAAACTCGTGAGTTTGATCGTTTCAACCGATATATTTTCGCGGCTGATAACGGTTTGATATTTCCGTCCCCGCACAGGGAGGAACATATTTGAGGAGGATAACTATGGTAAAAAATCTGTTTAAGGGCTGTCTGACTGTCCCGAATCTGCTCTCGCTTATAAGAATCTTTCTTATACCCGCATTCGCCGTGCTCTATTATAAAGGTCATATCGGCTGGGCAGTGCTCATGCTCGCGCTTTCCGGCATCAGCGATTTCCTCGACGGAAAAATCGCCCGCCGCTTCAATCAGGTCAGCGAGCTCGGAAAGATACTCGATCCCGTCGCAGATAAGCTGACTCAGATAACGATCGCAGTCATGCTCTACATAGCTTTCCGCAGCTGCAACGATCAGCTGATGGTCGCTTTCAGCTGGGTATTTCTCGTGTTCCTCGCCAAAGAGGCGGTCATGGTTATCGGCGGAGCTATAATGATAGCCTGCGGCATCAAGCCCGGCGCGGCCGAGATATACGGCAAGGTCGCAACCTTCGTGTTCTATCTTGTTATGCTCGTCATAATCGGCTTCGGCCCCGAGATCGGCGCGTTCAGAAATTATTGGACTCTGCCCGACCCCGTTCTCATGGTACTTGTCATAATTTCGGCAATACTTACTATAGTTGCTTTCGCAAGCTATATGCCCGCGACCTACAGACAGGTGAAAGAAAAGCACCAAAGCAGAATGGAAGCGAAGGGCAAAAAATAAACAATCGGAATCCGCAAATGAACCGTGTCAGCGGTGTTTAGTCACATGCGTTCCGATAAAAGTCAAATCAGAATCCCGGAGATTATTTAAATGAAAAAGATGATGTGTTCCAGGTGCGGCAAACGCCCTGCAATGTTCTTCATAACCAAGGTCGAGGGCAACGAGACCAAGCAGGAAGGACTCTGCATGAAATGCGCCATGGAAATGAATATAGGTCCCATAAAACAGATAATGGAGAGCATGGGCATCTCGGAGGACGAGGTAGATTCCGTCAGCGACCAGTTTGATGAGCTGTTCGGCGAGGACGGAACAGGCTTTATGCCCGGCGGCGCAGGAACTCTTCCTTTCATGAACCAGTCCGAGCAGGACGACGAAGAAGAGGATGAGGACTCCGACGGCGAGGATGAAATCGACGAGGGTGACAGCGACGATAACAAACCCCAGGTCGGTCCGTTCGGCATCCCTGTTATCAACGCCAAGGGTTCGGGCGAAAAGAAAAAAGGCAAGAAGAAAAAGGGGAGAAAGTTCCTCTCGCTCTATTGCACGGATCTTACGGAAAAAGCCCGCGAGGGTAAAATAGACCGCATCATCGGACGCGATAACGAGATTTACCGCGCGGTGCAGATTCTCTGCCGCCGCTCGAAGAACAACCCCTGCCTTATCGGCGAACCCGGCGTCGGCAAGACCGCTATAGCCGAGGGACTTGCCCTGCGCATAGCAAACGGCGAAGTTCCCGCGAAGCTCGCCAAAAAAGAGATACACCTGCTCGACCTCACCGCTCTTGTCGCCGGTACTCAGTTCAGAGGTCAGTTCGAGAGCCGTATAAAGGGTCTTATAGACGAGGTCAAAAAAGAGGGCAATATAATCCTGTTCATCGATGAGGTGCATAACCTCGTCGGCACAGGCGATGCGGAGGGCTCGATGAACGCCGCGAATATCCTGAAACCCGCCCTTTCGAGAGGCGAGATACAGATAATCGGCGCAACGACCTTCACCGAATACAGAAAATATATCGAGAAGGACGCCGCTCTTGAGCGTCGCCTTCAGCCGATAAAGGTCGAGGAGCCGTCGATAGAGGAGACCTATCAGATGCTCATCGGCATCAAGGACTATTACGAAAACTTCCACAAGGTCACTATAAGCGACTCGCTCGTCCACAGAGCGGTTGTGCTCTCCGAGCGCTATATAAACGACCGCTTCCTGCCCGATAAGGCTATCGACCTGCTCGATGAGGCCTGCACCTGCGCGAACCTCAGAAACAAGAGCATCAGCGATCTCGAGACCGCCGAGGACGACCTCAAGCTCCTCAACGACCGCCAGCAGGCGATGATGGAGGAGACCGAGAACACCGACTACGAGGGTCTGCTCAAAGTCAAAAGCAGTATCGCCGCCAAAGAGAAAGACATCGAAGCGCTGAAGCCTCTCGCCGCCGACAATGCGGTGACTGAGAGCGACATCGCCAGAGTTATCCAGCTCTGGACAGGCATACCCGCAAATAAGATAATGGAGAGCGACCTTACCCGCCTTGCCGATATGGAACAGCATCTCAAAGCGAAGCTTATCGGTCAGGATGAGGCAGTTGAACTCGTCTGCGCCGCAATAAAGCGCGGCAGAGTGCAGATTAATCCGCGCCGCCGTCCGTCGTCGTTTATCTTCGTCGGACCGAGCGGAGTCGGCAAGACCGAGCTTGTAAAATTGCTCTCTCAGGAGCTGTTCAACACTCCCGAGACGCTCATACGTCTTGATATGTCCGAGTTCATGGAGAAGCACTCCGTCTCACGCATAATAGGCTCGCCGCCCGGCTATGTCGGCTATGACGAGGCGGGTCAGCTGACCGAAAAGGTGCGCAGAAAGCCCTATTCAGTCATACTCTTCGACGAGATAGAAAAGGCGCATCCCGATGTTATGAATATCCTGCTCCAGATACTTGACGAGGGCAGAATAACCGACGCACAGGGCAGAACGGTCAGCTTCGAAAACACGATAATTATCATGACCTCCAACGCCGGCAGCGAACGCCGTGAGGGAGTCATGGGCTTTGCAAAGAATCAGAGCGATGCCAATAAAGAAAAGGCGCTCAAGGCACTCAGAGAGTTCCTGCGCCCGGAGTTTATCGGCAGAGTTGACGAGATAGTTGTCTTTAACGACCTGACTCCCGAGAACCTCGAGCAGATATCGAATCTCATGCTCTCCGAGCTTGTCGAGCCCCTGCGCGACAAGGGCATAGAGTTCACATGGGATGAGAGCGTGCCTAAGCTTGTCGCCTCGATGTCCGAGGGCGGTCTGCGCGGAGCGCGCGACCTGAGGAACAATATCAGACGGCAGGTCGAGGATAAGATAGCCGGCGCAATAGTCGACCACGCCTCGTCTCCGCTGAGCGAAGTCCGGGCTCTTGTTGAGGACGGAAAAATAGTTATCGACGCAAAATGATAATCGGGGACTGTCGTGCGGCAGTCCCTTGTTTTATAAAAGTGAGGAATATTATGGATATTTGTTTTATCTTCGCGCGGAATACCCGCAGTGAGCGCTATGAAAAAGCTTATGTGGAGGCGGCACAATGAAAATTCTGACTTCATCGCAGATGTTTTCTGCGGAGCAGGCACAGGTAAACAGGGGAATGAGCTTTACGCGCCTTATGGAAAACGCCGGCAGCGCGTGCGCAAAGGAGATAAGAGAGCGCTTTGCCTCTCTTGAGCAGTCGCGCGGACTTGTGTGCGTGCTCTGCGGAAAGGGCAAGAACGGCGGCGACGGCTTTGTTATCGCACGCAAGCTCGCACTCGCGGGCTTTAATGTCGCCGTTACGGAGGCTTTCGGCGAGCCTACCGCCGAGGACTCTATACTCATGCGAGAAAAGGCGGTTGAAACAGGGCTTGTCCCGGAGTTCTTCTGGGGAGAGGATAACGCCCGAAAGTCAATAGAATCCGCCGCGGTTATAGTTGATGCCGTGTTCGGAACGGGCTATAAATACAGAGAGGACGAACGGGTATCGGAGGTCTTTGAGGCGGTCAACGCTTCGTCTGCAAAGGTCGTTTCAATCGATGTCCCGAGCGGACTCGAGAGCAATACGGGCGATGTGCCGGGACGCTCTGTAAGAGCGGATATCACGATAGCCGTGTCCTGCATGAAGCCCGTCCATGTGCTGAAGCCCGCGTGCGTGCTCTGCGGTGAAATAATAACCGTCGCAATAGGCATAGACGACGATGTTATTGACGGCATTGAGGGCGATACCCTCGCCGTGCTCACCCCGCCTCAGGCGAAAAAGCTGTTCCCGCGCCGCGGTCTTATGGCGAACAAGGGCACCTTCGGACGCGCTCTGAGCGTCTGCGGAAGCCGCAATATGCAGGGCGCCGCGGTGCTTGCCGCTTCGTCCGCACTGCGCAGCGGAGCGGGTCTTGTTACGGCCGCTTTCCCCGATGCCGCATATAACGCGATAGCCCCGAAGCTCACCGAAGCACTGCTGATGCCTTTGCCGTCGAACGAGTCGGGAACATTTTCCTCCGGCGCTGTTCCTGCTCTCCTTGAGCAGGCGGAGCAGTCCTCGGCGGTGCTCATAGGCTGCGGAATGGGGCTGAATCTGCATACGAAAGAGCTTGTCTCGGAGCTTGTTCGGAGCTGTACAAAGCCCATGATTATTGACGCCGACGGCATAAATGCGCTCGCCGCAAATATAGATATACTGAAAAATATCAAAGCTCCCGTTATTCTCACTCCGCATCCCGGCGAGATGTCCCGTCTGACGGGCATGAGCATAGCAGATATCGAGCGGGACAGGGTGAATGTCGCCCGCCGTTTCGCTGATGAGTACGGCGTTGTGCTCCTGCTGAAGGGCGCGAGCACGGTAATAGCCGGCGCGGGCAGGCGCGATGCGTATATCAATGTCACCGGCAATCAGGGCATGGCAAAGGGCGGCAGCGGAGATATGCTCTCGGGCATTATTTTGGCGCTCCTCGCCCAGAGTGTCTATCCGTTTGGCGCGGCGGTGCTCGGCGCATATATCCACGGTGCGGCAGGAGACGCAGCGGCGCGCGAGCTGTCGCTCACGTCGATGCTCGCCTCGGACTGCATAGCGGCTCTGCCGCGCGTAACGCGCAATCTCGAGAGGTAACGGGCAATTGGAGTGATTGCTTGAAACGAATACTTCCGCTGATTTTGCCTCTGTTTTTACTTATTTTCGGAGGCTGTAAGAGCACGCCCGACCGAAACGGCGACAGACCGCCGGATATCCCGACCGCTTTCACGGCGGAAATTTATATCATCCGCGGCGAACGCGAATATGAGGCGAAATATGACCAAACCTCGCTCGCCGAAGCGCAGCTTGAATTTACTTCCCCCGCCACGGTGCGCGGGCTTAAAGTAACGCTCAACGGCTCAAAGTGCACATTGGGCTACGGCAATCTGACCTTTTCGGCGGATGTCTCGTCCCTGCCGCAGAGCGGGGTGGGAGAGCTCATAACAAGGGCGCTCAAAGCCTCCTGCGATACGGCAGCCGCGCAGACCGTGCACACGGGCGACGCATGGGAGACGAAGGGCGAAATATCCGGAGTGGAATTCACTTTAAGGCGCGGCGAGGACGGCCTGCCGCAGAGTCTCGAAATACCAAAAGCCCTGCTGACCGCGGAGTTTCGCGAAGTCTCACCCAAATAAAAGTCGGGCATATACTGTACTGACTTGAAATTTTTGCTCCCCGAATGTCAAGTTAATGTTTAATCGCGCTTTTGTCAGGCAAAAATACTCTTGCCGGACAATGAAAACGGAGAGTGATTAAAATGACAGTAAAACGGGGAGATATATACTACGCCGATTTGAGTCCCGTCGTCGGCTCCGAGCAGGGCGGGATAAGACCGGTGCTGATAGTTCAAAACGACGTCGGCAACCGCTTCAGCCCGACTGTCATAGCCGCGGCGATAACCAGCCAGAAGTACAAGACCAATCTTCCCACTCATATAAGAGTCAACGCGGACGGCTGCGGGCTCGCCAAGGATTCGATAGTCCTGCTCGAGCAGGTGCGCACGCTCGACAAAAAGCGGCTCAAGGAAAAGATGGGCGCACTCGGCGGTGCGGATATGGGCAGGGTGGATCAGGCTCTTTCCGTCAGTCTCGGAATCAGAGAAACGGACGTCTAACATAGAAACGGATATCGGCCGGGAGAGAGCTTCTCTTCCGGCTCGCTTTCTCTGTGAACCAAATAAATTAATCAGTCTTTGTATGGTGCGGCGACCTCGATGACCCGATGCCGCATGAGCGCAACAAAATCTTTTCAATATCGCTTCTGCTCCACTCCATTTTTCCCGTTCTCCAAATCCTTCTGCCATCCCGCTGAAAATATTAAAAAAAGCTTCCCAAAACTTCAAAAAAAGTCAAAAAGGTATTGGAACTTTTGCCCAAATCTATTATAATATAATCCGTATGCACTATCATTTCTTCAATTGGAGAACTACAGGAGAGAAGTATGGGTAAATATTCCGTTTCACTCAAAAAAGTAGTGGAAGATAATTCACTCGGGATACTTTATGCGCCCAAGCCCGTCGAGGATGTCTATGTCACCTCGCAGGATGTCAACCGCCCCGGGCTTATGCTCGCAGGCTACAGCGCGTATTTCGATGCCGAGCGTATCCAGTTCCTCGGCCTCGCCGAGATGAACTATATTTCTAGTCTCGATGAGGATGCCGCCGCGGCGAGCATGGAGCGGCTGATGGCGACCGAGCCCGTCGCCGTCGTTATCACCCGTTCGCTCGAGTGCCCGGATAAGCTGCGCGAATATGCGCAGAAATATTCTGTGCCGATCCTGACAAGCCCGGATTCCACTTCCGGCTGTATGTCAACTCTTATATCATATCTGGGCGTCGAGCTCGCCCAGCGCATCACGCGCCACGGCGTGCTTGTCGAAGTCAGCGGCGAGGGTGTCCTGATCCTCGGTGACAGCGGCGTCGGCAAGAGCGAGACTGCCCTTGAGCTTATAAAGCGCGGTCACCGACTGATAGCGGATGACGCGGTCGAGATTCGCCGCGTCTCTTCGAGAACGCTCGTCGGCAGTGCGCCGGATAATATACGCCACTTTATCGAGCTGCGCGGCGTCGGCATAATAAACGCCCGCAGGATATTCGGTATGGGCGCTGTCAAAATGACCGAGAAAATCGATATGGTCGTTCAGCTCGAGCCGTGGGATAACGAAAAGGTCTATGACCGCCTCGGCCTCGATAACGAGTATGTCGAGATACTCGGCATAAATATCCCGCTGACCGTCGTTCCGGTCAAACCCGGACGAAATCTTTCGATAATAATCGAAGCGGCGGCGATGAATAACAGGCAAAAGAAAATGGGCTATAATGCGGCGCGCGAGCTGCTGCATTCGCTCGGCATGACGGATGATATAGTTCCCGAGAAGAAGGAACTTGAAGTCTGGCATGATTTCTGATATAAAAAGACAGGGAGAGAGAAACTGTCTATCTGGAGGTAAAAAAATGTACAGAGTAGGAGTCGATCTCGGCGGCACGAATATCGTTGCCGGCGTCATCAATGAAGAAATGAAAATCATCGGCAGAGGCAAGCTCAAGACAAATTGCCCCCGCGCGGCGGAAGCTATTCTTGAGGATGTTGCCAAGGCTGTCGAGGCTGCTGTTATAGATGCGGGCATCACCATGAACGATGTTGTCAGCGTAGGTATCGGAACCCCCGGTTCGGTCAACAAGAAGGACGGCGTTATCGAATATGCAAATAACCTCGCTTTCGATAATGTTCCCGCGCGCGATATCCTTGAGTCGAGACTCAAGAAGACTATCTATCTCGACAACGACGCGAACTGCGCCGCACTCGGCGAAGCAAAGGCGGGCGCAGGCAAGGGAGTCAACAGCTTTGTCGCCATCACTCTCGGAACCGGAGTCGGCAGCGGTATTGTCATAGACGGCAAGCTCGTCACCGGCGTCAACGATGCCGCGGGCGAGATGGGCCATATGGTCATCGTCTCGGACGGCGAACCCTGCACCTGCGGACGCAGAGGCTGCTGGGAGAGCTATTCTTCCGCCACCGCGCTTATCCGCCAGACTAAAGATGCCATGCGCCACGATCCCTATACCGCCATGTGGGATCTCGTTGGTAACAATATCAGCCGCGTCAACGGCAGAACTTCTTTTGATGCCATGCGTGCAGGCGACGAGACTGCTAAAAAAGTCGTCAATCAGTATATTTTCTATCTCGCAGTCGGCATAACGAATGTCGTCAATGCCCTTCAGCCCGATATGATCTGCATCGGCGGCGGCATCGGCCATGAAAAAGAGAACCTGCTCGTTCCGCTGAGAAAGATGGTCGAGCGTGAGAGATACAGCATCCATGCAAAGGTTCAGACTCAGATAATCTCTGCCGAACTCGGCAACGACGCCGGACTCATCGGCGCCGCTCTGCTCGACAGATAAATAAACGCCGCCAGTGCGGCCGACATATTGGAGATATTATGAATAATATCGAAGCATTGGAAAAATACGCCCTCTCGCTCGAATGCAGTGCTGAGCGCGGAGTGTCAATGAAAAATTATACGAGCTTTAAAGTCGGCGGCCCTGCCGAGCTGTTCCTCTCTCCCGAGGACGCCGGGCAGACTGCCAAGCTTGTCCGCTTCTGCGAAAAAGAGGATATCCCGGTGTTCGTCCTCGGTAAGGGCAGCAATGTCCTCGTCAGCGACAAGGGCATAAAGGGCGCCGTTATATTCACCGGCAAGCAGTGCGGGATAACCCTGACCGATGAAAACACCGTTCGCGCCCAGAGCGGCGCGAGCCTCGCTCAGCTTTGCTCCTTTGCGCTCGAAAATTCGCTCTCGGGTCTCGAGTTTGCCTATGGCATACCCGGAACCGTCGGCGGCGCGGTGTTCATGAACGCAGGAGCTTACGGCGGCGAGATGAAGGATGTGCTCATAAACAGCGAATATGTTTCGCCCGACGGAACTTCCGGCGAGCTTGACAATGAGGCTATGCAGCTCTCTTATCGCCACAGCGCATATGAGGACAGCGGTCTTGTCATAACCGCCGCCTCCGTTCGCCTGACTCCCGGCGACCCGGAGCAGATAAAAAATACCATGCACGATATTATTTCCCGCCGCAGGGATAAGCAGCCGCTTGAATATCCCAGCGCGGGCAGCACATTCAAGCGCCCCGAGGGCCATTTTGCGGGCGCACTCATTGAACAGTGCGGTCTCAAGGGTGTCAGCGTCGGCGGCGCGCAGGTCAGCGAGAAGCACGCGGGATTCATAATCAACCGCGGCGGCGCTACCGCGTCCGATATTCTCAGCCTTATTAAGCACGTCCAGGCGCGCGTCAAGGCTCAGACAGGCGTAACGCTCGAAACGGAGATCAGACTCATCGGCTGATTTTATAGGAGAAAATAAAATGGAGATCACCATCGTCACCGGACTGTCCGGTGCAGGAAAATCAAGAGTTGTTGATGCGCTTGAAGACATAGGCTATTTCTGCGTGGATAATATGCCGCCGAAGCTTATGCCGACTTTCGCGCAGCTTTTGCTCAATTCCCGCGAAAAAAGAGAAAAGGTCGCCATTGTTACCGATATCCGCGTCGGCGCGTCGTTCGGTGATCTGTTCAACGCCATAGTCGAGCTCAAGGAGCTCAAGTGCGACACGAAGCTGCTGTTTATCGATGCCTCCGACGATGTGCTTATCCGCCGATATAAGGAGACGAGGCGCAAGCACCCTCTGCTCGATAAATATAATGGCTCGATAAACGATGCCCTCGCCGCAGAGCGCAGCATTCTCGAACCCGCGAAGAGTATCGCCGACTATGTTATCGACAGCTCGCATATGACCCCGACAGATTGCAAGAACCGCATCTGCGAGATGTTTCTTGACAATCCCGGCAACGCTCTCAAAGTTCACTGCGTGTCTTTCGGCTTCAAATACGGTATCCCGAATGATTCCGATCTGATGTTCGATGTGCGCTGTCTGCCGAATCCTTTTTATGTTGCCGAGCTCAAGCAGCACACCGGGCTTGAAGAACCGGTCAGAGACTATGTGCTCAAGTGGGACGAGGCGAGGGGACTCGAAGCGAAGCTCTGCGACCTGCTCGATTATCTCATTCCGCTTTATCGCAAAGAGGGCAAGAGTCAGTTGGTCATTTCCGTCGGCTGCACCGGCGGCAGACACCGCTCGGTCGTCTTTGCGGAATTACTGAAAGCTCATCTTGAAAAAATCGGCTGCATCGCGACCGTTCAGCACCGCGATATGAAAAAATAGGAGGAAAAACCGTGTCGTTCTCATCGGATGTCAAGCAGGAACTCGCGCAGGTGCCTGTGCTTTCGGATTGCTGCGCGCAGGCAAGAGCCTACGGAATGCTGCTCTTCGGCAGAATGTTTTCCGTCTCCGAGATATCCTTTGTCACCGAGAACGAGAATATCGCGAAGCTCTACTGCGATGTTATAAAAGAGCTTTTTGATATTACGCCGTCCGTCTCGTCGGGCGTGTCGAAATACACGGTTTCTGTTGCCGACGAAGCGGACAGAAAACGAATCCTCGAGTTTTTCGGCCACAGCGAAAGTGACATTTCTTTGCGTATCAACAGAGCGAATCTTCCGGAGGACTGTTGCTTCGGCGCGTTTTTGCGCGGCGTTTTTATCGCCTGCGGAACGATAAGCTCGCCCGAAAAAAACTATCATCTTGAGTTTTCCGTCTCGTATAAAAAGCTTTGCAATGATTTGATTCAATTGCTTGACGAGGTAGGATTCGATCCGAAATATGTCAGGAGAAAGTCGAGCCATATCGTCTATTTCAAAGTCAGCGAGAAGATAGAGGAGTTCTTGACCCTCGTCGGTGCAGTGAACTCAACGCTCGAGCTTATGGGAATCAAGATGCACAAGGATATGGTCAACCATGTCAACAGGCGCGTCAATTTTGAAAATGCCAATTTGAGCCGCACTGTCGATGCGGCGATAGTGCAGGTTGAAGCGATAGAAAAAATAGAAAGAACCGTCGGACTCGAGAGTCTGCCCGCGCCGCTCGCCGAAATGGCGAAGCTGAGGCGGGACAACCCCGAAGTGAGTCTGAGCGAGCTTGCGGATATGACAGATCCGCCGCTCACGCGCTCGGGTGTCAATCACAGGCTCAAACGCCTCGTTGAAATCGCCGGCGGTATAGGGGGCTGACCCCGCGGAGAAGAGCTATGTCATTTACACACCTTCATCTTCATACCGAATATAGCCTGCTTGACGGCGCGTGCCGCATCGAGCAGCTTATGGACGAAGTGCAGCGCCTCGGTCAGACGAGCGTTGCCGTGACCGACCACGGCGTTATGTACGGCGTCATCGACTTTTACCGCGCGGCGAAAAAGCGCGGGATAAAGCCGATAATCGGTTGCGAGGTGTATATGGCGGCGCGCACCCGCTTTGACAAAGTCCATGCCCTCGATTCCGAGCGCTATCATCTGATACTGCTCTGCGAAAATGAAACAGGATATAAGAATCTGATAAAGCTTGTGTCGGAGGGATTCGTCACGGGCTTTTATACAAAACCGCGAATAGACCGTGAGCTCCTCGAAAAATATCACGAGGGGCTTATTGCACTTTCTGCGTGCCTCGCGGGAGAAATTCCGCGCGCTCTGCTCAGCGGCGACTATGAGGGCGCGAAGAAAAAAGCTCTCTGGTATCGCTCCGTCATGGGCGAAAACAACTTCTTCCTCGAGATTCAGGATCACGGCCTGCCCGAGCAGAGGCGTATAATCCCGATGCTCGCCCAGCTGTCGAGGGAGACGGGGATACCCCTCGTCGCCACGAACGATGTTCATTATATCTCCAAAGAAGATGCCGAGATGCAGCAGGTGCTCATCTGCATCCAAACGAACCATACCCTTGGCGAGGATACGGGCATGGAGTTCCAGACTCAGGAGTTCTATTTGAAAAGCGAGCAGGAGATGCTCTCACTCTTCCCGGAGTACCCCGACGCGGTCGAGCGGACTTCGGAGATAGCCGAACGCTGCAATGTCGAGTTTGAGTTCGGCAAAACAAAGCTCCCGCATTTTGAAGTGCCGGGCAATCAGGATCACTTCGAGTATCTTAAAAATATGGCGCAGGAGGGTATGCATTTACGCTACGGCGAGAATATCCCCGAGGAGTATCAGAAGCGCCTCGACTATGAGCTCTCGGTTATCAGCCGCATGGGCTATGTCGACTATTATCTGATAGTCCACGATTTTATAAATCATGCGCGAAGCCGCAATATCCCCGTGGGCCCCGGCAGAGGTTCGGGAGCGGGCAGTATAACCGCCTATGCTATCGGTATAACCGGCATCGACCCGATGAAATACAGCCTGCTGTTCGAGCGCTTTCTCAACCCCGAGCGGGTCAGCATGCCCGATTTCGATGTTGATTTCTGTTACGAACGCCGAAGCGAAGTTATAGACTATGTCATTGAAAAATACGGCTCCGACCATGTCGCACAGATAGTGACCTTCGGCACAATGGCGGCGCGCGCCGCAGTGCGCGATGTCGGCAGAGTGCTCGGTATGCCTTATAACGATGTCGATACCGTCGCGAAGCTCATCCCGCGCGAACTCGGCATAACGATAGACAAGGCACTCAAGTCATCGGATCTCCGCGCCCTCTATGAAAACGACGAGAATGTACGCAGACTTATCGACCTCTCGCGCAAAGTTGAGGGTATGCCGCGCCATGCCTCGACCCATGCGGCGGGCGTAGTCATAACCCGCGATACGGTCGAGAGTTATGTGCCCCTCGCGCGAAACGACGAGTCGATAGTCACGCAGTTTACCATGACCACCCTTGAGGAGCTCGGACTGCTGAAGATAGATTTTCTCGGTTTGCGCACTTTGACAGTTATAGATTACGCAAAGCGCAGCATAAAAAAACGCATCCCGGATTTCTCCGAGGATATGATAGATTACGAGGACGAAGAAGTGTTCAAAATGCTCTCGTCCGGCAAAACGGAGGGCGTGTTCCAGTTTGAATCCGCAGGTATGCGAAGCGTGCTCATGGGTCTCAAGCCGCAGAGCATAGAAGATCTGATAGCTGTTATCTCGCTCTATAGACCCGGTCCCATGGACTCGATACCCACATATATCGCGAACCGTCACGACCCGTCAAAAATACGCTACAAGACCCCGATGCTCGAGGGTATACTCAAAGTCACTTACGGCTGTATGATCTATCAGGAGCAGGTCATGGAGATATTCCGCACTCTCGCGGGCTATTCCTACGGCCGCGCCGATATCGTCCGCCGCGCCATGTCGAAAAAGAAGCACGATGTCATGGAGCGCGAACGCCATAATTTCATATACGGACTCGTCAATGATGACGGTACTGTCGAGTGTGAGGGCGCGGTGAAGCGCGGAGTCGACGAAAAGACCGCGAATGATATCTTTAATGATATGTCCTCATTCGCGTCCTATGCGTTCAACAAATCCCACGCCGCCGCCTACGCCTTTGTCGCCTATACAACGGCGTGGCTCAAGTGCCATTATCCCTGCGAGTTCATGGCGGCTCTCATCAGCAGCGTGCTCGATGATACGCCGAAAGTTGCCGAATATATCGCGGAGTGCTCGCGCCTCGGTATCGAGGTTGTGCCGCCCCATGTCAATGTCAGTTCCGAGCGTTTCACGCCAAAGGACGGGAAGATATACTTCGGCCTGCTCGCCGTGAGAAATGTCGGTGCGGGCTTTATAAGAGAGATTGAACGCGAGCGCGAAGCAGGCGGGGAGTTCAAATCCTTCTATTCGTTCTGCAAGCGTATGCAGGATAAGGAGTTCAACAAACGCGCGGTTGAGAGCCTCATAAAATGCGGTGCACTCGACGGACTCGGCGCGAACCGCCGCCAGATGCTCTACGCCTTCCCGGAGATATCGGCTCAGCTCGAGAACGACCGCCGCCGCAATATCGACGGTCAGCTCGGCTTCTTCGATGCCGCGCCGAGCGAAGCGCCGCAGGGCGAATATAAAATGCCGACCCTCGAAGAGATGGACAAGCACGAATTGCTAAGACTCGAAAAAGAGATGACCGGACTCTACCTCATGGGTCACCCCATGGCGGAATACGAACAGCTCGCCGAGCGCCTCGGCTGCGCCAATACGGCGGATCTTCGTAACGCCGATGAGGTCGGCGGCATATATAAAGATGAGTCGCGCGTTGATCTTCTCTGCATAATAACGAATGTCAGAAAAAAGATAACAAAAAATAACACCACAATGGCTTTTATAACGGCGGAGGATATGTTCGGCTCAATAGAAGTCATAGTGTTCCCGAAAATATATGAACGCCAGACTCAGCTCTTTACCGAGGGCAACATAATTCTCATCCACGGCAGACTCAGCGTGCGCGAGGACGAGGAGGCAAAGCTCGTCTGCGAGTCGGCGGAGCCGTGTCCGCCAGCGGATGCGAAGAGAAAAGTCTCCGAGCAGGTGAGACAGGCTTCAAATGCCGCTGCTCAGCCGCAGAAAAAGACCGCAAAAACGCCCGGACTCTTCCTGCGCTTTGCGAGTGAAACCTGCCCCGAGATCGAGCGCGCCCAGAGAGTCCTCGACTTCTTTGACGGCAATAAGACGGTGTATTTCTACTATTGCGACACGAAAAAATATATCCGTCAGCCCTATTCTCACAGCGCGGATGTCAACGCGCCGATGCTCAAGGAGCTCAGGCGAATCCTCGGTGAAAATAACGTTATCTACATCGAGTGAGATGCAGCATTTTTTGTATCACAGAGTGTTGTGCCCGATAGGGACAAATCGGTTTTGAAGCGAAATTTTTTCGCTTCAAAACTGCCCTGCACCCGAAAACGAGCAGATTTTTCGCCAGATGCGCCCGACAAGGCGCAGATTCAATCCTTGAGGGCGAAAAATGGCGGAAAATAAGCCGTTTATCGGGCAATTTGACCCTGTAGGGTGCAACATTGGTGTTGCAATCACGAAAAGACAAAAATAATGCGGGAAAAACCGAATTTTTAGCTTAATTTTGCAGAAAAAGTGTATTTTTATTTGACTTTGATTCAGTAAAAGTGTATTATATAAAAACAGTGTTTACTAATTAACAGGAATAAGATCATAAACAACGACGGAGGAATGACGATGAAGAGCATAGCAGTGCTTACAAGCGGCGGAGACGCGCCGGGTATGAATCCCGCTGTACGCGCAGTCGTGCGTACGGCCTGTCAGAGAGGTATCAAAGTTTACGGTGTTGACAGAGGATACACCGGACTTATAAACGGTGATATACATGAGATGAACCTCCGCTCTGTGTCCGATATAATCACGAGAGGCGGCACGATTCTCTATTCCGCAAGATGCCCCGAGTTCAAGACCGAAGAGGGACTTCAGAAAGCCGTTGCAACCTGCAAAAAGTTCGGCATCGACGGCATGGTCATCATCGGCGGCGACGGCTCGTTCAGAGGCGCAAGGGATCTTTCTCTGCGCGGCATTCCGTGCATTGGACTGCCCGGAACTATCGACAACGATATCTCCTGCACCGATTATACAATAGGTTATGACACCTGCCTTAACACCATCGTTCAGATGGTCGACCGCATCCGCGACACTTCCGAGTCTCACGACCGCTGCACGGTTGTCGAGGTTATGGGACGCGGCGCAGGTTATCTCGCACTTGAAGCGGGCATCGCTGTCGGCGCAACGTCGATAATCGTGCCCGAGGTCGAGTACGATATCGAGCGCGATGTTATTGCGCGCATCCGCGAGTTCCAGAAGACCGGCAAGAAGCACTTTATAGTTATCGTTGCCGAGGGTGTCGGCGGAACCGCTGAGATAGCAAAGAAAATCGAAGCCGAGACCGGCGTCGAGTCGAGAGCAACCATTCTCGGTCATGTCCAGCGCGGCGGCTCGCCGACTGCGAGAGACAGGATAATGGCAAGCCAAATGGGCTCGCGCGCCGTCGACCTGCTCACTCAGGGCATAGGCAACAGAGTTGTCGGCATAAAGGACAACAAGATAGTCGATTTCGATATCTTCGAGGCTCTCAAAATGACCAAGACCATAGATATGAAAGACTATGAGCTTGCGCACGAAATCTCCATATAAAGGTGTAATATGAGCATAGAAAAACTGATTTCTTTAAGACAGCAGATAATCAAAAAAGACTTCAGTCGGATGAATGATATGCAGCTTGAAGCGGTCCTTACTACCAAAGGACCGCTTTTGGTACTTGCGGGAGCGGGCAGCGGAAAGACCACCGTGCTCGTCAACCGTATCGTCAACCTCGTCAAATACGGCGAGGCTTATTATTCCTCCGACTTTTCCCGCCCGATACGCGAGGGCGACGAGGCGTTGCTTGAAAACTATCTCGCAGGCGACACGAGCCTTTTCGAGGCGGAGGATCTTCTGAGCGTCCGTCCTGCGAAACCGTGGCAGATTCTCGCGATAACCTTCACAAATAAAGCCGCAGGCGAGCTCAAGGAGCGAATCTGCAAGGCTCTCGGCGAAGACGGCAACGATGTTTGGGCGAGCACATTCCACTCGACCTGCGCCAAGATTCTGCGCCGCCACGCCGACGAGATAGGCTATGCGCATAATTTCACTATTTACGACTCCGACGACTCCAAACGCGCCGCCAAGGAGTGCATAAAGCGCCTCGGATATGACGAGAAGATGATTCCTGTCAAGTCCGTGCTCGCCGAGATAAGCCGCGCCAAGGACGAGCTGATTACCCCCGCCGAGTTCATTTCGACGAACCAGGCGGATATACGCCTGAAGAAGATAGGTGAGGTCTATGAGGAATATCAGAAGTTCCTCAAGGCGGCGGACGCCATGGATTTTGACGATTTGATAGTCAACATGGTGAAGCTCCTCAAAACGAACAAGGAAACCCGCGAATACTATCAGAACCGCTTCAAATACATAATGGTCGATGAGTATCAGGATACGAACCACGCGCAGTATGTGCTCACCGCACTTCTCGCGGCGGGGCACGAGAATATCTGCGTCGTCGGCGATGACGATCAGAGTATCTATCGCTTCCGCGGCGCAACTATCGAAAACATCCTGAGCTTTGAAAAGCAGTATAAGAACGCAAAAGTTATCCGCCTTGAGCAGAACTACCGCTCGACCCAGACGATACTTGACGCTGCCAACGCCGTTATAGCGAACAACGAACAGCGAAAGGGCAAAAATCTTTGGACGGATAATGGGCAGGGCGCGAAAATCGAGTTCTATGTTGCCGAGGACGAGATGGCGGAGAGCCGCCATGTTGCCGATACGATTGTCTCCAATGTTGCCGACGGCGAGGAGTGGAATGACCACGCGGTGCTCTACAGAATGAACGCGCAGTCGAACCTTATCGAGCAGTCGTTCATCAGGAGCGGCATACCGTACAGAATGATCGGCGGACACAGATTCTATGACCGCAAAGAGATAAAGGACGCCATGGCGTATCTCTATGTCGTCAACAACACGGCGGACGAGATAAGGCTCAGAAGAATAATCAACGAGCCCAAGCGCGGAATTGGCGAGACTTCGCTCAACGCTGTTTTTGAAATAGCGAACGGACTCGGCGTTGAGCCGTTTGAGGTCATACGCTCGGCGGATCAGTATGCGAAGCTTTCGCGCGCTGCTTCAAAGCTCATGGCGTTCGGCAAGCTTATCGACTCGTTCCGCGAGAAGATGGAGATTATGCCTCTCGCCGATTTGCTCGGCGTTATACTTGACGAGACGGGCTATACGCTCTCGCTCGCCAACGAGCCCGAAAAATATCAGGAGCGTGTGGCAAACTTGGCGGAGCTTGGAAACAACATACGCCGCTACTGCGAGGAAAACCCCGAGGGCGACCTCAACGGCTTCCTGCAGGAGACCGCGCTGCTCACGGATATAGATAACTACAACGCCCAGACCCAGGCGGTCGTTATGATGACGATACACTCCGCTAAGGGACTCGAATTCCCGAATGTGTTTATCGTCGGCATGGAGGAGGGAATTTTCCCCGGAATGCAGACAATACTCTATGAGCCGGAGAATATCGAAGAGGAGCGCAGACTCGCCTATGTCGCGATAACGCGCGCGAAGAAAAAGCTATATATCTCCAGCGCATCAACGCGAATGCTCTACGGCATGACGAACCGCAACCGCCCGTCGAGATTCGTTGAGGAGATACCCGAGGAGCTGCTCGATAAAAAGGGCGCAAGACCGATGTCTTATCAGACCCACGGTATTCCGCAGCAGCGTTCCGCAGGGCAGGGGAGCGCGTCGAGAGGTTTTTCAAAGCCCTCAGCGCAGTCGCCCGCAAGAGTGTCGAATTCAATCCCGTCGAAGCCTGCTTACAGCTTCTCCGCTTCGTCCGGCTTCTCCGGCGCGGGCGCGAAAAAGCCCGCCGCCGCGGCGCAGAGCTATTCGGTCGGCGAGACAGTCAAGCATAAGGCCTATGGCACGGGTGTGATACTCAGCATGCAGAAAATGGCGAATGATACCATGCTCGAGATAGCCTTTGAAAAAGTCGGCACAAAGAAGATAATGGCGAACTACGCCAAGCTCGAAAAAGTATAATAAAACCCCGGTCAGTGCATTTGATTTTGCACCGACCGGGGTTATTTTATATCCACCGAATGTGAGCCAAAACAAAACAGCCGCAGCAAAACAAATCGCTGCGGCTGACTTTATATGTTTTTTACTCGCTGATCTTTCTGACTGTCTCCATGACATAGTCGCCGAATTCGCTGCAGGTGCAGCCGTCCTCGCGGCCTGTGATTTTGAGCTTCTTGTCCTCGTACATGCAGATGTCGAGCGCTCTCTCGAGCAGATCGGCTTTTTCCTGCTCGCCGATGTGGGAGAGGAGCATCACGCTCGCTCTGAGCATCGAGCAGGGATCGGCGTACTGTGCTCTGCCCTCGCGAACCATTCTCGGAGCCGAGCCGTGGATAGCCTCGAACATCGCGTAACGCTTGCCGATGTTTGCGCTGCCGGCTGTGCCGACGCCGCCCTGGAACTCGGCAGCCTCGTCGGTGATGATGTCGCCGTAGAGGTTCGGGAGGATGAAGACTTTGAAGTCGCGGCGGCGCTTCTCGTCGATGAGCTTCGCCGTGGTGATGTCAATGTACCACTCGTCGGTCACGATGTCGGGATATTCCTCGCCGACCTTCTTGCAGAGGTTGAGGAACTTGCCGTCCGTGGTCTTGATGACATTTGCCTTTGTTATTATCGAAACGCGGCCCTTGTTGTTGCGGCGCGCGTAGTCATATGCGAGTCTTGCTATTCTGTCGCAGCCCTCGGAGGTCGTCACGACGAAGTCGAGCGCGAGGTCGTCGGTGACATTGACGCCCATCGAGCCGACGGCGTATGCGCCCTCGGTGTTCTCGCGGAAGAAAGTCCAGTCAATGCCCTGCTCGGGAACCTTGACGGGGCGGAGGTTCGCAAACAGATCGAGAGCCTTTCTCATCGCAACGTTTGCGCTCTCGATGTTCGGCCACGGATCGCCCGCCTGCGGGGTAGTGGTCGGACCCTTGAGGATAACGTGGCAGCTCTTGAGCTCTTCGAGCACGTCGTCGGGGATAGCCTTGTTCGCCTTGACGCGGTTTTCGATGGTCAGTCCGTCGATGACCTTGAACTCAATCTTGCCCGCCTTTACTTTATCGTCGAGCAGATATTCGAGAACTCTTGCGGATTCCTTGGTGATGACCGGACCGATGCCGTCGCCGCCGCAGACGCCGATGATGATCTTGTCGAGCGACTTGAAGTCGATGAAATCGCCCTGAGCCTTTATTTTGTCCGAACGGTCGCTTTGAGTGCGGATGAGAGCCTCAAATTTTTCGACGGCGTTCTTGACCTGTGCCTCTGTCATGTTTATCTTCCTCTCTTATTTGTGTGATTCTCTTGTGTAGTTGAGCAGACCGCCTGCGAGGATTATGTCCTTCTGTCTGCCGGAGAAGCTGTAGCAGAGCTTGTAGCTCTCGCCCTTTGTCTCATTCTTGAGAACAGCCTCGCCACCGTTTTCGATGGTCTCTCTGATGCCGTCGAGCGCGAGCTTGTCTCCCTTCTCAATGCGGTCATAGTCGGCTGGATCGGCGAAGGTGAACGGCACGATGCCGGCGTTTATGAGGTTCGCCTGATGTATGCGCGCAAAGGACTTTGTGATAACGCTCTTTATGCCGAGATACAGCGGAACAAGAGCCGCGTGCTCTCTCGAGGAGCCCTGACCGTAGTTGCTGCCGCCGATGATGATTCCCTTTCCTGCCTGCTTGCAGTGCTCGGCAAAGTTCTCGTCGCACTGCTTGAAGCAGAAGTTCGACAGGAACGGTACGTTCGAGCGGTAGGGGAGAATCTTTGCGCCTGCGGGCATGATGTGGTCGGTCGTGATGTTGTCGCCGACTTTGAGAACAACTTCTGCCTCGATGCTCTCGGGCAGTGCGTCGCCGTTGGGAACGGGCTTGATGTTCGGACCGTAGACTATCTCAAGATTCTTAGCCTCTTCCGGAGAAGCGGGCTTGTCAATAAGATTGTCGTTTATTTCAAAGTGATCGGGCATTGTGATGTGCGGTGCCTCGCCGAGGGTTCTCGGGTCGGTCAGCACGCCTGTGAGAGCGGAAGCCGCGGCGACCTCGGGGCTGACGAGATAAACGCCCGCGTCGGCAGTGCCGGAGCGTCCCTCGAAGTTGCGGTTGAAGGTACGCAGGGAGACAGCGCCCGAGTTCGGGGACTGACCCATGCCGATGCACGGACCGCACGCGCATTCAAGCAGTCTTGCGCCCGCGCCGAGGATGTCGGAGAGTGCGCCGTCCTCGGAGAGCATTCTGAGAACCTGCATCGAGCCGGGGGAGATAGTGAGGCTGACACTCGGGGCGACGCGCTTGCCCTTGAGGATAGCCGCCACCTTGAGCATATCGTAGAGCGAGGAGTTCGTGCAGGAGCCGATGCAGACCTGGTCGATCTTTATCTCGCCTATTTCTGAAACTTTCTTTACATTGTCGGGCATGTGGGGCATTGCCGCGAGGGGCTCGAGGGTGCTGAGATCTATGTCGATAACCTCGTCATAGACTGCATCGTCGTCCGCCTTGACCTCGACCCAATCCTGCTCTCTGCCCTGAGCGGCGAGGAAAGCCTTCGTCACTTCGTCGGAGGGGAAAACAGAGGTCGTTGCGCCGAGCTCCGTGCCCATGTTGGTTATAGTTGCGCGCTCGGGGACGGAAAGAGTCTTGACTCCGTCTCCGCCGTATTCGATTATCTTGCCCACGCCGCCCTTGACGGACATGATGCGAAGAACTTCGAGGATTATATCCTTTGCGCTCACCCACGGCGAAAGCGCGCCGTGCAGGTTTATCCGCGTCATCTTGGGCATAGTTATGTAGTATGCGCCGCCGCCCATCGCAACCGCGACGTCGAGTCCGCCTGCGCCGAACGAGAGCATTCCGATGCCGCCGCCGGTCGGGGTGTGGCTGTCCGAGCCGATGAGCGTCTTGCCGGGGATGCCGAAGCGCTCAAGATGCACCTGATGGCAGATGCCGTTGCCGGGGCGTGAAAAAAGCAGTCCTCTCTTTTTTGCGGCGCTCCTGATGAATCTGTGATCGTCCGCGTTTTCAAAGCCGGTCTGCAAAGTGTTGTGGTCAATGTATGCGACCGAAAGCTCGGTCTTTACTCTCTCGACTCCCATAGCCTCGAATTCAAGGTATGCCATGGTGCCTGTGGCGTCCTGAGTGAGAGTCTGATCGATCCTCAGACCGATCTCGCTGCCAACGGTCATGTCGCCGCTGAGCAGGTGGCTTTTTATAAGCTTTTGTGCAATAGTGCTGCCCACTTGTATCCCTCCGTATAAAAATAAAATTACCTTTAAATTTTATTGCAATCCGCGGATTTTGTCAAGGTGCGCCGCGCCAAATATATACCTGTATATATTACATTTTATAGGGGAAATTGATATATGACAATTTTTATGTTGCCCGAAAGCTTTCAGCGTGGTATAATAAAATGTAATCTGCCGCAGTGCGCTGTGCTATGGCTGAATTATCAAAAGTTATTCGGGCATACTGTTTGTCGGGAGTGAATTCGATGAACAGAAAAAAACACGAAGAACAAAAAGACAGCATATTGGAGCCCGTCGCGCCGACCCCGAGCGTCAGCGAGGAGGACGGAGATTCGTCCGACAGCACGGACAGGGAGCTTCGCCAGATAGTCGAAACAGGTTCGATAACCGTTGACAAGCGCGGGCATTATATCCACTGCCTGACTGTTATCGGTCAGATAGAGGGTCACTATGTCCTGCCGGCGCAGAACAAAACTACAAAATACGAGCATGTCATTCCGCAACTTGTCGCGATAGAAGAGAGCCGCGATATCGAAGGTTTGCTCATAATCCTCAACACCGTCGGCGGCGATATTGAAGCCGGACTCGCGATAGCGGAGCTTATAGCCGGAATGAAAACGCCGACCGTGTCCCTCGTCCTCGGCGGCGGACATTCGATAGGCGTGCCGCTCGCGGCTTCGAGCGCGTATTCGTTTATCGCGCCGAGCGCCACCATGACCGTCCACCCGGTCAGAATGACGGGACTTGTCCTTGGCGTGCCGCAGACTATGTCCTATTTTGAGCAGATGCAGGAGCGTATAGTCAGATTCGTCGCCGATAATTCGCGTATCTCCGCCGACCGCTTCCGTTCGCTTATGCTCGCAACCGGTCAGCTCGTTATGGATGTCGGCACTGTGCTAGACGGCGAGGCGGCGGTCAAAGAGGGGCTTATAGATTCTCTCGGCTCTCTCTCCGATGCCCTCGATAAGCTCTGCGATATGATTGAGGAGCAGAGTGAAAAGAAAGGGGAGAACGGGTGATGCTCTACACAATTGTTTCTCCCGCCGAGATTTTTATGCAGCCGCCCGCAGATGTCTGCGAGCATCAGACTCCGTTCGGCTGCGTGATGTGTTCAAGAACAGAAAAAGGTGAGGTCGTTGAAAGACTTGTGACGACCGATCCGTTTGAATATCTGAAACCGTGTTATTCGCCCGGCACTTTATATTCCGCCGGAAAAATGGAAAAGGGGTAATATATCATGGAAATACTCAAGGCAATACTGCTCGGCTTTCTGCAGGGCGTGACCGAATTCCTGCCCATCTCATCGAGCGGACATCTCTCGGTCTTTCAGCACTTCTTCGGCAATGTCGGCGGCACAAGCTCGCTTCTGTTCACGGTGCTGTTACATATGGGCACTCTGATAGCCGTGTTCGTCGTTTATTACAAGACCATATGGGGTCTCATCGTTGAATTTTTCAGCACTATAAAAGATATCTTCACCGGCAAGTTCAAGTGGAGCGAGATGAACGAGAACAGGCGTATGCTCTTCATGTTCGTTATCTCCTGCGTGCCTCTGCTGTTCCTGCTCATTCCCGTCGGCGGCGACAGACGCATCATGGATGTTCTCGGCGGTCTTGCCGATGACAATGATATATTGGTCGAGGGAGTCTGCTTCCTCTTCACCGCAGCTCTCCTGCTCGTCGGCTCATGGCGCGCAAAGAAGGTCAAAGCTCGTCCCCAGATAGGCGCGAAATCCGCGCTTGCCGTCGGCGTGGCTCAGGCTTTCGCCGCCGGATTCCCCGGCATCTCGCGCTCCGGCTCGACCATCTCGACCGGTATGATTTGCGGCGTTTCAAAAGAGTATATGGTTCGCTATTCGTTTATCCTCGGCATACCGGCTATCCTTGCCGCCAATGTCATGGAGATAAAGGACGCCGTAGCCCTCGGCGAGCAGATAGATATCCTGCCCGTTATTATAGGCGTTGTCACCGCCGCCGTCGTCGGCTTTGCCGCGATAAAGGCTCTCGAGTGGCTCGTCAAAATCGATAAGTTCAAAATTTTCGGTTACTACTGCCTTGTCCTCGGCGTTGTTGTTATCATCGCCGGCATAGTTGAAAAGGTCAGATAAGTTCGTTCAAATTTCTAAGGAGGGCCTTAATGGCTGCGAAAAAGACTGCGGCAAAGTCAACGGCCGCTAAGAAGAAAAAAACAACAACTACAACGCCAAAAAAAGCCCCGGCTTCAAAGCCTGCGGCTGCAAAAGAGCCTGTCGAGCAGACTCCCGAGCAGCAGTCCTCGCGCCGCCAGAAAGCGGCTATCGCGCTCATGGCTGTCGCAGCTCTGCTCATAGCCATGGCGTTTATCGAGGGCGAGAGCGCGTGGCGCGCCGTGCATAATTTTATGTTCGGCGTGTTCGGCACGTGTACATATATCTGGCCCGTCATGCTTATATATGTCTCGGTCATGCTCGCCATGAACAAGACGTTCGGCTCGATATCGTCGAATCTTATCGGCGTCGGGATATCAATATTGCTGCTGTGCTCGGCGATACATATTTTCTCGAACCCGTCGGAATACTTTTCGCTCATGACCCTCGGCGATCAGATAAAGACCGCGTGGAGGGATTATGACACATTCCCGAGTGCGGGCGCGCTCGGTGCGCTCGTCGGCGGACTGCTTGCTAAAATGGCGGGCAAGGTCGGCGCGGCGATAATAAATATTATCCTGCTGATAGTCAGCATAATGTTCCTCACGGGACTTACCCTGTCCCGCCTCGGTACATCTATCGCCAAGCCCATAAAGCGCATGAGCGAGGACACCAACGAACGCCTTGAGCGCGGAGCGCAGCGCGTCAGAGATGAGCAGGAGAGAGCGCCGTCGAGAGACAAGCGCAGGGAGAAAAAAGCGGAGGAGCCCTATGTCAGCCCCCGTCCGTTCCCCGTGCCTCCTCTGCCGACTGATGCGCCCGCAGCTGCTGCAAAGAGCCGCAAAAAATCCGCCGCCGATGAAGGCCCCGAGCCCACCGTGTTCCCGCGCAAGCCGGTTCAGACCGATGTCGGCATCGATGATATAGTCAACCGCGTCAACGCCGCGTCGGCGACCGCGAAGATAGCCGAGGGCGTGTCAAAAGCCGCCGCCGTTGTGGACGGCAGACCCGCCTGCGTGCCGCCTCTGCCGACCGAGAGCGCGAAAGACGAGCTTGAAATGCTCGATATAAGCAAGAAGCCCGCCGAGCCGGAGAAGCCGAAGAAGAAAGAGCCGGAGCTCCCGCCCGTCAAAGAGCCTGATCCCGTGCCCGATGTGCCGGAGGAGGACGAGGAAGAGCCTGTTATCGAGAGTCAGCCGACTTATCGCAAGCCGCCGATAACCTGCCTCAAAGAGCCCATCCATGACGGCAACGACAACTTCTCCAATGAGCTCAAATCCAACGCGCAGAAGCTGCTCGACACGCTCGAAAGCTTCAACGTCCACGCAAAGATAACTGAGATAAGCCGCGGTCCGTCCGTCACAAGATACGAGCTTCAGCCGGACGCGGGCGTCAGAATAAATAAGATAACAAACCTTGCGGATGATATCGCACTGCGCCTTGCCGCGTCGGGAATAAGAATCGAAGCACCCATTCCGAACAAGGCGGCGATAGGCATCGAGGTGCCTAACAAGCTGCGCTCGATGGTCTATATGCGCGAGATAATCGAAACTCCGCAGTTCAAGAACGCCCAGAGCAAGCTCAATGTCGTCCTCGGCAAGGATATCGCGGGCAACGCCGTCTGCGCAGATCTCGCGAAGATGCCGCATCTGCTCATAGCGGGTACTACGGGTTCCGGTAAATCCGTGTGCCTGAACACAATGATAGTCAGCATTCTCTATAACGCGACTCCCGACGAAGTGAAGCTTCTTATGATCGACCCCAAGCAGGTCGAGTTCACGGTCTATAACGGCATCGCGCATCTCGCCGTGCCCGTCGTGTCCGATCCGCGCAAGGCTTCGGGCGCTCTCACATGGGCGGTCAACGAGATGGAGAACAGATATAAGATACTCTCCGAGAAGAATGTCCGCGATATAAGAGGATATAACAAATTAGCCGAGCGCGACAAGTCACTGCGCCCGATGCATCAGATAGTCATTTTTATCGATGAGCTTGCCGATCTTATGATGGTCGCGCCCAATGAAGTCGAGGATGCGATATGCCGCCTTGCTCAGAAAGCGCGTGCCGCAGGTATGCACCTTGTCATAGCGACTCAGCGCCCCTCCGTCGATGTTATCACAGGTATTATCAAAGCGAATATCCCCAGCAGAATTGCGCTCTCCGTTTCTTCGTCGGTCGATTCGAGAACGATACTCGATATGTCCGGCGCGGAGAAGCTTATCGGCAACGGCGATATGCTCTTCAGCCCCATCGGCGCAAACAAGCCGACCCGTATCCAGGGCTGCTTCATCTCCGACGAAGAGGTCGAGAATGTTGCCGACTTCATCAAGCACAACGCCGAGGCGGAGTACGATGAGGGTATTATGGACGAGATAAACAGGCAGGCGGCGATAGCGGGTTCTGCTAAGAAGAACAGTGCCGCAGGCGGCGATGACGGCGAAGAGCCGGGCGATGAGATGTTCCCGAACGCCGTCGAGGTCGTGCTCGATGCCAAAATGGCTTCAACAACTCTTCTCCAGCGCAAATTGAAGCTCGGTTATGCCCGCGCCGCAAGGCTCATGGATGAACTCGAGAGCAAGGGCATCATCGGACCGTTTGAGGGCAGCAAGCCCCGCCAGGTGCTTATAACTAAACAGCAGTGGATGGAAAAATGCGCCCTGTCGGATGCTCCCGCAGATGACGAGACCTGATCGGAGGAAATATGGCAAATCAGAGAAAAAGCGGCTCCGCCGCACAGAACAAGCGCACGAAGATAATCGTCACCGCAGTCGTGATAGCCGTCGCGCTGCTGATAACCTTCGCGCCCTATATGAATCTCCCGTTCGATATCCCTACATGGGGCGAGCTGCTCTCGGGCAATGAGCAGACGATACAGAGCGGCGACGCACTCAGCCAACCGTTCACCGTCCATGTTATAGATGTCGGTCAGGGCGACAGCATCTTAGTCAAGAGCGGCGACCACGCCATGCTGATAGACGCGGGCGAGCGCGGCAACGATCAGACGATACTCGATTATCTCAAGGCGAACTCAGTCGAAAAGCTCGATTACATAGTCGCCACCCACCCCCATTCCGACCATATCGGCAGTATGCCCAAGGTTATCGAGGGGATAGAGGTCGACAATGTTATTATGCCGAAGCTTCCGAAGTCCATGGTTCCCACAACTTCGATATATCAGAAGCTCATAAAAGCTATTAAAGCGTCCGGCGCCAAAGTCATCTCCGCAAAAGTCGGCGATACCTACACCCTCGGCGACGCAAAGATAACTATAGTCGGACCCGTCGGCACTCCGGAGGATCTCAACAATGCCTCCGTCGTGATGAAGGTTGTCTACGGCAAGAATTCGTTCCTATTTACGGGCGATGCCGAGGAGAAGAGCGAGAAGAAGATACTCGCAAACGGCGCGGATATCAAGGCGGATGTCCTGAAACTCGGTCACCACGGCAGCAGCACATCGACGAGCGAAGAATTTCTCAAGGTCGTGTCTCCGTCGCTCGCACTCATCTCCTGCGGCAAGGATAACGACTACGGTCACCCGCACAAGGAGACTATAGAGAAGCTCGAAAAATATAATATTCCGTATGAGCGCACGGATATAAAAGGCACGATAGTTGTCGGCTCGGACGGCGAGCATCTTTCAACGGCTTTCCCGGATAACAAGACCGCTGAGAAGTAAAAAAGGAGGCGGAATAATGGAATATTACGCCATCGACCGTATCGAAGAAAACTACGCAGTCTGCGAAAAAGACGGCGAAACAATGGTCAATATCAGCCGCGCTCTGCTCCCCGACGGAGCGGGCGAGGGCAATGTCCTGCGCCGCCTGCCGGACGGCTCGTTCGTGTTCGACCGCGAGGAAGAAGAACGCCGCCGCAAAGCAGCTCTCGAACTTATGGACGGTCTGTTTGATGAATAATTTCCCCATTGATTTTTGGCGGGTGCTTATAGAATATAAAAACGATCTATGGCTCATAGGTCGTTTTTTGTTTCTGTAAGGTGTATAGACGTGCCAATTTTATCGGTTTGATAAACTTGGATTTGTTGATTTGATTAGCACGAATTTTTACAAAGTAGAAGTAGACTGCCGACTTGTCTTTATAATCAAGCTTTCAATAGCCGCGCCGAAGTGTTTGATATCTGACGGAGACTGGCGAGGGAACGGCTTGCGAAGCAAGACGCACGAGCCCGCACTCGTTCAAGCTCCGGCGCGCTTGCGGGCAAATGTGCCGAGCAACTAAATGATAGCCGCGGGCTATGTGCTGCGGCGCGGCGTTCGCGGGGTCTCGGGGCGCAGCCCATAAAAAGGCAGGCACACATCGGTTTTGCGCAGCAAAACTGCTTGCACTTAAAAGTATTGGATTTTTGATGACAGGCAAGAAAAAGGCGCACAGGAATGCGCCCGCATTTCAAGCGCTTTTTTCGCAGCATGGCGCAAAAAGACTTACTTTTAAGCGATGCTTGCTTGCCTTTTTGTGGGCACAGTTTGCTTTTCTTTTGCAGGCGTTTTCTTTTTCAAATAAAAAGAAAATGCCGAAACGCGGGATATATATATATCATCCGGTTAGAGTGCGTAGCGAAGGCGGGAGCTAATTATATGCCCCTGTATCGGCTACAACGATAACGGACAGCCGCAAGGGCTGTCCCTACGAATGGTCGGCAATGGATATTTCAGGAAATTCGTGCCGCTTACGCAGCAGCGGTGCGTCGGGGTCGCCGCACCCTACAAACTGCGCGCCAATAAATCACGCAAATTCGCGGGCGAATAATATCCGTCCGCATTGTATATGTTTTATTTATTGCTTTGAGCAAAACAAAACTAACCCCTCAGTCTACGCTTCGCGTATCCAGCTCCCCTACAGGGGAGCCAAAATAGATTCTGCGACAAATCCTAATTTGTCAATCCGTTTTATGTATGCTCGGTGTTATATCAATGTTTTTTATCATGATATCATCCTCTCAAAAAGTTTTTCCGCCGCCGTGCAGTAAAATCTCAAATCCGTGCGTTTTATATTTTGCACGCTTTGTGTAAACAGCCAAAAATAAAGAAACAATAAATTTGTGGGATTGGTATAGCTTTTTGACACGAAAAGTGATACAATATGCCGTATACTGTTGAAAGTGAGCTGCTTTATGGAAAAGAAAGAAAAAAGAACATTTAAACAGTTTTTTATGGACAACAACAAGCGCAATCTTAAAATCACGATTACCGTTGTCTGTGTGGTGCTTGCCCTTGCTATAATCGGCGGCGGCATCTATATCGGCAATAAGCTCGGACTTATTACCATCGATCACGGCGGAAACGGCAATCCGGATGGCACCTTTGCGCCCGAGGAGCAGTTTGAGGCTATGTATGATGTCAGCGACGCTTCGAGCATCGACAGCCTTATAACCGCGTGGGCGAAGAACGGCGGCGCGAAGTATTCGAGCAAGAATATAATCAATGTTCTGCTCCTCGGCGTTGACAGCGAGACCGGCAAGGCCGCCGGCGGACGCTCGGATGCGATTATTCTGCTCTCGCTCAACAGAAAGACCAAGACTATAACTCTTGTGTCCTTCCTCAGAGACTGCTATACCTATATGAACATCAACGGCTCCGAGCGCTGCTGCAAGACGAACCACTCCTATTTCTGGGGCGGCCCCGCAGCACTTATAGAGACGCTTGAGAACAACTATAAAATAGAGATCGACCACTATATCAGCGTCGATTTCAAGAGCTTCCCGAAGCTTATTGACTCTCTCGGCGGCGTGTCCGTTCCGATTGAGCCCTATGAGGCGGATTATATCAACCGCACCACAACGAAGATAAAGAAAATAAGCGCCGGCGATTCCGTCAAGCTCAGCGGCAGCCAGGCTCTGGTCTACAGCCGTATACGCCACGTTGACAACGAGGGCGATGTCGGCAGAACCGCAAGACAGCGTACCGTTATCATGGCTCTCATCAAGAGCGCGCAGAACGCCTCTGCGGGTCAGCTCAACAACGCGCTCGATATCGTCCTGCCCAATGTCGTGACGAACTACAAGCGCAGTGAGATTCTCTCTCTCATGACCCAGGCGCTCTCTCAGGGCTGGATGAACTACGAGATAAAGCAGATAGTCATGCCGACCGAGGGCAACTACACTTCCGCTCAGCTCTATACCTACTACGGCAAGATAATCAACCAGCGCCTTTCGGTCTGGGTCGTCGATTATCCCGTCGTTGCGCGTGAGCTCCAGCTCGCTCTCTACGGCGACACGAATATAAAGATCGGCGATAACCATGTCTCCGCTGTCGATCTGCTGAAAAAGGGCGCAGTCCCGAGCAGCAACAGCAGCGGCTCAGGCTCATATTCTGCGTCGACCCGTCCGCACACCGATGTCGGTACTGTGGCGGAGAGCGAAGAGCCTGTAACTCATGAGCATACTTCCGAGGCGGTGAGCGAGGTCACCGAGGCGGAGAGCACGACCCGCCGCTTCCCGTTCACTCTTCCCGATTTCGGCTCAACTTCGCCGGCGGAAGACGAAGATGCAGCATAAAATTACCGCTCCGGATATATTCCGGGGCGGCTTTTCGTATATGATTGAAAAATTATGATTGATGATATATAATTGTCAAAGAAACAAACGGACGGTGATATTATGAGCAAAGTTTGTCATATAGTCGGCGGCGGCGACTTCTTCGGAATCCGCCCGACAGGGGAGGGCGATTTCATCATCGCTGCCGATAAAGGTCTGCTGTATCTTCAGAATCTCGGTATAACGCCGAATTTAGTTATAGGCGATTTCGATTCCCTCGGGCACACTCCGAACGGGCGGAATATTATCGTCCTGCCCTGCGAAAAGAACGATACCGATATGGGCGCGGCGGTCGCAGAGGGCGTGATGCGCGGATATAAAAATTTCATTCTCTACGGCGCATCGGGCGGCAGAGCCGACCATACTCTTGCGAATATCCAGCTCATCTCGTCGCTGTCGAGGCGCGGAATGACTGCGATTATCGACGCGCGCGAAACTTCGTTCACTTCGATAACAAACGGCAGAATTATTTTTGACGAGACCGCAAAGGGCATGGTCTCCGTGTTCTCCCATTCGGATATCTCATCGGGTGTCACTATAAGCGGGCTCAAATATGAGCTCAAAAACGGCATCTTGAAGAACACATACGCCCTCGGCGTCAGCAATGAATTTGTCGGCAAAAGAAGCGAAATATCAGTCGCTCAGGGAACGCTGACGGTTGTTTATCCGAGCAGCGCAGAGCCCTCTTTTTTCAGATTTTGAGCCGCGCGAAAAGATATTTTTGAACCAAATAATATCCTGCGCCGAGATGCTGCCCGTGAGCATCAGCAGAAGAATATACACCGCCGCGTTGACAGTTATTATGATTGTCAGCGCGGCTTTTCCGCTGCCCTGCGCCGAGGAGAGCAGCAGCCCCGCGAGGAACGAAGCCGTCACGCAGACGGCGGGCTTTATTATCGAATCCATGATATTTATTTCGAGCGTGCAAACTTTTGAAAGCCTGTGTATGCTCAGCGAAAAGTTTACTATCTCGCTGATAAAAAGTATCGCGACATAGCCCTTTACGGAATATTTCGGGATGAGTATCAGCACGAGCACGACGCACATCGCGGAGTCGATTATATTATATCTCATTGAATATACCTGCTGGTCGAGCCCTTTGAGTATTCCGTCAACTGTCGTGTCTGTGTACATTATCGGCAGAAGCGGCGCGAGCACGCGCAGATATTCCGCGCATTGCCCGTCCCCGTAGATGCACTGCGACAGCCCCTCGGAAAAAATGAACATTATTCCCGCCGTGCCCATCGAAAACAGCACGGTTATTTTTATTGCCCGCGCCGCCATGCTGTCTATCCTGTTTCTGTTGCTGCGCGCCGCACATTCGGCAAATTCAGGCACGAGCATGCTCGCGAGAGCTGTCATTATGGCGGCGGGGTAGAGGATAACCGGCAGAGCCATGCCGTGAATGACTCCGTAGAGCGTCATCGCGCCGCCCGTGCTCTGCCCCGATTTGCGAAAGCCCACGGGAATCAGCAGGTGTTCTATCGTCAGCAGCACCGAGCGCGCGCACGATCCGGCGGCGTCCGGGAGCGCAATGCGCAGCAGAGCCCGAAGCCCGCCGGGCGTTTTTTCTTTCGGCTTTTTGTGCTTCGTTGATTTGTAGAGCAAAAATGCGCATATCAGCGAGCTTATCTGCGATATTGTTATGCCGAGCGCCACTGCGTCGCAGGCATATTCTGCGCCCTTTGCCGCCCAGAATCGAAGCATCAGAACAGAGACCGCTATTTTTACCGCCTGCTCGAATATCTGTACCGCCGCATATTTGAGCACTGTGCGCCGCGCCGTGAAATATCCGCTGAACGCGCAGCCGACCGACGCCGCGGGGAGGCTCAGCGCGAGTATGCGAAGCGACGACGCCGTGCGTATGTCGCCGAGCCACAGCTTTGCTATCAGCTCCGCGCCGAACCATACGGCGGCGAGCATCATGCACCCGACCGTCAGCCCGTAGAGCGCGCACCGCCGCATTATCCATGCTCCCTGACCGGCATTTTTCCCGGAATCTTCAACCGTGAGCCGCGTCGATGCGAGCGGCAGACCCGCAAACGAAAATGTAAGCGCCATTGCGTACACGTCCGTGACGAGCGAAAAAAGTCCTATTCCCGCCGCGCCCAGCCGCCCGGTCAGATATACATTGAACGCAACGCCGACCGTGCGCATGAGAAACGATGTCGCGGCGAGCGTCAGCGTGTTTATGAGAAGCCGTTTCGTGTTCTTCATTTTTGCCTCCGGAGAAGTCAAAAAGCGTTAAATCTCTTGACAAAAACGCTTCTGAATGTGATAATATAGAGTAATTCATCGGAAAAGAGGACATCACCCCAAAAAGCGTATGCCGGTGTCCGAATACCGCATCGCTGCCGATTTCTGAAATGTAAAACCAACGCTGCTCCTCCGGCGCGGAGCAATCAGCGTTCATGTAAAATCTATTCGCCGGAGAAATGGATTATGTTATGGCAAAGGAACTCGCAAAACAGTATGATCCGAAGGAAGTGGAGGACAGAACCTATAAATTCTGGCTCGACGGCAATTTCTTCCACGCCGTACCCGACCCGGAGAAGAAACCCTATACTATAGTTATTCCCCCTCCGAACATCACGGGTCAGCTCCATATGGGTCATGCTCTTGACAATACTCTTCAGGATATACTTATCCGCTACCACCGCATGCAGGGCTACGATACCCTCTGGCTGCCCGGCACCGACCACGCTTCTATCGCCACCGAGGCGAAGATAGTCGAGGCTATGGCAAAGGAAGGCCTTACAAAGGACGATGTCGGTCGTGAAGGCTTCCTCGAGCGCGCATGGGCGTGGAAAGAGAAGTTCGGCGGCAGAATAATCGAACAGCTCAAGAAGATGGGCTCGTCCTGCGACTGGGAGCGCGAGCGCTTCACCCTCGACGAGGGCTGCAACGAGGCTGTCAACGAGGTTTTCTGCAACCTCTATGAAAAGGGACTCATTTACAGGGGCGAGAGAATAATCAACTGGTGCCCCCATTGCCTGACTTCGATCTCCGACGCCGAGGTCGAATATGAGGACCAGGCGGGTCATTTCTGGCATCTTCGCTATCCTTTCAAGGACGGAAGCGGCTATCTTGAGCTTGCAACGACCCGACCCGAGACCCTGCTCGGCGATACCGCAGTCGCCGTCAACCCCAATGATGAAAGATATAAGGATATCGTCGGCAAGACACTCATCCTGCCCATAGTCCACCGCGAGATACCCGTTGTCGCCGATGATTATGTCGAGATAGACTTCGGTACCGGTGTCGTTAAGATAACCCCCGCGCATGACCCGAACGACTTCGAGGTCGGTCTGCGCCATAACCTGCCCGTTATCAATGTCCTGACCGATGACGCAAAGATAGTCGACGACTATCCGAAATACGCCGGCATGGACAGATACGAGGCGAGAAAAGCTATCGTCAAGGATCTTGAGGCTGAGGGCGCTCTCGTCAAGGTCGAGGATTATAACCACAATGTCGGCACCTGCTACCGCTGCTCGACTACCGTTGAGCCCCGCGTTTCAAAGCAGTGGTTCGTCAGCATGAAGCCCCTCGCAGGTCCCGCTATCGACGCTGTCAAGAACGGCGAGACAAAGTTCGTCCCGAAGCGTTTCGAGAAAGTCTATTTCCATTGGCTCGAGAATATCCGCGACTGGTGCATCTCCCGTCAGCTCTGGTGGGGTCACCGTATCCCCGCGTGGTATTGCGACGACTGCGGCGAGATAACCGTTGCAAGAACCGCCCCCGACAAGTGCTCGAAGTGCGGCAGCACCCATATTCATCAGGATCCCGATACGCTTGATACATGGTTCTCCTCGGCTCTCTGGCCGTTCTCGACCCTCGGCTGGCCGAATACCGACAGCGAGGATTTCAAGCGCTATTATCCCACCAACACCCTTGTCACAGGTTACGATATAATCCCGTTCTGGGTCATGAGAATGATGTTCTCCGGCATCGAGCAGACCGGTCAGGTTCCGTTCGATACCGTCCTCATCCACGGACTCGTCCGCGATGAGCTGGGAAGAAAGATGTCGAAGTCGCTCGGCAACGGCATCGATCCGCTCGAGGTCATTGACAAATACGGCGCGGACGCCCTGCGCTTCACTCTTGCCAACGGCAACAGCCCCGGAAACGACATGAGATATTCCGACAAAAAGGTTGAAGCGAGCCGCAACTTTGCGAACAAGCTCTGGAACGCCGCACGCTTTATCCTTATGAACCTCGACGGCTCCGAAGAGGCGGGTCTGCCCGATGAGCTTGCGCTCGAGGATAAATGGGTGCTCAGCCTCTATAACGACCTCGTCAAAGAGGTTACGGACAATCTCGAGAGATTCGAGCTCGGCATCGCCGTTCAGAAGCTCTATGATTTCATCTGGGATGTTTTCTGCGATTGGTATATCGAGCTTGCGAAGATTCGCCTGCAAAAGGGCGGCGAGCCCGCACAGTGCGCAAAGCGCGTGCTCATATATGTCATGTCCAACGTTCTGAAGCTTCTCCATCCGTTCATGCCGTTCGTGACCGAGGAGATCTGGCAGTCCCTGCCGCATGATGGCGCGAGCATAATGGTCTCCGATTGGCCGCAGTATTCCGACGCTCTGAACTTCAGCGCAGAGGAAGAGCAGATGAACATGATTATGGATGCGGTCAGGGCGATAAGAAACCGCCGCGCCGAGATGAACGTTCCTCATTCTAAGAAAGCAAAAATATATATCAGCACCTCTTATGTCGATACCTTCAGACTCTCCGGCGAGTTCATGCAGAAGCTCGCGGGCGCGTCCGAGGTCGAGGTTGAGGACGGCATCGAGATAGACGGCGCAGTCTGCATCGTCACCGACGCCGCAAAGATATATATCCCCATGGGCGACCTCGTTGACTTCGAAGCCGAGCGCGCAAGGCTCAACAAAGAGCTCGCCTCCGCTCAGAAGCAGCTCGACGGCATCAACGCCAAGCTCTCCAACGAGAACTTTGTCTCCAAAGCTCCCGCGCCGGTCGTTGAGGCTCAGCGCGAAGCGGCGAGAAAGCTGAACGAGAAGATTGCGATGCTTAACGACAGCCTCTCCAAAATCGCCAATGCGTAATTCCGCGTGATACTGCGTTGTGGGAACCGTGCCCGCTCGGTCACGTACCGACGTACGCTCCCTCGCGTGCAGAACCCCACGCCTTGTTTCGCACAAAATTCCGCTATTGGCTGCCTTTTCGTGTGAACCGCGGAGAAATTGCACATAGCTGCGTTGTGAGAACCGTGCGAACTCAGTCACGCACCCGCGTGCGCTCCATCGTTCGCAGAACCCCACGCCTTGCTCTGCACAATTTCTCGCAGTTCGGGAAGACGGCTCATAATTTCGCGTGATACCGTGTTGTGAGAACCGTGCGAATTCGGCGTTTATTGCGCTTGTGCATATTCTCTCATAAAAACTAACCTGCAAAGGACGGGCGTGTCCCGTCCTTTGATGCTTTACGGAGGAAAACTGATGACACCAACCGAAGCAATCGAATATATCCATTCGCGCCTGACCTTTGGCATACACCCCGGCATGGAGCGTATCAGGGCGCTCTGCGCCGCGCTCGGCAACCCGCAGGATGAGCTTCGCTTCATCCATGTCGCCGGGACGAACGGCAAAGGCTCGACAAGCACCATGATATCCTGTATGCTCTCTGCCGCCGGGTACAGAACCGGGCTGTTCACTTCGCCCTATGTCATCGATTTCCGCGAGCGCATGCAAATTGACGGCGAGATGATTCCTCCCGATGAGCTCGCAGCTGTTGTCGCGCGCGTTAAATTAGCGTGCGACGAACTCGACAAACGTGGAATTGTCGCGACCGAGTTTGAGACCCTGACCGCCGCCGCGTTTCTCTGGTACAAAGAGCGCGAATGTGATGTTGTCGTGCTCGAAGTCGGGCTCGGCGGGCTGCTCGATTCAACGAATATTATAAAAACTCCGCTCGTCTCCGTCATAACCTCGATTTCCATGGATCACACCGCGATACTCGGCAATACAATAGCTGAAATAGCCGCGCAGAAATGCGGAATAATCAAACCGCGCGGCGTGACGGTCATGTATCCTGAGCAGTCTGCTGATGCACGCCGTGTTATAGAAGAAACCGCTCGGCGCGAGAAAAATAGGCTCGCAGTGCCGGATATGACCGCCTGCCGCGTTGTTGACGAGACGATACGCGGCACAGATATAGTCTACGGCTCGCTGAATCTCCGCATACCGTTCGCGGGCGACCATATGATAAAAAATGCGCTGACAGCCGTCACAGCCGTTCGCGAGTGCGGCTTGAATGTCAGCGACGAAGCGATAGAGCAGGGAATGAAAAAAGCCGTGATGCCCGCGCGAATGGAGCTTATCGGCGAAAATATTATTCTTGACGGCGGTCATAACGAGGGCTGCGCCTCGGCGCTTAAAGCGTTTCTGGAGCGCTTTACAAGCGGCAGACGCGTCGCCGTGTGCGCGCTCATGGGCGATAAGGACTGCGATACATATCTGCGCCTGACCGCGCCGCTGTTTGAAAAAATGTATCTGACAGCTCCGGACAATCCGCGCAGCATGAACCCCGAAGCCCTGAGCAAGCTTGCCAATAAATATTGCGCCGACTGCACGCCTGTGTCCGACCCGACAGAAGCCTGCCGCATGGCGATAAATGACATAAAGCAAAACGGCGGAACGCTCGTTACTTGCGGTTCGTTCTATCTCGCAGGCGAGGTTCGCAGTTATCTTTTGGAAAATAAAAATATTTAACCCGCCGCATTTCGGCAGGATTTTCAAACGGGATGGATTATTATCTTTGATGATAGTAGTCCGTCCTGTTTTTTATTTTGTACAAGCCGTGTCAGATTTTTTGATAATATCAAAAACGGCTCTCCATACAGAGCCGACCAACGGCGGCACAGATTTTTCATAAGATTTGCTGCAATTAAAAATTGTGCACGGTTCGTAGGGACAGCCCTTGCGGCTGTCCGATATCGGCGGCAGCCGATACAAAATTTTAAATGTACTGATATCGTCAACAAAAAATTCAAACAAATCCGAGAATAATCCCACTCATCCCGGACAAACTGTTAATTGATAATCACCCCAAAGGAGGAAAAAACATGGGTGTTGAAATAATCTCAAATCCACTCAGCGTCAGCGCGCTGCTCTCCGGCGAGATAGACCACCATACCGCCGCCGCAATGCGCGCGGATATCGATGCCGCCGCCGCGGCTCAGCAGCCGAAGATACTGCGCCTCGACTTCGCCGATGTCACTTTTATGGATAGTTCCGCCGTCGGTCTTGTCATGGGTCGCTATAGGCTTCTGCAGGGCTGGCAGGGGAAGCTCGAGGTCACGAATCTCAGCGAGCGCAATTATAAAATGATGCGCCTTGCGGGTATGCAGGCGCTGTGTACGCTGTCGCAGAAAAGGAACAAGGAGGATAAACATGAGTAGAAAAAAGCCTGTCGATCAGATGAGCCTGAAAATAGAGAGCCGCTCCGTCAACGAGAGCTTCGCGCGCGTCGCAGTCTCGGCGTTTGCGGCTCAGCAGGACCCGACGGTCGAAGAAATATCGGATATTAAAACCGCCGTCAGCGAGGCGGTCACAAACTGTATCGTCCACGCCTATCCCGCGAGCGTGGGGGAGATATACATATGGGTCGGGCTGTTCGACGACGGACTCGTCCGCATCAGAATAAGGGATCGCGGATGCGGCATAATCGATGTGCGCCAGGCGATGGAGCCGCTGTTCACGACCCTCGGCGGCGAGCGTGCGGGCTTGGGATTCGCCGTTATGGATAGCTTTATGGACAAGGTGCGCGTGCGCTCCGTTCCGGGCAAGGGGACGAGCGTCACCATGGATAAATTTATAAAAGGACGCGGCGATGGACAGGGCTGAACGCAATGAACTCGTTGAAAAGAATATCGGTCTCGTCCATGCCTGCGCCAACAAATTCCGCGGCAAGGGCGCGGAGTATGACGACCTGTTTCAGGCGGGGTGCGTCGGGATTATAAAAGCCGCCGAGAACTTCGACCCGGAGCGCGGATTCTCGTTTTCGACTTATGCCGTGCCCGTCATTCTCGGCGAGATAAAGCGCATTTTTCGCGACGGCGGCAGTGTCAAAGTCGGGCGCGCACTGAAAGAAAAAGCGCGCGCCGCGATGCGCGAAAAGGACGCGCTGACCGCCGAGCTCGGATGCGAACCTACTGTAGGTCAGCTCGCCGAACGCCTTGGCAGCGATGTCGCCCAGACGGCGCAACTGCTCAATGCCGCAATGCCCGCCGTGTCGCTGACCGCCTGCACGGACGACGGCGAGGGGCAGATCGACCTGCCCGTTGAGTCGCCGGAGAACGCCGCCTCGGAGCTTATCGCCCTGCGCGAAGTCATTGCTCTGCTCGATGACCGCGACCGCGAGATGATAAGCCTGCGCTATTATCGCGGGATGACTCAGAGCCGAACTGCCGAGCTGCTCGGTATGTCGCAGGTGCAGGTGTCGCGGCGCGAAAAAGCCGTGCTCGCGCTCCTGCGGCGCAACCTGTCCGCCTGATTTTCTTGACAATTCCCGCCGATGTGATAAACTTAACTGAGATCATATTGGAGGGACAAAAAATGAAAAAGATGATTCCCAACGGCGTCTATCCGACCATGATAACGCCGTTCACAAAGGACAATAAGATAGATTATGCGGCTGTCGAAGCGCTCATAAACTGGTACGCCGGGAAGAAAGTCGACGGAATTTTCGCCATCTGCCAGTCGAGCGAGATATTCTTCCTCTCGTTTGAAGAGCGACTCGAGCTCCTGCATTTTGTCATGCAGCATACGCCGAAAAATATCTCAATTGTCGCGTCCGGTCATGTCGCGGATGACCTTGACACTCAGATAGAAGAGGCAAAGGCTTTCATAGACGAGGGGATAGACGCCTATGTGTTTATCTCGAACAGATTTGCCTCAGCCGATGAGGACGACAGCATGTTCCTCAAAAATATCGACAGGGCTGTCGAATCCGTCGGCGATGTCAATTTCGGTATCTATGAGTGTCCCTATCCCTATAAGCGCATTATGACCCCTGCGGTGCTCAAAAATCTCGCCGAGTCCGGCAGATTCACTTTTCTCAAAGACACCTGCTGCGACCCCGGCATGATAAACGAAAAGCTCAGAGCCGTTGACGGCATGGGACTCAAGATATTCAACGCCAACTCCGCGAGCCTGCTCGAAACGCTGAAAATGGGCTGCGCCGGCTTCTCGGGCGTTATGGCGAATTTCCACCCGGAGATATATTCGTGGCTGTGCAAAAACTTTGAAAAAGAGCCGGAAAAGGCGGAAAAAGTTCAGGCTTTCCTCGGCTTCGCCTCTCTCGCCGAGTGCCAGCTCTATCCCGTTAACGCAAAATATTATCTCTCCCTCGAGGGCGTGCCCATGGGTTATGATTGCCGCTCGAAGGACGCCTCGGCGTTCACTCTCAGCCGCCGCATGGAGATAGATCAAATGCGCGAGCTGACCGAACAGTTCAAGGCAGATATGGGTATAGAATAATGCCCGAACTCGGATTTCAGTATGAATTAACGCGCTCCGACCGCAGGACGCTGAGCATAAAAATATCGCGTGACGCAAAGGTTCTGGTCTATGCGCCGCGCCGAATGAGCCTCAAACATATCGAAGATTTCCTTTTTGAAAAGCGCGCGTGGGTGCTCAAAAATCTCGCAAAAGTGCAGGAGCGAAAAGACATTTCCGATTCGTTCGTCCCGGGAGGGGAGTCGGGACTTCTCCTGTTCGGGCGCGAGTATCCGCTGATAAAAAAATCCGGGAAACGCACAGGTTTTGACGGCAGCAACTTTTTCGTCCCCGATGGGCTCTCGGCGGAGGATACGGCGGCAGCGCTCAAGGAAGTCTACCGCTCGCTCGCCAAAAACTATCTCGTCCGCAGGACATATGAGCTCGCAGATCAGTTCGGCGAAACGGTCGCTTCGGTCAAGATAAATTCCGCGAGAACGCGCTGGGGTTCATGCACCTCAAAGGGGAATATAAATCTCTCGCTGTTTCTCGTCATGGCGCCCGAGGACGCGGTCGATTACTGCATTATCCATGAGCTTTCGCATCTTAAACACATGGATCATTCGGCGGCGTTCTGGCGGCTTGTCGGTTCGCGGTGCCCGGATTATGAAAAACGCAAAGAGGAGCTGAGAGTTTTGAACCTCCGCCTCATGCGCGAAAAATGGTGAAAAAACGGCTGTGATCGAGCAATATATTTGCTCCGACCGCAGCCGTTTTTATTTTTGAAAACCGATTGACAACGGGAATAAATTCCATATATAATTGTCTTGTAAACGGCGCGTTCGGAGAATAACCGCCGACAAAAACAATGAAAAAGGGATGGTCATGTGGCAAAAATAATTTCATTTATTGTATCTGTAATTATGTTCTGCTTCCCCGCGCTCAACATTCCGCACGTTAAGGTTGACGATACGAAGTTCAACACCGAGTATGCCAACGTTTTCGTTCACGGTCTTGCGGGCTGGGGCAGCTACACCTGGTATAACGATTTCCTGCCATATTGGGGCATGTTCGGCGGCGACCTGATGCAGTATCTCAACGCCCGCGGCTTCGAGTGCTATTCTGCAGCGGTCGATCCCACGGGAAGCGTTTGGGACAGAGCCTGCGAGCTCTATGCCCAGCTGACCGGTACCGTCACCGACTACGGCGAGGAGCATTCAAAGCGCTGCCGCCACGACAGATACGGCGAGGATTATTCCTCCGATCCGCTTATCGATGAGTGGAGCGCCGAGGATAAGATAAATCTTCTCGGTCATTCATTCGGCGGCGTGACCGTCAGACTTCTGGCTGAACTTATGGCAAACGGCAGCGAGGCCGAGCGCAAGGCTTCGGGCAGCGATGTCTCCGACCTGTTCACGGGCGGAAAGGCAGATTGGATATATTCCGTAACAGCGCTCGCCGCTCCGCATAACGGTACGACCGCCTATCTCGTGCGCGACGCTATAATCAAAGATGTCAACGCCACCGCCGAAGAACGCGCGGTTGTAGCCATGCTCACCGTTGCCACCGCTCCGCATCTCGACAGGGCGCTTTCGGACAGCGCGGAATATGATATGGACATCGACCATGCTCTCGCGATAAATGAGAATATCTCGACGCTTAAAAATGTCTATTATTTCTCCTATCCGTGCAGCGCGACCGAGCGCAATGCGGACGGCACTTACAGCCCGGTCGACGGCAATATAGATAAGCTCTTCAGAGCGTGCGCAGTCAGGATGGGCAAGTTCACCTGCACCACTAAGGGCGGCTATGTCGTCGACGAAAAGTGGTTCGAGAACGACGGACTCGTCAACAAAATCTCCGCCCTCGCTCCGTTCAATGCACCTTCTGCCGTTTACAGCGGCGGCGAAGTCGCAACGGGCGTATGGAACATCATGCCGACATTCAGCGGCGACCACCTCTCGATAAACGGCGGTCTGTTCGTCAATCATAATGTCCGCGTGTTCTATGTCGACCTGCTCTCGATGATAAACGCGCTGTAATATAAAACTCCCCATAGCTTGCAGGGGAGCGCGAAATAGAAATCCTACCCACGGTTTTCCCTTGGGTAGGATTTTTTGTTGTTTCGCAACAGGTTATTTCCTGCTGCGGCTGTGTTGTTGCCTTATAAATTTGCTTACTGATAGGTTATCTCCGCCGCCTGCGAGGCGTTGCCCGCGGCGTCGTATGCGGTGATGCTGTATACCGTGCCGCTCTGCGCGTTTTCGATAACCGTTGCGGTGTCCTCGTTGTATTCGCATCTTACGAGGAACTTGCCGTCGGCGCATATTCTGTAATATGCCACACCGAAGTTGTCGGTCGATGCCTGCCAGCTGAGCACGGTGTTTCCGTCTCCGTCAACCGAGAAGCCGAGATCAGTCGGTACCGTCGGCGCCTCACTCTCGAGCACATGACCGTGCTTCAGGTAGTCAACATAGGTGTTGTGGAACATCGGGTCGACATATACGGGGCTGTAATAGTGGTTGTACGAGAACGTTATGATATTTTCAGCATAGCGCGAAGCTATGTCCATCTGCTTGACGAGTCTGTCGAGCGTCGCGGTCACATCCTGCGTGTTCTCTGTCACGAGCGGAGTGGTTATGCCGGTAGTGCTGCTCTTGGCAACAGCGCTTGTGAAGTTTTCGACATTCGCCCAAAGGCGTATGTTCTTTCCGCTGAGCTTCACCGCGTCTGAGTACATTCTCCAGACATTGACGAGGTTCTCTTCAATTGTCCAGCCTGCGCCGACCGCATCCTGCGGGCAGAAGATATCGTGCTCGCGGAAGTTTACGGACTTTATGAATGAAGCCCAGAAAAGCTTTGCACTCTCGATTCCGGGGTTCGCGCCGTACTGCGAGAAGAACGGGCTTAAAAGCAGGGGAGCGTCCGCGTCCGTGCGCTCGATAGCGTCGATTATCACATTGACGCCCTTCGCGATGAACGGTGACGACAGCTTGACGAGCGGACCGTTGCTCATTTCAGGCGTGAAGTACCAGCCGTAGAAAGCGTCGGGGTATTTTGAAACATATTTGTTATATATTTCTTCAATCATATTGGCGGAGACATTGCACAGCTCGCTGTAGTCCCTGCCGAAGCCGGATTTAGTCCACCACTCGTCGTTGAGCCCAAGCCCGATCATGACCTTAATGCCAGACCCGCTGCAGTTTCTCAGTGCGGATTCAACAACATCCGTAGCGCCGAAAGTCGCAGCGGCGAATGTGTCGAGATTCGAGTTGTAGTAGACAGTCCATGTGCCGTCGGAAGCCTTGTTAGCCACATCCTGAATGATGAGGTATTTTATTCCGGCCTCCTTCATTGCGCCTATCTCATCCTGCCAGCGCTCGTCGTCCCAGTATGAGCTCATCCAGGACTGGAGAAATGTGCCGTTGAATTCAGCCGCGCATTTCTTCTCTGTGGGCATGGGGCATATGAACAGTGCGATACAGGTGATTATCCTGATAACCGTTCTGAATACGTTTGCCATATTTACCTCCTGTATTGCCTCAAGGGGGCTTTTTTATATTTCATATACTCCCGAGTCGAGCAGAGCATATTCTCTGCTCCCGACTCTGAAATATTTGTATACAGGCTCGTTGAATGTGCGGTAGTCGTCGATGGCGTAGGTGTTGTTGCCGATCTGCACGGTGCGTATCTTGTGCGAGTCGCGGTTGCAGACATAGATGTTCCCGCGAATAAGAGTTATGCTCGTCGGATACGAAAACGCGCTCTGCGCTCCGCCGCCGATTCTGAGCAGAACGCGGGCTTCGTCTATCGAATAGTTTATTATCGCGTCGCGCTCCGGCACAACGCACCAGAGCGATTTTTCATATGCAACAGGGTTGCACACCGGCGCGCCCTGATATGTAAATTCATATCGCCTCACGCATGAACCCTCGGGCGTGAAGAGCGAGAATGTTCCGGCTCTGTCGAGAGTGACAGTGCAGTTGTTGAAGAACCTTGTCGGCTGAGCGAAGATAAATTCGCCCTTCTGACCGAGCTCGTCCGCTATGCGCGAACCGTTCTGACCGAATTTGCAGGAGACATATTCGCCCCTTGTTATCGGTGTTGATATGCTTGTCTCGCAGTCATATGAATAGAACGAGACCCTGCACGATCCGTTTTCAAGCATCTTCTTTTCTGCATATATAAAACCCCCGTCGATAGGGGTGATGTCGACAATGTCGGCGTTAAGTATGCGCTGCAACAGCTTTTCCTCCGTTTCCGGCGGCTCTCGGCCCGCAAAAAATGCGGCTTGCGGCCGCTTATACATTATATAAAATAATAAAAAGCAATCAAAAAAATAAGCCCCGCCGAGCCGGATACGGCAATAGTAACCTGCATACCAAAGCAGGTGGGTGCCGCCCGGCGGGTTCGCGCTCCCTTCTTCCGGCAAAAGCCGGGAGGTCTGCAATCCGCCGCCGGAGACTAAGCTCCCGATTAAAACGTGTTGGGTTAATATGAACCGTATTTATCGCACAGGGCAGGGTGGCTTTATTTTATTCTCCGTCCTCTTCGCTCTCCGAGTCGGTACGCTCGTCGTCGAAGAAAAGATCGCTCAGACGCTCTTCAAAAGCCTGATAGACTTCTTCAAATTCATCGTCGTCCTCGATCATTGTCAGATATGTTTCACCGTCCTCCTCAATGACCTTGAGGGGGAGAACCTCGTCCTCGCCTTCGAGAACTTCTTCGCTGTCGTCATATACGGGCAGCAGCGCGACATAGCATCCGCGGTCTGTCTCGATGCGGTCGAGCTCTTCAAAAATGTGCTCCTTGCCTTCCTCGTCAACAACGCTGACGATGTCGGGATTATAATCCTTTGCCATAATAATAACCTCTCATACGGCGGCGCACCGTATATTGCGCGCCGACCGATACAATTTATTTTTATGTATTTATTTTACCCGTATTGCGCCCAATAGTCAATAGAAAAAGGGAAGACGAAAACAAATTGCCCGAAAACTTTTGGTATTTTCGTCTTTGATGATGGGCGTTGTGACGCGGGACTTACATCTTGTGCCTGTAAAGCTAACTTAATATAAAATATTAGAAATGTTGAAAAAATATGTTGACTTTATCTAAAACATGGGTTATAATGAAGATGCAAAGAGGGAGAAGGCTCCCGGCGCCGGGTCGGCGCTGTACCTGAGGGGTACACTCAAAAAATGATTGGAGGCGAGTCCGATGTACAGCGAAAGCGAAAATCAGTACTCCGACCGCCCGTCACAGCTTATCTGAAAGCTCGGCAGAGCAGAATATCAGAACTTTTTCTGCACTCGGAGCTTTTCGTCAGGCGGACTTGAACGCTAAAAGGTGATGGGTGTATCGAGCGGCAACGGCCGCAGCATTTCAGACGAAAACGATAACAACCGTAAGATGTCCGAATTGCGCCGCATCGACGGTAGTCCGGCGCAGCAGAAAATCAGATAAATTTACGCTTACCGTTTTATATAGATCGGAAATAATATAAATGTCAGAAAGAAAACCCGATCGTCTGAATGCAGAAAAGTGAATAGTATAATTACAGCACCGTGTCGGCGGTGCTGTTTTTTGTGTGCATATAAAAAGAGCAGCTCCGAAAGGAACTGCTCTGAATTTTTTTATTTCTTCATCTCGGCGAGATCGCGGTAGTTGATGAGCTTGATGCCAAGGCTGTCGATGTGCTGCTTCGTCTTGGGGTCGGAGAAGAGCTTGTATTCCCAGACTCTGCGGTGCCATGCGCCGGTGATGCCCTTGAGCTCGTCGCACTCGAGCGCGGGATGGATGTAAGTCTCGGTCACGCCCTCGGGGAAGGTCTTGTAGAGCTCATAGATATAATCGCGGTAGTTGTCGTAGCTGTCGTTCTGCGGGCCGGTCCACTCGCCGGGAAGCAGGAAGTCGGGATTTGCTACGCCGACGCTGTGCGCATAGGCGTTGAGCTGACCGACGAGACCCATGATCTGCTCCTTGTCGACTTTTATGTCGAGCATGGTGTTGCTCATCTGAGCGTCGGTGAAAGTGCCGGGGAAGCGGAACGGAAGACCGTATTCGCCGGCGATGCTGAGCACGAGCTGAAGCAGCTCGAAGCGGCCTGTCTCGATGCCGTAGAGCGAGCCCATGTGGTTGTCAAGGTGAGAGGGAGTGAGACCAAGAGCCTTGAGGCGGTTTATCTGAGCGTGGATTTCAGCAGCAACTTCTTTTATATCGGCGTTCTTCTCAACGTCGATGCTTTCGGGATGCATGAAGCCGAGCTCATCGCGCAGGCTGTCGGTGTTGCTCGTGCCGACGGGCGACCAGCGGTATGTAGCCCACTCGCTCGTGAAGGTCAGATGCACGCCGATGGCGAACTGCGGATTCTTCTTTGCAAACTGACATGCCTCATATGCCCACGGGCAGGGAGCCATGATGGTCGAAGAGGTGATCGAGCCGGACTTGAGCAGATCCATAACGGCGAGGTTTGCCGCTCTGCACATTCCGAAATCGTCTGCGTTGATAATGAGATACTTATCCATTGAATAAACTCCTTCTATTTTATATGAGGGGGAGTGACCGTTTGACCAGAGCCCCCGATTCTGCTTTTTCTTTGTCACGGAAATTATACACTAAAATCTTCCGGATTACAACATTTTTATTTAAACTGTTGTCAAAATGAAAAGAGCCGCATCTTTCGACACGGCTCATATTTATTATTGTATAGTTTACGGGAAAATGCCTCTGATCTTCTTGGTCTTGACAAGTCTGCGAAGAGCGATGATGTAAGCGGAGGTTCTCATCGGATATCCGCGCTCCTCGGTCAGTCCGTAGACCTCGTCGAATGCCTTGAGGAGGATGTCTGCGAGCTTGTTGTTGACCTCTTCAAGCGACCAGGAGAGAGACTGCAGGTTCTGCACCCACTCGAAGTAGGAGACGATAACACCGCCCGCATTTGCGAGAATGTCGGGAACAACTATCTTGCCCTTGGCGTTGAGTATCTGATCCGCCTCGTAGCTTGTCGGACCGTTTGCGCCCTCGACGATGTACTTCGCCTTTATCATGTCGGCGTTGTCGGCAGTGATCTGACCCTCGAGCGCTGCGGGGATAAGGAAGTCGGCGTCGGTGTAGAGAAGATCCTCTTTCTCTATCTCGGTCACGCCGTCAGCCTTGTAGCCCTGAAGCACGCGGCCATTGCCGGCTGCATAGTCAAGCATATCGTGAACATCGAGACCGTCTGCGCAGTAGAACGCTGCGGTGTGGTCGCTGACTGCGACTATCTTTGCGCCGAGGTCGGCTATGAGGTAAGCGGCGGTCGAGCCGACGTTGCCGAAGCCCTGAACGGCGAATGTGCAGTCTTTTATGTCAAGTCCGAGCTTCTCGGTCAGCGCGCGGCAGCAGAGCATGACGCCGCGTCCGGTCGCCTCGGGTCTGCCGAGCGAACCGCCGATTTCAAACGCCTTGCCGGTGACGACGCCGGGGATAGGATAGCCATATTTCATCGAATATGTATCCATGACCCAGCCCATGACTTCGGCGTTGGTGTTGACGTCGGGAGCGGGAATGTCCTTGTGGGGGCCGATGATAGGCGCTATCATTGCTGCGTAGCGTCTGGTCATTCTCTCAAGCTCGCCCTTGGACATCTGCAACGGGTCGCAGGTTATGCCGCCCTTTGCGCCGCCGTAGGGGATGTTGGCAACTGCGCATTTGAAGGTCATCCATGCGGCAAGTGCGCGGACTTCGTCCATATCTACATTAGGATGAAATCTTATGCCGCCCTTGCACGGACCGCGGGTGCTCGAGTGCTGGATGCGGTAGCCTGTGAACATTTTCAGCTCGCCGTTGTCCATGCGCACGGGGAAGTTGACCTTCAGCTCCTGCTCCGGATAACGGAACGCCGCATAGTCGTTCTGATCGATGCCGTCAAGCGCAGCGGCGCTGTCGAGCACGTTCAGAAAGTTTTCATAAGGATTTGCTTTTTTACTCATAAATTTCCACCCTTTCGTGTTGTTTTTGTATCTTGTGCATAAATTATTGCTCTATCGTAAGATTATCACAATAAAAACAATAAATCAATATCTGAGAGTGCATTTTCTAAAATTTATTTAAATTTTGTCCTATGGTACCGTTAAAACAAAAATATTATTGCACCGAAGTACAAAAATCAAAAAATATTTATACGGTTTTGGGCGAAAAACTCTTTACGAAGCGGTGAAAAAGTGATATAAGTATAACTAGTAGGAAAAGTATAACAAATATCACTTGGATTTCAGAAAGGTGAGTGACCGATATGAAGATGCCGGAGGGCAAATTTATCGCTACCGTGAAGGTCGGCGAAAAGGGTCAGATAGTAATCCCAAAGGGCGTGCGCGATATATTCGATATAAACCCCGGGGACACGCTTCTGATGCTCGCCGATAAAAATCAGGGCATCGCGATAGTCCAAAACGATGTCTATATGAATTTTGCCGACGCTCTGTTTGAGGCTCAGCGCCGCGCGCCCGAGGAGGCGGAGGAATGAACGCTCTTGAAGTTGCCGGATTGAAGAAAAATTATGTCGGATTCTCCCTCGATGTCAGCTTCGCGCTCGAGGAGGGGAAGATAACCGGATTCATCGGCAGAAACGGCGCGGGAAAGACGACGACTATAAAATCCCTGCTCGGCTTCGTCCATCCCGATGCGGGCGATATTCGTTTCTTTTCAATGCCTTTCACCGAAAACGAGATGAAAATCAAGAGCAGATTGGGCGTCGTGCTCGGCGGCGTGAATTACTATCCGCAAAAGCGCCTCGGCACCGTCGCGGCAGTCACTTCGCGCTTTTATCCCGAGTGGGACGACTCGCTCTACAGAAAATATATGCAGCTTTTCTCTCTTGATGAAAGCAAACGCATATCCGAGCTTTCTGCCGGCATGAAAGTCAAATTTTCGCTCGCCCTCGCGCTCTCTCATTCGGCGGATCTGCTTATCCTCGACGAGCCGACGAGCGGGCTCGACCCCGTCTCGCGCGATGAGATTCTTGATATTTTTATCAGCCTTTCGCAGGACGAGGGCAAGACCGTTTTCTGCTCGACTCATATCACGAGCGATCTTGACCGCTGCGCCGATAACATAATCTATCTCAAGCAGGGACGCATCGCGGAGAATGAACCTCTTTGCACTCTGCTCCAAAAATACAGTGTAGTTCAGTTTTCTGCCGATAACGCACCCAAAAATATCGAGCTCATCGGCGCGCGCCGCGAAAAAGACGGCATGAGCGCGCTTGTCAGAAATTCCGAACTGCCCGCAGGCGTTGAATCCGCACCCGCCGGGCTTGAGGATATAATGGTGCATATCGAGAGGGAGGGGGAGACAAAATGAAAGAACTGCTCAACAAAGAACTGAAGCTCGTCCTTCATCCGACGAATATCCTGTTTATTCCGCTCGCATTCATGCTCTTTATCCCGAACTATCCCTATCTCGTTATTATGTTCTATACCTGTCTCGGCGTGTTCTTCATGTGCCAGTTCGGCAGGGAGAATAACGATGTGTTTTTCACCATGATGCTGCCCGTCGAAAAGCATAAAACAGTGCTCGCCCGCATAATCTCCGTGAGTCTGCTCGAACTGCTCGAGATAGCGGTCTGCGTGCCGATAGCTTTCCTGCGCGCTAAAATTATGACCCCCGTCAACGCTGCCGACCTTGATGTAAACATCACGCTCTTCGCGTTCTTCTTTATGATATTCGGCGTGTTCAATATTATATTTTTCCCGGCTTATTATAAAAATGTCAAGCGCATCGGCGTGCCTTTTGCGCTCGGCAGTGTCGCCGTGTTCGTCTTTATCGGCGTTGAGATAGTGCTCTGCCACGCATTGCCGCTCTTCAAAAACAAGCTTGATACGCCCGACCCGCAGTTTTTGGCGGCAAAGCTCGTCACCCTCGCGCTCGGCGTTGTGATTTGGCTCGCGCTGACCTTCGCCGCCTATAAGTGTTCAGCCGCCCTGTTCGAGAAGCAGGATATCTGAAAAAATAAATAAACCAGAACTTCCGCAGAATGTTATTTGCACTCTACGGAAGTTTTGATTTTGCGATTTTCTGCAAATACACATTTATGTCCGTTTTGTGTCTAAAAGAAAAACTTTTATGAAAAGAATTGACAATAATGCTCGGATGTAATAATATGTCCTTGTAGGAAAGAATTTTTCGAGCGATTTAACCGAATTTATATTGACGCCAAACTCAAAAAGTATTTATCGGAGGATAATTATGAACAACATGAATGTCCATAGGTATAAAAACGGAGACAGCCGAGCTCGGCGGATTTTTTCCGTCGACGTGCAAAAGCACGGCTGAAACGCTTTGCAGAAAAGGAGAAAAATGTCATGAAAAAGATAATTTCGCTGCTGTTTGCGGCGCTGCTCGTTTTGACGGCTTTCGCAGCCTGTTCGCATGAAGAAAAGAAGCCCGACGGCGAGTCCGATTCGTACCCGAGCTATACGGTAAACGCGGACGATATGAACAAGGACTATAAGCTCGACGATATAGCCGATTTGTCGCTGATATCTTCCGTCGATTCCGCTGCGGCGCATTTTCAGGGCAAGGAAATTCGCAATGTGACAAAGGATCTGAAAAAATCCGACCTTGAAGCGCTCGTTTCGACGCTTAAAGGCATGACGGCAACAGCCGAGGAGGATAAGTATCCGAGCAAGGAGCTTAAAAAATCCGTGTATGTTCAGTTCAAAAATGATGAAGGTACGGAGCGCAGAGTTATGTCCTGCTTTGTCATCGACGGAGGCTGTTATCTCAGCTTTTCCGAGACATATTTAAAAGGCGAAAGATTTGACAGCCCCGCGGTTATTTTCCGCATAAGCGAGACCGACGCGGAAAAAGTTTTGACGCTCCTGGGCGTGGAGGATATCCCCGGCTGAAGATCGTTCCCCCCGGATGCGCTGCCGCAAACTCACCTGGAGGTGACCTTATGAAAAAAACAGTTATTTGCATCGTATCGACCGCAGCCGCGTTTGTCCTTGCAACTGCGTTGAACATTCAGAACATGATTTGGGGCGGCACTCCGTCCATCTTGGACTTTGTTTTCTCCCTCGTCTTCTGCGCGTGTCTCTTTGTCCTGCCTGCCGTCGCGAAGAATCGTGCGTTTGCTGTTGCCTCGGCGTGCTTCGCCGCATTCTCGGCGATCGCTTCAATAGTCGGGCTGCTCGCCGTGAAAGGCATCATTTCCGATACGGTGGCGTTGATGGTCGTCCCGCCGCTTACCGCGTTCTGTGGGCTGAGCTATATCATGAGCGATTACAGCGTTTTCTATTCCGTGCTCATCGCTTTCACGCTCATAGCTGCGCTGAATCTTATTTTGACCGCGAGAAAGCCTGCGGCGGCAAAAGCATAAAACAACAAATATCAATTCACGGAGCAGACCGGTCAGCCGGCCTGCTCTTTTTATGTCCCGTGCCGAAAAGCCGAACTTTCTGCCGAAACTCTTGATAAAACCGCTATATACATGGTATAATTAACTATTATCGAAAGGAATGGTAACCCTATGCGTAAAAGATGGCTTGCAGCTTCATATGACAAGGATCTCGCGGCTCAGATAGCCGAGGAACACAGCCTCAATCCTATCGCCGCGCTGCTTGCCGTTATACGCGGACTTCGCGACGACGAAGAAATAGAAGATTTCTTCGACCCGAACCCGTTCTTTACTCTCGATCCGTTCGCCCTGCCGGATATGGACAAGGCGGTCGAGCGCATAAACCGCGCGATAGATAATTTCGAGTGCATAGCGATATTCGGCGATTTCGATGCCGACGGCGTCACCTCAACCGCTCTTCTATATACATATCTTGAGTCAAAGGGCGCGAATGTCCTGTGGTATATCCCGGACAGGCTGACTGAGGGCTACGGTCTGAGCGTCGGCGCGGTCGAAAAGCTCAAAGATATGGGCGCTCAGCTGATAGTGACGGTCGATAACGGAGTCAGCGCCGCGGACGCTACAGAGCGCGCGTATGAGCTTGGCATGGAGGTCGTTATAACCGACCACCACAAAGTTCCCGATGTTCTGCCCCGCGCCGAGGCGATAGTCGATCTTCAGCGCGCGGATTGCAACAGTCCGTTTAAGGAGCTGTGCGGAGCGGGTGTCGCGTTCAAGCTGGCGTGTGCTATGGAGCTCGAGGACGATACAGCCGTCATAGAAGACTTCGCAGACCTCGCCGCAATAGGCACTATAAGCGATGTTGTCAATCTTACCGGCGAAAACCGCGCGATAGTCAAGGCGGGACTCCGTAGCATCAACAACCGCTCGCGCGCCGGAATAAACGAACTTCTCGATGTTGCCGGAGCGGGTAATAAATATGTCAACGCAACTTCCGTGGCGTTTACGATTTCGCCGCGCATCAATGCGGCGGGCAGAATGGGCTCCGCCAACCGCGCGCTCGAGCTTCTGCTCAGCGACGACCCCGAGACCGCGAACGGGCTCGCGCAGGAGATAAACGAGGCGAACAGAACGCGCCAGGCGATTGAAAGCGAGATTTTTGCCGAGGTCGAACAGAAGCTGTTTGAGCACCCGGAGATACGCTATGCCCCCGTCATTGTCGTTGACGGCGACGATTGGCACAACGGCGTTATCGGCATTGTCGCCGCGAGGATTCAGGAAAAATATTCAAAACCGTGCATAATAATTTCGCGCAATACAGAGGACGGCACGGCGCGCGGCTCGGGACGCAGCATCGAGGGCTTCTCGCTCTATGACGCGATAAAAAATTCAAAGCATCTGCTGACCCATTTCGGCGGTCACACTCAGGCGGCGGGACTCTCGCTCATGGCGAAGGATATCGAACAGCTGCGCTCGGAGATAACGGAATATTCGCTTAATACCGAGATGCCGTTTCCGGTTCAGAATATAGATCTCAAAATCAATCCCGCGCATATATCTTTGGATATTCTCGATGCCGTCTCGTCCCTTGAGCCTTTCGGCGCGGGCAACCCACAGCCGGTCTTCGGACTTTACGGCATGAAGATAGAGGGCTTTTCTCCCGTCGGCAACGGCAAGCATATGAGAATAACCGTCTCAAAGGGCGATACGCGCATCTTCGCCATGTATTTCGGCATGACCGAGCGCTCGTTTTTTTACAGCGTCGGCGATACAGTTGACCTCGCCGTCAATCTCGACAGAAACGAGTATCAGGGGAGTGTCCGCATCGGCGTATATATCAGGAATATGCGCCCGGCGGGCAGCGACGATATAAAAGTCCTTGAGGGACTTCGGCTCTTTGACCGCGTCATGCACGGCGAGGAGCTGACAGTGGAGCAGGCGAGAGCCGCTCTCCCGGACAGAAGCCTCTGCGGCGCGGTGTATACCCAGATAAAACGGCGCGGCTCATGGAGCGCTGAGTATGAGATGCTGTGCCTGCGCTCGGGCTTCGGGGCGGATAGAATATGCGCCGTCGCGAGCGCTGTCGAAGTTATGGTGCAGACGGGAGTTCTCAACCGCTCGCCCGCGGGCAGCATCGTTGTCAACGAACAGAGCCCCAAGGTGAACCTTGAGGACGCACAATTGATGAAACATATAAGAAGCTTTTTATAAACAGCGGCAAGATAATGAGGAGTGATCCGATGAGATCGTGGGAAGAAAAAATAAACGGCGAGACCGAGGAAAAGAAGATGAACCGTCAGGCGGATTTCACCGACGGCAGCTCTTCCTTTGACGACGGCTTCGACAAGCTCTACGAAAAAATAAAGACCATGTACCGCGATGACGAGCTTGAAACGGTGAAGCACGCCTATGATGTGGCGAAGGAACATCATAAGAACCAGCTCCGCCAGTCCGGCGAGCCGTATATAATTCACCCGATAGCCGTCGCCTCGATTCTCGCAGACCTCGGCATGGACAGCCAGTCGGTGGCGGCGGCTCTCCTGCACGATACTGTCGAGGATACCGATGTCACAAAGGCGGATATCGAGCGCGAGTTCGGCGACGAGATAGCTCAATTAGTCGACGGTGTGACGAAGCTCGCGAAAGTGCCTACCGAGACAAAGGCGGAGGCGCAGGCGGAAAATATCCGCAAGATGCTCCTCGCGATGTCGAATGATATCAGAGTTATTATTATAAAGCTCGCTGACAGACTGCACAACATGAGAACCATTGGCTATGTCCGCGAAGAGAAGCGCCGCGAAACAGCCCTTGAAACTCTCGAGATATATGCCCCCATCGCTCACCGCTTAGGTATCAGAACGATAAAAGAGGAGCTTGAGGACAGAGCCATTATCTGCCTTGACCCCGTCGCGTATAAAGAGATCGAGGACTATCTCAACTCTCAGAGCGCGTCGCGCAAGGAGTTCCTCGACAGCATAATCGAGAAAATAAAGGAGCGCGTCGATCCGCTTGTCTCCGGCTGCAAAGTTGAGGGCAGAATCAAGAGCGTCCACGGAATCTACCGCAAAATGTATATCGGCGGCAAGACTTTCGACGAGATATATGATATCTACGCCGTCAGAATAATAGTCGAGTCTGTTATCGATTGCTATAACTGCCTCGGCGTTATCCACGATATGTTCCGCCCGATCCCGAACCGCTTTAAAGATTATATCTCGACCCCGAAGCCGAATATGTATCAGTCCCTGCATACCACCGTTATCGGCAAAGAGGGAATACCCTTCGAGGTTCAGATAAGAACCTGGGAAATGCATCAGACGGCTGAATACGGTATCGCCGCGCACTGGAAGTATAAGCTCGGCGGCGGCACCGCGAGTGGCAACTTCGATAAGCGCCTTGCGTGGATTCGCCAGATGCTCGAGAGCCAGAGCGATTCCGAGGATGTCGAGGATATCGTCAGAACGATAAAGAGCGACCTCGTCCCTGAAGAGGTGTTTGTGTTCACTCCTAAGGGCGACGTTATAAACCTGCCCATAGGCGCGACCGTTATCGACTTCGCCTATGCCATTCACTCCGCCATCGGCAATCGCATGACCGGCGCAAAGGTCGACGGGCGCATCGTGCCGATTGACTATCAGGTAAAGACGGGTGAGATAGTCGATGTCTTAACTTCATCTCAGCCTGGCAAGGGACCGAGCCGCGATTGGCTCAAGATAGTCAAGACGAGCGAGGCGCGCAGCAAAATCCGCAACTGGTTCAAGAAAGAGCGCCGCGACGAGAATATCGCCGAGGGCAAGGCAGAGGTTGAACGCGAGTTCAGGCGCAGCTTTATCCGCCTGCCGGATGACGAGATGAAGTCGTTCCTCCAGCGCATCGCGGAGCGCCAGCATTTCGACACGGTCGAGGATTTCTATGCCGCTATCGGCTACGGCGGCGTGTCGCTCATCCGCATGATGCCTCATATAAAAGATGAGTATAACAAGATAGTCAAGGCGTCCGCTCCGCCGGAAATAGTGCTCACCCAGCCGAAAAAGCGCGTCAAGAGCAGCGAGGGCGTTATAGTCGAGGGCATCGACAACTGCCTTGTCAAGTTCTCACGCTGCTGCAATCCGCTCCCGGGCGACAGTATAATCGGCTTTATTACCCGCGGCCACGGCGTGTCGATCCATACGCGCGACTGCAGCAATGTCCCGAAGGATCTTGAACATTGCGGCGACAAAGACAGATGGATAAACGCATATTGGGACAGCGCCATAAAAGAGGATTTCCGCGCAACGCTCATGATATCCTGCCTCAACAGGGTCGGCATGCTCGCGGATATCTCCGTCCAGCTCGCCAATATGCACGTTATGATAAATGATATAAACACAAGGAATTTCAAAGACGGCAGAAGCACGTTCTCTATGACTATAACCGTCTCTGGAATCGAGCATCTCAAGAGCGTCGCCGCCAAAATCGAGCGAATCGACGGCGTGCTAAGCGTTGAGAGAGCCGCAACCTGATGCCAATTATATTTTTAGATATCGCAAGTCCAAGGGGGAATCACCGTGAGAGCTGTTGTTCAGCGCGTCACATCGTCAAAAGTTTCCGTTGACGGAAAGACCGTCGGCGAGATAGGCAAGGGTTTCAATGTCCTGCTCGGCGTTGTCGAGGGCGACACCGATGAGCAGGCAATATTGCTCGCCGGCAAAATAGCGCGTTTGCGCGTGTTCGAGGACGAAAACGGAAAAATGAATCTCAGCGTCAACGATGTCGGCGGCGAGATTCTCGCTATCTCGCAGTTCACTCTCTGTGCCGATTGCAAAAAGGGCAACAGACCGTCCTTCACGCTCTCTGCCGCGCCCGATGAAGCTAACAGATTATATGAGCTGTTCTGCTCCGAGCTCTCTGCAAACGGAGTCAGGAATGTCGAAAAAGGCATCTTCGGCGCGGATATGGCGGTCGATATAGCAAACGACGGCCCCGTTACTATAATGCTCGATACCGATATATGGAGGAAAGACAAATGATGAAGATACACACTCTGCCTATGGGACCTGTCCAGGCGAACTGCTATGTCGTTATAGACGAACACAGCGGCGAGGCGGCGGTTATAGATCCCGGCGACTACACGGACGAATTAAAAGCAGTCCTTCGTGACGAGGTGAAAAATCTCAAGTATATTCTTCTCACCCACGGTCACTATGACCACATTCTCGGCGTCGCGCATATAAAAGATGACTACCCGGATGCGAAAATAGCCATCCACCCCTATGACAGCCCCTGCCTCAAGTGCGAGGATATCAGCCTCGCGACTCATGTCAATCACGGCATCCAGAAATATGTCGATTATGACTTGCTCGCGGAAGAGGGATTTGAAGCGAAGATAGGAGATATCACTCTCCATACTATTCATACCCCCGGCCACACCCTCGGCGGCGTGTGCTATCTCGAAGAAACCGAGCGCGTGATGTTCTCGGGCGATACTCTTTTCTGCCGGACAGTCGGCAGAACCGACCTCCCCGGCGGGGACTGGCAGGCTATGGTCGAAAGCCTCAAACGCCTTGCCGCCCTTGACGGCGAATATACCGTCTATACCGGACATAACCGCTCCACAACGCTCTCTGAGGAGCGGGTCAGAAACAGATATTTAAGAAAAATACCCAGAGGAGAGCTATAAGGAAACGCCTATGATTCTATATATCTGCGGTCACGATTTCCATTATGAGATGGAGAATCTTTGCCGCGTGTTCTTCCCGAACGAAAAGATAACAGTCTCGGACACTCTGCCCGAAAGCGGAGCACCCGAGGTCGAAACATATCTCGACGGCGCGAGCGGCGGATATTCCGTGCGCGTGCGCGTCAATGTCGGGGATAAGACCGAGACTCGCTCGACAGAAGTCCCAAAGACCGACGAACCCGAAAAGGACGAGTGTGAGCGCACCATGGCTCGCGAGCTTTTCTCCGCTCTGAGCGCCGTCACAGGCTATGTTCCGCCCTGGGGCATACTCACCGGCGTGCGCCCGTCCAAGCTTATGCTGAAGCTCATTGAATCTCTCGGCGAAAAGGGCGCGTATGACTATTTTACAAAAAAGCTTCTTGTCAGCGAGCCGAAAGCGCGCCTTGCGCAGAGCGTCGCGGGCACGGAGCAGGAGATAGCCGCCCTCGGCGACGAGCGCTCGTTCAGCCTCTATATCGCGATACCGTTCTGCCCGTCAAGGTGCAGCTATTGCTCGTTCGTCTCCCATTCGATAACCAACGCCAACGCCGCAAAGCTTCTGCCCGTCTATGTTGACGACCTGTGCAGAGAGCTTGAAATAACGGGAAAAATCGTCCGCGATATCGGACTGCGGCTTGAGAGTATATATATCGGCGGCGGAACACCCGGTATTCTCAGCGCGGAGCAGATGGAAAAGGTCTGCTCGGCAGTCGAAAACAGCTTCGATCTGTCCGCTATACGCGAATATACCGTCGAACTCGGCAGACCCGATACCGTAACGCAGGAGAAGCTCGATGTCCTGCGCGACCACTCGGTTGACAGAATAAGCATAAACACCCAGACCCTCAACGATTCCGTGCTCGAAGCGGTCGGCAGAAAGCACACAGCGGCGGATTTCTTTTCTTCTTATGCCCTCGCCGAGAAGAGCGGGTTTGAAAATATAAATGTCGATCTTATCGCGGGACTCCCCGGCGATACGCTCGAAAGCTTCAAAAAATCCGTTGACGGAGTCGTCTCGCTCGCGCCTGCGAATATAACCGTCCATGCCCTTGCGCTGAAATCCGCATCCACTCTCAGAGAACACGGTCACGCGGTCAGCGAAGGGGAGACGGCGGGGAAGATGATTGATTATTCCCACTCCGTTCTCTTCGATAACGGCTATATTCCTTATTATATGTACCGCCAGAGCCGCTGCGTCGGCAACCTCGAAAATGTCGGCTGGTGCAAACCCGGTACGGAGTGCAGATACAATGTATTCATGATGGAGGAGACGCATACTGTCCTCGCCGCCGGAGCGGGCGCCGTAACAAAGCTCAAAAAGCCCGGCAGCAACTATATCGAGCGTATTTTTAACTACAAATATCCATATGAATATAATGCCCGGTTTGACACTCTGATGGAGCGCAAGAAACGCATATCGGAGTTCTACTCGGAAATATTCGGTTCGCAGTCGTCTGCGGATAAATAAGGTGATAGGTTGAAATCTCTCGTAAAAATAAACTCAATGGCGGCAAATGACCCCGCATTTCTCGTCTCAAAAGCCGAGGAGCGGTATTCAGACAGGCTCGATGAAATAGCCGAGCGTATATTCTCCGACCGCGAAAAGCGTATAGTCATGCTCGCGGGTCCCAGCGCGTCCGGTAAAACGACCACCGCCGGGCTCATCGCCTCGCGGCTCGAATCGCGCGGCGCAAAGGCTTTCACCGTCTCGCTCGATGATTTTTATCATGATCAGCGCGATGCCATTCTCGATGAAAACGGCAAGCCCGACTATGAGACCGTCAACGCCCTCGATATCGCGCTTATCGACTCGTGCCTTGAGGATATCATCAAAAACGGCACAACGAGACTGCCGCATTTCGATTTCGTCAGCGGCAGGCGCAGCGGCTTCTCCGACCCTATAACGCTCGGCAAGGACGATGTGCTGATAGTCGAGGGTATCCACGCCCTGAACCCGGTTATAACCGACTCTCTGCCGAGTGAAAACCTGATGGAACTCTATGTCAGCGTCTCGTCCCGTATCGCCGATGAGGACGGGGATGTGCTTATGTCGAAGCGCGATCTGCGCTTTGTCCGTCGCCTCGTTCGGGATTATTACCACCGCGCGAGCAGTGTCGAGCGGACATATGACCTCTGGGGGAGCGTTCAGCGCGGCGAGGATAAGTATATCTTCCCTTACAGCCACTTGGCGGCGGAGAAGATAGACTCGCTCCATGCCTATGAGCCGTGCGTGTTCCGTGCCCTTGCCGTGCCGATGCTGAGCGGTGTAGGGAGCGGCAGCGAGTGGTATGACGAGGCGCAGATGATGATAGAACGCCTTGAGAGATTCGAGCCTCTGCCGGTCGATGTTATCCCCGAAAACTCGCTGCTTCGTGAGTTTATGGATTAAACAATTGTTAAATTTTTCATCATATTGTTGATAATATCGCCCTCAAACGATATAATTAGGAACGGTTTTAAGAAAGAAACGAACAGCAAGGAGGTTTACCCTTGGCAGAAAGAAAGAAACAGTCGCTCTTGAACGGCGCAATAATCCTTGTCATCTCGACCCTCGTGGTCAAGGTGATAGGTCTCTGCTTCAAGATGCCGCTGGGCAGTATGCTCGGCCTCGTGGGATACGGATATTTCACCTCGGTCTATGCTATCTATACTCCCATCTATTCAATTTCCATGGCGGGTCTGCCAATAGCGGTGTCGCGCATGGTCGCGGAGGATGTCGCATTAAATCATTACCGTGAGGCGCGCATGACGCTAAAAACGGCGCGCAAGATATTCCTTCTCGTCGGAACCGCGGGCACGCTGCTCATGGTCATTATCTCCATTCCATATGCCGCGTTCATCTCGGATATAAGAAACCTGCCCGCGATGATAGCCGTCGCCCCGTCGATATTCTTCTGCTGCTATGTCTCGGCTTACAGAGGATATTACGAGGGTCTGCGCAACATGATCCCGACCGCCATATCGCAGGTCATCGAGGCTCTCGGCAAGCTTGTTATCGGACTTGTTTTTGCAAAGCTCATCATGTCCTACGGCGAGAGCGCCTATAACAGCGCCGTTGCCGCAGGCTCGGCTACCGCTACAGTGTTCGGCAAAGAGGTCTCGTCTCTTAATGAGGCTTTCAGCGTAACATATCCGTGGGCTGCCGCCGGCGCAATACTCGGCGTTACCCTCGGCTCGCTTCTGAGCCTTATCTATCTCGGCATCCGCCACAGGGCAAAGGGCGACGGTATAACCCGCCTCGAGCTCGTCAATTCCCCGAAGCCGCCCGCAAATCATGCCATAGCCAAGAACATGATAACCATAGCGGTGCCGATTCTTTTGAGCTCGCTCGTTCTCAACGCGACGAACCTTATCGATGCCGTGACCATCCAGAACCGCCTGCTCCACGCTATCGAGAGCGGTCAGGATACAATATACAATTTATATAAGCAGTGCATCGATGCCGATGTCGCGAGCGGTACCTTGAATCTTTCAGACAGCAAGGGCTTCATGAGCTATCTCTACGGCGCATATAACACCGCCGTGGACTTCAAGAACCTCGTCCCGATGATAACCGTATCCCTCGGTGTCAGCGCGCTTCCCGCCCTCGCTGAGGCGTGGACGATGAAAGACAAGGCGGCTGTCAAGAGCGCCGTCAATACCGTTATAAGAGTCTCCATGCTCATAGCTCTGCCCGCCGGTATCGGCATGGGCGTGCTCGCCGAGCCTATACTTACTCTTATCTACGGCCGCGGCAGAATGGCTGCCGATATCCCGATGATAGCGCCCATGGTTGCCGTCTTCGGCTTCACGACTGCGTTCATGTCCATTTCGACCCCTCTGACGAATCTTCTTCAGGCGGTCGGCAGAACGGATATCCCCGTAAAAACAATGCTCGTCTCCGCCGTCGTCAAAATAATCTGCAACTTCGCCCTCGTCGGCATACCGGGCATCAACTTCAACGGCGCGGTTATCGGAACAGTCCTGTTCTATGTTATAAACGTCATTCTCAATGTCATCGCCGTTATAAAAGTCACTAAAGTCCGCATTGATATAATGTCAGATTTGATAAAACCGCTTATCTCCGCCGCCATGTGCGGTCTCGCGGCGTGGGCGGCTTACGGTCTGCTCGGCAATTATGTGCTCAAGAGCGTCAGCCACGGCGCGGATATCGCGCTGCTCGCCGCTATCATAATCGCCGTTATTGTGTATGCGATAGCTATCATCGTCTTCAAGGGCATCGTGCGCGAGGATATAGAATCTTTGCCCGCAGGCGAAAAAATTGCAAAAGTACTTGAAAAATATGAACTTTTGGGTTAGAATATTTCTTGCCGATAAAAACAGACAGGGGATCACATGGTAGACTTTAAGCAGAAAGAAAAATATGATATCAACGATCTCCTTGAGATCATGCGTCTGCTCCGCGCTCCGGGCGGCTGCCCATGGGATGCACAGCAGACTCATATGAGCATCCGAAAGAACCTTATCGAAGAGACCTACGAAGTTATCGAGGCTATCGACAAGGACGATAAGGAGCTGATGACCGAGGAGCTCGGCGATCTGCTCATGCAGGTTGTGTTCCACTCTCAGATGGAGCAGGAGGCAGGCAACTTCGATTTCAGCGATGTTACCGACGGCGTGTGCAAAAAGCTCATCGAGCGCCACCCGCATGTTTTCGGCGAGGTCGAGGTCTCCGGTGTCGGCGATGTGCTCAATAACTGGGACGCCATAAAACGCCGCTCAAAGGGACAGAAAAAGGGGAGCGAGCCTATGCTCAGCATCCCGCGTGAGCTTCCCGCGCTTATGAGAGCGACCAAGATTCAGCAGAAAGCGGCGGCAGTCGGCTTTGACTGGGACGATGTCTCCGGCGCTCAGCAGAAAGTGCTCGAGGAGGCTAAGGAGCTTTCCGAGGCTATCGAATCGGGCGATAAGGAACATATTTCCGAGGAGCTCGGCGATCTGCTTTTCTCTGCCGTCAATGTCTCACGCTTTGTTAAGTGCGATGCCGAAGAGGCGCTGACTGCGGCTTCCGATAAGTTTATAGCCCGTTTCATCCGCGTCGAACAGCTTGCGCGCGAGCGCGGCATCGATATGGAGTCCGCTCCGCTCGAAAAGCTCGACGAACTCTGGGATGAAGCCAAGGCGGAGAGCAGAAAATAATAATGATGACTGTGTCCAACGGACATTGCATAAAAAGAAAAGAAAAAACAAAAGGAGAAACACGTAATGAATAAGACAGAGTTTATCGCTGCCGTTGCAGCAAAAGAGGGACTTGAGAAGAAGACCGCCGAGAAGGCTGTCAACGCTGTTATCGCTTGCATCGGCGATGCTCTCGCATCGGGCGACAAGATCCAGATCGCAGGCTTCGGCACTTTCGAGGTCAGAGAGCGCGCAGCTAAGACTGCCCGTAACCCCAGAACCGGCGAGACCATCGATGTCCCCGCATGCAAGGTTCCCGCTTTCAAGGCCGGCAAGGGCCTTAAGGACAAGGTTGCAAAATAATTTTGCTGGCTTTTCAGGGGCAGAAATGCCCCTGATTTTTTTAACGTTCTAATGTTCTGAAAGGATGCGGCTTTTGCCGCGGAATGTTATGAGACTTGATCAGTATCTTAAGGTGTCGCGCCTGATAAAGCGCCGCACCGTCGCAAACGAAGTCTGCGACGCAAAGCACGTCACGGTAAACGGCAAAATAGCCCGCGCGTCTTATGATGTGAAGGTCGGCGATGTCATTGAAATATCCATGGGCCAGAATGTGACCCGTGCGCGTGTTCTCAATGTTGCCGAGACCGTCCGCAAAGAGGACGCCGCCGCGATGTACGAAATTCTGTAAATCGGTCATAATCGAGAGCCTCCCGCCGTATTATTAACGGACGGGAGGTTTTATTTATGACGGAAGAAAACAAAGTTCAGGCATTGCCCCACAATCTTATAATGGAAAACAGAAATCGCCTGACCGTCTCCGGCGTGTCCGATGTGGACAGCTTTGACGAGCAGACGGTCGTGATATTCACGCAGATGGGGGAGCTGACCGTGCGCGGCAGCGACCTGCATATAATCAATCTCAATGTCGACAGCGGCGAACTGAGCCTTGAGGGTACGGTCAATTCGCTGACCTATTCCGACGAACAGCCCGGAAAAGGCGGATTCTTCAGCCGCGTGTTCCGCTGATGGAGTATATCCAGGGGCTGGACGGCCAGATATCCGTCTTTCTGCATTCGCTCGGCATCGGCTTTCTGCTCGGAGTGTTCTATGATGCCGTGTGCGCCGTTCGCGCCGTTTTGCCGGGCGGGCGCAAGGTCATATTCGTGACCGATATTCTCTATGTAATAATCTGTGCTTTTGCTTCGTTTTGTTTTATACTCGTGCTCAATGACGGGCGCACCCTGCTCTATATTCTCGCGGCGCAGCTGCTCGGCTGGATAGCCGAACGCCTGAGCCTCGGCGCGGCGGCAAAACACCTCGGTCTGCTCATTTCGTCAAAGCTCAGAAAACTCTTTTGGCGGATAAAAGACGCCGTCAGCAAGCCGCTTTGCAGCTTGAAAGAAAAAATATCACAGAAATTAACGCCGCCCGAGGAAAAAGACGGAATAATGTCAAATAAAAATGAAAAAAATATTAATTACCTCTTGAAAAAGGGGCGCAATATGTTGTATACTTTGAATAGGCAAATATGCCCCAAAGCAAGAAAACAGAAGGTCAAAGGGAAACGTAAGAATGTCGGAAAAAAAGCGCAGACTCAAAAAAAGGCATAGTACCATACTGATGATCGTGTTAGCGGTCGCAGTGTGTTATTTCCTTATATCCTTTATAGTCATGCAGTCCGATATCAAATCTCAGGAGAAGTACATTGCTCAGCTCAATACTCAGCTTGCCGATAAAAAAGCCGAGAATGAGGAGCTTGAAAAGCTTGTCAAGAGTTCGGATCTCGATGATTATGTCGAGCAGATAGCAAGGCGTGAACTCGGCTATGTTTTCCCGGATGAAAGGGTATATTACAACGAACAGCAGTCGGCCGACAAGTAAAAAAGGGGAGCAGCGTACTATTATGCAGATCGAGCAGGGAAGTGTTGTTAAGGGTAAGGTGACCGGTCTTACCGATTTTGGTGCATTTGTTGAACTTGAGGGCGGAAAAACGGGTATGATCCATATTTCCGAGGTCTCAACATCTTATGTCAAGGATATCAGAGAGCATTTGCAGCTAAACCAGGAAGTTACGGCAAAGGTCATTTCGATCAGCCCCGAAGGCAAGATAGCCCTTTCGATAAAGAAGCTCAATGCTGACAATAACGGCGGCGATCGTCCTCAGCGCAGACCCCGTCCTTCGGGCGACAGACAGGGTCAGCAGAACAGACCGCATCAGCAGTCCTCCGGTCAGCGCAGACCGCCTCAGCAGGGCAGACAGGTCGAAGCCGTCAATCAGGAGACTTCCGGCAACCAGTCCTTTGAGGATATGATGGCAAAGTTCAAGCAGATCAGCGATGAAAAAATGACCGATCTGAAAAGATCTTCCGATTCCAAGCGCAGCGGTGGCTATTCGAGGCGCGGCGGCGGCAGACAGTAAAAAATGTATTATCAGGCGGGCGTTCAGCCCGCTTTTTTGATTTAAGAAAAAGGAGCGATCTTGTGATTATCAAAAACGCCGTTATACATACGGTAACGAACGGTACTATCGAAAACGGATATATCGAGTTTGATGAAAAAATAATCTCCCTGGGCGATATGAAAGACTGCCCGCAGGGTGAGGCTTATGACGCCAAAGGCGCGGCGCTCTATCCCGGATTTATCGATGCCCATACCCATATCGGCATCACCGAGGACTCGCTGACCTTTGAGGGCGAGGACTGCAACGAGATGACCGACCCCGTTACACCGAACCTCAGAGCGCTCGATGCCGTCAACGCTCTCGACAGATGCTTTGAAGAGGCGAGAGAGGCGGGTGTTACCTGCGTGCTGACCTGCCCGGGCAGCGCGAACCCCGTAGCCGGTCAGATAGCGGCGATAAAGACCCACGGCGTGTGCATCGACGATATGATTGTCAAGGCTCCCGCCGCGATGAAATTCGCCCTCGGCGAGAATCCCAAGACCGTCTATAACGAGAAAAAGATGGCGCCCAGCACGAGAATGGCGACCGCCGCGATAATCAGAGAACAGCTGACAAAGACACGCGAATATATCAAAAAAGATAAGGCGAGCCGCGAGTTCGACGCGAAGCTCGAAGCTCTCGCTCCGCTGTTTGAGGAGCATATGCAGATGCATATTCACGCCCACCGCGCCGATGATATCTTCACCGCCGTGCGTATCGCCGAGGAGTTCGGGCTCGATTATTGCGTTGTCCACTGCACTCAGGGTCATCTTATTGCCGACAGACTCGCGAAAGCCGGAGTCAAGGCGTTCAGCGGACCTCTTATCAGCGACCGCTGCAAGCCCGAGCTCAAAGATTCCACCCCCGCAACCCCGGGCGTGCTTAGCAAAGCGGGCGTAAAGACCGCTATAGTCACCGACCATCCGGTTATTCCTATCCAGTATCTGCCGCTGTGCGCGGGACTTGCTGTGCGCGAGGGCATGACTCATGAGGACGCGCTGAGAGCCATAACTATAAATCCCGCCGAGATGTGCGGAATCTCCGACCGCGTCGGCTCGCTCGAAGTCGGAAAGGATGCCGATATGAGCCTGTTCAATTCCGACCCGCTGACCCTCTTCGCAAAGCCGCTGCTCGTTGTCGGCGACGGCGAGATTCTCATGGAGGGAAAGTCCAATGCGTGAGATAGATGTCAGCCTCATAACCGAAGCGGTCAGCCGCGCGTGCATCAGCGCCAACAAAGTTCTGCCCGATGACCTCGCAGAGCTTATCAAAAAGAGCGTCGATACGGAAAGTGACGATGTGCCCAAAGATATAATGTGCCGCCTGTGCGATAATCTCTGCGCCGCAAAGGAGCTGGATGTCCCCATCTGTCAGGATACCGGCATGGCCGTTATCTTTGCAAAGGTCGGACAGGATGTCCACTTTGTCGGCGGCAGCTTTAAAGATGCCGTCAACGCCGGAGTCGCAAAGGGCTACACCGAGGGCTATCTCAGAAAGTCGGTCGTCGCCGATCCGCTCAGGCGCGTCAATACCGGCGATAACACCCCGGCTGTTCTGCATATCGAGCTTGTCGAGGGCGATAAAGTCGAGCTGACCGTCGCTCCCAAGGGCTTCGGCAGCGAGAATATGAGCGCGCTTAAAATGTTCACTCCCTCCGCCTCGCGCGAGGATATCATAGATTATGTTGTCGATGTCGTTCGCCGCGCGGGGAGCAACCCCTGCCCGCCGATGGTTATAGGCGTCGGTATCGGCGGCGATTTCGAGCAGTGCGCGCTGCTCGCCAAAAAGGCTCTCTGCCGCCCGGTCAGCGAGCCGAATGCCGATGAGTATTACGCCGCGATGGAATCGGAGATACTCGAAAAGGCAAATGCCCTCAATATAGGCCCTCAGGGCTTCGGCGGCAAAACGACCGCGCTGAGCGCCGCCGTCGAATTTGCCCCGACCCATATCGCGGGATTGCCCGTCGCGGTCAATATCGGCTGCCATGTTACCCGCCATGTGACCGTAGTTGTCTGATATCTTGCCTTATTATAGAAAATTTGTAAATTTTTTAGAAATGCAGCTCTTTACCCTTTATTTTTTTAGTCATATGTGCTACAATACAATCAGAGACAGAAGTCTCCAATAATTCTAAGGGGCTGACATTATGAAAATAGTTATTACTGGACGCAAGTGTTCGCCGAGAGAATCATTCAAGGAGAGAGCGGAGAAAAAGCTTGCCAAGGTAGAGCGTTTCTTCGGCGACGAGGCGGAGGCAAAGATCACCGCCACTGTCGAGAAGTCAGGTCAGACAGTTGAGATAACCGTTATCAACAACGGTATGATATTCCGTGCGCAGGAGCGGGCGGAAAATATGAACGATGCGCTCGATAAATGCGTCGATTCGCTCGTTCGCCAGATTCGCAAGAACAAAACAAAGCTTGAAAAGCGTATGCGCTCCGCCGCATTTGATGAACTCAATGACGGCGCGGATGTTGCGGACGAGAAAGAGTATGACCTCGTCAGAACAAAGCACGTTGCAGTCAAGCCGCAGACGGTCGATGAGGCTATTCTTCAGATGAATATGCTCGGCCACGAGTTCTATATGTTTATAAATGAGGCAACAGGTCTTGTCAGCGTAGTATATTGCCGTATCGACGGCGGCTACGGTCTGCTTGAGCCCAGCGCCGAATGATTTGAATTTGCTTTTCTGAACAAGGGGCGCGCCCTGGTGCGCCCCTTGTACTATGTGAAAATGAAAGTAGCTTTGAAAGGTAGTTTTGATGGATATAAATTTCGCAGTACCTTGTCTGCTGGGTCTTGAGGCGCCGATAGCCGAAGAGCTCAGAAATATGGAGGCGTCGGATGTCCGCGCCGAAAACGGCCGCGTGCTTTTCAGCGGCGACGAAAATATTCTTGCCCGCGCAAATATCTGCTCGCGCTTTTCCGAGCGCGTGCTTGTGCTTCTCGGCTCGTTCGAGGCGCATAGCTTCGAGGAGCTTTTTCAGGGCACACGCGCCCTCCCGTGGGAGCAATGGATCGGCGCAGACGATGCGTTCCCCGTCAAGGGCTATTCCATCGATTCCGACCTTTTCAGCGTGCGCGACTGCCAGGCGATAATCAAAAAAGCGGTCGTTGAACGCCTCAAACAAAAATATTCTATCGAGTGGTTTGAAGAGAGCGGACCTGTCTATCAGATCCAGTTCTCTATAATGAAAAACAAAGTTTCGCTCATGCTCGACACTTCCGGCGCGGGACTTCATAAGAGGGGATACCGCCAGAATGCAAACGACGCCCCGATAAAAGAGACTCTTGCTGCGTCGCTGTGCTGGTTCTCGCGTCTGCGCCCGTATCATTCTCTCTATGACCCCATGTGCGGATCGGGCACGATACTTATCGAGGGCGCAATGATGGCGCGCAATATCGCCCCCGGAGTCAACCGCAACTTTGCCGCCGAGCGCTGGAGCAATATCCCGCGCGATGTGTGGTATACCGAGCGCGAGCGTGCGCGCGACCTTGAGCGCGAGGCGCATGACTTCTTTGCTTACGGCTCCGATATCAGCCGTGAAGCTGCGGCTCTTACCGCCGCAAACGCCGAAGCTGCCGGCGTTGACGACCTCGTCAGCGTGCGCTGCTGTGAATTGAAAAAATTCGTTCCGCAGACCGAGCGCGGAACTCTTATATGCAACCCGCCCTATGGTGAGCGTATGCTCGATATCGAGCAGGCAAACGCGCTTTATCGTGATATGGGCCGTGTGTTTGAACGCCGCCACGGCTGGTCATATAGCATCATAACTCCGTGCGATACTTTTGAGCAGGAGTTCGGGCGCAAGGCTGATAAACGCAGAAAATTATATAACGGCATGATAAAGTGTCAGTTATTTATGTATTTTAAATAAGGCGAAAGAGGTAAAACAGGAGGTATTATTTGTGAAACATATTTTCCTCATCAATCCGGCAGCAGGAAAGAAGGGCAATGCCGAGAGCATTATCCGTCCCCAGATTGAGGACTATTGCGGCAAAGCGGGTCTCGACTATGAGATCTATGTCACAAAATGTCAGGGCGACGCCCAGAACTACTGCAGGGAACACGCAAAATCCGGCGAAGCGCTCCGCTTCTATGCCTGCGGCGGCGACGGAACTCTCTATGAGGTGGTCAACGGCGCTTACGGCTATCCCAACTGCGAGGTCGCAGTTATCCCGCTGGGCTCGGGCAACGATTTTGTCCGCCTGTTCGGCACAAAGGAGCAGTTCTGCAATGTCGAGGCTCAGGTCACGGGTATACCCGTCGAGCTTGATGTTATCAAGTGCGGCGATAAGATAGCCATCAACCAGTGCTCCATGGGCATGGACGCCGAGGTTTGCGCGAAGCAGTCCTATTTCAAGAAGATGCCGCTTATGACGGGTGAGACCGCGTATGTCGCGGCGGCTCTCCAGGCGCTCTGCAAGAAAATAGGTCATGAGTTCACCATAACTATTGACGACGGCGAGCCGATAAAGCAGGATGTCCTGCTCTGCGTCGCGGCGAATTCCCGTTGGTACGGCGGCGGCTTCAAGGCGGCTCCGCTCGCATGGCCGGATGACGGCAAGCTTGACTTTGTTATCATCCGCCACGACAGAGGCCGTTTGCGCCTGTTCCCGCTTCTTCAGAAGTATAAGAAAGGTCAGCACCTCGGTCTGCCGATGACCCAGTATATCAACGGCACAAAGCTGACTATCCACAGCGATGTTCCCGCGGCTGTCAATATCGACGGCGAGTGCGAGTATGTCAACGATGTCGTGTTTGAGCTTGTTCCCAAGGGAATCAAGTTCGTCGTGCCTCAGTTCTCCGAGTTCCATAAGGGCAGAACCGAGCGCGAAGCGGCGAGAAAATAAAACAAAAAAGCACTGCCTGACGAAAGCCGGGCAGTGCTTTGAAATATGAGTTTTATTCAGTAACTTTGTCCGTGCGCAGCCTGTATCTGCGGTCTCTGAGCAGCTTTTCGAGGCAGTGCGGGCAGGCGGGACGCTCGGGGAAGAAGAGCCCGCCGGGGTGAACATTTAATTTGCCGTGATAATCCGAGCCTGATGTTACGCGCAGGTGGCCGTATTTCTTCGCCCACGCTTCGGCAATCTCGTTGTTCGATTCGTGACCGGGATGGGCGTTGTATATCTCAACTCCGTCGAGCAGCTCGTTGTCTGTGACCGTCATGCCGACTCTGAATGGGTGCGCCTGAAAAACGATGAGGTTATTCTCGTCTGCTATCGGTCTGAAGTCCTCGAGGCACTCAATCCTGTCGAGGTCGGGATGCGAATAGACAAAGTCCTCGTTGAAGCCGTAGACAAGATAGTCGTTGTCGTTTTCGAGAAATCTCAGCTCCATGCCGAGAAGAACCGTGAAATCCTCGGTCTCAAGTGCCTTTGCAGCTCTGTAACCCTCGAAGAAATGATCCGCTTTCTTCTCCCATGGCTCGTTTGCTATCTTTTCCATCGTGCCCGTATGCATGTGGTCGGTTATGGCTATTCCGTCGTAGCCGAGATTTTTGAAAGTATTCACAACCTGCTCCGCAGGAACTTCGCCGCACCTGCTTGTTTGCGAGGTGTGCGCGTGCATTTCAAAAAGATATTCTTTCATCCGTCTCACTCTTTCTCGTTTTGTCGTGAGTATTATACTCCGATCTCAATGCTTTCGCAATTATTTTTTGAATTTTGGAGAACTTATGAAAAACTATTCGCTTATTATCTGGGATTTTAACGGCACTCTGCTCGATGATGTCGGCGCCGCGCTCGGCTCCGTCAACGATATGCTTGCCCGCCGCTCAAAAGAGCCGATAACGCTCGATGAGTACCGTGAATATATAGATGTACCTATCCGCCATTTCTATGAGCAGGTGCTCGACCTCGAAAATGAGGACTACGATTTGATTCTCACCGAGTTCCAGCAGGGCTATGAAGCCCATGTAAAAAATTGCGGACTGACTCGCTTCGTCTCTGCGGCTCTCGAGGAGGCAAAGCGCCTCGGCATTCCGCAGGTCGTACTCTCGTCGAGCGAGCAGAGCCAGCTCGAACGGCTTTTGAAGCACTATGAAATCGACGGATATTTCGACTCCGTCCTCGGCGCAGACAACCTCCTTGCCGGCAGCAAGGTCGAGCGCGCGGAAAAATTCATAGAGGAGCACGGCGTCGATGCGTCAAAAGCCGTCGTTGTCGGCGATCTTCTGCACGACTGCGATGTCGCAAAGGCGATCGGCTCGCAGTGCCTGCTTATAACGAGCGGACACCATGACCGCGCCCGTCTCGAGAGCGCCGGCGTGCGCGTTGAAGATACGCTGAAAAGCTTCGTGGAGGAAAACTGATTTTTTCCGCCACTTGAAGAAAATCCTTATATGTGCTATTATATTATACTGCGGGCGAATGCGTTTGCCCGCAGATATTTATTGTAAAAAAACGGGAGAACAAGATGATAACAGTATCCGATCTCAGCTTCAATTTCGGCACCCAGACCCTGTTCAAGGGCGTCGATCTCAAATTTACGCCCGGCAACTGCTACGGTATAATCGGCGCAAACGGCGCGGGCAAGTCTACATTTCTGAAAATACTCTGCGGCGAGCTCGAGCCCTCGCACGGCTCGGTCATAATACCGCCGACCGTCAGAATGTCCGTGCTCCGTCAGGATCACTACGCTTTTGACGAATACACCGTGCTCGACACCGTTATTATGGGCAACCGCCGCCTCTATGATATAATGAAAGAAAAGGACGCGCTCTATGAAAAGCCGGACTTCAGCGAGGAGGACGGAATGCGCGCCGCAGTGCTCGAAGAGGAGTTCGCTGAGCTCGACGGCTGGGAGGCGGAGTCAGACGCGTCAAAGCTGATTCAGGGTCTCGGCCTTGAAGAGAGCCTGCTATATGAGCAGATGGCGTCGCTCTCCGGTTCGCAGAAGGTCAAAGTCCTGCTTGCACAGGCGCTTTTCGGCAACCCCGATATAATCCTGCTCGACGAGCCTACGAACGACCTCGATATAGCCGCCGTCAAATGGCTCGAAGATTTCCTGAGCGAATATTTCGGAACGGTCATAGTCGTTTCGCATGACCGTCACTTCCTCAATAATGTTTGCACGAGAATAGTCGATATCGATTATTCCGAGATAAAGATGTATGTCGGCAACTACGAGTTCTGGTATGAGTCGAGCCAGCTCATTCAGAAGCTCATAAAGCAGCAGAACAAGAAAAACGAAGAAAAGGCGAGGGAGCTTCAGGCTTTCATCGCAAGATTCTCCGCGAATAAATCGAAGTCCCGCCAGGCAACTTCGAGAAAGAAGCTGCTCGATAAGCTCACTATCGAAGAGCTCCCCGCGTCGAGCCGCCGCTATCCGTTTGTCGGCTTCGATATGGACAGAGAGGTCGGCAAGGATATTCTTACGGTCGAGGGACTGACAAAGGAAGTTGACGGAGTGAAGCTTCTCAACAATGTCAGCTTTACCGTGCGCAAGAACGACAAAATAGCCTTTGTCGGAAAAAGCGAGCAGGCGATAACTATGCTCTTCAAAATTCTCATGGAAGAGGAGACCCCCGACAGCGGCAGCTTCAAGTGGGGACTGAGCACCTCGCGCTCCTATTTCCCGGCGGATAATTCCGCGTTCTTTAACTCCGATCTCAATCTTATCGATTGGATGCGCCAGTATTCAAAGGATCAGACCGAGACTTATATCCGCGGCTTCCTCGGCAGAATGCTGTTCTCGGGCGATGCGGTGTTGAAGCCCGTCAATGTCCTCTCCGGCGGCGAAAAGGTCAGATGCATGCTCTCGCGCATGATGCTCTTCGGCTCGAATGTTCTCATTCTCGATCAGCCGACGAACCACCTCGACCTCGAGTCCATAACCGCCGTCAACAACGGACTTTCGGATTTCAAGGGCAACGTGCTGTTCTGCTCGCACGATTATGAAATAGTCAATACCGTCGCCAACAGAATAATCGAGATTTGCGACGACGGAGTTATCGACCATTCGGGCAACTACGACGATTTTGTCGAGTTCAAGGAGAGCCGCGGCATGGAAGTCACCACGCTCTGACTCGGATTGATATTTTTTACGGTTTGTGGTATAATTAATATAGAAAATAAAAATGATTTTTCCGGAAGGACAGTGAATTATGAATAATCAGAAAACTGTCAAAAGTGCAAACAGCGAAAAGGGCGCAGTGCTCTATATCGTGACCTGCGCGCTGGTCGTCATTCAGCCGCTGCTCGATATACTTTCGTCTATTGTTATCAATCTCGGCAAGGCGAATTATATCAGCGTCTCGGGTGCTGTCAGGGCGGTTATCATCGTCGCCGTGACCGTGTTCACCCTCGGCTTCTACAAGGGCAAATACAGCACCCTGTTCAAAGTCTATAACGGTATCGCTGCCGCATATATCGCACTGATGTGCCTTATGAGCGCGACCCGCGGAGACCATATCGCGTTTTTCTATATGCTCGGACTCATGGCGGATACTTTCTTCTTCGCGTTCATGTTCCTGCTCATATTCGAGACCGCGCAGACCGTCGGACGCAGGGTTCACCCCACTGTTATAGCGGCGACGGCGCTTATCTATGCTCTGACGCTCATTATAAATTATCTTTCGAAGAAGGGCACGTTCCATTATTCGACCTCGTTCGCTGTGGCGCTCGCCCTGCTTATCCCGACCGCTCTCGTTTTCTTCATCTCCCATCTCGGCAGAAAGAAAGCGGATAGCACAAAGCCCGCCGATGCGGCGCTCTCGTGGATAGTCCCGGCGGCAGGTGTTATACTGCTTCTCGTCGGCGCAGTGCTCTCGAATTCAAAGCCCGTGCTCTTCGTTTCCGTCATATTCTCGGCTATCCTCTTTATGTGGACATTTTCATCCTGGCGGGACGGCAGAAAAGAGAACCGTCCGCCCATGATGCGTGCATTTCTTTCGAGCGCACTTTTCTGCGTGCTCATTCTCGCACTCCTGCCGATATCTCCCGTGAAGAGCAGCTTCGACGGCACGTTCAGCTTCAAGGGTATGTTCTATACATATAACGGTCAGCAGTCGCCGACTGTCAATCCGAACGGTGATGATCCGATCTTCGGCGATGAGGACGAGGACGACGACAGCGATTATGTCCCGAACCTCGATTCCGGCTATGTGCCCGGCAGCGATAAAAAAGACGATGACACAGCAAAAGGCGATGACAAAAAGACCACCGAAAAAAGCTCGGCTTCTACAGCAGGCGAATCCACAAAAGAACCCGCCGGCGACAGCACTGATGACACCTCCGAAGAGACAACGGAGATAAGCACCGAGACCACAAGATGGTGGCAGACGAAGCCCACGATGCCGGACAGATCCGATATCGAGAGCTTCCTTACCGATATCAGCAACCGTGTCACCCGCCCGGAGGAGAGCACGATGCCTCCCGTTGAGACGAAACCGGAACCCACCGCTCCGCCCGATACGGAGGAACCCGGCACAGCAGCTCCGGAGAACAACGCTCCCGCCGCCGCGATAGGCTTCGGCTCGCTCAGAAGTCCCGCGCTTCCGAATGCCGGCGCGATAAATATCGACAGAACGGTTTATTACTCAAAGATGTTCGGCGAGGGCGATGTTCAGACAAAACTCTTCGGCTTGAAATTCGCCGCGCTGTTCGATCAGACGGATTCGATAAAGACCGCGACAAAGGTCCATTCCGATCCCATAACCGTCGCGCTCAACTACGGTATTCTCGGCTTTATTGTCTATATCCTGCCCGCGGCGTTCATCTTCCTGAAGCTGCTCGCGTTTATCCTCGGAAATCTTTCGAAAGTTTTCCGTTCGGCAGGCTGCGCAGTCTATATGTTCACTTCCGTCGTTATTCTGATTCTCTCCGCGCTCGACGGCGATATTCTGACATTTTCTGCAGTCGGCGGCGTCGCGTCGGCCATTTTGGCGAATGCGCTCTCCGTCAGCGAGGATGCGCGCGACCGCTCGGCGGAAAATAAATAACACGCTGATATATCAAAAATAAACAGGGCGTCCCGCTTGCGGGACGCTTTTTTGATTTCTGTTGCATTTCAGAATTTTTATCTCTGCTCTCTGACGAATTTCCGAAAAATTTTCATAAAAACTCCGCTTTTCCACAAAAAATATTGAATCTAAATGGTACTATTTACATTTATATTTAATAGTGTGTATAATGAATATGCTGAAAATCGCGGGAAAACAAGGCTCGCTTTTGTGCCTTTGCCCGATGCGGATTTTTGAATAATTGTTGATTATATCCTGCATTTTTGCAGGGAAAGGAATGATATATAAATGGAAAATCTGGGGTATTACAACGGCAAATTCGGTCCTCTTGAAGAAATGATGGTTCCCATGAACGACAGAGTGTGCTATTTCGGCGACGGCGTCTATGACGCGACTTACAGCCGCAACGGCGTCATCTTCGCTCTTGACGAGCACATCGACCGTTTCTTCAACAGCGCGGGACTGCTCCGCATCGAGCTTCCCTGCACAAAGGACGAGATGAAAGACATTCTCAACGATATGGTCAGCAAGGTTGACAGCGGCAATAACTTTGTTTATTGGCAGGCGACCCGCGGAACCGGAATCCGCAACCATGCGTTCCCCAAAGAGGGCAAGGCCAACATTTGGGTCACAATCAAGCCCGCAGAGGTCAAGGATCTTTCTCAGCGCATTAAGCTCATAACCCTTGAAGACACAAGATTCCTTCATTGCAATATAAAGACCCTCAACCTCATCCCGAGCGTCATGGCGGCTCAGAAGACCGCCGAGGCAGGCTGCGACGAGAGCGTTTTCCATCGCGGCGACAGAGTCACCGAGTGTGCTCACAGCAATGTACATATCATAAAGAACGGTGTATTCAAGACCCATCCGACCGATCATTATATCCTGCCCGGCATCGCCCGCGCGCATCTTATCAGAGCGTGCAAGGCGAACAATATCCCTGTTGACGAGACTCCGTTTACTGTCGCCGAGCTTATGGATGCCGATGAAGTCATCGTCTCTTCGTCCGGTTCGTTCTGCCTTGTCGCAAACGAGATAGACGGCAAGCCCGTCGGTGGCAAAGCGCCCGAGCTTATCGACACCCTCCAGAAATACCTCGTCAAAGAGTTTATTGACGCCACGACTGTCTGAGGGAGGGGAGCGGTATGACGCAAAAAGAGCTTACTCTTCTCAATTTAGGCGACAGCCTCGACAACATCTCCAACATCGATCCCAGAGGATACGGCGTGTGTCATATCCTCTATCCTGCCTCGCGCGAATATACGGGCGGTCCCCTCTGCATGAACGCAGCGGGGAAGCTCTGCGACACTCTGAAGCAGGATGACCTCGTCTATATAATGACCGGCTTTGTCCTGCCTCCGTTCGGCAGTGCCGAGACGGACGGCGTTATCAGCTCCGTCCTGCTCGCGCGTTCGCTCGTTATCGCGTTCGGAGCGAAGCCCGTTATCGTCTGTCAGGAGGAGAATGTCCCTGCCGTCAAAGCTATGGCGGCAGTTGTCGGACTTCATCTCTATGAGTCGATAGACGAGCTGAAAAAATATCCGATATCCATGGCTGTCGTGCCCTTTACAAAAGATAAATCAAAGGCAGAGAGCTGTGCCGATGAGATAATCTCCCACGGCAAGCCCGCCGCTGTTATCAGCATCGAAGCGCCCGGCGAAAATAAAATCGGTAAGTACCATAACGCCACAGGACTTGATGTGACCGACCTTGAGGCGAAGATGGATATCCTCTTCGATAAGCTCCGAGCCATGGGCGTGCTCAATATCGCGATTGGCGACCTCGGCAACGAGATAGGCATGGGTACTATCGCGCCCCATCTGCATAAGCATATTCCCTATGCCAACGAGGGCGAGTGCCGCTGCGGATGCGGCGGCGGAATAGCCGTTCGGAGCATCACCGACAATATAATCACCGCGACCGTCTCCGATTGGGGCTGCTACGCGATGATAGCGGCGATAGCTTATCTTAAAAAAGATATTGATATCATGCACACCGCCGAGCTCGAGGGCGAGGCGATAACCGCCGCCGCACGCAACGGCATGATCGATATGTACGGCTGGTGTATCCCGGCAATCGACGGCTTCGGCAAGAGCATGAACATGACGATAGTCAACCTCATGCGCGAGTGCGTCAGCTACGCGCTGAGACTTGAGGACACCTGCAAGACCTGGTTCGAAAAGGTCATTGACAAGGGCTTTTTCGGCGAATAACCAAAAAGGGGTAAAAAGCTATGAACGAAACGCTGTTTCTTCCGGCTGGAGATTCGGCGGTCAATGTTGAATTCGGCAGGACTATAGACCCCGAGATAAATAAAAAAATACGCGGCCTGTCTGACTCGCTGTCCCGTAAGCCGATACGTGGGGTGACGGAATGTATTCCTACATTCCGCTCCCTGCTCGTCTGCTACGATCCCTTGCAGACGGGCTGCGAGGCTTTGATAAAGAAGCTCAAAAAGCGTATAAAATCGCTCGATCAGGTGTCGGGCGGGGAGAAGAGAGTTTTCAATATCCCCGTCTGCTACGGCGGCGAGTTCGGCGAGGATATAGCCTTTGTCGCGTCCCATGCCGGGCTCACCGAGCAGGAGGTCATAGATATACACACGGGCAGAGATTATCTTATCTTCATGCTCGGATTCCTGCCCGGCTTTGCCTATCTCGGCGATATGGACAAACGCCTGCACACTCCGCGCCTGCCAAACCCGCGAACAAGTATTCCTGCGGGCTCCGTCGGCATAGGCGGCGAGCAGACCGGAATATATCCGCTCGCGTCTCCGGGCGGCTGGCAGCTTATCGGCAGAACGCCCGTTAAGCCCTACGACCCGACCCGCGCGGAGCCGATACTCTATCGCGCAGGCGACTATATACGCTTCTTCGCCGTCGATGAACAGGAGTATCGCCGCATCGAGGAGCTCGTCAGCCGCAACGAATATGAGTGCAGAATAACGACCGGGGAGGGCAAATGATATGAGTATGCATATAATCTCTCCCGGTATGCTCACCACCGTTCAGGATCTCGGACGCCGCGGCTATATGGCGTCGGGATTCCAGCAGGGCGGCGCAATGGATCAGTTTGCCGCCCGAGCCGCCAATATCCTGCTCGATAATGGCGAGTCGGATGGCGTGCTCGAAATGACCCTGCTCGGCGTTAAAGCTTATTTTGATGAGGACAATGTGATTGCGATAACCGGAGCCGAGTTTGCTCCCACCGTGACCGATTCCGAGACGGGCGAAGTTACCGAGTTTCCGATGAATTGCGCCGTGCGCGTCAAAAAGGGCGATGTTCTCGATTGCGGGAGCGCCAGGAGCGGACTTCGCGGCTATCTCGCCGTGGCGGGCGGCTTTGATATCGCGCCCGTTATGGGCAGTATGTCAACGAATCTTAAATGCAAAGTCGGCGGCTTCGAGGGCAGAAAGCTGAAATCCGGCGATGTTCTGCCGCTCAGATATCCGCAGAGTGATCTCTACGGCATGACTTCCCGAGTTTTCGAGCCCGAGAAACAAAAAGACGGCACAGTTACCGTCCATGTTATACCCGGCCCGCAGGATGATTATTTCTCCGACAAGGGCAAAAATATCTTTTATTCCGAAACTTATTCCGTCACCGGCGACTCCGACAGAATGGGCATAAAGCTCGACGGCACGCCGGTCGAGAGCGTTGACGGCGTCGATATTATTTCGGACGGCATCGTTGCGGGTTCAGTTCAGATTCCGTCCTCCGGTAAGCCGATAATCATGATGGCGGACAGACAGACTACCGGCGGCTATGCAAAGATAGCCACGGTCATTACTTCTGATTTGCCCCTGCTCGCTCAGCTTCGTCCGGGCGGCAGCCTGCGCTTTGAAAAGGTCGATCTCCAGTATGCCGTCAAGCGTATAAAACAAGACAATAAGCTTCTCAAAAAACTACAGTATAAGATTCTCAGAGCGGATACCTCTATATCCGGTTTCTGATTGGAGGCAGATAAAATGGACTATTCTTCGATGAGTCCGCGCGATGTAAGGCGGCTTATAAGAGAGGGCAAAATAACCTGTAACACTTCAGGCATGTGTGCGGGATATGCTCAGGCGAACCTCTGCGTTCTGCCAAAGGATCTCGCTTATGACTTCCTACTTTTCGCCCAGCGCAACCCGCGCCCGTGCCCGATACTCGAAGTCAGCGATGTCGGCTCGCGCTTTTTGAAAAAAATAGCCCCCGGCGCGGATATCGCAAACGATATCCCGAAATACAGGGTCTATGAAAACGGCGTTATGACCGGCGAATATACGAGTGTCGAGCATCTTTGGCGCGATGATTTTGTGAGCTTTCTTATCGGGTGCAGCTTCTCTTTCGAGTCGGAGCTGATAGCTGCAAATGTGCCGATTAGGCATATCGAAGAGGGCAGGAATGTTCCGATGTATCTTACAAATATCGAGTGCGAGCCCGCCGGAATTTTCCACGGAAAAATGGTCGTCAGCATGCGCCCTCTGCCCTATGACAAGATAGTCACCGCCGTCGCGGCGACCGCCGCCATGCCGAAAGTCCACGGCGCTCCGATTCATATCGGCGACCCGTCCGTTATCGGTATCAAAGATATCTCAAAGCCCGATTTCGGCGATGCGGTTACTATAAATCCCGGCGAAGTGCCTGTATTCTGGCCGTGCGGCGTCACTCCGCAGTCGGCTCTGATGAGCACGAAACCGCCCATCGCGATAACTCATTCGCCTGGGCATATGCTCATAACCGATGTCAAAAATGTCGAGCTTAAATATTGACAGGGGGTACGGATATGCACAAAATAGATCTTAACTGCGACCTCGGCGAGAGCTTCGGCAACTATAAGCTGGGGCTCGATGATGAGGTCATAAAATATATTTCGTCCGCCAACATAGCCTGCGGTTTCCATGCGTCCGATCCGCTCGTGATGCAGAAGACCGTCGCCCTCGCGCGCGACAACGGCGTCGCGGTCGGCGCGCATCCGGGATTTCCCGATCTTGTCGGCTTCGGCAGAAGAAATATGAATGTTTCGCCCGCCGAGGCAAAGGCGTTCGTCCAGTACCAGATAGGCGCGCTCTCCGCGTTTTGCAAGGCTGCCGGATGCCGCCTTGCCCATGTTAAGCCCCACGGTGCGCTCTATAATATGGCGGGCAAGGACGAGACTCTTGCCGCCGCCATTTGCGAGGCTGTCTATGAAATCGACCCCGAGCTCATTCTTCTCTGCCTCTCTGGCAGCAAGATGATGAGTGAGGCGAAGAAAATCGGACTCAGAGCTGCGAGCGAGGTTTTTGCGGACAGAGCCTACGAGGATGACGGCTCGCTTGTCGCAAGAGGCAAGCCGGGCGCAGTCATAACTGACGAGGACGAGGCGGTCAGCCGCGTTATCGGTATGGTTAAAAACGGCACGGTTGAGTCGATAAATGGCAAAATAATCGAATTGAAGCCCGATTCGATATGTCTTCACGGCGACGGAGTTAAAGCGGTCGAATTTGCAAAGCGTATAAAAGCGGAGCTCAACGCAAACGGTATTGAAACCGCTCCGCTTGCCCAAATAATCTGACAAAGGAAGCGATAACGATGCAGTATCATCGTATATATGCAAGGATAGATATAGATGCGATTCTTCACAATCTCGGTGAGTGCAAGCGCCGCATACCCGAGGGTACAAAAGTCCTCGCGGTTATCAAAGCTGACGGCTACGGTCACGGCGCGGTCGAGCTTGCGCATCAGCTTGAGAGCGAGGTCGATTATTTCGGCGTCGCCGTCATTGAAGAGGCGGTCGAGCTTCGCCGCGCAGGTATAAAAAAGCCGATTCTCATTCTCGGTTATACTTCGCCCTCGCAGGACGATTTGCTGATAAACTATGATATAACGCAGAATATCTATACCTATGATATGGCAAAGCGCCTGTCGGATAGGGCGGTTGCTCTCGGAAAGAAAGTTCGGTTCCATATCGGACTCGACACCGGTATGTCGCGTGTCGGCTTTCAGGACAATGACGAGAGCGTCGAGCAGATAAAGAAGATAGTCAAGCTCCCGAATCTCGTTCTCGAGGGCATTTTCAGCCACTACGCCCGCGCCGATGAGCTCGTGAAAACAACGGCGTTTCTCCAGTCGGAGCGCTTCGATCTGTTTATAGATAAGCTCGAAAAGGCTGGTATAAATATACCGATAAAGCATCTGAGCAACTCGGCGGCAGTCGAAGAACTCGAAAAGCACTATGATATGGTGCGTTTCGGAATCTCGCTCTACGGGCTCTATCCATCGGAAGAGGTCGACAAATCGAGCGTTGATCTCATTCCCGCAATGGAGCTTCGTACAAAGATAGTCAATCTCAAAACTGTCCCTGCCGGCTGCGGAGTCAGCTACGGCCACACTTTTGTGACTCACAGGGAGACCCGTATCGCGACTATCCCCGTGGGCTATGCCGACGGTTATCCGCGCGCCCTCTCTTCAAAGGGCAGAGTGATAGTCAACGGTCAGTTCGCGCCGATAATCGGCAGAGTGTGCATGGATCAGTTCATGATAGATGTGACCGATATCGAGGGCGAGCTGAATATCGAGGACGAGGTCATTCTCATGGGCAGCGACAACGGCTGCACGATTAGCGCCGAGGAGATAGGCGATATGTCGGCGAGCTTCAACTATGAGTTCGTCTGCGGCGTTGCCCGCCGCGTTCCGCGAATCTATTTCAAAGACGGCAAACCCTATAAAGAAGTATCTTATATTATGGACAAAGAATAAACTGTTGACAAACATTCCCCAAAGCAGTTATAATTAAAACGATAAAATTTTATCGAAGTACCCTGCAACATCTAAAAGTTTACATCTGGTTGCAAGTATGATTGTGTTAAACAAGGATGAAAACGCAGGCAGGCTGCCGCCTGTCAAGTTTGAAGACGCAGTTAAACGCAATCAGACGACGCAAGGCTTGTAAAGTTTTAGGTGTTGCAGGGTAACAAGGGGTGTAACAATGTCAAAAGTGAAAAAACAGCCGAGCTTTAAGGCGTATGCCGCAATGTGGATTGCCATTATCGCCGCCTATGCGGTGTGGATGATAGCGTTCATGCGCAAGATAGTGCTCGTCAACTACGCAACGGTAGAAGAACGTACCGTCGACGGCATCACCCATGCCAACATCAGCGGTATGATGGGTCACGAGTGGCTCTATCCCATCTGGGTCGCAGTCTCGTGCATCTGCCTTGCAATGTTCATCGTCTACATAAAAGTCCTGCTCTACGGCAAGGAGCCCGGCAAGGCGCTGAAAATGTTCTGCCTCTTCGGCGTTATTTTCGGCTGCGTCTATGTCACATGGTACGGCTTCTTCGGCGATCAGCCTTTCATTGAAAAGGTGAAGTTCATAACTGCGAGCATGATAGGTCTCGACTTCCCGTGGCATTTTAGAGGCTGGGGCGTTATAGCGTCGGCAACCGTGTTCACCAACACGCTCTATGCCTATCGCAAGTTCGGCTATCACAGCCGAGCGGGCGTTATTCTCGGCTCGATCGGCAGCGCCGCAATTTATGTTACTATAAATTGCCCGTCGATGGGCGAGGAGATGCATCTTGATTCTCCGCGCTGCATGGCGCATTGGACGGGCGCGCTTCTGTTCGCGTTCTGCTGCGCCGCTCCCATGGTGCTCCTGCTTATAAATAAAGCCAGAGAGCTCAAGGGTCGCTTCATGGTCGGTCTTATAGTTTTCTGCGCGATACTTCTCACAATGCTCGTTCTCCTGCTGACTGTCGGCAAGAGCGCAATTATTGAGAACATCCCGATGCAGGCGGCATATGTCCTGCTCTTCCTGCTCAACTTCACCAACATCTTCCCCGTGAAGAAAGCCGAAAAAGCTCCGGCAAAAGAGGCGGCGACCGTCTGATGAAAGAGAGCAAAAACAAGAAAGCATTTGACGGCAAAAGCGGAGGCAGCGTCGGTATAGGCCTTGCGCTGGGTCTTGCAATCGGGCTTATGATGGGTGTGGCAATGGATAATATCCCCATGTGGATGTGTCTCGGCATCAGCATCGGGCTCTGCTGCGGAACTGCATTCGGCGTCTCGGGAAAGGGAAAGCAAAATTCCGACAATCCTGATGATGAAGCCTCAAAGCCGATTGACCCCGACGATCCAGACGACGAGGATCTCAACGAGGACACCGACCAATATAACTGAACAAAATAAAAATACCGCTGAAGTTTTATCTTCAGCGGTATTTTTGCGTCTTGTCAGTTTTTGTCTATCGTCTGCAGGAATCCGCCCGCGAGCGAGAGCATCTTTTCGTCAACGCCGAGCTTTCCGGCAAGCTTGATCATCGTTTTGACCTTCACCGGGTAGATGGGCTTGAGCAGGGGACTTGAAACAGCCTTTGCCGCAAAGTCTCCGGCGGCGTTTTTGATTATCTTGTTGACCTCGCCGTTGCTGAGAACTTCACCCATGCTGTCCTCAACCGAGAGCTTGTTCGGGTCGCCCTCGCCGTCCGTCGCAACGAACCAGTTGCGCACGAATGAGGAGTATTCTGCGGGCATTTTGTATTCGTCAGTGGCTTTTTCGATGCCGTTTACCGTTATCGTGTGCGACGGGCGAACCTTGCCGCCGCGCGCCTTGATAACATTTTCGCCGAGCTTCAAATCTATATCGTCGAAGACGAACACTCTGTCCGCTTTCTTCGTGTAGGTCTTGCCGTTTACTTCGAGCGTTACCTCCGGGCAGTTGGAGTAGACTTTTATTGTGCTCTTTCCGGCGGGTCTGTTGACGTATCTTTCGCCGGTGATGTGAACGAACTTCTTGTCGCTCCAGTATGCCTTGTAGAGCCAGAATGCGTCTTTCTTCGTCTTGCGGTCGAATGTCACAAGACCCTTGTTGTTTCTGCCTCTGACGCCGCCCTCGTTTCTCGATGCGGAGCCGAAGTCGAACATGTTCCAGACATATGAGCCCCAGAGCCAGTCGCGCTCGTTTATCGATTTGATATAGTGCTCATGGTAGATAGCCTGATAGTCTTCACTGTAGTCGCCCTGGACAGGGGAGTCGGAGTGGTATTTTGTTATACCCTCGGCGCCGTATTCTGAAAGGCAGAGCTTGCCCTCGGGGTTCTCTCTGTGCCACTCGTCGAGCCAGTTGTTTATCTCGTCGCACGAGCCCATGTACCAGCCGTAATAGTGGTTGTAGCCGATGATATCGGTGATGTGGTTGAGCGGTGAGTTCACCGGGCACATGGTCAGCTGGGCGCATGTCGTGTATCTCGTCGGGTCAAGGTGTCTTGCAACCTTGTGCATATGCTTGAGGAATGTTATAAGCTTCTTGCTTGCGCTTCCGGCTATTGTGATTTCGTTCTCGATGCCCCAGCAGAATATCGACGGGTGGTTGTAGTTCTGTTTGATGAGCTCAACGAGCTGCTGCTCCGCGTTTTCGTTGCGCTTGGGGCTGAAACGGGAGATAACCGGCACTTCTGCCCAGACGAGCAGTCCGCTCTCGTCGCAGAGATCATAGAAATAGCTGTTCTGCTGATAGTGGGCGAGGCGCACCGAGTTCGCGCCGACATCGAGGATTATCTTGATGTCCTCCGCGTGCTGCTTCTCTGTTATGGCGTTGCCCATGTTCTCTCTGTCCTGGTGACGGGAGACGCCCTGGAGCTTGATGTGCTCGCCGTTTAAGAAGAAGCCCTTGTGGCTGTCGATATGATATTCTCTGAGTCCGGTTCTGATATCGATGTTGTCCGTGACTTCTTGTGTTGTGCTGTCAAAAATCTCGCATCTGACGGTGTAGAGATACGGATTCTTCCTGCCGTTCCAGAGCACCGGGTCTTCAACGGGCAGCTTCGCGCTGATTATCGGGCGAAGATCCGCTATTGTTGAAGCCTTCTCGTTGCCGTCGGCGTCGATGAGCGTGAAGCGAGCCTTGTGCGAGCAGTCGGCATTGTCTATAAGCGCCTTTATGCTCAGCTCCCAGCCGTCCTCGCCGACGCGGCGCGGGGTGATGTATATTCCGTCCGAGCCGTAGTCGTTCATGGTGAATCTGCAGTCCGGAACTTCGATAAGATTGACATCGCGATAAACGCCGCCGTAGAATGTGAAGTCCGCCATAGTCGGGTAGACGGACTCGTCCGGCGAGTTGTCGGCGGTTATGTCAACGCGGCAGCCGTATCTGATGTAGTCGGAGATATCGACTCTGAATGCGGAATATCCGCCCTCGTGGACTGCGACAAGCTCGTTGTTGACTCTGACTTCCGCCTTTGAGTTGACTCCTCGGCATTCGAGGAACGTTTTCTTGTCCGATTTCGGCAGCTCTTTGGAATATGTCGCCTTTGTGCGAAGATATCCGTTTGTGCCGTCCTGACCGTCAAAGGCGTTCCATGTGTGCGGCAGATTGACGGTCTCGGTCTTCCCGTCGAGCGTGAAGAGCCAGCCGTCGTTTATCCTTATAATATTTCTCATTTTATGACCTCCCGTAAGATGATCTTATTATATACTGATATTAACAGAATACACATTGAAAGTCAATTGATCGACCTTTCACAGGCTATATAGTACACCCAATATTTTAAACTTGTGTGAACGAATCATCACTTTGCTTGAATATTTTTTGAAAATCTGTTATTCTAAATAATGCCGGAAGATATCCGGCGAAGTGAAGAGAAAGGAAGAATATGAAATGTCAGTTATAACTGTTACAAAAGATAATTTTGATAAAGAAGTGCTTCAGAGCGATAAACCCGTCCTGCTCGATTTTTGGGCTTCGTGGTGCGGCCCGTGCCGCATGGTCTCGCCGATAGTTGACGAGATAGCCGCCGAGAATCCCGACAAAAAGGTCGGAAAGGTCAATGTCGACGAAGAGCCGGAGCTCGCGTCAAAGTTCGATGTTATGAGTATACCCACTCTGCTCGTGTTTGAGGACGGCGAGCTGGTCAACCGCGCCGTCGGAGCGCGCCCGAAAGAGATGATACTCGATTTGTTTGAGGAGTAATTTAAAGTACCGCAGGCTCTCTGCGGTATTTTTTGTTTGCTGATATAACCTTGCGGATGTAACACTGATGAGAGGAGATGCAGTATGAAAAGCTCGGCCAAACGCATTATCTGTATAGGCGTTGTTGCTGTTGTCGCCGTGTGTGCGGCACTCTTGGCGCACTTTTTCCCCGGAAACAGCGCGGACGGCTCTGCGGATATAGTCAGAGCCTCCGTTGATGAAAACAGCATTGCGTCCTTCGGCTGCAAGTCGGATAACGACTATGCGGGTCTTGTGCTCAACAGAAAGGATAAGACCTTCAATTTCATGCAGTCATATCGGTTTTCCGCCGCTCTGAGCGGCACTTATGAAGAAAATGACGATTATCTGATACTTACCGCGAAAAATTCCGGCTCGCAGAGCAAATTTACATTCAAAAAACAAAAAGACGGTCTCAAATTTCTCGCCAAAAAGTCAGATCCCGTGCGGGAGTTCTGCTATTCGGCGGATTCCGAAAAGACTGATAAGTGCTTAAAAAATAAGGCTCTTTTCACGCCCGAGTCTATCCGTACCGATGTTATAACTTACATCGGCAAGAACGAGCACGACGGTCAAAAAGACTATGTCGAAATCGTCCTGTCGCCCGCAGACTGCAGTTATTCCATGTACAGGAGCGGCATGAGCGACTGCTCGACCGGCACTTACGAAGAAAAGGACAACCGCCTTGTTCTCAGCGACGACAACGGCAGGGATAAATATTATTTTGAAATCAGCGGCAATGAAATTGCCCTCGATTCTGAAAAGTCGGCGAAAAGGTCTTATATTTATTCCGATGCTGTGCTCGAAAAGCTCGCGGGAGGGCAGCATCCGTCCGATGTCCTTGAAAGCTATTTCAAGAGCTGACAGTATTATAAATAAAAAACGTCCGCAAAAAAAGCATCCGCAGAAATTTTCGTTCTGCGGATGCTCGATTTATTTTTTATGCCTTTTACGCCTCGGGGCAGATGTTCGTCGCAACGATATCAACGCCGGTGCCGAGTATGTTCGCGCAGACAACATCGCCGATCTTGACCGGAGCCTTGATCTCAAGCTTTGCTATCTCCTTGACGCAGTCCTTGACCTTGTCCTTCGGAACAGCCTTTGCGGACTTGACGGGAACAACGGGGTGAACGCCGCCGCTGACCTTGACAGTAGTTGTCAGGCTTCTCTCGGGGTGGGTGCACTCGGTTCTCGCGTAGGCGTCGCCGCGCTTGCAGGTGTTGCCGGTAACGCTGAGGATCTCTCCGCCGTCGTTGAGCTCAACGGAGATCTGGCAGCCCATGGGGCAGGCGACACAAATAATATCTTTTACCATGATTATTCCTCCACCTGAATTTCGATTATGCCGTTCTCATCAAAGTTCTTGAGCATATCGCTCTTGATGATGACGTTCTCCATCTCACCGGGAGCGAGTCTCGGGCGCTTCTTGCTGATGAGCGTCTCGCCGTTGTACGTGACAACGACCTTGGCATTCTTGTGAACGTCGCCGACTCTGAAGAAGAGCTTGACATCCTCGTCCTCGCCGAGGGCTATCTTCTGCGGTACGATGTAGCGCACGCCGTTGATGCCTCTGGTCTTGACGTATTTCTTCTCTTTGTTTCCGCCGTTCTTTATGTATCTCGCTGCGCCCTCGCCGGCCGTCTGGCTCTCAAGAGTAACGAAGTCAACAAGATCGTGAACGTGCAGCACGTTGCCGCAGGCGAAAACGCCGGGGTGGGTGGTCTCTCTGTATTCGTCGACTATCGGGCCGCCGGTGACGCGGTCAAATTCGATACCCATGTTTTTGCTCAGCTCGTTCTCGGGGATAAGACCGACGGAAAGCATGAGCGTGTCGCAGGGGACATATTCCTCCGTGCCGGGGATCGGGCGGCGGTTCTCGTCAACCTTTGCAATGGTGACGCCCTCAAGGCGCTCCTTGCCGTGAATGTCGATAACCGTGGTGCTCAATTTGAGCGGGATGTCGAAGTCGTTGAGGCACTGGACGATGTTTCTCGTCAGTCCGCTCGAATAGGGCATCAGCTCGCAGACCATCTTGACGTGCGCACCCTCAAGGGTCATGCGGCGCGCCATGATAAGACCGATATCACCCGAGCCGAGGATGACGACTTCCTTGCCGGGCATATAGCCGTCAATGTTGACATATTTCTGCGCAGTACCTGCGGAGAGAACTCCGGCGCAGCGTGTGCCAGCGATGTTGAGTGCGCCTCTCGGACGCTCACGGCAGCCCATTGCAAGAATGACTGCGGTAGCGTCGATCTCGATAAGACCGTCCTCTTTGTTGACTGCGGTGACGACGTTGTCGTCGGAAATGGAGAGCACCATCGTGTCGGTCTTTACGACAATGTCAGTGTCCTTAACAAGCTCGATGAAACGCGCGGCGTATTCGGGGCCCGAAAGCTCCTCGCCGAAGTAGTGCAGACCGAAGCCGGTATGTATGCACTGCTCAAGGATACCGCCGAGAGTCTCTGCGCGCTCGAGTATGATTATCTTTTCAACGCCGCTTTCGCGCGCCTTGAGCGCAGCGGCCATGCCTGCGGGACCTCCGCCGATAACGGCAAGATCATATTTAAGCATTAGTATTCATCCTTTCATGCTGCGAAAGTTCGCAAATCACTTAGTCCTGCCGAAGAGGATCTTTGACTCTCCGCCGCATTTTGTGATTTCATCAAGCTCCTGACCAAGCTCTCTTGCAAGTATCTCGACTACCTTTGAACCGCAGAAGCCGCCCTGGCAGCGACCCATTCCGGCTCTCGTGCGGCGCTTTACGCCGTCAACGTCGATGGCGCCTGCGGGCGCGTGGATAGCGTCGAGAATCTCGCCCTCGGTTATAGTCTCGCAGCGGCAGATAACTCTGCCGTATGCGCTGTTCTTTTCAACAAGTGCCTTGCGCTCTTCCGAACTCATGTGGCGGAAACGCACGGGAGCGGGTCTGCCGGGGATGAAGTCCGCCTTCTCGCTGACTTTGCCCTTGTCCTGCAGGATCATGTCGCAGACATAAAGACCGATAGCGGGAGCGGAGGAAAGACCGGGCGACTCGATGCCGGCAACGTTTATGAACTTCGCGTCCTTCTCGCTGGGGGCGATGATGAAATCGTCGCCGGTGCTGTGGGCGCGGATGCCTGCAAACGAAGTGATGACGTCGCGGGTCGAGAGCGACGGGACTGATCTCAGAGCGGTCTTGAAAACGCCGTTTGTGCCGTCTGCGGTGGTCGAGCAATCGTCCTTTTCGTCTATGTCGACTGCGCTCGGACCTACGAGCAGGTTGCCGTCAACGGTCGGGGTGACGAGAACACCCTTGCCCATCTTTGAAGGACACTGGAATATCGTGTGCTTTACCTTGTCGCCGACTGCTCTGTCCATGAGCATATATTCGCCCTTACGGGGAATAATGGTTATTGAATCATCGCCGATGAGAGAAGCTACCTTGTCGCAGAAAACGCCGGCGGCGTTGACGACATATTCGGCTTCAATCTCGCCTGCGTCGGACTTGAGGACGAAATTGCCCTGCGCGTTCTTTTCAATAGCCGTAACATCAAAATTGCGGAAGAACTCGACGCCGTTCATGACTGCGTTCTCAACTGTCGCTATCGTCAGCTCATAGGGGCAGACGATTCCGGCGGTCGGAGCGTAGAGCGCGGCGACTGCCTCGTCGCTGAGGTTCGGCTCTTCGCGGTGAATAGCCTCTTTGTCGAGAATCTCGAGTCCGGGAACTCCGTTCTCTTCGCCTCTTGCCTTGAGCTCTTCAAGAGTCTCAACTTCCTCGTTCGAGAAAGCGACGACATATGAGCCGATGGGCTTGAACGGGACATGGAGCGTCTCGCACAGACCGGGCATTGCGGCAGTGCCCTCAACGTTGAGTCTCGCTTTGAGGGTGCCGGGCATTGCGTCGAAGCCTGCGTGGACAATGGCGCTGTTGGCCTTTGTTGTGCCCATCGCCATGTCGCTGCATTTTTCAACCAATGCGACTTTGATGTTATATCGGCTCAGCTCTCTCGCGACCATTGCGCCGCTGACGCCTGCACCGATAATTGCTACATCGTATGACATATTTTTACCTCCAGACGGAAATAGTATGGCTGGTTTTACAGACATAGTTATTATACCACTCTTTTTGCCGGCAGACAAGTATATAAAGCGCCATAATCTATATTTTTGTCGTTATATTTGCTCTCAATTTATGACAATTTAATTATTGTGAAAATTTTGCGCCTGCTTTAATAATTGCGCTCGCACAGGCAACAATAAACACCGACTTTACCTTATTTGCGGATTTTAGATCCGCACGGGAGGAAGAAAAATGGAAGAATATCTTGTGCAGATGAAGGGAATATCGAAGTTCTTTCCCGGCGTCGTCGCACTCGACAAAGTCGATTTCGAGCTTCGGGCGGGCGAGGTGCATGCACTGCTCGGCGAAAACGGAGCGGGAAAATCCACGCTGATGAAAATAATCGGCGGAATATATCAAAAAGACGAGGGCGAAGTGAAGATACGCGGCAAAACGCAGGAGTATTCTACCGTCGCCCAGGCGTCTGAACTCGGCATTGCCGTTATCCATCAGGAGCTCAATATGTGCCGCCATCTGACCGTGGCGGAGAACATCTTTCTCGGCAGGGAGCTCAAAAAGTGTGGCATGGTCGATTTCAAAGAGCAGAACGCCCGCGCGTCAAAGCTCCTCAAAGAGCTGAGCCTCAATATCGAGCCCGATACCGAAGTCGGCAAGCTCTCCGTGTCAAAACAGCAGATGGTCGAGATTGCAAAGGCTCTCTCGACAAATGCCGATATTATAATCATGGACGAACCGAGCTCGGCGCTGACCGAGCGCGAAACGCAGGAGCTTTTCAGAATAATAAACGAGCTCAAAAATATGGGCAAGGGCATAATCTATATCTCCCACCGCCTTGAAGAGCTTGAAAATATCGTCGACAGAGTCACTGTCATGCGCGACGGAAAATATATAAAGACCGCCGACTTCAAAGATCTTTCAATTGGAGAGATAATCGCCCTCATGGTCGGACGCGAGATAACCGAAAAATATCCGCACGAGCAGACTGAGCGCGGCAAAAAAATCATGGAGGTCAAGGGAATATCCACCTCCGAGGTTCAGAATATTTCGTTCGATCTTTATTCCGGCGAGATACTCGGCTTTGCCGGCCTTGTCGGCGCGGGGCGCACGGAACTTGTCAGGGCGCTGTTCGGCGCGGATAAAATAACGGCGGGCGAAGTTGTCGTCTACGACAAGAGCGTGAAGCTCAAAAGCCCGCGCGATGCTGTCAAGGCGGGCATAGTCTGCGCGCCGGAGGACAGAAAAAAGGACGGCCTTTTGGTCGAGCTCGATGTCAGCGAGAATATCGCGATAGCGAATCTCGATACGCTCTCGAACCCCGTCGGGGTGCTTAGCGCAAAGCGCGAGCGGGATATGGCGAATCGCGCCGTAAAAGAGCTGAAAATAAAAACGCCGTCAATAAAAAGCGAAGTAAAGAATCTTTCGGGCGGCAACCAGCAGAAGATAGTCGTCGGCAAATGGCTCATGCGCGACGCCAAAGTAATAATTTTCGACGAGCCGACGCGCGGCATCGATGTCGCCGCCAAAGTCGAGATATATAACCTGATGAATAAGCTCAAAAGGAGCGGCATCGGCGTTATGTTCGTCTCGTCTGAGCTGCCCGAGGTGCTCGGCATGAGCGACAGGATAATCGTCATGTGTTCCGGGCGCATCACGGGCGAACTCAGCCGCGATGAAGCCACGCAGGAAAAAATAATGGAGCTTGCAACAAAGTTCCGCACGGAGGTGAGCTGAATGTTCAAAAAAATGCTTTCCGCAAGGGGAATGGGACAGGTGCTCTCGGTCTTTGCGGCGCTGATAGTTATGATAATCGTCTTTGCGCTGATAAATCCGCTGTTCTTCTCCGCAACCAATATAACGAACCTTCTGCGCCAGGTGGCGCCGATATTGATAATCGGCGTCGGCCAGTCGTTCGTTCTTATAACCGCCGGAATCGACCTTTCGATAGGCTCGGTCGCGGGAATGTCGTGCATGATAAGCGCGACGCTGATGACGAAATTTAATATGAACCCGATTTTGACCGTGCTCATAACTATTATTTGTTGCCTTGCAATCGGTCTTGTAAACGGACTTCTTATCTCCGTCGCAAAGCTCCCGGCGTTCATAGCGACTCTCGGTACTATGATAATCGCCCGCGGTGTCGCGCAGATTGTCAACGGCAATATGAACACCAACGGCATATATTCCGACGCCTTCAAGAATTTCTTCTATTACGGCCGCTTCCTCGGGATATATACCCCGATCTGGATAGCAATAGTGCTCTTTGCTTTCTTCGCGTTCATTCTTTCAAAGACGGCACTCGGCAGGCATGTCTATGCCCTCGGCTCGAACTATGAGGCGGCGCGCCTGTCCGGAGTCAACGTCGCCGCGGCGCAGACGAAAGTTTATGTCATTTCTTCTTTCCTCGCCGGCGTTGTCGGCTTGATACTCACCGCGCAGAGCGGCATGGGCAGCATGGACGCGGGCTCTAACTATGAGCTCAACGCCGTCGCCGCGTCCGTTATCGGCGGAGTCAGCACCATGGGCGGACAGGGTATGCTCCTCGGCACCGTCATAGGTGCATTTATCTGGGGCGTGCTCAATAACGGCCTCCAGTTCGCAGGCGCGCCTCTCGCGCTTCGCAATATAGTCATCGGCATAGTCGTCATAATCTCCGTGCTTATAGACAGAATCGTCCACGGAGGCAAGCGGCTCAACACGAATGCCGCCAAAGGACTCAAGCTCGGCGGCGGCAGAGAAAAAAGAGAATAAACGGAGGACAGTATGAAAAAGATACTCGCAGTTATTATGTCGGCGTTGCTGATTCTGACCGCCTTTGCGGCGTGCAGCAGAAGCGGCGAGGGCAACAACACGGCGCAGGGCATGACCGAGAGCGCCGCCAACGCAAAGTACAAAGTATATCTCATCACTATCGACAAGATGGATCAGCACTGGGTCTCGGTCGACAAGGGCGCGTCTGATATGGCAAAACAGCTCGGCATCACTTATAAGTGGGATGCCCCCGATGTCAAAGACAACGCCAAGCAGATCGAGGCGGTCAACAACGCCATCGCCGACGGCGCGAGCCTGATAATGCTCGCCGCAAACGACCCCTCGGCAATTTCGCAGACCGTCAAAAACGCGAAGGACAAGGGAGTCAAGATAATCTATGTCGATTCTCCCGCAAACGAGCCTGCGGTCACAACTCTCTCGACCGATAATTACAACGCAGGCATGATAGCGGGCGAGACCATGCTCGAAGAGCTCAAAAACGCGGGCATAACGAGCGGCAAGATAGGCATAATCGGCGTCAACACCGCCACAAATTCGAGCATGAACCGCGAAAAGGGTTTCCGCGAGGCGATAACCAAGGACGGCAAGTTCACTCTGCTCACTACCGAATATAAAGACGGCAACTTCGCATCCTCGCAGGAGGCGGCAACCGGTTTTATAACCGGCAATTCCGACCTTGTCGGACTTTACGGCACCAACGAGGGTTCGACCGTCGGCGTGGGCAACGCTATCAAAGATTCCGGCAAGAAGATAATCGGCATCGGCTTCGATACTTCAAACACTATCGAGTCGCTGATAAACGACGGAAGTCTTAAAGCAGTCATGGTGCAGAATCCCTATACCATGGGCTATCTCGGCATGGCGCAGGCGCTCGCGGCTCTCAAAGGCAATTCGACGGGTCCCGAATCTATAGATACCGGCGTGTCCGTTGTCAGGGCTTCAAAATAAAACAATAACAAATTTCATCGCCCCCGCATAAACTGTTGCGGGGGTGTTTTTATGCGCCGGATGCGCCGATTCAATATTCGCACTCTGCCGCGCGGGGCGTTCAGGGCTCTGTGCGCTTTTACGCTTGCTGTCTGCCTTGTGCTCGTTGTCGATGCACGGCTTCGCCCGGCGGTTCGCAATATCGCCATGACCCGTGCCAGGAGCCTTGCCGTGCGCACGGTCGGCGAGAGCATAGAAAAATTTATATCCGAAAACCCGGAGGAGTGCTCCGCGCTTGTCAGCGTTGGCTCGAACGACGGAAAGATAGGTTCAATGTCGCTCAATGCCGCCTCCGTCAATTTATTCAAGTCTCGCCTTGTCCGCGCCGTTGATGAAGCGCTCGAAGAAAATGCAAAATTTGTTGTGGAAATACCGCTTGGCGCTGTAACCGGCTCCGAAGTTTTTGCGGGTATGGGACCCGAGATACCCGTAAACGTTCGCATGACGGGCGGTGCAGATGCGCAGATAACTGACGAATTTATCTCTGCGGGCATAAACCAGACCCGCCACAGAGTTATGCTTAAAGTCGAGTGTTCCGTCTATGTCTTTCTTGGCGGGAACGAGGGCGCGGCGAATTTTTCGGATGAGTATTGCATCGCCGAGAATATCGTCGTCGGTACTGTCCCGCAGACCGCCGTGACAATAGATATTCCGCAGCGGCAGTGAAATAAATTGTTGTTAGATGTATTCAAGTTGTGGTATAATAACCGCAGAGAAAAAGGAAGCTTAAAAGGAGGAATCCCTTTTGACCGACAAGGAGCAGAGCGCAAAACGCGCGCAGGAGCTCAGAGATAAGCTCAATTATTACAGCAGAAAATATTATGTCGACGACGACCCCGAGATAGAGGACTACGAATATGATATGCTCCAGCGCGAGCTCAAGGCGATAGAGGATAAATATCCCGACCTCGTGACTCCGGATTCCCCGACCGTGCGCGTCGGCGGCAGCGCGGAAAATCTGTTCTCAAAGGTAGAACACCGCGTGCGCATGGAGAGTTTGCAGGATGCGTTCAGCTTCGCGGAGATAGAGGAATTCGACCGCCGGGTCAGAGAGACCGAGCGGGATGTTCACTATGTCGTCGAGCCGAAAATCGACGGACTTTCCGTCTCGCTCGAATATACAAACGGCGTGCTGACCCGCGGCTCGACCCGCGGTGATGGCGATGTCGGCGAAGATGTTACCGCAAACCTGCGCACCGTGCGCTCGATTCCGCTGAAAATAAAAACTCCGCTGCCTTTCCTCGAAGTCAGAGGCGAGGTGTATATGCCGAAGTCGGTCTTTGCCTCTCTCGTAACAAGACAGGAGCTCGACGGCGAAAAGCCCTTTAAAAACCCGCGCAACGCCGCCGCAGGTTCGCTCAGACAGAAAGATTCAAAAGTGACCGCAGGCAGGGGACTAGATATCTTCGTTTTCAATGTCCAGCAGATAGAGGGCGCAGAACTCAGCTCGCATAAGCAGTCGCTCGATTTCCTGCGCGAACAGGGTTTTCATACCATTCCGTTCTATACTCGGTTCGATAATATAACCGATGTTATTTCCGAGCTCAAGCGCATCGGCGAGATACGCTCGGGACTCGAATATGATATTGATGGCGCGGTTATAAAAGTCGATGATTTTGCCCAGCGCGAACGCCTCGGCAGTACCTCGAAGTTCCCCAAATGGGCGGTGGCTTTCAAATATCCGCCCGAAGAAAAGACAACGAAGCTCGTTGATATAGAGATCGGTGTCGGACGCACGGGCGTGCTCACTCCGACTGCCGTTTTTGAACCTGTTCTTCTCGCGGGTTCAACCGTCAGCCGCGCAACGCTTCATAATCAGGATTTCATAACAGAAAAGGATATCCGCATCGGCGATGAAGTCGCCATAAGAAAAGCGGGCGATATAATCCCCGAGGTCGTGCGCGTCGTGTCGCACGCGGAAAATTCCGTGCCGTATATCCTGCCGTCAATCTGCCCGTCCTGCTCCGCTCCCGTTATCCGCGAAGAGGGAGAGGCGGCTGTCCGCTGTGTCAATCCCGAGTGCCCGGCTCAGCTGCTGCGCAATGTTATCCACTTCTGTTCGCGCGATGCTATGGATATCGAGGGACTCGGCGACGCCCTCGTCGAAAAGTTTATCGCTGAAAATCTGATATCAAATGTCGCAGATATCTATGACATAACCGCAGGCGAGATAATGATGCTCGAGGGACATCAGGAAAAGTCGGCGAAGAATCTCGTCGATGCCATCGAACGCTCAAAGCAAAACGACCTTTCGCGCCTGCTGTTTGCTCTCGGCATACGCCATATCGGGCAGAAAGCGGCGAAGCTTCTCTCCGAGCATTTTGGTGATATTGATTCTATAATTGCCGCGTCCGAAGAAGAGATAGCCGAAATAGACGGCTTCGGAGGAATAATGGCAAAGAGCGCGGCTGAATTTTTCTCCATGACTCAGACCGCAGATTTAATAGAACGGCTCAAAGCGGCTGGAGTCAATATGAAGTCGCTCAAAGAAAAGAGCGACGATCAGCGCTTCGCTGGCCTGACTTTCGTCCTCACCGGTACTCTGCCGACGCTTTCGAGAAAAGAAGCGACTGAGATAATCGAAAACCTCGGCGGCAAAGCGTCGTCGTCAGTCTCGAAAAAGACTTCGTATGTCGTCGCGGGCGAAGAGGCCGGAAGCAAGCTGCAAAAAGCGACCGACCTCGGCATCCCGGTCATAACTCAAGACGATCTGCTGAAAATGGCAGGTCAGGAATAAATTTAAGCATCCGTACTTTTCGTGCGGATGCTTTATTTTTGATATTCGCGCCTGTATGCGGCGGGGGAGAAGCCGGAGTAGCTCTTGAAAACCCGATTGAAGTGGCTCAGGCTGTAGTAGCCGAGCTGTATTGATATTTCAAGCGTTGTCATCTTGGTTCCGCTTAGCAGCAGGCAGGCGTATTCGCATTTAGTGTCCCTGAGATATGCCGAAACCGTCTTGCCCGTGTATTTTCTGAACGCTTCGATAACAACGGGCGGCGAGAAGTTGCTCATTTCATATACGTCCGCCGCGCTGCAGGTCATGTATTCCGGCGAGCGTATCTTTTCGAGCATGTTTTCAAACCACTCGGGGCAGTCGATTTTCTGCGTGAGCTTCGAGCTGTTTATTATCGAGATAAAATCAGATGCGGTCGAGCATATTACGCTCGCCGCTTTTTCGTATCCGTCGCCGATGAGCCTGTTTATGAGACTTGCCCGCGAAGAAAAGTATGCCTGCTCCTCGGTCGAGAGCGCAGCCGTCAGCGGTTTCTGCGACTCGAACGCTTCGGGATCTATCCCGAGAGCCGAGCAGATTTCTTCAAATTTTTTCGGCGAGATGCAGATGTTCATGTGTATGCTCGAAAAATTCTCGATGCGGCGCAGCTGATGAATGTCGCCGGGGCATATCATGCATAAAGTGCCTTTGCTTATCTCGGAAATTTTGCCGTTTATCTCGTGGCAGATGCGCCCGTCCGTTACAAGAAAAATCTCGTAGTAGTTGTGCCCATGCTCTGTCGTGCCCTCCGAGCCCCAAAGGTGAAATGACACGGAATATTTGCTTATAATCGGATTCGTCCTGTAGTCGATAATGTTCAGCCTGTCCGTATATTTTCACTCCTTTGATTGGTGCTTTCTTAAAAATAACACACTTTATCGCCGATTTCAAGAGCTTATATTGATTATAAAAACATAAAATTTAAAAAAACGCTCATTCATATTAAAAAATAGCAAGAAAAACAATATATACTGTTTTATAATAAATACAATATAATTTTTATGGAGTTTGCACAAAATGCCTCGGCTTAAACATTTCGTTGAAAAGTCCCGCGAGGGAACCTATTATACAATACCGTTCACTGTGCCCGAAAACGTCTCGCGCGTCACGGTATCGTATTCCTATTGGCAGGGCACCAAAGGTCTGCTCAGAGAGATACACCCGCAGAATATAATCGACCTCGGTCTCATGGACGAAAAGAGGAGATTCCTCGGCTGGTCGGGCAGCGCGCATCCGAGCATATTTGTCGGCGAAGATAAGTCCACGAACGGCTATCTTGTGCAAAGACCCGAGTCGGGCGAGTGGTCTATAATCGTCGGCGCGTATCATGTCGTGCCCGCAGGTGTCGAGGTCACATATGATATCGGGTTTGAATATCATAAACCCGGCGACACCGAGCCGAAGCATTATAAACAGGATGCGCCCGAAAATATATCTTCTGATAACACGAACGCCGAACCCGAACTGCTCTTCGGCGACCTGCATATACATACCATAGCTTCCGATGGCGCGCTCGATTCCGAAGCCGTAGGGAAGCTCGCCCGCGATATCGGGCTCGATTTCGTCGGGCTTGCGAACCACAATAACTATGCCGATAATTTCTGCCTGCCGGATATCCCGGGGCTGACATTTATATATGCGGTCGAATGGACGCACTACAAAGGGCATATGAATTTCTTCGGAGCCAAAGCGCCCTTTGAAAACAGCTTCATAGCAAACACGCCCGAAGAGATGGAAAAGATAATCAATGATGCCCGTTCGCTCGGCGCGGTCATATCGGTAAACCATCCGAAATGCCCGTTCTGCCCGTATAAATGGAACAGCATGAATTTTGATATGATCGAGGTCTGGAACGGACCGATGCGCGGGACGAATATCCGCGGCATAAAGTGGTGGACTCATCTTCTGCGCGAGGGCAGACGCATACCTGCCGTCGGCGGCAGTGATTTCCATCGTCCGAAGGATTTCGCAAAGCTCGGTAATCCGATAACAGCCGTATATTCTCCGTCGCGCCGCCGCGAGGATATACTGAAAAATATCCGCGCAGGGCACTCCTTCGTTTCAAGCGGAGTTGACGGCGCGCGCCTGACTCTGACCTGCGGCGATGCCATGATGGGCGATGCTGTTCGCTGTGATAAAAACAAAAAACTCCATCTCCATGCCGAACAGCTCCGCGGCGAAACGCTTGTCCTTGTCACCGGCAGCGGAGAGCGCGTGATAAAGCACTTCGCGCGAGGAAATCTTGATATCGATATAGAGCCGAAAAACGATAATTTCGCTTATGTCAAGGCAATCAGAGGGTGTGGAAAACTCGGCGCAGTCCGCGCGCTCACAAATCCGATATATTTTCAGAAAGAGGAAGAGGAGGATAACTGATGGAACCTTCAAACACTTTGAACCGAAAACGCACTTCCCCGTTCCGCTACGGCTTCGGCATGCTCGGCACATCGATTCCGATAAATATGCTGAAGTCATATGCCGCCGCATATTATGTCTTGAAGCTCGGGCTCATCACGACCGATCAGATGGCGAAGATACTGTTTATCTATACCTTTGTCGATGCCATCGATAACCCCGTCTACGGTTTCCTTTCGGACAGAACGCATACAAAGTGGGGCAAGCGCAGACCGTGGCTCGTTATCGGCACTCCGCTGATGATTCTTTGCTTCGTGCTGTTCTATAATATGCCCGCACGCGTGCAGTCAAACTCCGGTCAGGCTTATCTCTATATTCTGCTGATGTACATACTCACCGGCACGCTCGATTCGCTCATGAACGCAAACTACGGTGCTCTGTTCCCGACCCTTTTCAAGACCGACGAACTCAGAGCAAAGACCAATGCTATAAGACAGGTCTGCCAGCTTGTCGCGATGGTTATTTCAATCGTGCTCACTCCCGTTGTCACTTCAAAGATAGGCTATAATCTCACTGCGATCATCTACGGCGTTATCGCCCTCGCGGTCATTATGTTCATGACCTTCGGCTGCCACGAGAATATCGAAGAAGAGGAAGTGGAAGCGGCAAATGGCGAGAAGCCCGATCTCTTCAAGGCGATATTCGCCCTCATCACCAACAGCAAATTCTGGATATTCGGCTTTGCAAACGCGCTCTATTCCGCCGCGTTCTCGCTCATTTCTCAGGCGATCCCGTTCTATGTTCAGTATACTCTGAAGCTTGAAAGCTCCATGACAACCGTCATGCTTGGCGTGGTGTTCGGCGTCGCGCTTGTCGGTATAGTAGTCTGGTCGAATGTCGTAAAACGCGCGGGTATCATGAATGTCTGGAGGCTCGGATTCGCCGTGCTGACAGTCGGATTCATCCCGCTGTTCTTTGCAAACACAATGCCCGTCGCGGTCGCCATAATGTGCGTTATGGGTATGGGCGTCGCCGGATGCCTTGTCACCATCGACTGCATCGGCGCGAAGATAATCGACGATGACTATTCCCGCCACGGCGTAAAACGCGAGGGAATGCTCACAAGTCTCGTCGGCGTCATGAACCGCCTGAACGGACTTTATGTCTCGCTCGGCTATAAAGTTATCAGCGTGGCGTTCGGCTTCGAGAGCGGAGCGAACCCCGGCTCGAATCCCGATATGGCGTCGCGATTCCTGCTCTGCGTGTTTCCGTTCATAGCCATGGCTGTGGCAACAATATTCACCCTGTTCCTGCATTTCAAAGATGAGTCAAACGACTGGTGCAATTTTAAAAGGAGAAAAGAGTTAAAAGCAAATGTCTAAGTATCTTATAATCAACGCCGATGATTTCGGCTATAATCCGCAGCAGACAAAGGCGATAGACGAGCTCATGCGAGGCAAACTGATAACCTCGACCTCGCTCATGACCGTCGCGCCGGATGCCGCCAACGCCGCTGAACTCGCAAGGATCGGCGGTTATCCCGTCGGCGTGCATCTGACGATAAATTCAGATGACAGCAAAAAACGCTGGCAGAGCAACAGCGGCGCGCCCTCGCTCAGTGAAAAGGGGATGGGACTCTATGAGAGTCAGGTCGGGCTCGCCCTGCACGCCCGCCGCCGCGATGTCCGCGCGGAGCTTGAGGCGCAGTATAATTTTATCAGCTCAAGGGGCGTTGAAGTCGACCATGCCGATAACCATTGCGCCACGCTCTACGGCATAAACGGCAGGCGTTTCTATATTGATGCATATAATTTCTGCGCGGAACATTCCTTGCCCTACAGATTTCCGAAAACTCCGGGATTTTTGTCCAGACAGATTGACAGGGAAGTCCCCGGTGTGATAAAATGCTTCCAGAAAATTATTGTTGGAGCGGGTGAGCGGCGCGGAGTCGGCCTGCTCGATGACCTTGTGTCGAATCCGTGGTCGATGGATCGCATAAAAGATTACGACACCTTGCGCAAATATTATCTTGATGCTGTCGAAAACTGCATCGACGGCGTGACTGAGATTTTCATGCACCCTGCGTATCCGATAGACGACAAGCCCGGCGAGTGGACGAAGCGCGTCTATGAATTGAGACTTCTTCAAAGCGGCGATCTTCTCGAAGCCGCGCGCAGGAACAATATCGAATTAGTCTCGTGGTCGGTTTTCAGGGACCTCGGGAAAATATAAAAGAAACGAAGGATGAAAACGATGAAAAAACTTCTGAGTGTTTTCCTCGCCTTTGCGCTTATGCTGAGCTTTGTAACGCCGGCATTTGCGTATCATGGCGCGAAAACCGCAGACACAGCAGCGCAGGCAGAGAAAGCGCACGATCCCGCGACCTGCACCGACTGCCCCGTAGTCATAGTCAGGGGAATGGATATGATGGGGCTCTATATCGACAAGGGCACCGAGAATGAGCGCAACGCCTTCGAGTTTGATTTGGGCGATTTGCTCTCCATGCTTTACAAGGGCATCTCCGGTGCAGTCAAAGCCAAGGATATCGATCCTTTCTTCCAGGCTGTTATCGATTATGCGGCAAACCTGCTTGACGGCTATGCGATGAAAGAAAACGGCGAGTCGAAGTACAATGTCAGCGTTGCGAAATACCCCGGGAGCGCGGAGAATTATCCTGAGATTTGGGAAAACTTCGATTCTAACAGTGAGCGCGGAATGACCCGCGCCTGTGCCGAGAATCTTCCCGCCAACCACACATATCTGTTTACATACGACTGGCGTCTCGACCCTTACAAAGTCGCCGATGATATCGCCGCGACAGTTGACAGAGCCATAGCCGAGTCGGGTCACGACAAGGTCTCGATATTCTGCGCGAGCATGGGCGGCATAATGACCGTCGCTTATCTGACAAAGTACGGATACAGCAAGGTCGACCGCTGCGTCTTTATGTCCTCGACATTCTGCGGTGCGCAGGTCGCCTCCGATGTTCTGACCGGCAAGATCGAGCTCAAGGCAGATACGATGTATAACTATTTCTCCGGCCTGCTCGCCGATGCTACAGGCTCGAACGCTGCTGTGGCGGCATTCATGAAGACGCTCAACAGCGTCGGCGCATTCAAGCTGCTTCAGAAGGTTACCGACTACATTGTCGATAATTATAAAGACGAGGTCTATGAGCGTGTGCTCATTCCGGATTTTGCCTATATGCCGGTTCTTTGGGGACTCGTTCAGCCGCAGGATTACAATAATGCAGTCGACTTCGTTTTCGACGACAGCGCGGCAGAGCACGCCGATTTCCTCGCTTACGGCGAGCGCCTGCAGAAGATGATGTCAAACCGCACCGCGCTCATTGAAAATATGATACGCGACGGCGTCAAGGTTGCGATTATTTCCCATTACGACAAGCCGATGGCTCCGCTCTATGAGAGCGCGGATTTTACAGGCGACGGTGTGCTTGAGACATATGAGATGTCCGGCTATGCAACTGTCGCGAAGTACGGCGAGACTCTCGGCGATGATTATGTTCCCGCAAAGGCGGAATATCTGTCACCCGACAGATGCGTTGATCTCTCGACCGCGCTCTTCCCGAAGTATACTTATATAATAAAGGGCGCGCCCCATGTCTCAGCATCTTACGGCACTGATTACAGCAACTTCTTCCTTTGGCTCGCGACATGCGACGGTGATTTCTATGCCGGCGTGAATGAGGATTATCCGCAGTTCATGCTCTCCGGTGTGGATCAGCACCTGAGCAAGTGGGCAAGCTGAAGATCATAGAATAAATGTCGCCCGATTTTCCGCCGTATAATATAACAGCAACCCTGCCCATGGCTTTCCGTGGTCAGGGTTTTATGTATCGGTATATATAAAAAACATCGATAAATCAGAGCTTGTATGTCTTATTAGAACAAACCTTTGCAAAATAAAAGTTAGCGACTCGACTAATCTTGATAATTAAGCTTCCAATAGCCGCGCCGCAGTGTTTAAAAGCTCTTTTGAGAGGCGAGGGGACGGCTTGCGAAGCAAGACGCACGAGCCCGTATTGTTTGAGTGGAAGCGAGTTTACAGGCGAATGTGCCGAGCTAGCCGCAAACTTTATACTGCGGCGTGGCGTTGTGGGGTCTGGGGCGCAGCCCTGAGTTTGCTTTTCTTTTGCAGGCGTTTACTTTTTTGAATAAAAAGAAAATGCTGAAATGCGGGAAGTATAAAAGTTCGATTGTAGTAGGACGCGATGGTAGAGGGTAAGCCGATATCGGACAGCCGCAAGGGATGTCCCTACAAAGTGTATGTAAATAAATTTATGCAGAATTCGGGGGCGGAAATCATCTGCTCCTACACAATTGTGCTGATTTGTGATATTGCAACAGCTGTTTATTGTCGGCATTTACGCCTGCAAATCTCAATTTAATATCCCCGATTCCACCGCAGAAAACAAAAAACAGCAGCCGCTTCGCTTTTGAAACGGCTGCCGTAATTATTCTGTTATATCGGATATCAGATGTAATCCTTGACTATGTCATAAAGACCGGTGTTAACATAGTTGTCTTCGCTTCTGATGGCTGCGCCCCATTTGCGGGCTATTGTGTCGAAGTCGTCGTTCTTTATGTCTGCGCGTTCAAAGCCCGGCTTGCTGCCGATGATGTACCAGTCGGATTTGTCCGCGCCTTCACCGCAGCCCTTATATGACCAGATAGTCCAGCTGAAGTTTGAGCTGTTGAACAGCGTGAGTACGTGATCCCATGTGGCGCTGCCCATGGGCTTGAACTCGCCGACATAGAGCGGAACATTGTAGGGATAGAGCTTTGCAAAGAAGACGAGAAGGCTGTACATGAAGTTGCTTGTGTCATAGAAATGAAGCTGATAGACAACGTTAGTCCAGCCGATGAACCACGGCGCGGGGAGATTATAAAGTCTCCAGATGCCCTCCATGGTCATTATGTGATCCTTGTCAACCTCGCGTATGGCCTTGTAGAGGCGGTTGTAGACGGAGATTGTGACAAGGTTGTTCTTCTGAAGATATGAGCTTACGTCGCAGTTGGGCTCGTTGAGCAGGTCGTACATAGCGACTGCGGGATTGCCGCTGAAGCGCTCGGCTATTGCAACCCAAAGCTCAATTGTGAGCTTTCTCCATTCCTCGGCCTGCTTAGTCAGCTTGAAAAGGCCGCTGTCACCGATTTTGCCGCAGTGATCCTTGTTGTTCTGATATCCGGGTGCGCCGTGGAGATCGAGAATAACATAGAGTCCGCGCTTAGCGCATTCGGAAACGACCCAGTCGAGACGGCTGAAATCCCACTCGCCGTTTTTGTCAAGGATTTTTGTGCCCTTGTCATCATAGTAGAAGTTGCGGAACCAGAACGGAACGCGTACGCAGTTGAAGCCGAGCTCAACTATCTTGTCGAGGTCGTATTCGGTTATCCAGTTGTCCTCGTAGATGTTGATGAGCTCATACGCTTTTTCGACGCCGAAACGCTCGGTGAGGGTGTTGAGGGTCGAAATATTGTCGTCGGAGTTCGAGATAGGGGACATCCATGTCTCGTGGATGAGCCATGTGCCGAGGTTCACTCCGCGAAGAATAACTTCTTCGCCGCGCTTGTTGTAGATTTTTTTGCCCTTTGTGTGCAGCATATCTTCGTCGGTTATCGCGCCGCGTTTTTCGGCGGCCTTTTCGCCGTTGTCGGCGTATACCGGCAGACACACCGCGCTTATCATGAGCACCAGGCACAGCAGTGCGCTGAACACTCTTGAAAGTGTGCTTTTTTTCATTTTCTTATCCTCCTGAAAAATGAAATGTCTGTGAACTTATAATAGCATCTTTGGTCTGATTTTACAATAGCGGACATCGAATATTTCCAAGTTTATATATTGTTTATATATTGCATTTGCAAGGCATTGTTAACAAAAAAATCCGAGAACATTGATGAAAACGCCGAATTTCCTCAAAATCCTTGCCTTATTTCGACTGTTTGTATATACTAAAGTAAAGTTAGTAATTAAAGGAGAAAATTATGGAGCGTATAGTTACCGAAAAAAGAAGCTTTGTCGATGAATATGGCAGAGAGCGTATATTCTACGGCGTCAATATCGTGGATAAGCGCAAGGACAGCGAGGACAACAAGTTCGGCTTCAATATCGACGATAAACTGCTCGACGAGATGACCTCGCGCGGACTCAATCTTATCCGCCTCGGCACCACCTGGAGCATGATCGAGCCCGAGCCCGGCAGCTACAACGACGAGTATCTCGACGATATGTACCGCATCTTCGATCTCTGCGCCGCTCACGGTGTCTATATACTCTTTGATATGCATCAGGATCTCTATTCTCCGCGCTGCTACGGAGACGGAGCACCCGATTGGGCGACTATAACCGACCAGTACGATCCAAAAGAGCCCAAGCTTGTCTGGGCTGCCGGCTATTTCTGGGGCAAGGCGACTCAGCGCGCGTTCGATAATTTCTGGAACAACCGCGAATATAACGGCAGGGGTCTTATCGATTATTTCGCCGCCATGTGGCAGCACGTCGCGGCTCGCTTTGCGGATCATCCCGCACTCTTCGGATTCGATATGCTCAATGAGCCTTTCCTTGGCTCGGACGGCGGCAAGCTCTTCAAGAAGCTTATCTCCACCGCTGTCGGCACCGTTATCGGCGATAAGCGCGTCAAGTGCTTCAAGCTCGTCGGTGATTTTCTCAACAAACAGAGACGCGACGAGGTCAAATATCTCGAGCAGATAACCGGCGATGTCCTCAAGGATGTCACGCGCAAGGCCGGATATGAATATGTCAGAAAGTTCGATATCGAGAAGTATTCTCCGTTTATCAACAAAGTTTCAACCGCTATCCGCGAGATTACCGATAAGGGCATACTCGTTATGGAGAACTGCTATTGGTCGAACACCTGCATCCCGTGCTCGACTCCTGCGATAGAAGTCAACGGCGAGCGCGAGAAGAATTTCTGCTTCACTCCTCACGGCTATGATTTCATGGTCGATACCCCGCAGTATAAGTATGCGAGCAACGATAGAGTCAGAGCCATATTTGAGGAGCATGTCAGAACTCAGGACAGACTCGATGCACCCGTGCTCGTAGGCGAGTGGGGCGGCTTCGGCGGCGAGGGCGAGGATTGGCTCCCGCATATCGAGTTCCTCGTCAACTTCTTCGAGCAGCACAAGTGGGGCTTCACTTATTGGCACTATGTTGACGATATGTTCAACAGCCCGCTGATGAAAGTTCTCAGCCGTCCTTATCCCGTCGCTGTCAGCGGCAGACTCATTTCATACGGCTTCGATCAGTCGACTCAGGAGTTCAACCTCAGCTACGAGGGCGACGGCGAGTGCGCCGCTCCGACGGAGATTTATATACATAAGCCCGCAAAGACCGTCGAGGGCTGCGAGTATGAGCTCGAATCTGTCGGCGAAAACGGCGCGGCAAAGCTTGTTGTCAAGCCCGTCTCCGGCACTGTCAATGTCAAGATAACTTTTTAAAATACTGATATAACAACAAAAGCTGTCGGTTTTCCCGGCAGCTTTTGGTATTTATATCTGCGATTTTTCTGCTGTGCAATATTTACAAGAAACACAGTGGCTTTTTGTGACAATAAACAAAAATAAATAAATTTAATAGTTGGAATTATAAGCGATTGAATTTTTGATAGTATAATATTGAAATAAGTTTTTATATCACAATCGCTTTAGGGTATAATCACTCGACCAATCTTATTTTTACAGAAAGGCGTGATTCCGATGTTCAGGTAATATTTGTCAGCTGAAAATCCGACATATTCCGAACAGGTGATTTATTATGAAAAACAAGCGAAAAATTATTATCATTGTTGTGTGCGTCATTGCCGCCGCAGCCATAGCCGTTGGTGCGGGTGTCGGCTATTATTATTCGCGCCCCGAGAGAACGGCGGAGAAAGTTCTGACTGCCGTGTATACTGTGGACAACGCAGAAATTCAAAGGCGCAGAGAAGCCATTGACAACAGGACTTTTGACACATATATGCGCGAGCGGTGTGACGGTGCTGTTACCGATAAATGCACCGAAGGCATGATAGCGGCGTGCGCGCTGTATTACGGCGCAACTCCCGCAAAGGTAGAGAGCATAAAGTTTTCGCCGATAGACAAAGCCACAGGCGATACCGCATCGTTCCAGTATACGGCGGTTTTCGATGACGATTCCGATGTAAAAGAACGAATCGGCCATGTGGTGATGAAAAAAGAAAACGGCAAATGGCGCGTTGACAGCTTTGTCACAAAGAGCGTCACAAAAGCCGATTGACGGTTGAATAAAAAGCAAGCCTCCCGGTAAAATCTCCGGGAGGCTTCGTTTTATATTCAGTTCTGTTCGTCTCCGAACTTGTCCTCATATGCCTTGATGCACTTGCTGACTATATCTATCGCAACGTCGCGCCCGCAGAGCTCCTTGACTATCGTCTCCTTGCCCTCGAGCATTTTGTATACGCTGAAGAAGTGCATTATCTCGTCGAGTATGTGCCTCGGCAGGCTGTTGACATCTCTGTATGCGTTGTAGTTCGGGTCTCGGTCGGGGATGGCGATTATCTTCTCGTCGATAGACTGGCTGTCGATCATCTTGATAACGCCTATCGGATAGCATTTTACGAGCGTCATCGGCAGAATCGCCTCGCTGCACAGCACGAGAACATCGAGCGGGTCGTTGTCGTCGGCGTATGTGCGCGGGATGAAGCCGTAGTTTGCAGGGTAGTGGGTCGAGGTGTAGAGAACGCGGTCAAGCTTGAGCATGCCGGTCTCCTTGTCCATCTCGTATTTGTTCTTGCCGCCCTTGGATATCTCAATGCAGGCGACAAAGTCGTCGCTCTTTATTCTCTCCGGAGCTATGTCGTGCCATATGTTCATCATGGTTCTTTTCCTCCTGTCCTTTCTTTTTATTATATATCCTGCGCGGCTTCAAATCAATATTATAATGATAATTTGCCTCGCTTTTGAATCTGTCTTGAAAAAAGCGGAGCGATATAATATAATATCGGAGGAACGGAGTGAGGTTTTTGAAAAAAAGCGGAAAATATGATTTGCAGAAACTGAAAAAGGATGCCCTTGGCTCGCTGACCGCGGTCGGCTGGATATTCCCTCTCGCGCTCGCTTTCGGCAGCAATTCGCCGTTCGGCGCGGCGGCAGGACTTGTCGGCGCGATAGTGGCGTGTATTATAGGCTCGGGCAGCCCGAACAGAATTCCGACGCCACATGTTGAGGTGTTCGCGATACTTATCTATGCGGCAAATACGATCGGCGTCCCCGGCGCGATGCTCTCCTGCATTATCGCGGGTATGCTCCTGCTCTTTGTCGCAACTATTCAGTTTAATAAATCTTTCTTCAAGATACCTCCCGCGGCTCTCGGCGCGGTAACTTTTATTGTCGCCGCCGTGCTGTGCATAATCCAGGTCAACTACTATTTCGGCATAGGCGTCCCGGCGGGCTCCGCTTTTGAGACCCTCGTCGCTTATCGCTCATACGGCTTCCACTCAAATTGGCGCGGCGTGCTCTACGGCACGATAACCCTCGTCATAATGATAACCTATCCGATAAAGTTCAAAAAACTCAGCCGCAAAGTGCCCGCACCTGCTGTCGCACTTGTACTGACAACCGTGCTCAACCTCTTCCTCAATCCTGTTGCGGAGCGCACCGCCATAGACGAGGTCGGCAGTTTTGCTTCTACACCGAGCTTCCTGCTTGTCGGCGATATCAGCATTTTTGATGTCACTCCCGAGAAGCTTCTCCCGTCGTTTATATATGCGTGGGCGCTTGTGGTCGTCCTTGTCGCCGATACGCTGATGAAAGAAAATCAACTCTCGGTTGTCCGCAACTCGCTCGCGTTCAAGGGCTTAAGATCGATAATCTGCCCGGTGTGCGACGGAATGACGGTCGGCGATGAAAGCTCCGAGGGCGAGACCCGAATGACCGGAATCTTTGCCGCAGTTATCATGATTGTGCTCTCGATTATTGCCCATCCCGTGATAATGCGTGTGCCGACTGCGACTCTCGCCGTTATAATCATCTGCACTGCGTGGAAGAAAGTCCGCTTCAAAGTTATCAAAACAGCGTTCAAGAGCAGCAAAAAGGTGTTCGCGATATTGCTCTTCGCCGCAATGGCCGTGGTGGGTATCTTCTGGGATATGGTCGTCGTTATCGATATAGTCTCGATAGGCGCGCTCATCTATTGCTTCGAACGCCGCCGCAAGGTCAGAAAGAAAGCCGAACGCCTCGCGGATATGCGCGAAAAGTCGGAATAAAATTTAAAGCATCCGTGATTTTTTCATCGCGGATGCTTTTTCTTATTCACTCAGCGGCAGTGTAACCGTTATGCGCGTGCCCTTGTTCTCCTCGCTCTCTATAGAGACCGTGCCGCCGTGATACTGCACTGCGTGCTTGACTATCGACAGTCCGAGCCCCGTGCCGCCGGTCGCCTTTGAATGGCTCTTGTCGACCCGGTAAAACCGCTCGAAAATCCTTGCCTGATGCTTCGGCGCTATGCCTATTCCCGTGTCCGAAACAGTGAGCTTCGCCGCGCCGCCGACACTATCTATATTTATGTCAACCTGTCCGCCCTCGCGGTTATATTTTATCGCGTTGTCGCAGAGGTTGTATATCACTTCGTAGAGCAGTCTTGAAACGCCGAAAACATATGCTTCGTTTCCGCCGACGCTAAGCGTTACTTTTTTCTTCTTTGCCGCGTCTCCGAGGTCTTCGGCGATTTCCTGCGACAGCGAGAGAAGTCCGATTCTTTCGTGCGGCATCTCGTCGCCCTCGTCGAGCTGGGAGAGCCTGATTATATCATTTATAAGATTGACGAGCCTCTGCGCCTCCGAGCGTATGTGCCCGACAAAGCGCGGCATATCCTCGTCCCTGACCATTCCGTTTTCAATAAGCTCCGCGCTCCCGATTATGCCCTGAAGCGGAGTTTTCAGCTCGTGCGAGACATTCGCTGTGAACTCGCGCCGCATCTTTTCGGCGTTCTGCTGTTCCGTCATGTCGAAGAACAAAATAACCGACCCGCGCGCCGAGCCGTCAGATTCTATGCGGCTGATGTCGAACTGATATATTCTGCCGCTGTATTTTGTGCGCGTCTCGCTGTGTCCGCTCTCTTCGGCGCGCTTTATCGCGGCGGATATCTCGCAGCTGCGGTCAATCGAAACAAAATCCTTGCCGATGCATTCTTCGTCCGCTTCAAACAGTCTGCACGCGGCGGGGTTTATGCTCAGTATCTTTCCGTCGTTGTCGAGGAGCACAAGCCCCTCTTTCATGTTGTCCGTTATCTGCGTGAACTCGTCCGTCTTTTTCTGCAGAGCCTTTATTTGTTCTTTTATCTGCTCGTGCTGGCGGTTAATCCTGCTGAGCAGGGGAGCGATTTCGTCATATGTTTTGTTTTCGAGCGGGTGCTCGAGGTCGAGCGAGTTGAGCGGCTCAACTATCTTTTTTGAAAGCCGCGCCGCAATGACCGCCGAGATTATCAGCGCGGCGACTATCACTATAAGTATCGGCTGCATCGCCTCAAAGACGAGCACGCCTATAGTCTCACGGCTCGATGATATCCGCAGTACGCTGCCGTCGGCGAGCTTCTTCGCGATATATGTCGTCTTTTGGAGCAGGGTGGAGGAGTAGCGCGTGCTGTATCCCTTGCCCGTTTCAAGTGCTTCCTTTATCTCTTCTCTGTCTGCGTGGTTTGCGAGCGTGTCCGCATCCTCTCGGGTGTCGTATATCACCTTGCCGTCCGCGCTTATCAGCGACAGACGGAATCTGTCGGTTTTTATGGATTCGAGATATCCGCTCCCGCTCATGTCTACCGCCGCGGCGGCGAGATTGAGCTCGTCTCTCATCTGATTTTCAAATGCATTGCTGTAGTATTCGTACAGGCATCCAGTGATTATGGCGAGCGACGTTAAGAGCACGCAGAACGCCGCGAAGAAAATCGATCTGAAAATCCGCTTTGTCATTTGTCGGCCTCCAGACGGTAGCCGACTCCGCGAACCGTCTTTATCATCTCGCCGAATCTGCCGAGCTTCTGGCGCAGCGTGCGTATGTGCATATCAACCGTGCGCGTCTCGCCGCAGTAGTCAGTGCTCCAGACTTCCTCCATCAGCTTGTCGCGCGTAAATGCCGTGCCCGGGTTCGAAAGAAAGAGCTTGAGAAGCTCAAATTCTTTGTATGTCAGAACTATCTTTTCGCCGTCGCCCGTGACCGTGTGCTCGTCGAGGTTCACTTCGAGCCCGTCCGCTTTCAGAATATGCTCCTGCGCCTTGGGCTTGCAGCGGCGCAGAACCGCCTTGACGCAGGAGACAAGCTCCATCACGCCGAACGGCTTTGTCAGATAGTAGTCCGCGCCGAGGTCGAGCCCGGTTATCTTGTCGTATTCGGTGTCCTTTGCCGTCGCCATAACAACGGGAATGTCGCAGAGCTCCGAAGACGCTTTCATCCTGCGCAGAAGATCGATGCCGCTGATGCCGGGCAGCATAACATCGATAACCGCAAGCTCCGGCTTCTCGCCGCCGTTTAAAGCCTCCCAGAACGAAGTCCCGTCCTCGAAGCCCCTGGCCTCTATCCCTGTCGATTGCAGTGCATAAACCTCAATGTCGCGTATGCTCGCGTCGTCCTCAACGCACCAGATCATAGCTTTCCCTCCCTGTACGGTATAGACTATAATAACAGTATACTTTTATTCCCGCCGTTTGGCAAGATTTTATGTTCGACTATTGTAGAATATAGACTGCCAGGATATATATATTTGTTAAATATGCCCAAACACAGCGCAATATATTTGTAAGATATGTAGACTTTTCGCTTATTTCCTTACAAAAGGATTACAATTTGTTTATAGTATGTTATAATATTACATATAGGAGATCATTTCGGTCTTGTATTAAAGATCACCGTAAAATCGGAGGCTTAATTTATCATGGAAATCGTAAGAAAAGAATATTCATTTAAATCCGCAACAGGTCTTTGCGATATCTACGCGCGCAGCTGGGCACCCGCGGATAAGGACAGCGTCAAGGCTATATTCCAGATAACCCACGGCATGGCGGAGCACGGCGAGCGTTACGCCCGCTTTGCAAAGAAGCTCTGCGAGCACGGCTATGCTGTTTTTGCGCAGGATCATATCGGTCACGGCAAGTCCGTCGCGTCCGACGATGACCTCGGCTATTTCGGCGAGAAGGACGGCTGGAGAGATTTTGTCATCGATTGCCGCTCGCTTACCGATATCGCCCGCGAGGAGTATCCAGGCAAGCCTGTCGTATTCTTCGGTCACAGCATGGGCTCGTTCATCGCAAGGAACTATACCGCTAAATATAACGATGTTCAGGCGGCTATCTTCTGCGGCACAAGCGGAAAGAATCCCGCCGCACCTATCGCCATAAAGCTTGCAAGCTTCGTCGGCAAGAGCCGCGGCAGCCGTCATAAGAGTGAGTTCATCAACAATCTTGCTTTCGGCAACTACAACAAGAAGTTTGATAATATCAAGACCGACTTCGATTGGCTCACCCGAGACGAGGCCGAGGTTCAGAAGTATATCGACGACAAATACTGCGGCTTCCTCTTCACTGCGGCAGGCTATAAAGACCTGTTCTCTGTCCTCAATTCCGTCTCCGGCAAGGACTGGTATGAGCAGCTCTCTACCGATATCCCGGTTCTCGTCGTCTCCGGTTCAATGGATCCCGTCGGCGATTATTCAAAGGGCGTGACCCAGGTTGCCGAGGATCTCAAGGCTACAGGCCACGATGTTACCCTCAAGCTCTTTGACGGCGACAGACATGAGATTCTCAACGAGACAAACCGCGACGAGGTCGAGGATTATATCGCAGCGTGGGCTGATGCGGCTCTCGAAAACGGTGCAAAGAAAGCAGAATAAAAATTTTAATTCACAGAGCAGGGGAGTTGTCCTCTGCTCTGTATCTTTTTTATTCAACCTATTGACATAGTATGTAAATGGGTATATAATCGTTGCGGAATCGGGGGAACGGGTCGAATGATTTGTTTTCCTGTGAACATACTTGATTATTGAGAGGAGTTCTGATATAAATGACCACTATCTATGTTGATAACGCGGCCACAACAAAGACGAGCCGCACAGCAATAGAAGCGATGCTGCCGTATATGGACAAGATCTACGGCAACCCGTCGAGCCTCCATTCCGTCGGACAGGCTGCGGCGGACGCGCTGAGAAAGGCGCGCGAAGAGGCGGCTGAGGTTCTCGGCTGCGAGCCCAACGAAATAACCTTTACCTCCGGCGGCAGCGAGGCAGATAATCAGGCGCTCGTTTCCGCGGCGGCTATCGGCGCAAGAAAGGGCAAGAAGCATATAATCTCCACCGCGTTCGAGCATCATGCGATTCTGCATACGCTAAAGAAGCTCGAAAAAGAGGGCTTTGAAGTGACGCTCCTCGATGTGCATGAAAACGGCATGGTCTCGGCTCAGCAGGTCGCCGACGCTATCCGCGAGGACACTTGCCTTGTGTCCGTTATGTACGCAAACAACGAGATCGGCAGCATCCAGCCCATCGCCGAGATAGGTGCTGTATGTAAAGAAAAGGGCGTTATCTTCCATACCGATGCCGTTCAGGCTGTCGGCCATGTCCATATAAACGTCAAGGAAGAGAATATCGATATGCTCTCCCTCTCGGCTCATAAGTTCCACGGCCCCAAGGGTGTCGGACTTCTCTATGCCCGCAAGGGTGTCAGACTGACGAATATCATCGAAGGCGGCGCGCAGGAGCGCGGCAAGCGTGCGGGCACCGAGAATATCCCCGGTATCGTCGGCATGGTCGCGGCTCTCAAAGAGGCGAACGCCAATATCGATGCCAACGCCGAGAAAGTGTCCGCTCTGCGCGACAGACTTATAGAGGGTCTTGAAAAGATACCTCACAGCGCATTGAACGGCGACCGCACAAAGCGTCTGCCCGGCAATGTCAGTTTCTGCTTCGAGGGTATCGAGGGCGAGTCGCTCCTGCTTCTGCTCGATGCAAAGGGAATATGCGCTTCCTCCGGCTCCGCCTGCACCTCCGGTTCGCTCGATCCGAGCCATGTGCTTCTCGCTATCGGCCGCCCGCATGAGGTTGCCCATGGCTCTCTGCGCCTGACACTCAGTGAGGAGAACACGCAGGAAGAGATCGATTATATAATCGAAGAGACCACCAAGGTCGTCAAATATCTCAGAGATCTTTCGCCCGTGTGGAAAGAGCTTCTGAGCGGCGAGAGAAAATTCACTTTCTGAGAGGAGTAATTCAAAATGGCATTATACAGCGATAAGGTTATGGATCATTTCATGAATCCGCGCAATGTCGGCGAGATTGCCGATGCGGACGGTGTCGGCGAGGTCGGCAACGCGAAGTGCGGCGATATAATGAAGATGTATCTCAAGATAAAAGACGGAAAAATCGACGATGTCAAGTTCGAGACTTTCGGCTGCGCGAGCGCAATAGCTTCGTCCTCCATGGCTACCGAGCTTATAAAGGGCAAGACTATTGACGAGGCGCTTGCCGTCACAAACAAGCAGGTCGTCGATGAGCTTGACGGACTCCCGGCGCACAAGCTGCACTGCTCCGTGCTCGCCGAAGAGGCTATAAAGTCCGCCGTCAAGGATTATTACGACAAGAACGGCATCGAGTATGACCACAGCAAGTTCCCCGAGTGCGAGGACTGCGAGAGCTGCGGCTGCCGCATGGTGTAAAACTATGATGGTATCAAGCCGCGGCAGATACGCCCTGCGCGTCATGGCGGATCTTGCCGAAAATGAAAAAAACGGCGCTTTTATCCCGCTTAAGGAGATTGCCGAGCGCGAAGAGCTCTCGCTCAAATATCTCGAAAGTATTATGACAACGCTCTCAAAAGCGGGGCTCGTCGAGGGCGCGCACGGAAAAGGCGGCGGCTACCGACTCAAAAGAAAGCCGGAGGAATATAGAGTCAGCGAGATTCTGAAGCTCACTGAGGGCTCGCTCGCTCCAGTCTCGTGCGTTGAGAGCGGCTGCGCTCCGTGCGAGAATGCCGGCTCGTGCCGTACCCGCACGATGTGGACAAAGCTCGATAAGCTCATCAACGACTTCTTCGACGGCATAACAATAGCCGACCTGATGATTAAATAACAAAAACGACCGCCGGGACAAATCCTGACGGTCGCTTGTTTTATTTATTCAGCTTTTGCGTTTTATCTTTCTGCTTATCAATATTGTTGCAATAATGCAGAGCGCGGACTCGCAAAGAATCAGCAGGATGTTCACTCCGTTTATAATTATAGCGTCCAATATAATAAAAACGACCGAAGCGATGATAAACAGAGCTTCAAACAACTTTGTATAGCGTTTGGGAAAAATAATGTTCCCGATTATGAGCGAACCCGCAAAAGCCGCGCACCAGAACAGCGCGATTTTAATGTTGAAGTATTTTACGACAAGAACGGAAAAAATATAGTATGCCAAAAGCATCGGCAACATGAACGACGACAGGAGAACGGACAGCTGTTTGCGGCTGCTTGAAATATAAATTATCGCCGTTCCGATAACGAGCCATATCGCAAACCCGGAGGTCAGCAGACCGAAAAATGAAAATATGCTGTTTGCATAGGCGATGTCGCCGTATTTTGCCAATATTCCGAAGACCGCGCCTGCGGCTATCATAAAAAGGGGATTGCGGAAAACTTTTTTCGCTTTGTCCATTCAGTACCTCTTATAGAAGCAAGCCGCACTGTAGAATGCGGCTTGCACTTGTATTTTACAGATTCAGGAAATCTTTTCTGTATTTGACTCCGAAGAACTCGGCGAGCTCCTGCATCTCGCTGTCCTTTATCGTGTTAATCCTCGGCATATGCGCCGTGAGCATATATATCTGTGCGGCCTTTTCGACTGTCTCAATAAGACCGAAGGTCTCGTCCATTGTCTTGCCCGCGCCGTAGATTCCGTGCATTCCCCAAATAACGAGGCGGAACTCTTTCATCTTTTCCGCAGTCGCTTCGCCGATGCTGTTCGTGCCGCAGAGCATCCACGGCAGAACGCCGACCCCGTCCGGGAAAACGACGATGCACTCGGTGCACATCTCCCAAAGCGTATGGGTTATCTTCTTCTCGTCAAGCTCATGTATATAGTTCATCGCGAGCGTGTTCGTCGGGTGGCAGTGCATGACGATTCTGTTCTCCGGGTCAACGCTGAGCCTTGCCATGTGGCTCATCAGGTGAGCGGGCAGCTCGCTTGTGAATCTGCCGCCGTCGGAGTAGCCCCAGAGCAGCTCGGCAGTCGTGCCGTCCTCGGCGATTCTTATGATGCCGAGATTGTTTTCGGGGTCGAACTGAACGTTCTTGAAGTATTTGCCCGTTCCGGTGACGATGAATATCTTGCCGATAAGCGGCTTCGCGTCAAATCCGGTCGGGATAGTTCTGATAACTTTTGTGAGGTCGAGATATTCGCCGACTTCCTTTTCGTCGAGCATATAGCTTATGTTGCCGCCGTTTCTCTCGTCCCAGCCGAGACGGTACATATTTGCGGTGGTCTGCATCATTTCCTGCACAAAGGGCGCAGTCAGAATGTCTTTCATTTTCTTGCCTCCAGTGTATTCTTTTCGTAGTCAAGTATGGCTGATATATAGTCGTTTGAAATATTTTCACGCCTGAGATATTCGTCCCAAATGTCGCCGAACGGCGCCGTTTTCATGTCCTCCTGCAGTACCATGAGCTCCGTGAAGCGGCTCTCGTCCTGAAGCTTTTTCATCTTCTCATTAGGCTCGAGCAGTGCGAGAAGCAGAGCCTTGTGAACGCTCCTGATTCCCGTGACCCATGCGGATATCCTGTTTATCGAAGCATCAAAATAGTCGGTCGCTATAAACACTCTGTCGAGCGCGTCGTTTCGGACTATCTCTTTTGCTATCTCTTTCGTCTCGTCGTCGAGAATAACAACATGGTCGCTGTCCCATCTGACTCCGCGTGTGATGTGCAGCGCGATGCGGTCGTTGAACAGGAGCATGGAGGATATCTTATCCGATACGACTTCGGTCGGGTGATAGTGGCCGTTGTCCATAAGGGGAGTGATGCCCTTTGAGGCAACATAGTTCATGCAGAACTCGGCGGAGCCGACTGTGTATGACTCAAGCCCGATTCCGAAAACCTTTGATTCAAGGCAGACGAAAACTTTCGACTTGTCATAAGGCACCGAAAGTATCTCATCGAGCGAATCCTTGAATCTCTTGCGCGGACCGAGTCTGTCCGCGGGGATATTTTTATATCCGTCGGGGATCCAGATGTTCATCAGACATGGTACGCCCGTCTCGTTTGCAAAATATTCGGATATTTCAATGCATCTCTTGCCGTGCTCTATCCAGAAACGGCGAACCTCTTCGTCTGGCGACGAGAGGGTGAGATTATCCTTCACCATCGGGTGCGAGAAGAACGTGGGATTGAAGTCGATTCCCATGCCGCGTTCCTTTGCGAACTTGACCCATTTTTCAAAATGGCGCGGCTCGATCTTGTCGCGGTCGGCGAAATCGCCGTTTTCAAATATGGCATAGCTTGCGTGAAGATTGAGCTTCTTTTTGCCGGGCATGAGGCTCGCCGCAAAGTCGAAGTCCTGCATCAGCTCTTCGGGTGTGCGCGCCTTGCCGGGGTAGTTGCCGGTGGTCTGTATTCCGCCGGAGAGAGCCTGCTTCGAGTCGAAGCCCGTAACATCGTCGCCCTGCCAGCAGTGAACTGAAACAGCCGTGCTGCGAAGCGTCTCTATGGCTTTTTCCGTGTCCACGCCGAGGGACTCATATATCTCTCTTGCGCTTTCGTATCTGCTCATTTTTTTCCTCCTTTTGTCTTTAACACAAGCAAAGTTTATCACAAAAAAGCGGCTCGTTCAATGCTTATTTGGCATAAAAGTTTTTCTTTACTTATTTCATACATATCGTTATAATATTGTTGGACTAAAGCCGTGCCGTTGCACGCAAATTCAAGAAAGGTGATAATCATGAATGCTGTTGAAATAACCGTAATAGTCGTCGCGGCGGTTCTTCTGCTTTGCGGCATACTCTTTGGTGTGGTGAGCTATCTTGTCTTCTATGAAGTAATAGCGCGCAACTCGAAGATACCCGGGAAGATGGATGCCAACGCCAAAAAGAAAATGATGGAGACCAACCCCGAAAAGTTCCTTCTCGACCCGCGCGAGGAGTGGCTCAATGATCAGACTTTTGAAAATTACTCCATAACTAACGTTGACGGAAACAAGCTCAAGGGCTATCTTCTCAAAGCCGACAAGCCCTCCGATGTCTATGTATTCGGCAGCCACGGATATCGCTGCTGGGGTAAGCGCGAGTTCAGACTCATGGCGAAGTTCTATCATGACCTCGGCTTCAATGTCTTTATCGTCGACCATCAGGCGCACGGCGAGAGCGAGGGCAAATATATCGGCTTCGGCTCGCATGAGTCGCGCGATGCTATGCAGTGGCTCAAATTCATGACCGATACTTTCGGAAGCAATATCCAGATAATCCTGCACGGCGTTTCAATGGGCTGCGCCACCGTTATGATGATGAGCGGCAACCCCGACCTGCCGAAGAATGTCAAATTCACCGTTGCCGACTGCGGCTATACCAGCCCGTGGGCGGAGTTCGATTATCAGCTCAAAAACGCCCATGTTCCGACTTCTCCGCTGCTTGACGGCGCGAACTTCTTCAATAAACATATCGCAAAATACGATTTCAAAAAGGTCGACGCGGTCGAGAGCGTCAGCCACGCACAGGTGCCGATGCTCTTTATCCACGGCACAAAGGACGATTTCGTCCCCACTTATATGGTGCATGAGCTCTATGACGCTTGCAGCACCGACAAAGACCTGCTTCTCGTTGAGGGCGCCGGTCATGCCGAGAGCTACCCGACCGATTCCGCCGCATACGAGGCAAAAGTCAAGAGCTTTATCGACAAGTATATCGCCGTCGAGTCCAAAGCTTGAAAAGAACAGCAAATATTGTCCCTGTCCGCTCGTTCGGGCAGGGATTTTTACAAATTACAGTCTTTCTTTGCGATAAAAATCAGCTCCCGATCCGCTTTTGCAGGTCGGGAGCATTTCTTTATTTCTTCTTTTTCGGCTTCGGTGCGGGCAGCTCGTCATACATCGCCTCAAAGAGTTCTTTCAAAAACTCTCTGTCCTCGATGTTTTCAACCATCAGCATCGGCTTCGCGCCGTCATACGGCAATTCCTCCGGTGCGTCCGGCATCATATTTCGCGCCGCCTGAACGGGCTTTACGAGAAATCGGTTGTCATATATACCGCCGATTACTTTTCCGCGAAAATAGAGTATGTATTCGCTCATCATCGCCCGGCTCGTCACATCACCGGCTTCGCTCAGCTGTTCGAGCACATATTCGAGATAATCTTTGCTTGACGCCATATTATTTTCTCTTGCTTTCTTCGTATGCCTGTTTTTCGGCGTTGAACTGCTCGGGACGCTTGAGATAATTGCGGTTGAAGCGTCTGCCGACCGTTATGCTGCCGTCGGGCAGAATCTCGGTTATCGTCACGCCCTGCATCCATTTTTCCTCCGGCCAGCCGAAGTTCGTGCCCATGGTGTATGTCTCGTATCCGCCGCACTGGCTGTATATGAAGCAGACCCCTTTGTAGTTCGCGCAGAAGTCGTTGACATGGTCGTGTCCGCAGTAGACCGCCTGAGTGCTGCCGAGCTCGCATATGGCGTCAAACATTCCGCTGTTGAACGGTGAACAGCCGACGGATTCATACATCCCGCCGTAGAAAATCTTCGCTTCGCCCGTCGGAACATACTGCCCGTTTTCGTCGAGCTTCATAACATGCTCGAACTCCGGCAGGGGAATGTGAAAATACATCATCGATTTTACTTTTCCGTATTTCTCTTCCGTCCTGCGCACGCAGTTTTTGTACCATTCTATCTGCTCCGGCTTCAAGAAGTCGTAGCCCTTCATGCCCTCGGGCACTCCGTAGTCTTTGTAATATCTCTCGCGTATGTCGCGCCCGGAGTCGAAAAGATACAGGCTCTGGAGCAGAGAGTTTTCGCCGTTTTTGATGTCTATTCTGTAGTTGCCGTAGCCGTAGAGACTGTCGTCGCCGTGGAGCGCGAGGCAGTGCGGATAACGGCGCATTGAGTCGAGCATAAGCCATTTGTAGAAGCCCTTTTCCTCGTGAACCTCGTGATTGCCGAAGACAATCGCCCAGTACACTCCCGTCTTTTCCATGAAGCGCGCGAACTGAACCGCGTCAAGCTGCTGGAACTTCGAGAGGATTATATCTCCCGTGAATATCACAAGATCGGGCTTTGCCTGCGCAATATGATTTGCGAGCATCTGCATTGCCTTGCGGCGCAGAGAGGGCGTGTCGCCGAGGTGGATATCTGTTGTCGTGAGTATGCGGAACGGCTTGTCCGAATATGTGCCGTCCTTGTTGAATTTGCCTATTGTGATGCTCTCTTCGTCTTTGTCTATTATCTTTACGCCAGTCTCGGCGGGAACTATATTAACGTTTTTCTCAAACAGCCAGTCGCGCCTGTCCTTCGGGAGCAGGGGATATGCGATGCTGTAGAGTTCGAGCCCGAGTGCGTTCAAATTGCGTCTGCAAAAAGCGGCTATAGGGTGCATCTGATGAAAACCTCGCTTGATATTTTTTTTGATTATATCATCTGCGAGCCCTAAAATCAATCTTTCGTGCCTTTAAAATCCCGATTTGTAAAATGTAATATATTTTTCTTCTGTGGTTATAATTATATATACCATATAAATTTTTCACAAAACTTTGTTGATTTAAAGGCGCTTAAATGATATAATAAACAGTCGAAACGGACGCGTGAGTCCTATATAGGAGGTTTTACAATGAAGAAGTCCCTTGCGGCACTTCTTGCGGTGCTTTTGATTTTCGGCTGCGCCGCCCTTACCGCATGCAGCAAAAAGCGTCTCTCGACCGAGGCGGGAGACAGCCAAATAATTTCGGCAGATGAAATTGCCGATACCATGACCTCGAAAGACGGAAAATATGAAATAGCAATGGTCACGAATGTCGGCAGGCTCAAAGATAAATCTTTCAACCAGGGAACCTGGGACGGAGTCAAGCTCTTTGCCTATAAAAACGGCAAGTCGTATAAATATTATCAGCCCAGAAACGGCAACAAAGCTTCGGATGACGACAGATACAATGCGTTTATCGAGGCAATAAAAGGCGGCGCGAATATAATCGTCGCCACCGGCTATGAGCAGGAGAACGCTCTCAAACGAGCCGCAGCGGAAAATCCCGATACAAAGTTTATCTTTGTTGACGGCTATGTCCTCACCAACGGCGATGGACAGGCTCTCTCGAATGTCGCGGCAGTTGCATTTAAAGAGGAGCAGTGCGGCTATCTTGCGGGATACGCCGCAGTTACCGAGGGCAATACAAAGCTCGGCTTTGTCGGCGGCGGAGCGGGCAATAACCCGTCCGTCAACAGATTCGGCTACGGCTTCGTCCAGGGTGCGAACGACGCGGCAAAAGTTACCGGCGTTGTCGTCGAGATGAAGTACAGTTACCGCTACGGCGATAATTTCTCGGCTTCGACCGAGCTTCAGAATATGGTCAACGAATGGTACAAGTCAGGCACGGAGTGCATCTTCTCCTGCGGCGGTGAGATGTGCGATTCCGTCTTTGAGGCGGCATTGGCGAATAACGGCAAGTCTATTGGCGTCGATGTCGATCAGTCGTCCGTATCCGATACTGTTATAACCTCGGCAATGAAAGGACTCAGCTCGGGCGTGCAGAAGATACTCACCTCGTTTTATGCGGGCAAGTGGGTGCTCGTCGGCGGACTCTCTTCAAACCTCGGCGTTGACGACAATGCCGTCGGTCTGCCTTTTGCAACCTCTAAGTTCGAAAAGTTCACCGAGGGCGAGTATGTCAAGCTCGTCAATTCCATGAAGAGCGGCGGAACGCTTGAGGTGAAGAACGACTTTTCCGCTTTCCTTGCGGGCGGGGAGACTTTTGAAAATGTCGCCGTCAGCTTCGTAAAATAAGCAGTTTTTTGGGGAGCCTCGGCGCGTTGAACGTTGAGGCTCCCTTGAGTTTATATTTTCAGCATTTGTCAAACGACGGGTTGAAAGAATAGTAGTTCTTCGAGTTGAGCCGGTCAGTGACCGTGCGCAGCCCCTCGCCGAACCGCTGGAAGTGGACTATTTCGCGCTCACGCAGGAATTTTATCGGGTCGCGGACATCTGGGTCGTCAACAAGGCGCAGAATGTTGTCATAGGTGACTCTCGCTTTCTGCTCGGCAGCCATGTCTTCCATGAGGTCGGCTATCGTGTCTCCCTTGCACTGCATCGAACCCGCGCTGTAGGGCATTCCGTTTGCTCCTGCGGGATATACTCCGGCGGTGTGGGTGACGAAATATGCGTCGAATCCGCCTTTCTTTATCTCTTCGGGCGTAAGATTTCTTGTGAGCTGGTGGACTATCGCGCCTATCATTTCGAGGTGTCCGAGCTCCTCCGTGCCGATATCGGTGAGCAGTCCCTTGAGCTGAGCGTAGGGCATGGTGAAGCGCTGACTGAGATAGCGCAGCGACGCGCCCAATTCTCCGTCGGGTCCGCCGTATTGGTCGAGTATTATCTTTGCGTATTTCGGGTTCGGATTTGCTATCTTTACCGGATACTGAAGCTTCTTTTCATATACAAACATCAGCAGCCACACTCCTCTGTATCCCACGGCCACGGGTCTTTGAGCCACTCTGCGCCGGTCGCGTCGAACGCAGTGAGCGCGCCGAACTGAGCCTCGTATTCGCTCCTGAGCGCCCTGTACCGCGCGTCGCATTTGCGAAACAGCGCGAGAGCCTGGAGATCGGACGGGTGGGTGTCAAGATAGAGATGCAGTTCCCACTGCGTGAACTGCGCGGCACTCAGTCGCCTGAGCATCGTTTCGCGCTTTGTCATCTTGAACACCTCGCAGGATTGAACGGCTTGTTGAGAACGGGGAAGAGTGTGCCGACTTCAAGGGCTTTCATCTCATCGTATACGCTTATATCCGTCTGTATCGGAACATATGCCATGGCGACGCTGTAGTCCTCGGGGAACGGAGTCATCGCCTCGCGCACGGAGCAGGAGCAGCTCCCGGCGCTTCGGTTGTTGTAATTCATATCGGAACATTACTCCTTTATCTTGCTTTTTATGAGGCATCCCTCTGTACATCATATGATTTGTACGGATTTTTGACAAAGCGCAGGCTTTGTTTTTTACCGCAGAAAACACAACGGAGGAACAGAAAATGGACATCAGAGAAATTCTCAAAAAAGTCGACCACACCCTGCTCGGAGTCACCGCCGGGTGGAGTGATATCGAACAGATACTTATCGATGCCGAAAAATTCGGCACAGCGAGCGCGTGCATCCCGCCCGCGTTTGTCAAAAGAGCGAAAGAATATGTCGGGGGCAGGGTGAAGATATGCACCGTCATCGGCTTCCCGAACGGCTATAACACCACCGCCGCCAAGGTCTTTGAGACAGCGGATGCCGTTGCAAACGGCGCGGATGAGATAGACATGGTCATAAATGTCGGTGAGCTCAAGTCCGGCAATACCGTCTATGTCGAAAATGAGATAAAGGCGGTTCGCGCCGCGTGCGAGGGCAAGATATTGAAAGTCATTATCGAAACCTGCCTGCTTACCGAGAACGAGAAGATAACAATGTGCGATATAGTCACGCGCTCCGGTGCCGACTATATAAAGACTTCGACCGGCTTCTCGACGGGCGGCGCAACATTCGATGATATAAAGCTCTTTTCGGAGCATATAGGAAGTAATGTGAAAATGAAAGCCGCGGGCGGCATCGGCAGTCTCGATGATGCGGAGAAGTTCATAGCCCTCGGCTGCGACAGGCTCGGCACGAGCAGAATTGTCAAGCTCGCCAAGGGCCTTGATGCGTCCGGATATTGAAAGGAGAGTCAATATGTCAACAGCACACAATACCGCGAACAAAGGCGACTTCGCCAAAACAGTCATCATGCCCGGCGATCCTTTAAGAGCAAAGTATATCGCCGAAACTTTTCTCGACGACGCCCGCCTCGTAAACAATGTCAGAGGCATTCAGGGCTATACCGGAACATATCACGGCAAGCCCGTCTCGGTTATGGCTTCCGGTATGGGTATGCCGTCGATGGGCATCTACTCCTATGAGCTTTTCAATTTCTACGATGTGGACAATATTATCCGCGTCGGTTCCGCCGGCGGGATAGCTCCCGGACTTAAACTGCGCGATGTTGTTATAGGAGCGGGCGCGTGTACCAATTCGAATTTTGCCCACCAATTCGGTCTGCCAGGTACGTTTGCGCCGATAGCGTCGTTCTCTCTGCTCGAAAAAGCGGTGTCCGCCGCGAGAAAGATGGGCAAAGAGCCTGTGGTCGGCAATATTATTTCTTCCGATACTTTTTATGAGGATATCCCGAGCTTTGAACTGTGGCGCAAAATGGGCGTTCTGGCAGTTGAAATGGAGGCTGCCGCGCTCTATATGAACGCCGCACGCTCCGGCAAAAACGCACTGTGCATCTGCACTATATCCGACCTGCCCATGGATCCGACGAGCGGCGAATGCTCGCCTGCAGAGCGTGAGCAGAGTTTTGATGAAATGATAAAAATAGCCCTCAATACTCTTTAAACGGAGTGATATTTTTGAAAACAAAGCGAGTTTTTCTTATAGTTCTCGATTCTTTCGGCGTCGGCGAACTGCCCGATGCCGCGAAATACGGCGACTGCGGCAGCGACACTTTCGGTGCGGTCAGCCGCTCCGAATATCTTGACGTGCCAAATATGCGCTCTCTCGGCCTTTTCAATATCGACGGAGTCTCGCCAAAAGGCGCAGTTGAGTCGCCGCGCGGCGCATTCGGCAGAGCCGCCGAGCGTTCTGCCGGAAAGGATACAACTACAGGTCATTGGGAGATAGCCGGAGTTGTGTCCGAAAAGCCTATGCCGACTTTCCCGGACGGCTTCCCGCAGTATGCTATCGACGAGTTTTCGCGCCTTACCGGACACGGCGTGCTTTGCAACAAGCCATATTCGGGCACGCAGGTCATTCTTGACTACGGCAGGCAGCATATGGAGACCGGCGACCTCATCGTCTATACTTCTGCCGACAGCGTCTTTCAGATAGCCGCCCACGAGGACATAGTTCCTCTCGAAGAGCTCTATGGTATCTGCCGCACAGCTCGCGGTATGCTCAAAGACGAGCTTGCCGTCGGCAGGGTTATAGCCCGTCCTTTCAAAGGCGAATACCCGAACTTTTACAGAACCTCCGGCAGGCATGATTTTTCTCTCGAACCGACCGGGGAGACAATGCTCGACTGTCTGAAAGCTTCGGGCTTCGATGTCATATCCGTCGGCAAGATAAATGATATTTTCGCCTCCCGTGGCGTTACGGATCACAGAGGTATCAACAAAAATAACGCCGACGGCATGGAAAAAACGCTCGAACTTCAAAAAGAGGATTTCAACGGTCTCTGCTTTGTCAATCTCGTCGATTTCGATATGCTCTTTGGACACAGGAACGATGTCGACGGTTATGCAAAAGCCCTGACCGAGTTCGACGGATATCTCGGCAGATTTCTCGAAAATATGCGTCCCGACGATGTGCTCATAATAACCGCAGACCATGGCTGCGATCCCTCGACCGCAAGCACCGACCATTCGCGCGAGTATATCCCTATAATAGTTTACGGCGATAAGGTTAAAGCGGGGGTTAATATCGGAACCCGCCCGACCTTTGCCGATATTTCCGCTTTTGTGCTCGATTGCTTCGGCTTGCCCGCGCTTAAAAGCGGAGAGAGCTTTCTGCGGGAGGTGTCGGACGTATGACCGACAATGAGCGTAATGCGCTGTTCTTTCAAGCTTCAGACGCGCGTGCAAATTCGTATTCTCCCTATTCCGGATACAGCGTCGGCGCGGCGCTTCTCTGCTCCGACGGTACGGTATATACGGGCTGCAATATCGAAAATGCCGCGTATACTCCGACAGTCTGCGCCGAGCGCACGGCCTTTTTCAAAGCCGTTTCAAGCGGGAAACGCGACTTTTGCGCAATAGCCGTTGCCGGAGGAAAAGACGGCGTTGAATTTTGCACTCCCTGCGGCGTATGTCGTCAGGTCATGGCGGAATTCTGCAATACGGAAACTTTTGAAATAATCTGCAACACGGAAAACGGACTGCGTTCGTTTAAGCTCAAAGAACTTTTGCCAGGCTTATTCGGTCCGGCAAATCTGAAACAGGAGAAACAGCCTTGAAAAACTTTCGGCGTATAATATCTGTCCTTTGTGCGGCGGCGATGCTTTTGAGCCTCTGCGCCTGCTCGAAGCGCGAAAAGTATGACGCGGTGTTCATCACCGATGTCGGCGATATCTATGACAGATCATATAATTCTGCCGTGTGGGACGGCGTCAGGAGCTACGCCGCCGATTACGGCGTCAACTGCAAATATTACAGACCGTCTCAGCGCGGCACAAAATATTTCTTTAAAGCGATTAAGAAAGCGATAAACCACGGCGCAAAGGCGATAGTCTGTCACGGCGACGAATTCTGCGATGCTGTTATAAAGGCGGCTGAGCGTTGGGACGATGTAAAGTTTATTATTATTGACTGCGAGGAGAAAAATCTGCCCTCAAATGTGCTTGCCGTCGGATATTCGACTCTCGATGCAGGATATCTTGCCGGCTATGCCTCGGTGTCGAACGGGTTTCAGCACCTCGGATTTCAGGGCAGCAGCCCGTCAGATGATTATGTCAATTACTGCTTCGGCTTCATTCAGGGCGCCGAACGCGCCGCCGAAGATTTAATGCTCGAAGTTATGTCAGTAGAGATAAAAGTGAATTTCCTCAAGACCGATGAGAATGAGGACGACGTCGAAGCGCGCGCAAAGTCGTGGTTCTCGACAGGTACGCAGGTCATATTCGCCTGCGGGACAAAGACATTTGCAACCGTCGCGAGCGTTGCGGAACGCAATGTCGGAAGCTGGGTTATCGGCGCCGATACGGACAAATCATATGTCTCCGATTCCGTCCTGACCAGCGCGGAAAAATCGGTTTCAACGAGTGTCTACAGGGCTCTCGCCGAAGTAAAAGACGGCAGTTTCAAAGGCGGACGCTCGGTAACTTACGGCATAGCCGACGACGGCGTGCGGCTCGATCTTCAGCGCTCGCTGTTCTCTCTGTTCACTCAGTCGGATTACGACGCCATAATCGAACGCGTCAAAGCCGATCCGAGCATGATATCGTCGCTTGTCACTGCCGACGATGCCAAGAACATAGTCCTCGGCGATGATCAGGAGTTGTCGTCTATATTCTCACTCAACCATGTACTTATCTTCACGAACTGAGGTGTCTTTATGTATATGCCCGAACTTATCCGCAAAAAGCGTGACGGCGGCGAACTGACCGCCGAAGAGATATCTTATATAATCAACGGCTGCGTCTCGGGCGAAGTGCCGGATTATCAGCTTTCGGCGTTCGCTATGGCGGTGTTTTTTCGCGGAATGACAAATGCCGAGACGGTCGCGCTGACTCTTGCAATGCGCGATTCGGGCGACAAAGCCGATCTCAGCGGGATAAGCGGCGTCAAGGTCGATAAACATTCAACAGGCGGTGTGGGCGATAAAACCACGCTTATAGTCGCTCCGATAGTCGCGGCGTGCGGCGTGAAAGTGGCGAAAATGTCCGGCAGGGGACTCGGTCACACAGGCGGAACGGTTGATAAGCTTGAGTCTATACCCGGCTTTCGCACTTCGATATCCCCGCAAGAAATGCGTGAGACCGTTGAAACCTGCGGTCTGAGCGTCACGGGACAGAGCGGAAATATGTGTCCCGCCGACAAAAAACTTTACGCCCTGCGCGATGTCACCGCAACCGTTGACAGCATACCGCTCATAGCCTCAAGCATCATGAGCAAGAAGCTCGCCGACGGCTCGGATTGTATCCTACTCGATGTCAAAACCGGGAGCGGGTCTTTTATGAAAACACTCGACGATTCCCGCCTGCTTGCGCGCACGATGGTCGATATCGGCAGGGGAGCTGGCGTCAGGACTGCCGCTCTGATAACAAATATGGATTCACCGCTTGGAAGTGCGGTCGGCAACTCGCTTGAGGTCATTGAGTCCGTTGATATACTCAATGGCAACACCTCGGGCGATCTCTGGACGGTCTGCCGCGAGCTTTCGTGCAGGATGCTGATGCTTGCCGGTATAGGCGATAGAGACGAGTGCGGCAGGCTCGTTGATGAAGCAGTCAAAAGCGGCGAAGCTCTCAAGCGTTTTGAAATGATGGTTAAATTGCAGGGCGGCGATGTCTCGTATATCGAAGATACATCAAAATTCAGAAAAGCTTCTTTCAGCCGCGAGGTGTATGCACCTGCGGACGGATATATAACCCACACGGATTCCGAGAAGATAGGCTTGACCGCCGTTCTGCTCGGAGCGGGCAGAGAGAAAAAAGAGGATAATATTAACCATGCGGCAGGCATTATGATAGCCGCAAAGGCGGGCGATTTTGTAAAGCGCGGCGAACTGCTCGCAACGCTTTTTGCGGACAATAAGAGCCGCCTCGACGGTGCCGAGTCCCGTTATCTTTCCGCTGTCTCAATCGGCGATAAGAAGCCTTCGGAGCAGCCGATGATACTCGACTATATCGACTGACATTTCGGTTGACATCTGCTTTTTATCATGCTATCATTTAAAAGCTATATTAAAAGTCATATCTTAAAGAAAGGGGAGCGCGTCTTATGACAGAGCGTAAAATAAATTATCATATATGTTGCGCCCCGTGTATTCTCTCATAACAGGTGATTTGCGGACGGCCGCCGGCTGTCCGCTTTTTGATTATTTTTTCGGAGTGATTATGAACAACTTCAAGAAAAAAATAAAAAGAAAATTGCGCCGTATGCTCGGCAGACCCGAACCGCCGAAGCGAAAGACCCCCGACCGACTGCCCGACGATATCGATTCGGCGGTCAGGAAAAACGGCCTTGAGACCGGCGGCTTTATAAAAGTTGTTGAAAGCGATATGGATTTCGACGGCTGTTATCTCACTGCGTGGACAGCCCTTGACGACAAGGGCATATATTTTATCCTCGGCGATGAGAAAGTCACCAAAAAGCGCGGAAACAAGAAAATCAAGTCCGAGTATGAACTCAGAGAGATACGCTCTTATCCGCTCTCGGATTTCGATTCGCTCAAATGCGAGCAGTATGTCTCAACAGGACGCCTTATAGCCGAAAAGGACGGCGACGATATCGGTCTTATAAAATTCAGCCTCAATTTTCTCGGCGGCTATGATGACTTCTGCAAGGCGTTCAACAGCCTCAAGACCGGCGAGCCGATGCCGCAGAGCAGTGAAGAGCCGAACGGCGGAGTCTGCCAGAAGTGCAAAAGACCGTATCCTCCCGGGTGCAGTTCATGTCCAAAATGCGATAAAAACGGCTCGACCGTCAAACGTCTGTTTTCTTTTTTCGGCGGCTATAAGCTTCAGATGGCGCTTATCGTCACCGCCATACTTATAAGCACCGCCATGAACATGGCAATGCCGCAGATAAGCACAAAGACGCTCTTTGACGATGTGCTGAGCAAGGTCGGATCAACGCCCGCGCAGCAGCTGCTCGTCACGCTCGGATATCTTATCGGCGCAGTTGTCGGCATGAAGCTTCTGGGACTGCTTATGACCGTGTCGTTCCAGTTCCTTATGGGCAGTATAATGCCGCGAGTCATATATGACATAAAAGTCAAGATTTTCGCCGCCATGCAGCGCCTGTCCGTTGGTTTTTATTCGTCCAAACAGACGGGCTCGCTCATGGAGCGCGTGACAAGGGATTCCAATAATATCTATTGGTTCTTTGTTGACGGACTGCCGTATGTCATAACGAATGTTATAACAGTTGTCGGCGTTTTGATAATAATGTTCGTCATGTCGTGGAAACTGGCGCTTCTCTGCTGTGCCGCGGCTCCTATATTCCTTGTGCTGCTCGTCTTCGGCGGCAGATTTTTCAGAACTTTGCATCACAGAAGCTGGGCGCGCAACGCTAGGCTCACTTCCATGGTCAGCGACAATATCAACGGACAGCGCATAATAAAGGCTTTTTCAAAAGAAGATGAAGAACTCGACCGCTTCGATACGGTCAGTAGCGATCTCTACAAAGCGGATTTGAAGCTCAACAATTCCGAAGCGACTCTCTTTCCGGTGCTCACCATATTGCTCTCCATGCTTGCCGTGGTTATGCTGACTTTTGGCGGACTTATGGTTGCAAACGGCGAGATGACCATTGGTACGCTTCTCAATTTCACCGTCTATCTTACCATGCTCGTCGGACCTTTGGATTTTCTTTCGTGGGTGTCCAACTGGTGGGCGCGCTGTGTCGACTCGGCTCAGCGCGTGTTTGAGATAGTTGACGCAAAGCCCGAAATAGTCGAAAAAGAGCACCCAATAGAACCTGGCGAGGTGCGCGGAGATATAGAAATATCAAAACTTGAGTTCGAGTATGAACCCGCACAGCCTGTTATAAAAAATCTCGACCTCAAAGTGAACGCGGGTCAGATGCTCGGAATAGTCGGCAAAACCGGAGCGGGCAAAACAACAATAGCGAATCTTATAGCGCGGCTCTATGACCCGAAAGCCGGGTGCGTCAAAATCGACGGAGTCGATGTGCGCGACCTGCCGCTCGATACTATCAGAAAGAATGTCGGTTTGGTCTCGCAGGATATCTATCTGTTCATCGGTACAATAGCCGATAATATTCGCTACGCAAAGCCGGATGCCACAATGGACGAGATAATCGCCGCGGCAAAGGCGGCGAGCGCGCATGATTTCATTATGAAACTGCCCGATGCCTATGAGACGCGCGTCGGAGCGGGCGGCCACGACCTTTCCGGCGGCGAGCGCCAGAGAATATCGATAGCCAGAACGATAATTCAGAATCCGCGTATCCTTATTCTCGATGAGGCTACTGCGGCAATGGATACCGAAACAGAGCGCAATATCCAGTATTCGCTCACAAAGCTTATGCAGGGCAGAACAACTGTCGCCATAGCCCATCGTCTCTCGACTCTTCGCGATGCTGATATGCTCGCGGTAATAAACGAGGGCGAAGTGGTCGAATACGGTAGCTATGCCGAGCTTCTCAAAAAGCGCGGCGAGTTCTATAAGCTCTATAAAATACAGGCCGAAGCCCTCAAGGCTGTCGGCATAATCGATTGAGGAGAGTTAAAATGGGAGAACTCAATACTATGTCAATAAACTTCCTCGACCCCGAAAAGTGCAGATTCTATATAAATCCGAACGGCTTTACCGCCCTCAAAACCGAGGATAAAGATTATCGCCGCGTGCGCCTTTTGCGTACTCTGCCTCTGCACAGACCGTTTGAGTATATAAGTGTCAGCGATATGGACAAGAACGAGATCGGCATAATAAAAAACGCCGCCGATTTTCCGCCGGAGAGCAGAGAGATAATCGAAAAGGATCTCGCCGCGCGCTACTATTGCCCGCAGATATCCGAGATATATTCGATAGATGAGAAGATGGGCTCGTTCTATTTCGATGTGTCTATAGACGGATTCAAAAAGACATTTGGCGTCAAGGATATCAGCCGCAACATCAAGATGCTCGATTCCGGCGCGGTCATGCTCACCGATGCCGACGGTAACCGTTTTATAATTCCGGATATCAACGCCCTTAAATCGAGAACGCGCAGGAAAATCGAACCATTTCTGTATTGATTTTTTTGCATGAATTTTAAAGAAAGGAGCGGCTGTGCGCCGTATGGTTTAAAATATGACCGAGGTAAAATATGACCTTGACTTGAATTCAAAGCCGTGCCGCGGTGTCCTGCGGTATGAGAACGGCGCAGTCTATGCGCTCGAAGACGGCAAAGAGGTGTTTTCACATTCGCTTGAAAATGTCGGCGAGCTTGTGCAGTATACCGATGTCGGATGCGGAAGCATCGAGATATCGCCGTTTGCGGATGAGTTCGGCTCTGATTACGACAGCGCCGAGAATATCACGGTCTGCCGCTTCTCCATGAGTGCCGCGGAGGATATAGGCGAATTCTGTAAGGCGGTCAACCACTATATAAAAACAGGTGAAGAACCGCAGCTCAGCGCCGACAATGCCGACCGATGCCCGGTATGCGGCAGGCGCTATCCAAAGGGTACCGATGTCTGTATGTTCTGCGTTGATAAGAGCTACATATGGCGCAGAACATTTAAAATGCTTCGGCAGTTTATGCCGACTCTTATCGTGTCGAGCGTGCTCGTCACTTTTGCAAATCTTATGTCTGCGGCGCAGCCCGTGCTCCAGGGCAAGCTTGTCGACAGTTTCTCGTCGGCGGTTTCGTCGGGCGGGCTCTCCGCAAAGCAGAATGTTATTATTATCGGCGTCGCCATGGCGCTGACTTATCTGCTCGAAAACATCTTCCAGATATTCTCCGGGCGTACCGCGAACAGCGTCGGACTCGGATTCTCGAAATATCTGCGCTCCGTTGTCTATGACAAAGTCCAGCGTATGTCCATCTCGTCCATGTCGCGAAAAACTGCGGGCGATCTTATAAAACGTGTTACGCGCGATACAAACACGGTTCAAAACTTCTTTGTTGATAAAGGTCGCTATGCACTCGAACAGATTATACTCTTTATCGTCGTCGGCATATTCATGCTGCGCATGAGCCCGCTGCTGACTCTTCTCGCAGTCCTGCCTGCGCCGTTGTGCATTATCGCACTCAACGGCTTCAAGCGCTATATCCATTTGCGCTACGATAAGCAGTGGCGGTATGACAGCCGCGCGAACTCGATTCTTCACGATATAATCAAGGGCATCCGTGTTGTCAAAACCTTTGGCAGCGAAAAGCGCGAGGTTGCAAAGTTTTCTTCCGCGAGCAAGGCTCTTGCAGATATCTCCGTGAGCAACGAGCGAATGTGGGCGATTATCTTCCCGGTCATAGGCTTCTTTATGAATTCCGGCAATTTCCTCGTGCTCTATTTCGGCGGAAGAATGGTTATAAACGGCACGATGACCGCGGGCGAGCTGTGGAGCTTTGTGCTTCTGCTCTCGTATATCTATAAGCCGCTCGACTGGCTTGCCAATATGCCCCGCTGGGTAGCGGAGGTCACAACGAGCCTTATAAAAATTTATGAAGTTCTCGATGAAAAGCCGCAGGTTGGCGATTCGAGAAACGCCGGTAAATATCCGATAACGGGCGAGGTGGAGTTCGATTCAGTCGGCTTCGGCTATAAGAGTTATGAACCGGTGCTCAAGGATATAAATCTGAAGATAAAACCGGGTGAGATGATAGGTCTTGTCGGTCATTCGGGAGCGGGCAAGTCCACTATGATAAACCTTGTCATGCGCCTCTATGATGTCGACAGCGGGACACTCAGAATAGATGGCAGGGATATCCGCGATTATGACCAGTATTATCTGCGCGAGAATATGGGCGTCGTGTTCCAGGAGACGTACCTTTTCTCCGGCACCGTCTATGACAATATCGCTTATGCGAAGCCGGACGCATCCCCGGAAGAGGTGTTCTCCGCCGCAAAGGCGGCAAACGCCCACGGATTTATAATGGAGCTCAAAGACGGGTATAATACCGTCGTCGGTGAAAACGGCTATAATCTTTCGGGCGGCGAGCGCCAGCGTGTGGCGATAGCGAGAGCGATACTGCGTGATCCGAAGATACTCATTCTCGACGAGGCGACAAGCGCACTCGACCCAGAGACAGAGAGTCATATTCAGGAAGCGCTCGGCAGATTGGTTCATAACAGAACAACAATAGCCATTGCTCACAGGCTTTCGACCCTGCGCCATGCGGACAGGCTCGTTGTGCTTGAAAACGGCAGAATCGCCGAGGTCGGCACGCATACGGAGCTTCTCAAAAAGCGCGGCATTTATTATAATCTTGTCATGGCTCAGCGCCAGACTTCGAAGCTTACATCCGAAGCTCAGGCGGCGCTCGGCAGGCAGTAACGCGAACTTAAACACGGGAGACAAAAGCGAATCTTGTCTCCCGTGCTCTTTTTTTGTTAAATTGCTGTGAATTTGTCTTTTTGTCTTTACAGCTTGCGTAAAATAAAGTAAAATAGTAGCGGAAAATTATGTTTTTTTGAATGGAGGCAGTAACATGGAGCTTACGTATAAACGTATACTTCTGAAAATAAGCGGCGAGGTGCTCGCCGGCGGAAAGGGTATGGGTATTGACTACGATACCGTTCTCAATATCTGCTCCGCAGTCAAGGAATGTGTCGATATGGGCGTTCAGGTCGGCCTCGTTGTCGGCGGCGGCAACTTCTGGCGCGGACGTTCGAGCGGCGATATGGACAGAACCAGAGCCGACCATATGGGTATGCTCGCCACTGTCATGAACTCCCTCGCTCTTGCCGATGCCCTCGAGCATCTCAAGGTGCCCGTCAGAGTCCAGACCGCTATTGCCATGCAGCAGATAGCCGAGCCCTATATCCGCAATAAGGCGGTTCGCCACCTTGAAAAGGGTAGAGTCGTTATCTTCGGCTGCGGCACCGGCAACCCGTTCTTCACCACTGATACTGCCGCTGCTCTGCGCGCACTCGAGATAGATGCCGATATCATGTTCAAGGCAACGAATGTCGACGGCGTCTATGATAAGGATCCCCACAAGTTCGAGGATGCGAAGAAGTATGATACCCTCTCGTTCGACGAGATTCTCAGCCACGACCTCAAGGTCATGGACGGCACTGCGGCATCTCTCTGCAGAGACAATTCTATCCCGATTCTCGTTTTCAACCTCGACGATCCTCAGAATATCGTTAAGGCGATAAAAGGCGAAAATGTCGGAACAGTTGTAAAATGATCGGCGAAAGACCGATGAAAATATGATCTTCTCTTCAAGAAAGGATTGAAATTATGGAAACAGTATTTCAAACAGCACGCGATAAAATGGGTAAGAGCATCAGCTCCCTCAAGGGCGAGTATGCTGCAATAAGAGCAAACAGAGCTACCGCGGCGGTTCTCGATAAGATAACCGTTGATTATTACGGCACTGCCACTCCGATAAATCAGCTTGCGGCTATCTCTGTAGTCGAGGCGAGAATTCTCTGCATCCAGCCCTGGGACGCTTCGACTCTGCACCCCATCGAGAAGGCTATCCAGACCTCCGATCTCGGCATCAACCCGCAGAATGACGGCAAGGTTATCAGACTGACCTTCCCGCCTCTGACTGAGGATAAGCGCCGCGAGATAGTCAAGGATGTCAAGAAGCTTGCCGAAGACTGCAAGGTCGCCATCCGCTCTATCCGCAGAGACTGCATGGATAAGCTCAAGAAGATGCAGAAGAACGGCGAGATAACCGAGGACGATCTCAAGTACGGCGAGAAAGAAATGCAGGATATAACCGACAAGTTCGTCAAAGAAGCGGACTCGGTAGCTGCAGAGAAAGAAAAGGAAATAATGGCGATCTGATTTGTTTCGGATCCTTGAAGCAAAAAGGCTGGGCGCTTCGGGCGGTCATGCCTTTTTGCCTAAATACAGAAAGGGATTTTTGCTATGACAAAGTCACCTGAAAACGAACATCTTCCGAAGCATGTCGCCATAATCATGGACGGCAACGGCCGCTGGGCGAAGCAGCGCGGTCTCCCGCGCGGCGAGGGTCACAAGCAGGGGGCGAAGGTGTTCAAAAGAATATGCGAATACGCCGCAGACAGAGGTATACGCTATGTGACGTTCTACGCCTTTTCCACGGAAAATTGGCGCAGACCGCCCGAAGAAGTCAGCGGCATAATGGATCTTTTCCGTGAGTACCTGCGCGAGGCTGAGAAGCGCGAGCAGGAGAATGCACAGAAAGGTCTCAGAATAAGATATATAGGAGAGCGCGAAGGTCTTGCGGACGATATTCTCGAGCTTGTTGACGAGCTTGAGCGCGGTTCCGCAGACAAGGTCAGAACGACCGTAAACATCGCGATAAACTACGGCGGCAGAAATGAGATACTGTCCGCCTGCAAGCGGCTTGCCGAGCAGTGCGCAAGAGGGGAGCGCACACCCGAGAGCCTGACCGAGCAGGATATATCCGACAATCTCTATACGGCGGGTCAGCCCGACCCCGATCTTATAATCCGCCCGAGCGGAGAATTCAGACTTTCCAACTTCCTCATCTGGCAGGCGGCATATTCGGAGTTTATTTATTCCGATATCCTCTGGCCCGATTATACCGAGCAGGATTTTGATGCCGCTCTTGAGGAATACGCACATCGCAGCAGACGCTTCGGAGGAGTCTGAAAATAATTTTTATAGTGAGATGAGAGAAAGATGAAACAGCGCGTTATTACCGGAGTTTTAGGCGCTCTTTTCGGACTTGCAGTCCTTGCCTTTATGTTCACCCCCGTTCTTGGCATAGTTATAGCAGCCGTATCGCTGCTCGCTTCCTACGAGATACAGCATGTTGCAAAGATCGAGAACAAGCTTCTCATGATAATCAACATAGTTCTCGCCGCATTTATGCCCTTTGCCTATGAATATAAGCTCTTTTCGAAGCTGCCGTTCCCGACATATGTCCTTGCAATAGTCTATGTCATAATCATGATGTTTATCATGCTCGGCAACTATAAAAAGACGAAGTTTGAAGATGTCGTTATGTCGATGTTCTGCGGCGTTATCGTGCCGTATGTTATGTCGACAATAACCCTGCTCAGAAATCTCTGCCTGAGCCGTCCGGATCTGTTCCAGCAGTCGCATGTGTTCTTTATTATCTTTACGGCGCTGCTGTCCGCATGGCTTAACGACACATTTGCGTATTTTGTCGGCAGAAAGTTCGGCAAGCATAAGCTCGCTCCGAATATCAGCCCGAAAAAGAGTGTTGAGGGCGCAATCGGCGGAATAGTTATAACTATGCTCTTCAACCTCGCTTTCTTCTTCATTTTTGATTATTTCTTCTTCAAGAACGACACAATAAAGTGGTGGATGATTCCCGCAACATCGATGTTCCTCTCCGCTATCAGCATCGGCGGCGACCTTTCGGCGTCCGTTATCAAGAGGAACTTCGGCGAAAAGGATTTCGGAACCATCTTCCCCGGTCATGGCGGCATCATGGACAGATTCGACAGCTACAGCTTCGTTATGCCGATGCTCTACGCCATTATTTCGCTGATTCTCAGCGTGGGAGCGTGATCCTATGAAAAGCATGGTCATTCTCGGCTCTACCGGTTCTATAGGCACCCAGGCACTCGATGTCGCAAGACTTCGGAATTTTACGGTCAAAGCGCTGACCTCGAATTCAAATATCGACCTGCTCGAAAAGCAGATAAGGGAGTTTAAGCCCGAGATAGCGGCTGTTGCCGATGAGAACAGAGCGGCGGAGCTCAGAATAAAAGTCGCCGATACCGATACAAAAGTGCTCGGCGGCGAAGAGGGCATATGCGCCGCAGCTCAGCTCGATGCCGACAAGGTGCTCAACAGTATTGTCGGCATAGCCGGTCTCAAGCCGACCCTTGCCGCTATCGAGGCAGGCAATGATATCGCCCTCGCCAATAAGGAGACCCTTGTCGCCGGCGGCGAGCTTGTCACAACCCGCGCCAAAGAAAAGGGTGTGGCGATTCTCCCGGTCGACAGTGAACATTCCGCAATATTCCAGTCGCTTCAGGGAAGCCCCGGAAAGCAGAGCGTCAAACGCCTTATTCTGACCGCTTCCGGCGGCCCGTTCTTCGGCAGAACGCGTGTCGACCTCGAGGGCGTCACAGTTGAACAGGCGCTCAAGCACCCCAATTGGAGTATGGGCGCAAAAATTACCATCGATTCTGCTACAATGATGAACAAGGGACTTGAGCTTATCGAAGCGGCGTGGCTTTTCGATATGCCAGCCGATAAGATAGATATTCTCGTCCACCGCCAGAGCGTGGTTCATTCGCTCGTCGAATATGTCGACAACTCCGTCATAGCTCAGCTCGGCGTGCCCGATATGCGCGTGCCGATACAGTATGCTCTGACTTATCCGGAGCGCTATGAGAGCCCCGCAAAACAGCTCCGACTCGAGGAGTGGAAAACGCTCACCTTCGAGCAGCCCGATTATGATACATTCTCCTGCATCAATCTTTGCAGGCAGGCGATAACAAAGGGCGGCATTTATCCCGCATCGGCAAACGGCGCTAACGAAGCTGCAAATAAGCTGTTCAGGGACGGAAAGATAAAGTTCCTCGATATCGCCGACGCAGTGGCGGGAGTGCTCGATTCAACCGAATTTTCACCGTGCGACAGCCTCGAAAACATTCTCCTCGCCGATTCCCGCGCAAGGGAAAAAGTGCATGAGATGTTCGGCTGCTGATATTTTCACGGGTCGAAAGGATATTTTATATGTTTTTAAACACCGCGCTGTCGTTTTCGACAGTTTGGAGCAAGGTCTGGCCGTTTCTTGTGGCCATACTTTTCTTCGGCATCGTAATAATGTTTCATGAGCTCGGCCATTTCCTTTTTGCAAAGCTTTTCAAGGTCAAGGTCAACGAGTTCTCTATCGGCATGGGTCCCGCCATCTTCAAAAAGAAGAAGGGCGATACAAACTATGCCGTGAGAATCCTGCCGATAGGCGGATACGTCAGCATGGAGGGCGAGGACGAGGACAGCGAGGATCAGCACGCCTTCAACAACAAGCCCCTGTGGCAGCGAATGATAGTCGTCGTCGCCGGAGCGACGGTCAATCTTATCATGGGCGTTATAATCGTTGCAATTATGCTCTGTCAGTCCGATCTTATCGGCACCACTCAGATTCGCTCGTTTTATGACAACGCAACAAGTGCCGCGAGCGGACTCGAGGCAGGGGATAAGATTGTCAAAATAAACGGCAAGCGAGTCTATTCCCAATATGATATAACGTTTCTCATGATGCGCGACGATGACGGCGTCATGGACTTCGTCGTCAAAAGAGACGGAAAAAAAGTCGAGCTCAAGGATGTTAAGTTTCAAACCAGCCCCATAGAGGGTCAGGAGAATCTGATAAGCATTCACTACGATTTTGTTATCGTCGGAGTTAAACCGACATTTTTGAGCGTCACAAAGAACGCTTTTCTTGAGAGTATATCAATAGGCCGCATGGTCTGGATAAGCCTTTTTGACCTGATAACCGGACGATACGGACTAAACGAGGTCTCGGGGCCGATAGGCATTATAAACTATGTTGCGGATGCGGCATCGGCTTCGTCGACTTCAATGGATTGGACTCCGCTTCTGACTATTATGGCGCTGATAGCTATTAATGTCGGTCTGTTCAATCTCCTGCCCATCCCGGCGCTTGACGGCGGCAGACTGTTCTTCATGTTTATCGAGCTTATTATCCGCAGACCTATCCCGCAGAAGTTTGAAAAGTGGGTTCACGCGGTCGGCATGATACTTCTGCTCGCATTTATGGCTGTGATTTCATTCAAAGATATTGTCAGTTTGATAAGAGGTTAGAATTATGGCATTTGAACGCAGAAAAAGCAAAGAAGTCAGAATAGGCAATTTGACTATCGGCGGCAACTCTCCGATAGCCGTCCAGTCGATGCTCAATATCCCCGCGCATGATATTGAGGGCAGCGTGAAGCAGGCAAAGGCTCTCGAAAAAGCCGGATGCCAGATAATCCGCGCCGCAATACCCGATATGGATGCGGTGAAACTCATCCCGGCTCTCAAAGAGGCAGTAAAAGTGCCGATAGTCGCGGATATACATTTTGATTACAGACTCGCGCTCGAAAGCATCTCTGCGGGCGTTGATAAAATACGCATAAATCCCGGCAACATCGGCTCGAAAGACAGAGTCAAGGCTGTTGCCGATGCCTGCGCCAATAACGGTATCCCGATAAGAGTCGGCGTCAACAGCGGCTCTATCGAGAAGGATATTCTCGCAAAATACGGCGCTCCCACCGCACAGGCTCTTGTGGACAGCGCAATGGGACATGTGCGCCTGCTTGAGGAGTGCGATTTTAATAATATTGTTATATCGCTCAAGTCCTCCGATGTCCCGATGACTGTCGAAGCATATGAGCTTATCTCGCAGATTTGCGATTATCCGCTCCATGTAGGCATAACCGAGGCGGGCACATGGAAAATGAGCCTTGTCAAGTCGAGCGTCGGTATCGGTTCTCTGCTCCTGCACGGAATCGGCGACACTATCCGTGTCTCAATGACCGACGATCCGGTCAAAGAAGTTGCGGCGGGCTATGATATCCTGCGCGCAACGGGCGCAAAAAAGGACTGCGTTCAGATAGTTTCGTGCCCGACCTGCGGCAGAACAAAGATAGATTTGATATCCCTCGCAAACGCAGTTGAAGAAAGACTCGCGTCGTGCAACAAGCCGATAAAGGTCGCAGTCATGGGCTGCGCCGTCAACGGACCCGGCGAAGCGAGAGAAGCTGATATCGGTATCGCCGGCGGCGACGGCTGCGCGCTGATATTCAAAAAGGGTCAAATAATCAAAAAAGTACCTGAGTCAGAGGTGCTTGACAGCCTTATGGAAGAGATAGATAAACTTTAATGGAGACAATGATGTCCGGCAAGAAGTTAGTTGATTTTGTAAAAGAATATATTGATGATTCCGAACTGCTCTCTGAGCTTGAGAATATTCAGCTTGATGATATCAATCTGAATGTCGAGCGCAGGGAGCTCGAACTGCTTTGCTCGGCGGCTGTTGCGCCGGGCAAGCTTATTTTGAGAGCTGTAGAAACTTCGCTCATAAAAGCATTTACTCTCAATGTCGCAGTGATAAACTGTTCGGTCAAAGAAGAAAAACGCGAAGATGTTCCGAAAGAGCCGATGAGCGAACTCGGGCTTGCCAAGCTGCTCGTTTCTCTGCGCAAGGAGTTTCCCGCCGCGAACGGATTTTTAAACGATGCAAAGTGCTTCATGCTCGGCGATATGGTGTCTGTCCAGCTCAAGAGCGGCGCGGATGTTATAAACAATCTCGGCGCACCCAAGCGCTTCGCTCAGATGATATTTGAGCGCTTCGGCGAGGATGTCGGTGTTGAGTTTACTGACAGCGGCGCACCTGTTGATGACGGCGAAGTGATGCAGTATCAGGAAGAACTTGACAGCGGCATACGCAACGCATTCGCCGACAAAGTTTCGCAGGAAAAAGACCTCAGCAGCCTTACAAGAACATATGACGAATATCCGTTTTCAACGAAATATTCCGTCCCGATCTACGGACCTATAATAAAAACCAAGCCTATGCCCCTGAGCGAGATAGCTTCCGACTCGGGCTCGGTCGTTGTCTGGGGCACCGTCTTCGCTTTCGAGTCGCGCGACACACGCGACGGCAAGAGAAAGATAATCAATTTCTGCATTACCGATAAGACAAATTCATATTCCGTCAAGATATTCGAGCTCGCCGAGAACTGCGAAAGCCTGCTCAAGAATATCAAAGACGGCGTCGCCGTTATGGTAAGAGGTGTTGTCAACTACGACTCCTATATGAAGTGCGACTGCATAAACGCGCGAGCCATAACGACAATTGACCTTATCGAAAAGAAGGACGAAGCACCTGAGAAACGCGTCGAGCTTCATTTGCATACCACAATGTCCGCCATGGACGCCGTTTCGAGCGCCACAAAGCTCGTTGAGCGTGCTATAGCATGGGGACACAAGGCGATAGCCATAACCGACCACGGCGTTGTTCAGGCATTCCCCGAGGCCTGCGCTGCGGCAAAGGGCAAGATAAAGATACTCTACGGCATGGAGGGCTATTATTTTGACGACCGCGTCGTCGATCCTGCCGAGAAGAAAAAGAAATATAACCACATAATCTTCCTTGCAAAGAATTATGTAGGACTTAAGAATCTCTATAAAATAATCACAAAATCTAACCTCGAATATTTCAGCCGCAAGCCCGGCGTCCCACGCTCGGTTATCGAAGAGTTCCGCGAGGGTATAATCGTCGGCAGTGCGTGCGAGCAGGGTGAAGTTTACCGAGCCATACTCGACGGAAAATCCGACGATGAAGTGCTTGAAATCGCCTCGTTCTACGATTACCTTGAGATACAGCCCAACGGCAACAACGCTTTCCTTATCAGAGAGGGCAGAGTCAAGGACGTTCAGGGGCTCGAAGATATAAACAAAAAGATAATCGCTACTGCCGACAAGCTCGGCAAGCTCACTGTCGCCACCTGCGATGTCCATTTCATGGACAAGAGCGACAGCGTTTTCAGAGAGATTATCATGACCGGTCAGGGCTTTACCGACGCCGCGCAGCAGGCTCCGCTCTATTTCAGAACAACGCAGGAGATGCTCGATGAGTTCGCCTATCTCGGCGAGGAGACCGCACGCGAGGTTGTTATTGAAAACACCAATAAGATAGCCGATATGTGCGAGGTTATCCAGCCCATACCGGACGGTACATATCCTCCGCGAATTCCGGGCTCCGATGAAGAACTGCGCGAGATATGCTATAAGCATGTGAAAGATATCTACGGTGATCCTCTGCCGGAATATGTCGAAAAGCGCCTTGAAAAGGAGCTCAGCTCAATTATCGAACACGGCTACGCCGTGCTTTATATCATCGCCCAGCGACTCGTCAAATTCTCTATGGATCACGGTTATTACGTTGGCTCGCGAGGCTCGGTCGGCTCGTCGTTCGTCGCTTTCGCGGCGGAGATATCCGAGGTCAACCCGCTTATGCCGCACTATCTGTGCAAGCACTGCAAAAAGAGCACCTTCTTCATGGACGGCTCAATCGGCTCTGGCTTCGACCTGCCGCCGAAGAACTGCGAGATCTGCGGCGAACCGCTTGTCCGTGACGGCCACGATATCCCGTTCGAGACCTTCCTCGGTTTCCACGGCGATAAACAGCCAGATATCGACCTTAACTTCTCCGGCGATTTCCAGTCGCAGGCGCATAAGTATACTGAAACTCTTTTCGGCGCTAAGAACGTTTTCAAGGCAGGTACAATCGGTACTCTCGCCGATAAGACCGCCTACGGCTTCGTCAAAAAATGGCTTGACGAAAAAGGCATGACCGTTCAGCGTGCGGAGGAAGAGAGATTGGTTCAGGGCTGCGTCGGAATAAAGCGCACAACCGGCCAGCACCCCGGCGGAATGGTCGTTGTGCCGGACTATAAAGAGGCTGAGGACTTCACGCCTATCCAGCACCCCGCGGACGATCCCGACAAGGGCACTCGAACAACGCATTTCGACTTCCATGCGCTCCACGATACGATACTTAAGCTTGATATTCTCGGCCACGATGTGCCGACGTTCTATAAGCATCTTGAAAATCTGACCGGGACATCCGTTATGGATGCCGATGTCTGCGACCCGAAGCTCTATGAGATGCTTTTATCTCCCGAGCCCATGGGCGTAACGGAAGAGGACATCGACTGCAATACAGGTACGCTGTCTTTGCCCGAATTGGGAACTCCGTTCGTGCGGCAGATGCTTCTCGACTCAAAGCCCAAGAATTTTTCCGATATGCTCCAGATATCCGGACTTTCCCACGGCACCGACGTCTGGCTCGGCAACGCAAAAGACCTTATCGATAACGGCACCTGCACCATTTCCGACGTTATCGGAACACGAGACAGCATCATGACCTATCTTATACATAAGGGCGTCGAGCCGAGCATGGCGTTCAAGATAATGGAGATAACCCGTAAGGGTAAAGCGAAAAAGCTCCTTACCGATGAACACAAGGCTGCGATGCGCGCAAATAATGTTCCCGAGTGGTATATCGACAGCTGTCTTAAAATAAAATATATGTTCCCGAAGGCTCACGCCGCAGCGTATGTTATCGCTGCCATGCGCCTTGCGTGGTATAAGCTCTACTATCCTGTCGAGTACTACGCGACATATATGACAGTCCGCGGCGAAGACCTTGATACCGTGTCCATCATGGCGGGTCAGGAAGCCGTCAAGAACAAGATGAAATATCTCAAGACAAAGATGAACATGAAGGAAGCCACCGCCAAGGAGGAGAATATGTTCACTTCTCTCCAGGTCGTCAATGAGATGATGGCGCGCGGAGTGAAGTTCCTTCCGGTCGATGTATATGATTCCGATGCCAAGGTCTATCATATTGAGGACGGCAAGATAAGGCTTCCGTTCTCCGCTCTCGGCGGATGCGGCGGCGTTGCCGCGGAGCAGCTTGCTGCGGCGCGCGATGACGGCGAGGGCAAGTACCTATCCGTCGAAGATTTGCGCAGACGCGCGAGTGTTTCCAAGACTGTTATCGAGGCTCTCGAAGCGGCGGGTGCGCTTGAGGATATTCCGAAAACCACGCAGATAAGCCTTTTTGACATGTAATCATATAAAATTTCTATGCTTTTTGGGGCAAATTTTTGCATTTCGGCTATTGTCTGAACAGCGATTTTCTGATATTATTATGTAGATATTTGACTTCGGGCTTTACCGCGTCAAAGTGTATATTAATTTATTTCGCCGCGTGGCGTGAAAGGAGAAAAACAATGGGACTCAAAATACTTTACGGCATTCTGATAGCTCTCGGTATTTTTATCGTCATAACTCTTATCAGAGCCATATTCTTTGTCCCCAAGAAGAGGGAGACAAAGCCTCTTGAGAAAGAGAATGTTGATGTTGAGCGTGCCGCAAAACATTTAAGCGGTGCCATTCAGATTCCCACCGTATCTTATCCTGAAAAAGATAAGGTCGACTGGTCGCAGTTTGAAAAATTCCACAAATTCCTTGAGGAGTCGTATCCTCTGCTGCATAAGACTCTCGAGCGCGAGGATATCGCCGAGGCGAGCCTGCTCTATCGCTGGAAGGGCAAGAATCCCGATCTCGAGCCTATAGCTCTGCTTTCGCATCAGGATGTCGTTCCGATCGAGCCCGGCACAGAGGGTGACTGGACGCATGAGCCGTTCAGCGGCTATAACGACGGCGAGTTCATCTGGGGCAGAGGTGCTCTTGATATGAAGAACCACCTTATCTGCGTCATGGAAGCCGTTGAGACTCTTCTTGAAGAGGGATATGAACCCGAGAGAGATGTCTATCTCTGCTTCGGTCACGATGAGGAAGTCGTCGCTGCAAAGGATGCCGGCGCAAAGGCTATCATGGAAACCCTCAAGTCACGCGGTATTCACCTCGACAGCGTCATAGATGAGGGCGGAGCCATACTGCCCGTCAACGTCAAGCATGTTCTCAAGGGCAATCTTGCGGGCGTAGGCATCGCGGAGAAGGGCTATGCCGATTTCTCTATGAGCGTCAGAGCTAAGGGCGGACATTCTTCTCAGCCTCCGAAGCACAGCGCCATAGGCAAAATAGCGGATGTCGTCAAAGACGTTGAAAACCATCAGTTCAAGTCAAAACTCGAGCCGTTTGTTCTCAAACTCTTCTCCAATCTCGGCAGAAGAACCACATATCCCGTCAGAGTCGTCGCCTGCAACCTCTGGCTGCTTAAGCCCCTTGCGAAGTTTATCATGGAGCAGATTCCGCCGACGGCTTCGCTCATAAGAACCACTACCGGCGTCACCATGGCCGAGGGCAGCCCTGTCGCCAACGTTCTTCCGCAGGAAGCATCTGTTACGGCAAACTTCAGAATGATGCCCGGCACAACCACAGAAGATGTCGAGAAGCATCTGCGCAAGGTCATAAAGAATAAGGATGTTGAGATAAAGTGCCTCAAGCATAAAGAGGCGTCCAAGTTCTCTTCGACCGATTCCAGAGCTTTCAAGGTCATTGAGGAGATCTGCGTCAGAGCCGATCCTGAGGTTATCGTTGCGCCCTATCTTGTTATGGGCGGTACCGATGCCTGCTTCTATGAGCCTATATGCGATAATATTTATCGCTTTGCTCCGTTCCATGTGCGCACGAAGCTCCTTCTCTGCACCCATGCTACCGATGAGCGCTGCCCCGTTGCTGTTCTTGATGAGGGCGTGTCGTTCTTCAAGAGATATATCAGAATGCTTACAAAAGACTGATAATATGAATATTCTGCTGTCACCCGATTCTTTCAAAGGCACGCTGACTTCCTCTGAGGTCTGTGATATAATCGAATCGGCGCTCAGAAACAGAATACCTGATTGCAATGTGATAAAGCTCCCCGCTGCCGATGGCGGCGAGGGGCTTTGTTCAAGTTTTGCAAATTCTAACGATGGCGAGTGGATATCTGCCGATGCCAAAGACCCGTTCGGCTTATCTTTGCGCGCCGAGTATTATATGCTCAAAAGCGGCGCGGCTGTTATTGAAACCGCCTCCTGTGCCGGACTGCCGCTTGCGGGCGACAGAGCCGACCCGACCGTTACGACTACTGCGGGCGTCGGTATGCTTATACGCGATGCCGTAAATCGCGGCGCGAAGCGTATTGTTTTGGGTCTCGGCGGCAGCGCAACCAACGACTGCGGCGTAGGTATGGCGTCGGAGCTCGACTTTCGTTTTCTCGATAAAAATAATAATTCATTTGTTCCTGTCGGCGGAACGCTCATAGAGGTCGAACATATTGTTGCGCCCAAAAAAACGTTTTGTGTTCCCGTAGTCGCTGCGTGCGATGTCACTAATCCACTTTTCGGCGTTGACGGCGCGGCATATGTCTTTGCTCCGCAAAAAGGCGCGGATGCCGAACAGGTTGAATTGCTCGATCGAGGGCTTCGCCATATGGCTGATGTTCTCAAAAGAGACCTCAACTTCGATTCGGAAGATCTTCCGGGCGCAGGTGCCGCAGGCGGTCTCGGCGCGGGTGCGGCAGCTTTCCTGAATGCCGAACTCAGAAGCGGCATAGATATAGTTTTGGACGAATTCGGTTTTGACAAATTTGCCGCGAATGCCGATGTAGTTATAACGGGCGAGGGGAGATTCGACTCACAAAGTACCAACGGAAAAGTGATGAGCGGAGTCTGCAAAAGAGCTGCCAAAGCTTGCGCAAAAGTTTACGCCGTCTGCGGGTGCGCATCAAATGATGCCGACCCTGCCGCACTCGGAATAGATAAACTCTTTGTGTCGTCGGACGGAACTCACGGCATGGACGAATTGCAGCTTTCCTGCCGCCAAGAATTATTTGACGCGGCAAGTGCCTTGGCGGAGGAAATAATGCAGCTCGATTAATTGTTATTTCTTGATTTTTTGATGAATTTGTGATAAAATAAACTGCTAAACATGGGGACTATACCTGCGGATTTCGGCAGTATTTTTGACAGCCGGCTCGTTTGATGTATTGTGAAAATATTTCAGACGATCGGAGAGTCAACGAGGAGCATGAACTTGACAAAAAACGCGAAATTTGAAAGCGTCAGAAAAAGCATAGAGCACTATCTTTCCACTGATTGGTTCATGTGGGTTTGCTTCCTTATAGCCTGTTTTATCACCGTCTTGCGTGTGGAGGCTATAGGGCTTCTTGTCTTTGCGGCGATCATCTGCACCATACTCGTTTTTTGCGAGGATGTTATAATTGCGCTTGAACCGTTCCTTTTGCTCTGTCTTTGCCTTATAAAGTGCAACAATTCTTACGATGAGTTCATCAAAATGGTCTGGCTCATCGTCCCTGCGGCAGCGGCTATAATCTTCCATTTCAATTATTATCAGCGCAAACTGCCTCACGGCGAGCTGTTCTGGCCGATGCTTGCAGTCTCCGTCGCAGTTACCCTCGGCGGTCTCGGCAAGATAACCGCGAAAGAATATTTTAGTCTGATGCCGATATTTTTTACCCTCGGTCTCGGCTTCGGTATGCTGCTGTTCTATAATCTCATGAACTCGCACATTCGCCTGAGGGAAAACTATTCTCTGCCGGATAAGATATCAAAAATAATGATAATCATGGGGTTGTTCTGCTGCTTTATGATCCTCGAATATTACGGTGAGCATCTCGATAAGGTGCTCTCGACTCACGGACTTCTTGCTTTCCAGTGGCGCAACAACGCCTCAACTTTTCTTATTTTTGCCCTACCGTTTGCTTTCCTGCGTTCGATAAAGGGCAATCACGGCTGGTTTTGGGTCGGTATGTTGTTCTACGGCTGTATGATGATAACCGGCTCGCGCGGCGGTGCAATAGTCGGCACTGCGGAAGTCATGATGTGCATGATAGTGCTTCTCTGCTTCGACAAACGCCACAGGGTATATAATATCATTATAATCTCTGTCGGTATTGTGATGTTCTTCGTGTTCTTCTGGGATCTTATCTATTTCTTCCGCGATATGCTCCTGAGACTTCTCCAGATAGACGATAACGAGATAAGAGTCAGGCTCATGCGCCGCGCCGTTGAGGATTTCCTCTCGAATCCGGTTTTCGGTAGGGGACTCGGATATTTCGGCAACAGGGATGTCCATCATTCCGCCAAGGGCGCGCTGTGTTGGTATCATTCCTCGCCGTTCCAGGTTATCGGCAGTTTTGGCATAGTCGGCATCGCGGCTTACGGATATATATTCGTTGCGCGTATTGTCTATTTTGCGCGCCGCAACACTCTGACAAACAAGTTCATTTTTATCGCGTATATCGGTATGCAGCTGATGTCACTTGTCAATCCGGGCTTGTTCAGCCCCGTTCCGTATCTTCTGATGATGACGCTGATGTTTGTCATTATGGATAAGATAAAGGACGACCCCGAGGAGATAAGGCTTACGGGAAAGGCGGAGAAAAATCTCCGACGCTCAAAGAAAAAGTCTGCATCTGTGCAGACGGAAAAAACATCATAACAAAAAGACGGCACATCATTGTGCCGGTTTTTGCTTGAATAAAAGCTTTAATGGTTTAAAGGAGGAAATTTTCATGAGCTTTTTACCTATGACAGAGTACGAAAGTTCATCGGAAGAGGTTAAGAGGGAGTATGAAGATCAGATAGCAAAGCACGGACGCATCACTAATATGAAGCGTACTCTGCTTCATAATGTCCCTGCATTCAAAGCGTATATGGAGTGGTACACGCTCTATGATCAGCTTGTTCCGGTCATCGGCGACCGCGCAATATCGCTGTTCTCCCACGCTATATCCGAGGGCAACGAGTGCCTGATATGTTCGATCTTTTTCAGAAAAATACTTATTGATTCCGGCGACGATCCGGACAACCCGCATCTTTCGGATACCGAAAAGCTGCTCGTCGATTTCGGCGGCGCTATCTGCAAAGATCCGCACAACATACCCGACGAGATATACAATAAGCTTTCCGAGCGTTTTTCAACCGAGGAGATAGTTCTTCTTATCGCTTTTGCAGGTATAATGTACGCAACAAATCTGTTCAATACCGTCGCAAAAGTTCCGCTCGACGAAGTGCTCTACAAATATCGCAAAGATGGAGATACCCGTAATGTCTGATTTTGAAAACAAAGTTGCGTTTATAACCGGCGCCGCACACGGTCAGGGCAGAGCTACCGCTCTCGCTCTTGCCAAAGAGGGTGCCGATATCGTCGCATTTGATGTGGCGAAGAAGATTGAATATCCCGCATACTCGTTCGGCACGAGCGACGAGCTCAAGAGCCTGAAAGAGGAAGTGGAAGCCCTCGGTAGAAGAAGAAGATGCCTTATCGCTGCCGGCGATGTCAGAGACGACAAATCCGTCACCGATGCCGTTGACAGAGCTATCGCCGAGTTCGGCAAGATAGATATACTTTTCAATAACGCAGGTATCTGCGCCTATGCTACGGTCGATAAGATGACCGACGAAGAGTGGGACGCGATGATAGATATCAACCTCAAAGGTCCGTTTATAGTTACCCGCAGAGTCGTTCCCCACATGATGGAGGCAAAGAGCGGCGTTATCATCAATAACTCGTCCGTCATGGGTCTGCGCGGCGGCAACAGGCTTTCGCACTATACCGCTTCGAAATGGGGACTCACGGGTCTGACAAAAGCGTGGGCTATCGAGCTTGCACCCTATAATATCCGCGTTGTCAGCATCCACCCGACGGGAGTTAACACTCCCATGAACGACGGTCTTGCGGCTCTCGAGCATTCGACTCCGCTTGAAATTGCCGAGCGTTCCGCAGGCAACCTTCTGCCCGTGCCGTGGATTGAGCCCGAGGATGTCGCGAATATGGTTCTCTATATCGCAAGCGACAAGGCGCGCTATGTGACCGGCTCTCAGTTCGTGCTCGACGCAGGACTCCTGAGCGTGTGATTTGAATTTTAAAAAGCTGCATCGCAAGATGCAGCTTTTTTCTATACTTATTATTTTTATTCAAACTCTTTCTTTATCGCCGCGACCGTCGCATCAACATCGGCTTTGACAACGAGCAGAGATATCTCAGTCTCTGATGTGTTTATCATTCTTATGTCGCACCCCGCGTTCGCGGCGGCTTTGAATACCCGCGCCGCAACGCCCGGTCGCCCCTCCATCTCAGCTCCGCTTACGGAGATTTTGCAGTTGCCGGAGCTTACGCTTATTTTTATCTTTTTGTTTTCGGCTCTGAGCTGAGTCGCTATCTCGAGCACGCCACCGAAATCGTCGTCGCTGACCGTGAACGAAAGCCCCGCATGAGAACTGTTCGGCAGAAACTGCGAGATCATGTCAACGTCTATTCCCGCTTCTGCAATCTTTTCGAAGATGCCCGCAATGAAGCTTATGTCGGCGGGGGAGTCACTGAGCGAAAAAAGAGTCGCGTCCTCGCTCACGCTTATCGATTCGATTATCTTCACTTCTTCGCATCCTTTCTGTCTATCATGTCGCTCATGCCGTAGAGCCCCGGTTCTTTATTTTGTATAAACTTTGCGGCGTTCACGGCTCCCGCTGCGAATAACTCTTTACTCTGCGCGCAGTGGCTGAGCTTTATCGTTTCATTATAGCCCGCAAATATAATCTCGTGCTCGCCGACCGCCGTTCCGCCGCGTATTGAGTGTATGCCTATTTCATCGTGCGGTCGTTTTGTGCGCCGCAGATGGCGGTCATATTCGTAGTACGGCTTGCGCTCGAGCTCCGATGATATCGCGTCCGCGAGCATCAGAGCCGTTCCGCTCGGCGCATCTGTTTTTTGCGCGTGGTGAGTCTCAACTATCTCTATGTCATATGTGCCGCCCAGTACTTTCGCCGCAGTTTTCGCGAGCTCGCAGAGCAGATTTATTCCGAGCGACATATTTGCGCTGAAAAATATCGGTATCTTTTTTGCCGCTTTATAGATAAGCGCGATGTGCGCCTCGCTCAAACCCGTTGTCGCAATGACTGCCGGAGTTTTTGCGCTGACCGCATATTCGAGCAGACCCGGCAGGGCGGCAGGGGATGAAAAGTCGATTATAACATCGACCTTTCCGTTGAAGCTGAAAGGCGAGACAAATGTCGGAAATTTGCATTCGCGCCCCTCGCGGTCTATTCCCGCTGTTATTTTAATATCGTCGCGGTTGTCGGCAAAAGCGGTGACGGCTCTGCCCATGCTTCCGCAGCATCCGCTGAGCATAATATTCAGCATTATTTCGCCTTACGGCACCCATGTGCCGTTCCTTTCGAGCTTATATCATTCCGAGAGCGGAGAGGCTTCTCCTGAGCTTCTCCTTCGCCTGCGGCTGTATCTGCGCCAGCGGCAGCCTGCATGAGCCGACTTCCATGCCCATCATGTTCATCGCTTCTTTTACGGGTATGGGATTCACATCGGAAAACAGGCTGCTGCAAAGGTCGAGATATTTTAATTGAAGCTCGGTGCTCGCGGCGGTGTCGCCATCGAGATATGTCTTGACCATGTCGTGTACCGCCCTCGGCGCGATATTTGAGAGCACTGAGATAACTCCCCTTGCGCCGAGCGACATGAACGCCGTTATCTGGTCGTCGTTTCCGCTGTATATCGTCAGTTCGTCGCCGCAGAGTTTTACGGTCTGCGCGAGCGCGGAAATATCGCCGTTTGCTTCCTTTGCCGCCACTATATTCTTATGCTTCGAAAGTTCATAATAGGTCTCGGGTTTTATATTCAGCCCCGTACGGCTCGGCACATTGTAGAGAATTATCGGTGTGCTGACTCTGTCCGCAATGAAATTGAAATGCTCTATCAGCCCTGCCTGTGATGTCTTATTGTAGTATGGCGTGACCATAAGCAGACCGTCGGCTCCGGCTCTTTCCGCGTCGTTTGAAAGCTTTAGCGCATTTTTTGTGTCGTTGCTGCCCGTTCCCGCAATGACGGGAACTCTTCCGGCAACATATTCAACACAGCGGCGCACGATTTGCTCGTGCTCTTCGTAGCTCAATGTCGGGCTCTCGCCGGTCGTTGCACATACAACTATGGCATCCGTGGAGTTTTCGATTTGATAATCTATAAGCTCTTCTAACTTTCCGTAGTTTATACTTCCGTCTTTATGAAACGGCGTGACAAGCGCCACTGCCGCTCCCGTGAAAACAGCTTTCTTCATAAAGCCGGCCTCCTAAAAAACGGAAACCGCCCGGACAGACAGCCGGGCGGCTTTTATGTTATCTGTCCATATATCCCTTTTCGCAAAGCAGCTCCGCCATGAGCACGGCTCCGCCGGCGGCGCCTCTGAGCGTATTGTGTGAAAGGCAGACAAATTTGTAATCATACTGGGTATCTTCGCGCAGACGGCCGACCGAAATCGCCATGCCGCCCTCAAGCTCTCTGTTGAGGCGAGTCTGAGGCATATTGTCCTCTTCAAAGTAGTTGAGGAACTGCTTTGGCGCGCTGGGCAGCCCGACCTGCTGAGGATATCCCTTGAAATCCTTCCAGATTTTAAGTATCTGTTCTTTTGTGGGCTTGTTTTCGAATCTTACGAATACCGCCGCCATGTGACCGTCCGATACGGGAACGCGCAGGCACTGTGCGGTGAAGTTCGGGCTCTTCGCGGGAACTATCTCGCCGCCCTCTATCTTGCCCCATATCTTGAGCGGCTCTCTCTCGGACTTCTCTTCCTCGCCGCCAATGTAGGGGATGACGTTGTCTATCATCTCGGGCCATGTCTCAAAGGTCTTGCCCGCGCCGGAGATCGCCTGATATGTGCAGACGAGAACATCCTTGACTCCGAACTCGGAAAGCGGGAACAGCGCCGGAACGTAGCTCTGAAGCGAGCAGTTCGATTTGACGGAGATGAATCCGCGCTTTGTGCCGAGTCTTTCTCTCTGCGCCTTGATTATGTCAGCGTGATCGGGGTTGAGCTCGGGGATTATCATCGGAACATCGGGAGTGAAGCGGTTTGCGCTGTTGTTTGAAACAACGGGGCATTCGGCTTTTGCATATTTGAGCTCGAGCGCCTTTATCTCATCCTTGTTCATGTTGACCGCGCAGAAGACGAAGTCGACCATCGATGCGATTTTTTCAACATCTTTCTCCGCGTCCATGATTATCATGTTCCTGAACTTTTCGGGAATGGGCTTTTTCATGCACCATTTGGTTCCGAGAGCCTCTTCGTATGTCTTGCCCGCGGAGCGCGAGCTAGCGGCGAGCGCGCAGACCTCGAACCAGGGGTGATCCTCAAGCAGGGTGGCGAACCTCTGACCGACCATACCTGTTGCGCCTATGATACCTACTTTGAAATGCTTCATGATAAAGTTCCTCCGAAAAACGTTTTTGAGTGAAAAAATTGTTGTATTGACAGAGATTTTGCAATATAATAGTGTGTGACCTTGAAAAGAAGCTCCGTCAGGATATAACATTAAAATAATACCACCAACGGATATTGCAAGTCAAATACTTTTTTAGTCTCAGGACACGAAAGCTGAGGAAAAATAATGAAAAAAAGCGATTTCTTTTACGACCTGCCGCAGGAACTCATTGCACAGCATCCCGCCGAGCCGCGCGACAGTTCGAGACTCATGGTGCTCGACAAAAAAACGGGCGCCGTCAAGCACGATATTTTTCATAATATCGCGCAGTATATCGAGCCCGGCGACTGCCTTATTCTAAACGACACAAAGGTTCTTCCCGCACGCCTTTACGGCACAAGGGTAGACACAGGCTCTGTGGTCGAGTTCCTTCTTCTTAACAACAAGGGCGACGACATCTGGGAGGTTATCACAGGTCCCGGCAAAAAGGCACGCAAGGGTCATAGGTTCACCTTCCATGATATGCTCTTTGCCGAGATTGTTGACGTTCTGCCGGACGGCAACCGCCTTGCTAAGTTCACATATGACGGCGTATTCTTTGAACTGCTCGATAAGATAGGCGAGATGCCTCTGCCGCATTATATAACAGAGAAGCTCGAAAATAACGACAGATATCAGACTGTCTATGCCCGCGAGCGCGGCAGCGCCGCCGCACCGACCGCCGGTCTGCATTTCACTCCTGAACTCCTTGATTCCCTGCGCGAAAAGGGCGTCGGCGTCGGATTCGTCACCCTTCATGTCGGTCTCGGAACATTCCGACCCGTCAAAGCGGAGAATGTCGAGGATCACCATATGCACTCCGAGCATTATATGTTGCCGGAGGCTACGGCGAAACTCATAAACGATACAAAGAAAAACGGCGGACGTGTTTTTGCCGTCGGAACTACCTGCTGCCGCACGCTCGAGAGTGTCGCGACTAAATGCGGCGAGATACGTGCCGACGATGACTGGACGGATATATTCATCTATCCCGGATATCAGTATAAGTGCATCGACGCGCTCATAACTAATTTCCATCTCCCCGAGAGCACGCTTATAATGCTCGTCTCCGCCTTCTGCGGATATGAAAACACGATGAATGCGTACAAAATTGCGGTTCGGGAAAAATATAGATTTTTCAGTTTTGGCGATGCCATGCTCATTGAATAAACACCGACCGAAAGGAAAAAAGATGAAGTTTACTGTTATAAAAAAAGAGGGAACAGCCCGCCGCGGCGTGTTTGAAACCGTCCACGGAACCGTGCAGACTCCGGCTTTTATGAATGTCGCAACCTGCGGCGCGATAAAAGGCGCGGTCTCGTCGTATGACCTCAAGGATATCCACTGCCAGGTTCAGCTTTGCAACACATATCATCTGCATCTGCGCCCGGGCGACGAGCTTGTAAAGGAGTTCGGCGGACTGCACAAGTTTACGGGATGGGACGGGCCCATACTCACGGACAGCGGCGGATTCCAGGTCTTTTCGCTCGCAAAGCTCCGCAAGATAAAAGAGGAGGGTGTCTATTTCTCCTCGCATATCGACGGACGCAAGATTTTTATGGGTCCCGAGGAGAGTATGAGAATACAGTCGAACCTCGGCTCGACTATCGCCATGGCCTTTGACGAGTGCGTTGAAAATCCCGCGAAATATGAGTATTCCGAGCAGTCCTGCGCACGCACGGCGCGTTGGCTTGAGCGCTGCAAGGCGGAGATGGATCGCCTCAATTCTCTGCCCGATACGATAAATAAAGATCAGCTGCTCTTCGGCATAAATCAGGGCTGCACCTTTGATGACCTGCGTATAGAGCATATGAAGCGTATAGCCGAGCTCAATCTTGACGGCTACGCGATAGGCGGTCTTGCCGTCGGCGAGCCGAAGGAGGATATGTACCGCATAATTTCGGCAGTTGAGCCGTATATGCCCGCCGATAAGCCGCGCTATCTCATGGGAGTCGGCACTCCCGGAAATATCCTCGAGGGTGTTTCTCGCGGAGTCGACCTTTTCGACTGCGTCATGCCCAGCCGCAACGCACGTCACGGACATCTTTTCACCATGGGCGGCATAATCAATCTCAACAACGCAAAGTATGAGCGCGACCTGCGCCCGATCGATCCCGAGTGCTCCTGCCCGACCTGCCGCAGACATTCGAGAGCATATATCAGACACCTGTTCAAGTCCGGCGAAATGCTCGCCATGCGCCTTTGCGTCATGCACAATCTCTGGTTCTATAATACCCTCATGGAGAAGATACGCCAAAGCCTTGAGGACGGTACTTTTATCGAATTCAAGGAAAAATACACGGATCTTCTCGACACGAGGATATAAATAAAATACAGCGACCGCCCTTCTACGGCTGCGAAGAGGTGATATGCCTTGGAAAAAAAGTCCGGGAAAAAAGGAGGAGCATTTATGTGGGTAACTTTCGCGCTGCTTTCGGCAGTATTCGCCGCGCTGACATCGATTCTAGCCAAAATAGGCATAGACGGAGTTAATTCCAATCTTGCCACGGCAATAAGAACCGCCGTCGTGCTCGTTCTCGCTTGGGGTATAGTCTTCGCCACAGGCGCACATCACGGTATCAGCAGCATCGGCACACGCAGCTGGATTTTTCTTATCCTCTCCGGCGTTGCAACCGGTCTGTCGTGGCTGTTCTATTACCACGCCCTCCAGATCGGCGAGGCGTCAAAAGTCGTGCCGATAGACAAGTTCAGCGTCGTTATAAGCATCGTGCTTGCGTTTGTTATTCTGCACGAAAAGGTCACCTGGACTACCGTTCTCGGCGGCGCGCTGATAACCGCCGGCACTTTTGTACTTATTCTTTAAAACAAGCCCTGCAATAAGTGAATAAAGCCCTCCCGTTTTGCATATCTATTAGCGACATTGAAAAACGGGAGGGTTCGTTTTGAAAGGAATAGTAGAGGAGAGAGCCGTTGAGCTTGCTGAGTATATAGTTGAGAACAAGACAACTGTCAGGGCGGCGGCAAAACAGTTCGGAGTTTCAAAGTCGACCGTACATATGGATGTCGCGCGCAGGCTCCGCAGTCTTAATCCCCAGCTTTACAGCGAGGTGCGCGAGATACTCGATATAAACAAGGCTCAGCGTCATATCCGCGGCGGACTTGCTACCCGCGAGAAGTACAAAAGCATGAAAGAAGAAAACAAATAGACAAATTATGTAAAATTCATTGCATTTTTCTGCCTGTTGTGGTATGTTTTTATACACAATCACAACAGGCATTGCTTTTGCCGAAAAAGGAGAACTGAAATGTCAAAGAAAAAGAAGAGCGGAAAGAAAACCGCGCTAAAAGTTATTGGTATTATTTTAGCTGTTGTAGTCGTCTTTGTCGGCGTGTATGCCGCGCTCATGGCGTGGACGCCTGCGGCAATGACTTACAGCGGCGAGATCAATCCTTATATCACTGCTGATGCCGCGCTCGTCTCCGCACATCGCTCGGGCGGCGGAATCATGCCCGAAAACACGATGCTCGCGTTCGAGTCGTGCATGAACAGCAAGGATTTCAATACAGATATCTTTGAATTTGATCTGCATATCACAAAGGATAACAAGCTTATCCTCCTGCACGACGATACGCTCGACAGAACTACAAACGCCGTCGAATATTTCGGCTATGAGGATGTCAAGCCCATTGACCATACATATGCCGAGCTGCGCGAGCTAAACTTCGGTGAAAACTTCCAGGCGGAGGACGGCAGCTATCCCTACAGAGGTCTGCGCGGCGATAAAATACCCGATGATCTGCGCGCGGTGCTGCTCGAGGATGTGCTCGACAAGCTCGAATCCCACGGCAAATACAGCTATATTATTGAGATAAAAGACGGCGGCGAGAACGGTATGCGCGGCGTTGATATTCTCTATGATGTGCTCAAGAAGCGCGGACTTCTCGACCGCGTTATCTTCGGTACATTCAAGGGCGAAGTCACCGAATATGTTGATGAAAAGCATCCCGATATGCTTCGCTCGGCAGGTATAGCTGAAGTGCTTAAATTCTACGGTGCGGCGCTTCTCAATCTCGACCTCGGCGAGGATTCGTTCAAATACGATGCGCTCCAGATTCCCGCCAATCAGTACCATATCGTCCGCCTCGGAACCAAGAAGATGGTCGATTATGCGCATCGCTACAACATAGCCGTGCAGTATTGGACGATAAATGACCCCGACGAGATAGAGCGTCTCAACGATATCGGAGCCGATGCAATAATCAGCGATACGCCCGATGTCGCCTATAAAATCATAAAAGAATAAAAGTTGTTTTCAGTTTTTGAGGTCTGTGCCGTCATCGCGGAGAGTCAGGTGCTCTTCGTCCGTGTGGCACAGACTTTTGTTTTCCATGCAAAAAAATGCACCTGCAACATCGGCTGAATAGGCATATCTGACCGCTTCACCCTGCGTATATTGTGTTATCGCGGTTGCATATTCATTTTCGTTCGGTATGTTTAGCTTCGCAGAAATGTTTTCGTATGTGTCCTCGCTGTTTGAATAGGCAGGAACTGCGCATTTGCAGAATGCCAGAAAACGCGCAAAAAGTCCGTTTTGCATAGCTTCGACATTTCCGTGCGCCGTTATGCTTATTCGTTTTATTCGCACTCCGTCGCTGTTCGTATACAGAGATATCAGAATGTTTTCGTCCGGTGTCAGACTGAACACGGTGCATCCGTCCGTCTCTGTGACCGTCGCCGTTTCAATATCGAGCAGTGATTCTTTATATTCTCTGTTGAACCGCCTGCAGAACATCGCCGCGTCGGAATATCTCTGCACCGAGCACGCACCGAGCAGTAGAGCGAGAACGGCGAGCAGAATTGCTGCGATCCTTTTCATTTTCGTTCCTCCGATGTCGCTGTGATTTTCACCAAGAAACGGTATACGCATTCCAGGCGTTATATATCTATATGTAAAACTTGCTTTTATCAGACTGAAACGCCGCCCTGGTTCTTGAAAAAATATCAAAAAAAGTTTATACTGATTAAAATTCAAAAAATATTTACAATTTATATAGCAACAGGTCTATATTTTGCCTGTACAATTTCTCTATTATATTTGTATGCGCTTTGCGCTTTTTCAAAACTTTGAGACGGAGGATACGCATGGAAACAAAGAAGTGGTCAACAAAAAAGAAAGTGCTTGTGTCGATCCTTGTGATCCTGTGCGCCGCGATTATCGCGGGCGTGCTGTATATGTTCTTCAAACCCGATCCGCTGCCGCAGGTCTCGACCGCAAAGGTGACAAAGGGTTCGATAACCCAGACTCTTGATATGTCCGGCAAGGTCTCATCGTCGCAGAAGGGGAACTTTGTCCCAATCGACGGCACAAAAGTCCTGACTGTCAATGTCAAGGTCGGCGAGTATGTCAAAAAGGGTGATGTGCTTGCAACGTTTGACACATCGTCACTCAACTCCGTCCTTGCGGAGAAGCAGCAGACGTATCTGACCGCCGTTGAAAACTATAACAACGCGAAGAATACCGCCGTGAGTTCGTCTGCTCAACTCAAAGAGATAAATGCTCGCCTTGCCGAGATAAACAAAGAGCTCGAAAAGCAGGAACAGGAGCAGAACAAGAACAACAATCAGAATAAAAATGACCAGAACAAGACCGATAGCGATGCGTCAAATAAGTTCTGGGAGCTTGTCTCCAAGGCTCTCGGCATGGACGATATAAACGCTGCGCTCAAGAAGCTCGACGAGTTGCTCAACAGCGGCAATTCCAATATCTTCGGCTCCGGCGTCTCCGAGCTTCAGATGGAAAAAATGCAGCTCGAGCTCAAAAAAGTCACTCTCGAAGCTCAGTCCGGCACGATAACCCAGAGCACATATAAGACTATTATGGAAGCTTCTAAGAAAGAGCTTGATTCGCTCACAGCCTCTATATCTTCGCTCAAAAAGGGCTGGATAGCCGAATATGACGGCATCGTCAGCGAGGTCAATATAACTCCCGGCGAGACCTGCCGTTCGGCGGCGAGCGCGAATATTGATATCTCTTCGATAATTGATCTCGCGAGCGGCAACACAAATGTCGCCGATATCGTCAACGCTCTTCTCGGTCAGACTCAGAGCGGCATAACAGTTGAATATTATCCGTTCGTGGTTGATTTTGTCCTCGGAAAGGCGGATATCTTCAAAGTCAGCCTCGATATGCCGTGCCGCGTCACTGCGGCAGACGACACCGTTGTTGACGGCGTAGTTACTTATATAAGCCCCGTTGCCACGCAGTCGAACGGAGTCGATATCTCTTCTCTCATCGGCTCGGGCTCCGCGAACGGCGTCGATGCAAAGGTGACTATAGATAATCCCACTTCGAGCGTTATAGTCGGTCTCGATGTCGATATATCAATTGACGTCGATTCGAAGAACAATGTCCTTGTCGTGCCCAGCGAGGCTATCAAGAACGACAGCACCGGAACATATGTGTATCTTTATAATCCGAAGACAAAGAGAATAACTTTCTCAAAGGTCGAACTCGGCATTTCCGATGACACCAGATATGAAATCGTTTCCGGATGCAATGAGGGCGATATAGTCATAACCTCCGTGCCGACAGGAACGACTCTTGCCGACGGCGATAAGGTAAAAATAGTAACGTCAAAATAATTGCCGGAGGTCAGGGATGAATATAAAAGAAAACATCAGAATAGCGATATTTTCGATAAAGACGAACCTTATGCGCTCGCTCCTGACTATGCTCGGCATAATCATCGGCGTCGCGGCGGTTATCGCTATCATAACGCTCGGCAACGGCGGCCGCGATTATATCGTTGGCATGATAAAAGATATGGGCTCGAGCGCTATCAATATCTCAATCAACAGCAAGGAGACCAACGCCTCCGATTATATAACCGCAGAGGATATAAAAGCTATAAAGAATCTTGACAGCGTGGCATATGTCTCGCAGGTCACGATGTCCGTCGGAAATGTCACGACAAAGCATAACGAGAGCCTCGGTCTCGCGATAGCCGGCAACTCCGATCTCGGCAATATGATGTCAGCCGGTATGCTCAGCGGACGCTTCTTCACGGAAGAGGAATATGAGTCCGGCGCGCGTGTCGCCGTGCTCGATTCTATCAGCGCAAAGCTTCTGTTCGGTTATTCCGACCCGGTGGGGGAGAAACTGAGCTTCACGGTCAGCGACCAGACGGTGCAGATGAAAGTTATCGGCATAATAGACGCCTCTATGCTTTCGAGCTCAAGCTCGAATATGTCTGAGACGATGTCGTCGTATATGAGCGATTCGCAGACCGGCTGCAGCATAATAATCCCAGCAACTCTCGCAGATGCCCTCAACGGTAACTCGGCGGGCAGATATGAGATGTGCTATATCATGGCGAAGTCCGACTCTGAGCTTGATGCCGCGGGCAGCGCCGCGATGAATCTGCTCTATACCCGCCATGGCAATTTCGGAAAGAACGCCTATTCACTCATAAATATGGCGACTTATATCGACCTTCTTGATACTGTTATCAATGTGTTCACGACCTTCATCGCGGCGGTCAGCGCGATATCGCTGCTCGTCGGCGGCATCGGTGTTATGAATATAATGCTCGTCACCGTAACGGAACGAACGCGCGAAATCGGTATCAGAAAAGCACTCGGCGCAAAGACCTCTACAATACTGTTCCAGTTTTTGACCGAGTCGGTTATATTGTGTCTGCTCGGCGGATTGATAGGACTGATACTGGGATCTGTCGGTGCGTTCGCTGTGGCGAGCTATATGAATATACCGATTGAGATGAAATTTTCGACTATAGTCATCGCAGTTGGTTTCTCTACCGCAATAGGCGTGTTCTTCGGAATATATCCCGCGCGCAGAGCCGCAAAGATGCAGCCCATCGACGCACTGAGAAGTATGTGATCGTTAAAAAATGTAAATTTTCGGAATAAAATAGCCTCCGTTTGTATAATACTATTTTTTGTAGTCGTGCACAAGTGTATATTGTTTGTATAAAATTATATATGCAAAAATATTTTTAAACAAATTCTAAACAAATCGTTGACTTTTGTTTCTGAATGTGTAATAATAACACTTGTGCCAGCACGAAAAAAGAAACGGAGGCAATTTTTTATGAGATCAGGAAAGAAGAGTATTGCTGTTCTTGCGGCTGTGCTCGCCCTTGTTCTCGCGGTTCAGGCGTTTGCTTTTACTGCTGTCAAGCTCGGTACTTCCGACGCTGCGGACAGTGTTGAGGCAGGCGTGACCCGCCAGGTCATGGACGCAAAGCCTGAGAACAAAACGACTGTTGTCAAAGTCACCCAGAGTGCAGATGGGTCTGGCGCGTCGGGAATGACCTCGATGAAGCCGGTGACGGAGTCGATCGCTCCCACTGATGTCGCGGACACCGCGAACAATGTCAAGGTTCTCTCGGAGGAGGATACAAAAACACTTACCGAGATTGCCGAGAAGAAGATCAAGGATGAGAATATCACCGTCAGCGACGGCGAAGTAGTCTTCATCCCGAAGGAAGAGCTGCCCGCAGAGGCGGCTGAGATAAAGGATATCGGCGCGGGTATTGCTTATGACCCGAACACCGGACTCCTTTACGGCGTTGACGGACACGGACTTCTCTATATCGGTTTCGATTTCGATTCGAAGCAGGGTATCTTCTATAACCCCAAGTATCCCTGGCAGAGATATTTCGGTTTCTGCGAGATATATGACAAGTGCGCTCCGGTGACCATGATGTTCTACAACACCCAGCGCTACAAGTTCGATTATGAGGGCAAGAATTGGATGATTCAGGTTTGGAAGGGTCAGTACGGTATCACCAGCGGCGCGGAGATCGGCGTTTACACCAAGTCTCCCAAGAATCCCGTTGAGTTCTATGCCTGTGCATCCGATGAGGATTGCCTGAAGATGTCTTTCGACCTCTACAAGAAGGGCGAGCTATTCTTCCATCGCGAGGACGAGAGCCACTGGTGGCTGACGGGCTTTGCTCCGCTTACCGCTACTTCGGCTTCCGACTTCGAGATGAGAGCGTCCATCACCTGCAAGAGCGAGGAGATGGCAAAGGCCTTCGCCGGCGGACTTGAGGATAACGGTTATGTCCTCGGTCAGAACTATTGGGTCGACGGCGCGGTTGTCAGATTCAATTGGGACAAATAATCAAATAGCTTAAAAGAAATCACCGCAGATTTATTTCTGCGGTGATTTCTTATGCTTTTATTTTAGTTTTCGACGGAGATAAAAATCCCGCCTGTTTTGTGCGCAGGCGGGTTGGTTTATTTATCAGTACAGATCGTCATCGTCGTCATCATAAAACGCTTTTTTGACTTCGTCATACATTTCCTCAAGCTTTTTAATCTGCTTCTTAGCATAGGGCAAAAGGTTTGAAGAGCTTGTGAAGTGGCGGTTGAGTTTTACCTTCAGCTTGTTTCTGCCGCTCTCTTTTTCTGTGCTCTCGTCATCGGTTTTGTCGGACGAGGGAGTGAAGTGAAAAGCATCTTTGAGCTGTGCGGTTGCGTCTCTTCTGAAGCTTTCAAGCTTTGCCTTTGTCTCGTCAAGCGACGGAACTTTGTCCGAAACGCCGCTCTTTATCGTGCCGGCAAAGTTGCTCAGCGTGTCGGAGAAGCCTTTTATCTTATCCATGACTTTTCTGACATCGAGCGCCCTGTATACGGCAAAGACAAGGTCAACTAAGAATATCGCAAGCACGCAGGCGAAGATGATTATCGCCGCCGAATCGAGCAGTTGTGAGAAACAATATACAACTATCGGGTGCACGAGATAAAGGAAGAGCAGCGAGGCTATGCCCCAGTAGAACGTGTGTCCGAGGCAGATGCGTCCCTGGATGTTGAACTTCTTGTTCGAGTAGTCCCACCATCTCGCGTGGAAGAGCTTTTCCATAAGCACGCTCGTTATGAATTCGACAATGTCGCAGACCACCATGCCGGCAATAAAGACGAGCAGGGGCGTTATCAGAACATCGTGACCGAACATCGGAACCCTGATGTCGAGATTTTTGACCGGCGTCAGCGTTATCGCCATTGCAAGCGCGCCCGTGCCGTATATCGGGCACATCGGACCCTTTAAGAATCCGCGGTTGACCCATTTGCGCGCGCCGACCGAGCAGTATATCGATTCGCCGAGCCAGCCGACTGCACTGTAAAAGAAGAAATACAGCACATATGTAACTATCGTCATAAAAATTTTCATAAAGCTTCTCTCTCTTTCGTTGATCGGTTCATGCCTGCGCCGGATATCATCCTTTCGCGTTCTGCTTGGCTATTTTCATCTCTCTCGATGCGCAGTATTTGTCCGCGAGCGAAAGAACCATTCCCTCGGGGCTTGTCGGCGGCAGCGGCGTCAGAGGCCACATGTGCCGGATTATCATCATTTCACTTTTTCTGTCAAGTCCGCCGCAGAGTAATTTCGCATTTGCAGCGGCGAACTTCGGGTGCCTGTAGCCGTGTGGACGGTGGCTCCAGTCGTTTTCGTGCCAGTCATAGTAGAAAAGATCGTGCATCGTCGCGGCTCTTGCCGCCTTGCGGTAGTCGAGCCCGAAATGTCTGCAAACGCGGAATGTCAGATATGCAACGCTCGTTATGTGCTGGAGTCTGTCCATTTTGTCGTGCTGCGGATATTTTTTCAGACTCTGCACCTCGGGCGAAAAATATATGTCGTTGACGCAGTCGAAAAAATCTGCGTCGCGCCCTGTGTCGAGCGAGTATGTCCGCGCATATACTTCCTTGAGTCTTTTGAACGGAGAACCCATGTTATCCCTGCTTTTCGAGTTTCTTTATCATCAGCTTTGCGGCCTTGTATATGTCGCCGCAGCCGAGCGTTATCACAAGATCGCCCTTTTCGACATTTTTGACAACATAGTCGGCAACCTCTTCAAAGGTGTTGAACCATACGCTCCCGGGAATCTTCTCGGCGAGCTGCGAGGTGTAGATATTATATGTGTTCCTCTCGCGTGAGCCCATTATCTCGGTCAGAACCGTTCTGTCGGGAATGCTCAGAACGCGGCAGAAATCGTCAAAGAGCATTGCGGTGCGCGAATATGTGAACGGCTGGAACACTGCCCAGACTCTGTTGAAGCCCATGCCCATAGCGGTCGTGAGAGTCGCCTCGAGCTCTCTCGGATGGTGGGCATAGTCGTCCGCAATGGTTATGCCGTTGATTCTCTTGAGAATCTCAAAACGTCTGCCCGCGCCGTGGAAAGCTTCGGCGCACGCGATTATCTTATCCATCGGTATGCCGGCATTGTCCGCCGCAGCGATAGCCGCAAGAGCGTTGTATACATTGTGTTCGCCGGGGATGCCGAGGCTTATTCTGCCGACATTCTCGCCGTATTTGATTATGTCAAAGCTCGCAAACTCGTGCTCAAGCACGATGTTGTCGGCTCTGAAGTCGTTGCCATCTTTGAGACCGAAGGTGATGAACTTTTTGTCCTTGACTCTCGCGATAGCACGCAGAGTATTTGCGTCGTCGCCGTTATATATGACCTCTTTGCGGGTCATCGAAGCAAACTTCGTGAACGAAGCGATGAGGTTGTCGAGCGTCTTGAAGTAGTCGAGGTGATCCTCGTCTATATTAAGCAGAACGCAGACGTCGGGCGAGAGCGAAAGAAACGTGTCAACAAATTCGCACGCCTCGCAGAGCATATGCTCACTCTTGCCGACAAGACCGTTTGTGCCCGTGAGCGGAAGCTTTCCGCCGATAACCGCCGACGGATCTTCGCCCGCCTGGATGAATATCTGGGTGAGCATCGATGTTGTCGTGGTCTTGCCGTGAGTGCCGCAGACGCAGATGCAGTCGTCAAACATTCTTGTTATAGCGCCGAGCATCTCCTTGCGCTCAAAGGTCGGTATTCCCGATGCCTTTGCCGCGCAGAGCTCCGGGTTGTCGGGGAGAAGAGCGGCGGTGTAGACTATCATCTCCGCGCCCTCAATATTCTCGGCTCTCTGTCCTAGTGTTACGGGTATACCGAGCGCACGGACGCGGTTGAGCGTGTCGCTCTCGTTGTTGTCCGAGCCGGTTATTTCATATCCTTTTGAATGAAGTATCTCAACGAGCGGACACATTCCCGAGCCGCCGATGCCGATGAAATGAACCCTCTTTACCTTCTTGAGCACTTCGTCTATTTCTTTCATAATTAACAAGCCTCCGAATTTGTCAGCATATTCAAAAACGAGCCAAAATCAGAATACGCTTCATGATATACATACATATAAATTATAAATGCTCGATTTGTATTATAATACACTGACAAGAAAAATATAATATATTTTTATAAATATTTTGTTACAAAGCTATGACATAGCCGAGCGGCGGTTCATATACTGGGATGAGGCAAAGGAGGAAAGCCTATGATGAATATCAGAAAACTTCTGACCGTCGGCGGGGATGAGCGTATGCTCTATACCTCTCAGAGCCTTGCGGAAAAAGGGTTCGATGTTGAAATATTCGCGCCTTCGCCGCCCGCAGACTTTGAACATATGCGCCCGACGGGTGACAAAAGTATAGATTCGGCTGCCGCGCGTGCCGATGCGGTCATTCTGCCTCTGCCCGTCAGCCGCGACGGCGTTCACCTCAACTCAAGCCCGCTTACATTGAACGAGCTCTCCGACACCCTCGAACGCGGTCAGACCGTGTTTGCAGGAATGATGGACGGCGCGCTCAAATCGAGCTTTTTCAAAAAAGGTATCCGCGTGTTTGACTATTTTGAGCGCGAGGAGCTCGCCGTCAACAACGCCGTACCGACGGCGCAGGGCGTTATAAAAATAGCCATGGAAAATATGAAGATAACCCTGCACGGTGCACGGTGCGCCGTCACGGGCTACGGCAGAACAGCTAAAGTGCTTGCCGATATGCTCGCGGCTTTGGGTGCCCGCGTGACGGTCGCGGCGAGGAAATGCAGCGATCTCGCCTGGGCGAGAACCGGTGGGCTCGATGCCGTGAATATCTCCGAACTTATGAAAACGGCGCCGGAGCTCGACCTGCTCGTCAATACCGTTCCGAGTCTTGTACTCGATTGCAAAACGCTCTCCGCGCTCCGCCGCGACTGCCTTGTGATAGATATTGCCTCAGCCCCTTACGGAACCGACTTTGCCTGTGCGCGTGAACTCGGGCTTAATGTTATAGTGCCCGGTTCTCTGCCCGGCAAGACGGCGCCCAAAACGGCAGGAGAAATAATAGCGGATGCTATACTCAATATTATAAAGGAGGGGAGTTGATGAAACAGTTGCGCGTGGGCTTTGCCCTGTGCGGGTCGTTCTGCACGCTTTCAAAAGCGATAGCCGAGATGCGGGAGCTAAAATCGAAGGGCGCGGATATTCTTCCGATAATGTCTGAAAACGCATATTCTGTTGATACCCGATTCGGAAAAGCGGCGGATATTGTTCGCGAGATAGAAGATATTTGCGGGAAGCCTGTTATTCATACTATAACCGACGCCGAGCCGATAGGACCTAAAAAAATGATAGATATTCTTATCATTGAACCGTGTACGGGGAATACCCTTGCGAAGCTCGCAAACGGAATAAATGATACACCGGTGACTCTTGCGGCAAAATCGCATATCAGAAACGGTGGAGCGGTGCTGCTCGCCGTCTCTACAAACGACGCTCTCGGCGCGGCGGCCGCCAATATAGGCAGACTGCTCAACACAAAGCATATATATTTCGTCCCGATGCGCCAGGACGATCATATAAAAAAGCCGAATTCCATTGTCGCCGATTTTTCAAAAACTTACGATGCAGCCGTTACCGCGCTCTCGGGCGTGCAGCTTGAACCTCTGCTGCTTGCTCCCTCCGCGGTTTGATATATGGGGGCGTGCCTCATATCCTGTAACACCAAAACTTTTGGTGCGGGTACTCGGGCGCGCTCCCTTTTGGCTTTATGTGAAGTATAAAATGTGTGTGACTGTCAAGAATATCTTTGTTCTCTGCATTTCGTACTAAAAATGCTCTTCAATGCAATTTTCAGTTGGCGTTTCGGACTCTTGAAAAATTTGTATGATTTTGTTATAATTATTTAAATCCTAAATTCGGGAAGTTTGCTCAGCGCAGACTGAAAACAGGGAGATTGTTATTTATGTTGGATTTCCGCCCTCCGGTAACTGAGGACAGAAAGTGGGTGGCTCCCATTATCAGCCACGCAAAACGCTTTGGCTGTGACTACAGCTTCGGCGATATGTTTATCTGGCAGCATGTCTATAATATCAGAATCGCGTCGCATGACGACTTTCTCTTTTCAATCAACGGCACCGATGACGACAACGGCATCAAAAGACCGACTTACGGTTTTCCCGTCGGCGAGGGGGATTTGAAAGCGGCGATTGAACTTATCGAAGAAGATTCAGCCAAAAGAGGCTACGGACTCGAGATGTTCGGTCTCAACAACGAGTGTGTGAAAAAGGTCGAGGAGCTGTTCCCTGGCAAGTTCGATTTTGAACCGCTCAGAGACAGTTTTGATTATATATATCTTACCGAGAATCTTATCAACCTGCCCGGCAAGAAGTTCCACGGCAAGAGAAATCATATCGCCGCATTTATGCGCGAAAATGAGTGGAGCTATGAGCCCATAACCGCGGACAACCTTGATGAGTGCAGAGCGATGAACGCCGAGTGGGAGCGCAGAAACAGGGAAAAAGACCCCGAGGCGATGGACGATGAGCTCGATGCGATAAATATAAGCTTTGAAAACTACTTTGATTTGGGCTTTGTCGGCGGGCTGCTCAGAGCGAACGGCGAAGTAGTCGCGTTCACCTTCGGCGAGGAGATGAACCCCGAGGTTTTCTGCACCCATATTGAAAAAGCCTATGCTGATATTCGCGGAGCATATCCGATGATAAACCGCGAGTTTGCAGCGAACGCGCTCTCGCAGTATAAATACATCAACCGCGAGGATGATACCGGTTCCGAGGGACTGCGCAAAGCAAAGCTCTCTTATTGCCCGGATATCCTGCTCGAAAAATATATGGCAAGGGTCAAGAAATGATCATTTCAACTGCTTCAAAAGATGATATCGGCGAGCTTACTGCACTGTGGCAGACATGTTTCGGCGATGACGATGATTATATCGGCGCGTTTATGCGCAGCCGCTTCGTCCCAGAACACACGCTCATCGGGCGCGAGGACGGGAAGATATGTTCGGCGCTCTATCTGCTTGACGGTAAAGTGAGAATAGCAGGGGAGGCGTTTGATGCGGAGTATCTCTATGCCGCCTGTACCCATCCGGATTTTCGTTCGCGCGGATATATGGGCGAGCTTCTTTGCTCTGCCGAGTTGCTGTGCCGCAATTCGGGGCTTGATTATATCTGCCTCGTTCCGGCGGAGGACAGCCTGTTTGCTTACTATTCACGCTTCGGCTACCGTCCGGCTTTTGAAGAAAAACTTCTGAAAATTGACCGAAGCCGCCTTGAACTTATCGCGGATAACAGCGCTGAGATTGAAGAGCTCACCGCCGAAAATATGCAGACGGTCAGAAACGCCTGTCTCTGCGGCATTGATTGCTTTGTTTGGGATATCGATGCTCTGCAATACGCAATAGACGAAAACGCCAACGCCGGCTGCAAGAGCGTCGCCGCATTTTCATCAGGCAGGAGTTCCGCCTATGCACTCTTTGACGAAGAAAGCGAAACGGCGATAATCAGAGAGTGTGCCGCAAGGCGCGGATGCATACCTGTGCTCGCTCATGCATTGCTCTCGGCGAGCAAATGCAGCGAGTTTTCGTTCAGACTTCCGCTTGATTTTCCGCTCTCTGCGGATTCGTTCACGACCCGCAACAACGCCATGCTCCTGCCGCTTAATGCAGATTCGACATCGGCGCTTAAAGATATAAAAAACGCCTATATGGGACTTACTCTCGGTTAAACGGAGGGAAAAGATATGATATATATATTTCTTGCAAACGGCTTTGAAGAGGTCGAAGCTCTCGCGACGGTCGATGTTCTGCGCAGAGCCGATCTGAAAGTGAAAATAGTCGGCGTCGGTTCTGACGTCATAACCGGAGCGCACGGAATAAGCACCGTGTGCGACGCTGTGGACAGCGATTTAACACCCGGCGATGATATAGAAGCCGTTATTCTGCCCGGCGGAATGCCCGGTACGCTGAATCTCGAACGTTCTGCTAAAGTCAACGCCTTTGTTGACTATGCATATGAAAACCAAAAGCTTGTCTGTGCTATATGCGCCGCCCCGTCGATACTCGGCCACAAGGGCATGCTCAAAGGCAAAAAAGCTGTCTGCTTCCCGGGCTTTGAAAGCGAACTTGAAGGCGCAGAGCTTTCAGATTCGTTTGTTGTGACGGACGGCAATATAATAACCGCCAAAGGTATGGGCAGCGCCGTGAAATTCGGAATCGCAATAGGCGCGGCTTTTGTCGGCGAAGCGAAGATGAAGAAAATCGAGGAGTCGCTCCAATGCTCCTGAGAGATATACGAGAAGAAAAGGCGGCGATCAGAAGCAAGTGCAGGCTTCTGCGCTCGCAGTTCACTGCAGAGGATAAGAAAAGCCTCGACGCGCGTATTTTCAACCGCCTGACGAATCTCTGGCGGTACAGGGAGTGCAGTACGCTTCTGACCTATGTCTCGAATGATATAGAAGTCGATACTCACGCCCTTATCGAAGACGCGCTGAAGCGCTCAAAGCGAGTCGCCGTTCCGCGCTGTATACCGGGACTTCACGAGATGGAGTTTTATTATATAACTTCATTTGACGACCTGCAAAAGGGTGCTTACGGGATACTCGAACCGATAAAGTCAAAATGTGAGAAGCTCGTGAATCTTAACGAGGGACTGTGCATTATACCCGCGCTCACATTTGATGAACAGGGCTATCGCCTCGGCTTCGGCAAGGGATACTACGACAGATTTCTGTCCCGCTTCAAAGGGGATACGGCGGGGATATGCTACGAGTGCTGTATAAGCAATCGGCTTCCGCGCGGAAGATTTGACAGACGCGCCGATGTCGTAGTGACGGAAAAAAGGGTAATTTCAAACGGCTGAGAGGAGTTACATATGAAAAGAACGCTTAAACTTTACAGCGGCGACCAGGGCGGAACGCCCGGTACGCCGGACAGACGCGAAAAAGTCAAGAACTTTGTTGTCCATATCGATGAGGACGACAATGCATCGACTCAGCCGCAGGACGATGTGCCCGTCTATAAGGGTGAAGTATATTTCTTGAGCCGTCCTGCTAAAAAGCGCTCGGCAGGTTCTCGCTCATTCTCCGGCGGAGCGTCAGCAAAGACTAAGACAAAGACCGATAAGACCGCGGACGCACTTGTCCTGACCGCTTTTATACTTGTTATTGTCGCCATATCCGTCGTGCTTTCGTTTATAGCCATCTCGTGCATAAACGATGTCCTCGCGATAAACCGCGGCAATGATATAGTCACGGTCAATATCCCGCAGAACGCTACTACGAACCAGATAATCGATATTCTCGACGATAACGATCTCATTTCCAACAAAGCCTTCTGCAAGATGTTCTACAAAGTATCTTCCGCAGCCAAGGGTACGGGAATGAAGAGCGGACTCAATAAAATACAGAAGCTCGGATATAAGATAAAAGTTTTCTTTGTCGGACCTCCCGAGCCCGAATATATAAGCGGTGTCTATTATCTTCAGCCGAGTATGGGTGTTGAGGGTATGCTTTATGAGTGCCGCGCCGTTCAGGCGGGACCCAATACTGTAACTTTGCTGTTCCCCGAGGGCTGGTCTATCCCGCAGATAGCCGCAAGACTTGAGGAATACGGCGTCTGTACTTCCGCTTATTTCATCAAGGCTATCAGTGAGTCGCAGTTCGATTATTCGTTCCTCTCATCGATAAAGAACAGCGAGAACAGAACTTATCGCCTTGAGGGCTACCTCTTCCCGTCCACTTACGATTTCTTCCAGGGCGAGAGCGCAAATATAGCAATCCGCAGATTCCTTGACGCTTTCTCTGATGTCTGGACTGACGCTTATGACAAGCGCGCCAAGGAGCTCGGCTATTCTGTCGACGAGATTCTGACTATAGCCTCGATAATCCAGCGTGAGGCGGCGGACGATACACAGATGAAGCTTATCTCTTCTGTTATTCACAATCGCCTAAAGAACCCGTCCCAGACTGCCGGCAGACTCGAGTGTGATTCTACTAAAGATTATATCAAGAAGTATGTTACGCCTATAACCGATGTCAATCTCGTCAACAAGTATGCCGATGCATACAACACCTATTCGGCGCAGGGACTTCCGCCCGGACCAATATGTAACCCCGGTGCGGCGGCAATAAAGGCGGCGCTCTATCCGTCGAATACCAAATACTATTATTTCTGCCACGATAAGTTCGGAAATATCTATATGGCGAGGACGAAGAGCGAGCACGACGCCAATGTGCTCAAGGCTTTCAGCCAGAACTGAATCACAGGGAGCAGGCAAAACGCTTGCTCCCTTATCTATGAAAAGGAGTGCCGCAATGGATATAATAAGACCCGAAGTTCTTGCACCCGCAGGAGATGCGGAGCGCCTGAAAGCCGCCGTATATTACGGCGCGGATGCGGTCTATATGGGCGGAACGCGCTTCGGCATGCGTGCCGCGCCGAAGAATTTTTCGGACGATGAGCTTGCAAAAGCCGTGTCGTTTGCCCATGAAAACGGCGTTAAAGTTTATCTTACCTGCAATATTATTCCAAATACTGCCCAGCTCAAAGAACTGCCGGAATTTCTTGAATCCGCTTCGGCTGCCGGAGTCGATGCGCTGATAATAACCGACCTCGGCGTGCTCTCTTATGCAAAAAAATATGCACCCAAAGTGCCGATTCATATATCCACGCAGACAGGTGTCGCCAATGCCGAGAGCGCGCGTATGCTCTTTGACCTCGGCGCGGAAAGAGTGGTATCTGCGCGAGAACTCACGCTCGATGAGCTCGCCGACCTCCGATCCGGAATGCCCAAAGAAATGGAGCTCGAATGCTTTGTCCATGGCGCGATGTGCGTCTCATATTCAGGACGCTGTCTGCTCTCGAACTATCTTACCGACAGGCACTCAAATAAAGGCGAATGCTCTCAGCCCTGCCGCTGGGAATACAGCCTCATGGAGCGCACCCGCCATGGCGAATATTTCCCCGTTGAAGAAACTGCGAGCGGCACATATATAATGAACTCAAAGGATATGTGCATGATCGAGCATATCCCGGAGCTCATCGTAGCCGGTGTTTCAAGCTTCAAAATCGAGGGCAGGGCAAAGACCGAATATTACACCGCCGTTGTGACTAACGCATACAGAAGCGCTGTCGATGCCTATCTCGCCGCGCCGTCAAATGATTTCAAACCCACGCAGTGGATGGTGGACGAAGTCTATAAAATAAGTCACAGAGACTACTGCACAGGCTTCTTTTTCGGCTCTCCTCGCGACGATGCCCAGATATATTATAAAGGCGGCTATGTCCGCAGCTGGGAAGTGGCGGCGATAGCCGTGAAGAGCGAAAACGGAACTCTTACCGTCAGCCAGCGCAACAGGTTCTTTGAGGGCGATGAGCTTGAAATAATGAACAGGGGAAAAGAGCCGACGGTTATCACCGTCAGGAATCTCAAAAATTCTCTCGGAGAGAGCGTCGACAATGCCCCGAATCCCATGGCGGAGTTCACTTTTGACTGCGATGCCGATGTTTCGGCGGGCGCGTTTATCCGCCGAAGCACCGACGAAAAATAAAACTTAATTTTAAGCGGCTGTGCGTCTGCATTTTATCGCGCCGAACGGTCAATGATAAATTTATCAACCGTCGGAGATGATATTATGCCTAAACGCGCAGTCGTTGTGTTTTTTATATTCTGCCTGCTCATGGGTGTGGTCTGCCTCCAATTGATAAGCGTTTCAACCGGGCTCGATACCGCCGCAGGAGCGGTGAAAAATACCCGAAGCATAGAACTGTCTGATTTGGGCGCGCCGATATATGACTGCAACGGTCGGCTCATAACAAACGGTTATACAGAATATTTTGCCGCCGCGAGACCGACTGCCGCAGCTCTTTCCGAGCTTCGGAAAATGCTCGATGACGATGACTTTGAACAGGCTCGCGAAAAGCTTTCAAAAGGTCGTCCCGTGGCTGTAAGAGTGCCGTCTGGCGAGAGCGGATGCGAAGATGTGAAAATAATAGGTGTTGAAAGACGATATTCTCCGCGCCAGCCTGCGGCGCATATCGTCGGCTATACGAACTCCGACGGCGGCGGAGTCTGCGGGATAGAAAAGTCATTTGAAAGCATATTTAAAAATAACCGCCGGAGCATCAGCGCTGTGTTCCCGGTCGATGCCTATGGGCGGGTCATATCGGGAGCGGATATAACCGCTCGCACCAACGGAGGATACGGCGAGTCGGGCGTATATTTAACGCTCGATCTTGAGATTCAGCAGATAGTCGAAGACTGTATGAACGAGTGCGGAGTGGACATCGGCGCAGTTGTTATACTTGACCCGAAAAGCGGAGCAATAAAAGCCTGCGCGAGCCGACCGGTGTTCGATTCAAACGACCCGGCGAAGAGCCTTTCGGACAGCAATTCTCCGTTTATCAACCGCGCTTTTTGCGCCTTTGCGGTAGGCTCCGTGTTCAAACCTGCCGTCGCCGCTGCCGCGCTCGAACAGGGGATATCTCCGTCAATAAAATATGACTGCACGGGCGTGACGAAAGTCGGCGGCGTTGAATTCGGCTGCTATGAGCATAAGGCTCACGGAGTTGTTGATATGTGTGGTGCGCTTGAGCGCTCCTGCAACGCCTATTTTATTCATCTTGCGCAGAAGCTCGACAGAGAAAAGATGATATCGACTCTCTCCGATCTCGGCTTCGGCAAATCTATAGATTTGTGCGATGGCATAACTTCTGTATCGGGATATTTACCGAAAGTCTCCGAGCTCGACTCAAAGGCAGCTGTTGCCAATCTCGCGTTCGGTCAGGGCACGCTTACCGCATCTCCGCTCACCGTCTGCGCATATATGTCCTGTATAGCAAACGGCGGCGCATACAACACTCCGTACCTTGTCGAAAAAGCAATCGACGGGACAAACATTGTCTTTGAACATGAAAAGCGTGCGGGCGAGTATGTTATGAGCGGTAATACCGCGTCGATACTTTCAAAATATCTCAAAAGCGCAGTCGAAAACGGAAACGGCAGGGGAGCAAAGCCTGAAAACACTACCGCCGCCGGCAAGACAGCAACCGCGCAGACCGGAAAGTTTGAAAACGGAGAGGAATTATACAACACATGGTTTTCGGGCTGGTTCCCGGTTGAAAATCCTCGCTATGTCATAACGGTTTTCAAAGAGAGGGGAAGCGGAGGCGCGTCCGACTGCGCCCCGGTGTTCAAGGCTATCGCCGACAAAATAACGGCTTTAGAAAGCGGATAATCCCAAGCCAAACGCCGCTTAAAAATAAAGGAAAAAATATTGAAAAAACTTTGAAAAAAGGCTTGACATAAACAACCCCTTTTGCTATAATAGTCAACGTTCTGAGGGAACAAAGACAACGATTCAGAACAGACCTGCGAGAGTGGCGGAATCGGCAGACGCGCACGTTTGAGGGGCGTGTGGTAATCCCGTACGGGTTCAAGTCCCGTCTCTCGCACCATGGCGGGTTCCTTAGGGTGCCCGCCAAACTTATCGGTGATTAAAGCGTTCAGCTTCACCCTCGGTAGCTTCCGCCGTGTAAAATTTAGGAAGTACAAATGCGGATATGGCGGAATTGGCAGACGCGCTAGATTCAGGTTCTAGTCGGGGCAACTCGGTGCAGGTTCAACTCCTGTTATCCGCACCAGCGCAGAAGGCTTGATAATCAACGGTTTTCGTGATTGTCGAGTCTTTCTCTTTTTGTGCTCCAACCTTTGCAAAACAGGTGTTTCTAACACTTTTTAACACATGAAATCTCTCAAAGAAAGCGGGGAACGAAATGAAACGCTCAGGCGCAAAGAAAATAGATATGCTAAACGGCCCTATCTGGAGCAAGCTTCCGCTGTTTGCGCTCCCGGTTGCGGCAACGGCGATACTCGAACAGCTTTTCAATGCGTCCGATCTCGCCGTCGTCGGCAACTTTGCGGGCGACAAGAGCACTGCGGCAGTCGCTGCGGTCGGCGCAAACGGTCCTGTTATAGGTCTTATAGTGAATTTTCTTATCGGCATCTCTCTCGGCGCGAATGTTGTTATCGCAAACGCTATGGGCAGAAACAACAAGGACTCGGTTCAGCGTGCCGTACATACTTCGATAATATTCGCACTCGTCGGCGGAACAATAGTCGCAGTGATAGCCGAATTTTTTGTCGGCAGGATGCTCAGCTCCCTCAATGTCCCGGATGATGTCCTGCCCCTTGCAATCATATATTTCAGAATATACCTCATCGGACTGCCGGTGATATTGCTCTATAACTTCGAAGCGGCGATTTTCAGGAGCGTGGGCGATACAAAGGTGCCGCTTATAGCGCTCGCCGTATCCGGAGTTCTGAATGTTGTGCTAAATCTCTTCTTTGTTATAGTGCTCAAAATGACCGTCAGCGGTGTTGCGACGGCGACGGTTATCTCCAATGCGGTCAGCTCGATTATACTTTTTGTGCGCCTTGTAAAGTCGGATAAGTACATAAAAATTGAGCCCAAGAAGATGCGCTTCAGCTGGAACAGCTTCAGAATGATAATGAAAATAGGGCTCCCGGCAGGTATTCAGAGCGCGGTGTTCTCGATTTCGAATATTGTCATCCAGTCCGCAATAAACAGCCTCGGAACCGTCGTTATAGCGGCGTCGAGCGCGGCGTTCAATATTGAAGTTATAGCTTACGATGTTCTGAACTCGTTCAGCCAGGCATGCACGACATTCGTCGGGCAGAATTACGGCGCGGGTCAGATAAAACGCTGCAAGCGCACGCTGTGGCTGACATTGATAGAAGATACGATAGCCTCCGGCGCAGCAATCGGAATAGTCCTTCTTGTCGGCCGATTCCTGCTCTCAGTATTCAACAGCGATCCGCAGGTTATAGAAATCGGCTATACGCGCCTCGTGATAGTCTTCTCGGCGTACACTTTCAGTATGCTCTATGAGATAATGTCAGGCTATCTGCGCGGCTTCGGCGTCTCACTCGTCCCGGCTGTGCTGACAATGATCGGCGTCTGCGGAATAAGAATAGCGTGGATAGAACTTGTCTTCCCAAAAAATCACAACTTCGAAACGATAATGACGGTCTATCCCATAAGCCTCGCCGCAACGGCGCTGCTGATATTCATAGCGCTTCTCATCTACCGTCCGTCACACAGATTTGCAAATAAACAGTCGGCGGAATAGAAATATTCCCGCGCCGCCTGCAAAGACACAGAACGACAACGGGAATAAGATAGTCTACAGAACAAACAGAATACATTGAGTATATTAAAAAGCCGTCGGTTTTATCCGGCGGCTTTTGATATTACAGGGATTTTAGCAGGTCAATAACGGTTTCAAGCTCCTCGGGCTTAACTTTGTCCGGGAAAACACCGCTCTTTACGCAGTCCGCAAAGTAGCGAATCTCGTTTGCATATGCGTTGCTCTTGGGCAGTCCAATGTCTCCGGTGTCTTCTCCGTCCTGAGTTACGGGGTGGAGTTCCGCGCCGTCGGACTCATATATTGTCATCTCGTCGTTCTCCCATGTCACAACGGCATCCTCAAACTGGAACATGAAGCGCGCCGAGAACGGGTAGCGTCCCGCAAACCAAGCGGCTTCGGTTGAAATAAAGAAATCACCGAAATCATATGTCGCGGTTATGTAGTCCTGCTCGGGTCGTTTTACTCTCCTTGCAGTGCATTTTTCGGGCTTTCCGAATGCATATACAATGAAGTCGAGATCGTGTATGTGCAGGTCAAACGGCACGAGGCCGCTGCGCTTCTCGTCTCTCATCCAATCGTCCCAGCTCCATTTGGGTATACCGCCGAGCCTGCGCATCGATGCAGAAAGCAATTTTCCGTATTTGCCGCTGTCGTATATGCTTTTGACAACTTCGTATTCCGGCCAGAATCTGAGCACCTGTGCTATCATGAAGCAGACATTGTTATTTTTAGCGGTCGAATATATCCTCTGAACATCCTCGCGCTTGAGCGATATGGGCTTCTCGCATATGACATTGATGCCTTTCTCCATCGCCTTGACCGCAAAATCTGCATGCAGAAATGTCGGCAGGCAGATGTCGAGAATATCAACATCCTCTTTTTCAAGCATTTCATCAAAATCGGTGTAATGGCGTTTGTCTGGATAGTTTTCCATTCTCTCGGGACGGATGTCACATATTGCGACAAGCTCGGCGTCGTCCATGCTTTCCCATGCGGGGATGTGCGCTCCGCTTATTCCGCCAACGCCGACGAGTGCGACTTTCAGCATTTTTATTTACCTCCGGCTCAATATTTCCGGCGTCCGAGCCGGATTAATACGCCTTTATATTATCATATATTTCTCTCTTTTTACAGTCATTTTCGGCTTTTTTTCAATAATGTTTGACACTGCGTCTTCAGGCATATATAATTGTCATCGGATAAATTTTATCATGAGGAGGATAAGATGAACTTCAGTGATTTTTTTGAAGCCCTCGGTGTTCCGGCGTTCGGAACAAAGGTGTGCGAGCCCGTAAACTGCGGCGCGGGACTTGAGCTTGAGGACAGCGTCAGCGGCGGCGCGGACGACTCGTATATGGTTGTCATCGGCGATGTCACGCCGAAAATGTTTCGCGATTTTCTCGCATCTTTGGCATCAAGCGGCCGCAAGGAGACGTTTCACCGCGAAATAAACGGCAATATCTTTTCGGAGTTTGCCGAAGAAAACAGAATCATATACACCTATTTTACCCGCGAAGCGGAGCAGGCGAGGGTGATAATCGATAACGCAAGCTGTCCGCTTTCCGAGATGAACGACAACGAGCCGGATGTGCGTGGAGATACGGCGCTCATGCAGTTTTCGCTAAAATACGGCTCAATGGTTCGCTATCACAGCTGCGACTGCGGAATGCTCTATGTACTGAGACTGCGCGACAACTCGGTTATAATAATCGACGGCGGCGAGATAGAACAGGCGACAGAGGAGGCCTGCGACGAGTTTATGCGCCGCCTTGAGGATTTAACAAATACCGAAAAGGGCGGGAAAATCCGCGTTGCCGCATGGATATGCACCCATAACCACGATGACCATATGGATGTATTTACGAAGCTGCTCAAGCGCGAGAAGGACGTTCTCTGCGTCGAGAGGGTTATGTTCAACTTCCCGTCAAGAACGCTTTTGGATTATAGCAGTGGCTGTACGGACAGGCTCCGCGAGAGACTCAAGAAATATGCGCCTAACGCAAAATATTTGAAGCTGCACACGGGGCAGACGGTACATTTTCCGGACTCGTATCTTGAGGTGCTTACAACGCACGAGGATATACTCCCTCTGTCTATCCGGGCAAGGGACGGCGGCGCATATCGCGGCATGAACGAGACCACCACCGTGTTTCAGATAATATTCGACGACGCGTCCGTGATTTTTCTCGGCGATGCGGAGGAATCCAACGGCGAGGCGCTTATAGCGCTCTACGGAAAGAATCTGCTCTCTTGCAAGTATCTGCAGGGCGCGCACCATCTGATAAACGATGACAGAAGCATCTATGCCAACATCCGAGCCGAGAAGCTCTTGGCGCCACAGGGCAGATTTACCGTAATGACCAGGTTCTGCGATAATATACGGTATCTGACCGCGCTTTTCGGGGCGGAAAATATATATTTTGCGGGCGACTGCACATATGTATTCACAATTAAGGACGGCAACGAATCGATTTCGTATTTCGAATCGAAGGGCTATGTCTACGACGACAGCGGATATTAAAGAAAAGGGTCTGTTCGGATGTGACAGACCCTTTTAATATTTTCTGTTCTTTTGATTGTTTTTTCGGCTGCTTTATGCTATCATAAATTGATAAAATTTTTCGTAAAGGAGAGTATGAGATGGCAGATTTTGTCAGAAGAAGCGAACTTTGGACTTACGATGTGTTCCCGAAGGTCATCGGGACCGAAAAGGAGAGCACTATACATATCCGCCCCTTCGGCGGCGATAACTTTTTCCCCGCAGGCAGCGTGCATGAGGCGGCGATAACATGGCTCGACGGCGGACATATCGAACACGCCCCGGCGTCCGCTTTCAGAAAAGAACTCGATGTGACCGCAAACGAAGAAAACGGACTTGATATTTCTATAACATTCCCGCATGAGGGCGAATATCGCATCCGCATTGAGGGCGAAAACGCCGATGGCGATAAGAAAAGCTTCACTTTCTGTGTCTATGCCGTCTCCGGTGATCTCGTCGGTATGTATCCGTTTATCGGCGATCTGCATATGCACACGAATTTTTCCGACGGAGCGCATGACCCCGAGAATGTTGCCGCAACCTATCGTTCCCACGGCTATGATTTTCTTGCCATAACCGACCACCACCGCTATTATCCGTCGCTCAGAGCTATAGAGGCATTTAAAAATATCCCGACAGAGTTCAATCTCGTGCCCGGTGAAGAGGTGCATCTTCCCGCGATAAACGGCTTCAGAGTCGACCCGCATACGATAAATTTCGGCGGCGAATACAGCATCAATTCGCTTGTCGAGGATGTGGCGGTCAAAGAAGTCGGCAAGGATAAAAAAGTCCGCGCAATAAGAGACGATTGCCCCGATGTCATGACTCAGGAGGAGTTCGCTGCGAAGATGACCGCACTCGCCAAGGATATAAAAGCTCCCGACAATGTCGATGCAATGACTGCGGCTGTGCTCAAATGGCTCTATGACGAGATAAGAAAAGCGGGCGGACTCGGAATATTCCCGCATCCGACATGGATAACCGGCGAAGCGTTCCATGTGTCCGACGCGCTCAACGACTGGCTCGTTGAAAATAAGATTTTCGATGCCTTTGAGGTGCTCGGCGGCGAGCGATATTTTGAACAAAACGGCTATCAGACCGTGAGATATTATGAGGACAGAGCCCGCGGATTCAAATATCCCGTTGTCGGCAGCACGGACAGCCACTCCTGCACTCCCGAAAACAAGGGCGCATATATCTGCTCGACAATAGTGTTCTCGCCCGAAAACGAGCGAAAAGCGCTTATCGATTCGATAAAGAATTTCAGAAGCGTTGCCGTCGACACGATAAGCAAGGAGTTCAGACTCGTCGGCGAGATGAGATATGTCCGCTACGGTTGCTTCCTGCTCAAGAATTATTTCCCCATCCATGACGATGCCTGCTTTGAAGAGGGCAGACTCATGAAACAGGCGATATACGGCACCGAAGATGAAAGGCAGGATGCCATAAACACCCTGACAGTAATGAACGGCAGAATGAAAAAGATGCTCAAAAAGTACTTCGCGTTTTAATTTATGATATAACAAAACCGACCCTTCGCAAAAAACGGAGGGTAGGTTTTGTTATGCAGCAAGGAACTAAAATCGACAATTTATTGTTTCATGCCCTCAAAAAGGGCTTTAATGCCGCGCACTGTTTACAACAAAAAAACGAGTTGTTATAATCAAGAAGACGTTAAATAAATGTAAAAGGAGGAAAAAATGCCATGTGCGAATTGTAAGTATTATGACGACAATGAAAGGTGGGGGTCGAAAGGTTATTGCTCATACTACAGGCAATATGTATACTCCGATGACAGAACGTGTTCGCATTACCAAGCGTATGGCGGATGTATTTTTACAACGGCCTGCTGTTCGTATTTGGGACTTTCGGATGATTGCGATGAGCTTATGACAATGCGTAGTTTTCGAGATAATTATGTGCGCTTTCTGCCTGATGGGGAGAATACGATTGCGGAATATTATCGAATTGCTCCGCCTATAGTGGACGTCATCAATTCAAAATCGGATAAAGACTCGATATACAAAGCGATTTACGAACGGTTAAAAAATGCGTGTAGTTTGTAAAGGCAGAAAAAAACGAAGAGGCATTTACAGAGTATACAAATATGATATCAGATCTCAAAAATAAGTATGCACATAGTGAGGGGTAAAAATGATAAAAATTGAAGATTTAAGAGAATTCAGACCGGTATATCGATATGAAGACGGAGAATATGTTACGCTTGATACAGTAAGAGCGGTGATCGCCGAAGCAGCGCAGGAAGCGGGCGTTTCGGTTGATTTTTACTCCGATCAAGTAAAGTCCGGCGGTTTATTTAACAAAAGTGTTGAGGATTGTCTTGTGATGTATAATCCGGAACATAAAAACGATTACTACTTGATTTGTATCAGGGTTCAGCATCAGGGTAATTTGGCATATGTTGCGATAAACAACTTCGGAAGCAGCCCTTAGATGGATAAATTTGCTCGTTCGGAGTATGCAAAGCAGGATAGACAGGGAAAGAGTCTCTCTTATAAAATTGCTTCAGTGATAGGCTCTACCGTTAGGAATTTAGGAAAAAACAGACAAAAGTTAGAAGAGGAACAGCGTTATTATGATTCTGTACAGCATGTTCTGGATCAGGTTATAAGTTGACGCTTGCAAAGATGCAAAGGAGAAAACCATGGGATTTTTAAAGAATTTGTTCGGAAATAGCGAAAATCAATTCGTTGATCTTGTTCGTGCTCATGAAAATGGTGAAGAGTGGGCTACCGCAGAAATACAGAAAATGTGGGAAAGCAACGATCCGACACTGTTGCCTAGAATACATAGAGCGCACGTTGTTATATACAAAGATGCTGCTATGCGCGGAGATCGAGATGCCATAATTAAATATGCAAGGGGACTCGAATGGCTAGACAGAACAGAAGAGGCCTTGAAGTGGTATATGAAACTTATAAATCAGGGCGATACTGACGCAATGCTTGAGTTAGCTTCGGATTATACGGAATATGGTGGTATGGGCGAGAATAACGAAGAGCGTTTTAGGCTTATAAAAGAAGCTGCCGAAATGGGTAATGCCGAAGCACAGTATAAAATGGCACTGAAATGCGGTTGCGCCGGAGATTTTCTGGGTGAAAATTATTGGGCGCAAAAGTCCGCGGAGAACGGTTGCCCAGACGGAAAATTAGAATATGCAGAAGTCTTAGGGCGAGAGTTATCTGAACTGATAGGGTACAAAAAAAATATGCCACAATTTACAGATCCTGAGATAATGAAATATATTTTAAAGAAATATAAAATAGAATCTCCCGACGAAGCAGATGAACTAATGCTGCGGCTATATTCGCAGAAGGAGCAATTGTATGTTGACTATCTTAACGAAGGTGATAGCGATGTGGGCTTTAGTCAGGCGATGCGGGGTCTCGCATATATGTATCGGCATCCAACACCGTCGATGTGTTCTCCTTTACCATATTTAGCGGCGTATTATTTTTACAGTGATTATTACTACTTCGATTCACAGCCTTCCTATAAGAATTTTAAGGGTGTTGTTGCTGAGTTTAACTTGCCGATAACCAATGAAACTTTACAGGAGTGGCAGGAAACTGATATTTTTACCTGGGCAAAAAATCATGGGATAGATGTAACGTAAAACCTAAAAACGGAGCCGCTATGCGGCTCCGTTTTTAGGTTTGTCTTCTTACTTGTTCAGCTCATCGAACATATCCTTGATCATCTTCTTGACCTGCGGGATAACATCGTCAACGGCGACCTTTTCGTTGATGCTCTTTGTGCGGGTCATGACTTCGCAGCAGCCCTCGGCAAGGTTTCTCGGGCTGACAACAACTCTGACCGGGCAGCCGAGCAGGTCTGCGTCAGAGAACATAACGCCCGGGCGCACATTTCTGTCGTCGTAAATAACCTCGATGCCGTCTTTCTGCATCTCGTCATAGAACTTGTCCGCGAGCGCTTTCGCCTCTGCATCGTCCGCTCTCAGGCAGCACAGATGTACCTGCCACGGAGCTATTGTTATCGGCCAGATCGGACCGTAATCGTCGTGGCGAACTTCGCAGACGGAGGCGGCGAGTCTGCCGACGCCGATGCCGTAGCAGCCCATTATCGGGTACTGCTCGTTGCCCTCCTTGTCAAGATAGGTCATGTGCATCGACTTTGTGTATTTCGTGCCGAGCTGGAATATGTTGCCGACCTCGATGCCGCGGGATATCTTTATCGTGCGCTTGCCGCACTGCGGGCAGATACCGCCGTCAACTATCTTCGCAAGGTCGTTGTATTCAACCTCGCCGACATCGCGCGGAATGTTGAGACCGACATAGTGGTGGTTCTCTTCGTTCGCGCCGCAGGAGAGGTTAGTGGCACCCTTGAGAGAGTTGTCGAACAGAACTGTCATGTTCTCAGGCAGACCGACAGGGCCTATAAAGCCCGCGTGAAGTCCGCACTCCTCGGTGATAACTGCGGGATGAACCGCCTCGCCGAGCAGGTTTGTGAGCTTCGTTTCGTTTATGTCAAGATCGCCGCGGACAAAGATAACAACATATTCGTCCGTCGCGTTCTTCTGATATACAACAGCCTTGCAGGACTTTTCAAGCGGGGAGTGGAGGAACTCGCAGATGTCCTCGATGGTGTGAATATTCGGCGTGTATTCTTTCTTGAGCTCTTCGAGTACATCGTCAGCTTTATTTTCGACAATGCTCTGCGCCGCTTCCATGTTCGCGCGGTAGTCGCACTCGGAGCAGACGGCTATCGAATCCTCGCCGACGGGGGTCAGAAGCATATACTCGTGGGAGATGCTGCCGCCCATCATGCCGGAGTCGGACTTGACCGTTATGACCTCGGGGATGCCTGCACGCGCAAATATGCGGTTGTATGCGTCGTAGCACTCCTGATAGTACTTTTCAAGATCCTCCTGCGAGGTGTGGAACGAATATGCGTCCTTCATCGTGAATTCACGAACGCGGATAAGTCCGCCGCGCGGGCGTCCCTCGTCGCGGAACTTGGTCTGAATCTGATATATCATGAACGGATACTTGGTGTAGCTGTTGGCGTAGTCGCGCACGAGCTGAACCGCCGCTTCCTCGTGGGTCATGCCGAGCACCATGCGCGCATTGTTTCGGTCGGTGAAGCGAAGAAGCTCGCTGCCGACGCTCTCGTATCTGCCCGACTCATCCCAGAGCGAAGCGGGGAGAGCCACCGGGAACAGCACTTCCTGTCCGCCGATTTTATCCATCTCGTCGCGGATTATATCCTCGATTTTCTTTGTTATGCGGCGCAGGGGCATGAACTGCGAATAGATGCCGTTGGCAACGTTTTTCATATAGCCGCCGCGCAGCATGAGCGCGTGGCTGTCGATAACGCAGTCGGAGGGCTTCTCTTTGAATCTTTCGCCGACAAGCTTGTCAAGTTTCATCTTTCTTTTCATCCTTTCAAAAAAATAAGTCCCGGGCTCAAAAAGCCTGGGACAAACTATAAAGTCTGCGGTACCACCCAAGTTCGGACAAATATTGTCCGCTCTCAAAGCGACGAAAACCGTCTTTTCCGATAACGCCGGAATGCGTCAGCGCATTTGACACTGCGGCTCCGGGGCGGGTTCGGAGTCTCTGCCGCTGAGACTTGCACCAACCGTCTCATCTCTCTGCCGGCATAAAAACCTACTTTTCCTCTTCATAGCCTTTAACAGTCAATAATTCTACTATGCCGCCGTTTAAAAGTCAATGCCTGCCGCAGTATTTTTTCAAAATTTTGCGGTAAAATATATTTTGAATATTGATTTTCGATATGCTCTTATATTATAATTGACTAAAAATATATCTTGCGAAAGGATATTTGTATCATGGCTGCACAAAACAAAACAAGACCATTCGGTATGCGGGATTATTTCGGCTATGCGATGGGCGATTTCGGCTGCAATATGAGCTTTGCGCTGATAACGAATTATCTCATGCTGTTCTATACCCAGTATATCGGACTCAGGCTCAGCGACTGGGCTTGGATAATCGTTGTCGGCAAAGTATGGGACGCTATAAACGATCCGCTGATAGGCGGAATGGTCGATAATGTCCGTATAGGCAAGGGCAGCAAGTTCATGCCGTGGATAACCATAGGCGGCAGCGCGCTGATAATTTTCACCACGCTCTCGTTTATGCCGATAGCCTCTATGAGCTATATCTTCAAGGTCATCTATTGCCTTGCGATTTATTGCGTCTGGTCGGTCGCTTATACAATGGCAAACGTGCCTTACGGCGCGCTCCATTCGTGCATTACCAATGACCCTTCGAAGCGCACGAATCTCTCTACCTTCAGATCGATAGGCGCAGGTCTTGCGCAGGTGCTTTCCATGCTCCTGCCTCTTATCGTCTATGATAAGGACAACAACCTCATCGGCTCGAGAATGGTTTATGTTGCGCTCGTCTGCTCGGCAATAGGCTTCATCGGCTTTATGCTCGTGCGTCTGCTCGTGACCGAGCGTGTCGTTGTCGAAGCACACGACAAGACAGAGAAGATGAGCTATCTCAAGGCAGTCAAGGGCTTCTTCACAAACCGTCCGCTGCTCGCAATAACCGCTGTTTCGTTCGTCCAGGTCATCTGCTTCATGTCAATGACCTCGGTCAACAGCATTATATTCCAGTCCTATTTCCATAACACTCAGATATTGGCGGCTGTCAATATCGTTTCCTATCTGCCTCTTGTTGTCATCATGCCTTTCATCGGCAGAATAACAAGAAAAATCGGCAAGAAAAAGCTGGTCGTCATATCTTCATCGATAAGCGTTGTCGCGGGTATAGTTTCGTGCCTGCTTCCCATGGCGCCCGAGGCGAAGAGTTCGTTGTTCCTCTATATAGGCGCACTTATGCTTCTCTATACGAGCAACGCTGTGTTTACAATTATCCTCTGGGCTATGGTTGTTGACTGCATTGACTATCAGTATGAAAAGACCGGAAGCCGCGATGAGGGTTCTCTCTATGCGCTGTTCTCGTTCTTCCGCAAGCTCGCTCAGGGTCTCGGCTCAGCGTTCTCCGCAGTTATGCTCGCGGCCTGCGGATATGTTGAAAGCCTCGGTGCAGATCAGACTGCACAGACGGCTTTGAACATCAAAAATATGTATCTCATAGTCATGACCGTCGGCGTCGCACTGACAGTTATTATCACGCAGTTTGTTTATAATATAGATAAAGACAGGGGTTCGGCGGATCCCATAGACATCGAACCCGACCCCGCGCCGGAAAATTTTGAATAAATAGAGCCTTCGCTATTGATTTTCAATTCCGCTTTTGATATCATTTATAATTATGAGTCATAAGCAAAGGAGACATATAAATGGAAAGGCTTGAAATTTCAAAGCTGTTCAGCTCATATGAAGAGCTCGGCGGCAAGGAGATAACAGTCTGCGGATGGATCAAGACCCTCCGTGACTCAAAGGCGATAGGCTTTATGGAGATAAACGACGGTAGCTGCTTCAAGAGCCTGCAGGTCGTTTTCGAGAGTGCAAAGGTCGAAAACTATAAGGATATAGTCAAGCTGAACGTCGGCGCGGCTGTCAGAGTTACTGGTACTTTTATCCTGACTCCCCAGGCGAATCAGCCGTTCGAGCTCAACGCTTCTTCAGTTGAGGTCGAGGGTCAGTCGACTCCCGATTATCCGCTTCAGAAAAAGCGCCACACGCTCGAATATATGAGAACGATAGCACATCTGCGCCCGAGAGCGAATATTTATTCCGCGGCTTTCCGCGTTCGCTCGACCGCCGCTTATGCTATCCACAAGTTCTTCAATGAGCGTGGATTTATCTATGCCCATACTCCGCTCATTTCGTGCAGCGACTGTGAGGGCGCAGGCGAGATGTTCAAGGTAACGACTCTTGATATCGCAAACCCGCCGAAGAACGAGGACGGCACAGTCGATTTCAAGCAGGATTTCTTCGAGAAGCCCGCTTATCTGACCGTTTCCGGTCAGCTTGAGGGCGAGGCGATGGCTCTCGCTTTCGGCAAGATATATACTTTCGGTCCTACTTTCAGAGCCGAGAAGTCCTATACTCAGCGTCACGCTGCGGAGTTCTGGATGATCGAGCCCGAGATTGCTTTTGCCGATCTTGAGGACGATATGGAGCTCGCAGAGGCGATGATAAAGTATGTCATCTCCTATGTTATGGAGAGCTGCAAGTCTGAGCTCGAGTTCCTCAACAAGTTTGTTGATAAGGGTCTGCTCGAGAGGCTTCATTCCGTTGTCAGCTCTGATTTCGCGCGCGTCACTTATACCGACGCCGTCAAAGAGCTCGAGAAGTACAACGACGAGTTCGACTACAAAGTCTATTGGGGCTGCGACCTCCAGACAGAGCACGAGCGCTGCCTGACCGAGCGTATCTTCAAGCGCCCCGTTTTCGTTACAGATTATCCCAAGGAGATCAAGGCTTTCTATATGCGCCTGAACGACGACGGTAAGACCGTTGCGGCAGTCGATCTGCTTGTTATGGGCATCGGCGAGATAATCGGCGGCAGCCAGCGTGAAGAGAGACTGGATGTGCTCACCGGGCGTATCGAAGAACTCGGACTCGACCCCAAGGATTATTGGTGGTATCTCGATCTTCGCCGCTACGGCGGAGTCAAGCACAGCGGCTTCGGCCTCGGCTTTGAGAGACTGGTCATGTACCTCACGGGTATCTCGAACATTCGCGATGTGCTCCCGTTCCCGAGAACTACCGGTTCTGCGGATTTCTAAAAAAATACAGAAGCACCTGTATCGTAATTGGTACAGGTGCTTTTTGCAGTAAAAAATCTCCCTTGCCGAAGCAGGGGAGATATATTTTTGTCTTTATTCTATTGTCTCTATCTTTATCAGATTGGTGTTGCCCGACTTCCCGTTTATCGCGCCGCCGGTCATTATGATATTGTCGCCGGGCTTGAGGTTGAGCGCGTCTTTTGCAACTTTCTGCGCGTGATAGAACAGAACATCGGTCGAGTCGAACTTCTCGCTGAGCACGGGCATAACGCCCCAGGAGAGCGCGAGCTTATACCAAACGGCTCTGTTCGTCGCCATTCCGATTATATCCGTAGGTGCTCTGAAGCGCGACACCATGCGTACCGTCATGCCGGAGATAGACGCAACAACTATCGCTTTTGCGTTTATGTCGATAGCCATTCCGCAAGTCGCGTGCGATATTGCGTCGACGCGGTTCTTTATCTTGAAATCATTGTTGCGGAAACGCTTGGCGTAATGGATGTGCTTCTCCGTCTCTTCGACTATCTCTGCCATCGTGCGGACTGTCTCGACAGGATATTTGCCCGCAGCTGATTCGCCGGAGAGCATGACCGCACTCGTGCCGTCGTAGACAGCGTTCGCAACGTCGGAAATTTCCGCTCTTGTCGGGCGGGGATTGGTTATCATTGATTCGAGCATCTCGGTCGCCGTGATAACGCGCTTGCCGAGCAGGCGGCACTTTGTGATTATATATTTCTGCAGCGCGGGAAGCTCAGTGAAGGGGACTTCAACTCCGAGGTCGCCGCGGCCTATCATTATTCCGTCGCACTCTTCACATATATCTTCGATGTTGTCTATTCCCGTGCGGTTCTCGATTTTTGCGATTATGTCTATACCGTCGCCGCCGTTCGCGTGGAGAAACTCCTTGAGGTCTATGAGATCCTGCCTGCAGGAGACAAACGATGCCGCGATGTAGTCGACATTGTTCTGAATGCCGAACAGCAGATCGTCCTTGTCCTGCTCGCTGAGATAAACCTGATTGAGCACCTTGTTCGGAAAACTCATGCTCTTTCTGTTTGAAAGCTCGCCGCCGGCTATGACCTTGCATTTTACATCAGTATCGGTCTTTCCGATTACCTCGAAAATCACAAGTCCGTTGTTGACGAGTATGCGGTCGCCGATTGAAATATCGTCGACAAGTCCCGCATAGGTCACGCTGACGCGGTTCTGATTGCCGACTATGTCTTCTGTGGTGAACGAGAACTCGTCGCCGTCGTTGAGCATTATCTTGCCGTTTTCAAAAGTTTTGATTCTGTATTCCGGTCCCTTCGTGTCAAGCATTATTGCTATCGGGAGATCGAGCTCCTCGCGGACTTTTTTTACCATATTGAGCTTTTCGAGCTGCTCCGAATGGGTACCGTGGGAGAAGTTGAGCCTCGCAACATTGAGACCCGCCTTGCACATCTTGGTGAATACTTTCGGGTCGCTGCTGGCGGGTCCTATCGTGCATACTATCTTCGTCTTTCTCATGGATATCCCTTCATTCCATTTTATATTAATCAAATCCATTATATTATATTTCATCTCCGGGTTCAATACAGTAGAGTAAAAAACAGGTAAAATTTGCTGATTTACATATTATATTGATTCCACGCAAACACAGGTTTATTCGATAAGCGGGGAGTGCAAAAATAAAAAGTTCAGGATTTTTGAAAAAAGACTTGATTTTTGCGGCGCGGTCATATATAATATACGAGCATTTGATTGCAGATACGGAGAGTTGTCCGAGCTGGTCGAAGGAGCACGATTGGAAATCGTGTAAACGTCAAAAGCGTTTCGAGGGTTCGAATCCCTTGCTCTCCGCCAAAAGTCCACCGTAATTTTGATAGAATTGCGGTGGACTTTTTATGTTCCATATGTTATATTGAGTTTGAAAAATAGGGGTTTTCGATCTAAAAATTCAAAAGGTGATAATATGTATTTTCACGCATCACAAATAGGAAAAATCAAGACTTTAGAACCAAGGATTTCAAATCACAATATCCCGCTTATTTATTTTTCGGATAAAAGAGAAAATGTGCTCGTGTATTTGAGTAATGCTGTGGAAAAGGTATGCAAAGAAGGCCGTTTTACATTCGATGGCTTGTGGTATAAATGGGGTTCATACGGATTTGAAAAAGACGGAAGATTAAGATTTGAGGAATACTATCCGAATGCTTTGGAAGATACATACAAGGGGATAGAAGGATATATTTATTCGTGCAGCAAAATCGACCCATATCAAAAATTGGATATTAAAATTCCCAATACCTTTATAACAGCTCAAAAAACAACAGTAGATAATTGTGAATTTATTCCTGATGCATATAATGAAATGATAAACGCTGAAGCGAATGGCTTGATTACCATATTACGATATAACGAATTTATCAGCAATATAAAAAGAAGAGAATGGTTGAAAAAAACCATAATTGATGAATACCGGAACAATAGCGCGCATCCGGATTATCGTTTTTTTCTCGAGTCGAGATTTTCTGCCATAATAAATCACGACAGTGATTTTTGATTCAATAAAGTCATTTTTTGAAAAAGGTTGGACGGTTATCAAAACAATGCCTTCCTTTAACCGAAAACGACCACCCTATAAATGGTTTCTATCAAAATTACGGCTTTTTGATGTTATATGATGTTATATTTAGTTTGAAAAATGCAATTAAAAGAGGTGGCAAATAATGGCGCGAGCAAGGTATCAGGTCTTGGTCATTCCATATTGCATACAGGACGGCAACGTGCAATTCTGCTTGTTTCGAAGAAGCGATATGGGAATTTGGCAATTCATAGCAGGCGGCGGAGAAGAGGATGATATTTCAATCATTGAGTCGGCAAAAAGAGAAGCCTTTGAAGAAGCCGGGATTTCTAAGACATGTAATTTTTTCAAGCTCGACACTTGCTGCAGCATACCGGCTAACTGCTTTAAGAATGCAGAAGCAATATGGGGTAAAGAATATTTCGTCATTCCGGAGTACGCATTTGCAGTGAGGGTAGAAAGCGCATTTTTGCAGCTATCTCATGAGCATACAGAATATAATTGGCTGACTTATGCAGAAGCGCACACGCGACTTCAATACGACAGCAACAAGACCGCTCTTTGGGAATTGAATCGGCGCATTGCGCTTGGAATGTTGAAATAGATAACTTCCGTTTTGCCGCAAATTTTCAGGCGAAAATACCGTTTTAAGATGGTACTGTCCCCTTAAATCGAGAATTGAACCTCCCTCTAAACCGTAGCTACCCCCTTGCATGATTTCTATCAAAATTACGGTGGACTTTTTCTATGCCCAAAAACCGCTTAAAACAAGGCTTTCTGACTGTTTTAGCATATAACACAACCCCCGTCACAGGATGTTTCTGCGGCGGGGGATTGTGTGTTTTATAGTAATTATAACTGATCCGCCGTAAATGAATACGGCGGATTATATTTAACGCAGAATTATATTCAATAGTATGTTACATAATAACAATAGCAATTTTTTCAAGTTGTGAAATAAAAAGAAAAAATCCCCATTCCGCAGAACGGGGATTTCAACCTGAATTGTTAAACAGATTATGTAAGCAAAGGGAAGATATCTCTTATTGCCCATGTTGCGAAAAAGCCGAACACAATAGCGAGCATAAAGCCGTCGAGCAACCTGCTTTTTACTCTGTCGCCGATCAGGAAATATATTCCCATAAACGGAAACGACCAAAACATCGGATGAAAATGAAACGCACTTGTAAAATCAAGATGTAACGCACACAAAATCGACCGTGTAAAACCGCAACCGGGGCATTGTATACCGAAAAAATGCCTCCATATGCATCCGATACCGGTAACAGATGAAATCAAATAACCGATCCCGAGCAAAACAATGAAAAATAATTTCGGCAAAAGTTCTTTGAACCGTAGCTTCACTTAGAACAGCTTCTCGGGGTCAACAACATAGCTGTCTGTAAGAATCTTAACAAAATCAATGATAGCAAGAATGTAACCGATGCCGAAGCAAAGGCTTGCCACAATTTTAACAATACCTTTTTTGTTTTCGCCCATCATGAAGTTGTGAATACCCAAACCGCCCAACAAGAAGCAGATAATTGCCATTGTGGTCTTGTCTTTGCCGTTGAGATATTCGCCGGATACGGCGCCGTTCTGCTGACCGTTTGCAGGGGGAGGAGTTACAGGAGGCGTCTCGGGATTGTTTACGGGAGCGCCGCACTTCTCGCAAACGTTAGCGCCGGGCATGAGCTCTCCTCCGCAGTTCTGGCAGAATCTTCCGCCGCCGCCTGCCTTAACGCCGCAGTTTGCACAAAATGCCTGGTTGTCGTTGAGCATAGTTCCGCAGTTTTTGCAATACATAAAAATTACCTCTCCAAAATAGATTGTGACATATCGGTATGCTATGCTATGCCAATGCCATTGTAACATGAGATTTTGACTATGGCAATACTATTTTTATTTATTTTTCATAAATTCTACGCGATTACGGCAGATTTTTGGCGAATTTTCAAATTTTCTGCCAACAGCTGCGATAAAAAACACCTCAATTATGACAAATTCACGGTGCGCTTTTATGTATTGTCTTATCAAAAGTTTTTCTGATGATATAATAAATTTGATGAATTATGATATTGAGGAGGTTGTATTTATGTATCTTGACAAGTTTTTGGATTTGTTAAAGCTCGCTTTCCGACAGAAAGCCGCCGTGTATGATGCCGTTGAATTTTTCAAAAATTTCTTTTTAAACGGATTCTCTATAAAAAAGATTTTTGTCGGATTCATTGTCGTTATCGAACTGCTCGGCTGTCTTGTATTTGATACGCCGCGCACGCCGAGGGGACAAGAATTGAATCTTGACGGCTACAGCCTTGTTTTCTTTGATAACTTTGACGGCGGCGATATCAGACCGTTGGTGATAACCGTGACTCTGGCGGTCGTGCTCGTTGTGTTCGGAACAACGGGGATAACAAAATGGAACCCGTACGATGACAAATAAAATCGCAAGGTGATTTTCAACTGAACAGAAACTCCGCCGCAGATCGTGCAAATTTGCGGCGGAGTTTAAATATATGTAGACATCGGGAAAAACAGCAGTTATAATAAAAGCGGATAAAAAACAACAGAAAAGAGGTCCTTTATGAAAGTAACTTTTATGGGTGCCGGAAGCACCGTGTTCGCAAAGAATGTCCTTGGCGATATTATGCTTACTCCCGCTTTGCGCGAGTGCGATATCGCGCTGTATGACATCGACCCCGAGAGACTCGAAGAGTCCTATCTAATGGTCACGGCACTCAATAGGAATATAAACGAGAACCGCGCGTCGGTCAGCAAATATCTCGGCGTCGAGGAGCGCAAGGACGCACTTCGCGGGGCTGATTTTGTTATAAACGCCATTCAGGTCGGTCTCTACGATCCGTGCACGATAATCGATTTCGAAGTGCCGAAAAAATACGGGCTTCGCCAGACTATCGCGGATTCAAACGGCATCGGCGGAATTTTCAGAGCCCTGCGCACCATTCCCGTTCTTAAGGATTTCACCGACGATATGAAAGAAGTCTGTCCGAACGCATATTTCCTCAACTACACCAATCCCATGGCTCAGCTTGCAGGCTGGCTCGGCAGGTATTCCGGCGTGAAGTCGGTCGGACTTTGCCATTCCGTGCAGACCTGTTCGAGAGGACTTCTCGATAAGCTTGATATCAAATACAGCGAGCCTATCCGCGAGCGCATCGCTGGAATAAATCATATGGGTTGGCTGCTTGAAATAGAGGATGCGAACGGCACGGATCTCTATCCCGAGATAAGAAAAAGAGCTGCAGAAGTGCTCGAAAGCGGCGTTACAGACCATAACGACCTCGTGAGATTCGAATACATAAGACGTTTCGGCTATTACTGCACCGAGTCGAGCGAGCACAACGCCGAATATAATAACTTTTTTATCAAGGCAAAGTATCCCGAGCTTATCGAGAGATATAATATCCCGCTCGATGAATATCCGAGACGCTGCGTCGAGCAGATAAAGAACTGGAAGAACGAGAAGGATAATTATATTCATGACAAAGTTTCGCATGAGCGCACAAAGGAATATGCCTCTTATATTATGGAAGCCATCGTTACAGACGTTCCGTATAAGATAGGCGGCAATGTTATAAACAGGGGACTCATTCCCAATCTTCCGGACGATGCCTGCGTCGAGGTCGCGTGCCTTGTGAACAAATGCGGAATTCAGCCCTGCCGCCAGGAGCCACTGCCGCTTCAGCTTGCTGCAATGAATAATCTGATGATAAATGTTCAGCTCCTCACTATCGAGGCTGCTGTGACGCAGAAGAAAGATTATATCTATCAGGCAGCTATGCTTGATCCGCACACTTCATCCGAGCTGTCGATAGATGAAATCGTTCACCTGTGCGATGATCTCATCGAGGCTCACGGCGATTATCTGCCGAAATATTTCTGATAAAATCAGCACCTCCCGCGCGGCTTGCAAAAGTCTGCGGGAGGTTTGTTTTTAGTTTATAATGCATATCGCGATGTTGAGATACGCCGCGAATGTCACCCATAAAAGATACGGGATAATCAGATAGCCTGCGGTTTTTGATATCCTGTAAAAATACAGAAGCGTCAAAAGAATGAGAACCCAGAGAATAACGATAAGAACCGCCGCAGCGGTACAGAGCCCGAAAGTGAAAAACAGTATCGGCCAAAGAAAATTGAACCCGAGCTGGACGAGATAAAGTCCGAGTGCTTTCTTTTTACTTATCTCCGGCGCATCCGAGCTGTAGACTATATACGATGCCGTGCCCATGAGAATATATAATATGCCCCAGACGATTGGAAACAGCCATCCGGGCGGGGAGAGCGGCGGCTGATTTAATGCGGAAAATTTGTCCATGCTGCCCGCTGAAAACAGTGCCGCAAGACCGCCGACCGCGAGTGGAATAGCCAAGAATATCAAGGGCTTTAGCCGCGATGATTTCATAATATCACCTCGGTGTTATCCTATGAATTTATGTGTGTATTTATGCAAAAACGGAGCCGCTGCAATATAGCGGCTCCGTCTGCAGTTATTTTACTTTTGCTGTTATAGCGTCGATTATCTCTTCATTGCTGTATGTCGGATTCAGCGCGGGTGAAATATCTGCTTCGCCGATTGTACCTCCGCATTCAACGGACAGCGCAAGCGGCAGAGAAATATTTTCTGTTTCGCTTGCCGATTGAACGGCAGCAAAATCAAAGTTACCCTCGGGAATCTTGCCGCCGAATGAGATAACAGCCTTGATTTTTGAAAAATCAATATTAGCTGAATCGACTGCGCCGAGAGAAACGGCCTTTTCACGGTTTGCGCCGACATAAAAATCCGTGCCGAAAATCTTTTCAAATTTTGCGCAGTCCGCTGTACTGATATCTCGGTCGATATTACCCATGTCAACAAGAGTACAGCCGAGTTTTTTACTGAGTTCTGCGGCTTTTTCAAGCTCGTTGTCTGCCATGTTTTCACACACCGTGACGGCAATCTCAGAGGGGAAGAAGTGAGCTGCTTCCTTTGATATTACCTCTGCGGCGCGTTCAAGAGAAATAGACTCTCCACCCGATTTGCAGACTTTCAGCCTGTCTGCGTTGGCGAGCTTGCTCAAGCCGAACTTGCCGTATGTGCAGATGATATCTACGTTTTCCGGCTCGCATCGTGTTATCGAATTGCCGCTCGAAAAAACATTTATCGCGCATTTTGCGGCGCAGCCGGTGCAGTGCGTCGCGGTGCAAATTTCGCGGAGCGGAACATTCTTTTTGAACGGAACTTTTTCAACAAGTGCGCCCGTCGGGCAGAGAGATACGCACTGTCCGCATGAGATGCACTGCGAATCTCCGAGCGATTTATAGAATTCCGGCGATACAACAGTTGTGAAGCCTCTGCCGGCAAGACCGATCGCGCCGACTCCCATGACCTGCGAGCATACACGCACGCAAAGTCCGCAGAGAATGCATTTGCCCGAGTCGCGCAGAATGTATTTGTGCCCTGTGTCCTTCTTTGCAGGTGATTTTTGACCCGCAAAGCGCTCGAAATCTGCGTTGTATTTATTCGCATAGTTTATGAGCTTGCACCTGTAATAGTCAAGACATCCGCATTCAAGGCATCGCGAAGCCTCGCGACGCGCCTGCTCGTCAGTGAGTCCGAGTGCGACTTCGTCAAAGCTGTGCTTGCGCTCTTCTGCGGGGAGAACGCGCATCTTTTCGCGCGCGATATGTTCTCTGTCCGCAAGGTCGCTCTTGATTATTTCGCGCTCAACAAGTATCGACTTTTTGTAGCCTATAATATTCCCGCGAAGATAACTGTCAACAACCGCCGCACTCTTCTGCGCTTCGCCTATAGCGGACACGGCGATATCTGCGCCTTTGTTCGTAGCGTCGCCGATTGCAAAAACGCCGCTTATATTCGTCCTGAATGTGCTCTCGTCTGCGCTTATCGTGCCGCGAGAGGTCCTGTCAAGCTCTTCAAATCCGCTGAGCTCCGGCTTCTGACCGATAGCCATTATTACGCTGTCAACTTCAAGAGTTTCGAAATTTCCCTCTATCGGAACAGGCTTTCTTCTGCCGCTCGCATCGGGTTCGCCGAGCTCCATTATCTGAAGCTTTATTCCGCGGACTTTGCCGTTCTGTGTTAGTATTTTATCGGGATTTGTGAGAAATCTGAAATCCACGCCTTCTTCCTGCGCCTCATCGATTTCGAGTGCATCTGCGGGCATCTCATCGCGGGTGCGGCGGTATATGATATAAACTTTATCCGCGCCTAGGCGGACTGCCGTGCGGCAGGCATCCATCGCCGTGTTGCCTCCGCCGCATACGGCTACGCGCTTTCCGATATCAACGGGTGAGCCAAGTATCACGGAACGCAGGAAATCTATTCCGCCGAATACTCCTTCGGCATCCTCGCCGTCAACCCGCATTTTTGTGCTCGACCATGCACCGGGCGCGGCAATTACCGCGTCGTATTCTTGGTTAAGCGTATCAAGAGAAATATCTCTGCCGATTTTTATATTATTTCTGAACTCAACGCCGAGTTTTTCAACGAGCGCCAATTCCTTGTCAAGCACTTCTTTCGGCAGCCTGTATTGCGGTATGCCGTAGCGGAGCATGCCGCCCATCTTCGGCATCATGTCGAAAACAGTGACGCCGTGTCCTTTTATCGCAAGATAATATGCCGCCGATATTCCGCCCGGACCACCGCCTATAATCGCGACCTTTTTGCCCGTTGATTCAGCAACCTCAGGCATGAATATATTTCCGCTTTCAAGGTCGCGGTCTGCCGCATAAGCCTTGAGCGCGGCTATAGATATAGGCTCTTCAACGAGTCCGCGTCTGCACTTTTTCTCGCACGGATGCGGACACACTCTGCCTATGGAAGCGGGCAGAGGAATTTTGCCCTTTATTACGGACAGCGCCTCGGCGTTTTCTCCGTTGGCAATGAGTCCGACATATCCCTGGCAGTCCGTGCCCGCAGGGCAGGCGAGAGAGCAGGGAGCTTTGCAGTCTCCGGTGTGATCCGAAAGCAGCATTTCAAGCGAGAATCTTCTTGCCCTGTTTATTCTGTCAGATTCTGTTATAATTTCCATTCCGTCGGCGGCTTCAATGGCGCAGGAGCGCATCAGCTTCGGACTGCCCTTGCACTCTACAACGCATATTCCGCATGCGCCGTATGGCTTGACCCGCTCGTCATGGCAGAGAGTCGGAATATCCGCGCCCGCCTTCCTTGCGGCTTCGAGCAGTGTCGAACCTTTCTCGATTTTTACGCTTTTCCCGTCAACGGTCAATGTAATATACTCTTTCATCGTCACACCTCCTTATTTTATAAATATCGCGTCAAAGCGGCACGCAACTTTGCAGCTGCCGCATTTTATGCACTTGCCGCTGTCTATTTTATGCGGCTTTTTTACTTCTCCGGATATCGCGCCGACCGGGCATTTCTTGCTGCACAGCGTGCATCCGCGGCATTTGTCAGAGTCTATGTGATAGCTTATAAGCTCCGGACATTCTCCAGCGGGACAGCGGTGTTCTTTTATGTGAGCCTCGTATTCGTCGCGGAAATATCTGAGCGTGGTGAGCACGGGATTCGGAGCCGTCTGACCGAGTCCGCAGAGCGAGCCGTCCTTTATTTGAGCGCACAGCTCTTCGAGCAGCTTGATATCTCCGTCTCTGCCGCTGCCTTGGCATATCCGCTCAAGAGCTTCCCTGAGGCGCATAGTGCCGATGCGACAGGAAACGCACTTTCCGCACGACTCGTTCGTTGTGAAATCGAGAAAGAATTTTGCCATGCGCACCATGCAGGTGCTCTCGTCCATAACGACCATTCCGCCCGAGCCCATTATCGCGCCCGTTGCCGAAAGAGCCTTGTAGTCTATAACCGTGTCGGCAAGCTGCGCGGGGATACATCCGCCCGACGGGCCGCCGAGCTGAACGCCCTTGAATTCTTTGCCGCCGCGTATTCCGCCGCCGATATCAAAAACAACATCTCTGAGCGTCTTGCCCATTGGTATTTCAACAAGTCCGCCGCGCTTTATCTTGCCTGTCAGTGCAAAAACTTTCGTGCCTTTGCTGGTCTCGGTGCCGATGGCGGCGAACGCCTCTCCGCCGTTGTTGATTATCCATGTTACATTTGCGAATGTCTCAACATTATTTATGTTCGATGGCTTATTCATATATCCCGACTGCGCGGGGAACGGCGGCTTGAGGCGCGGCATACCGCGCTGACCCTCAAGAGATTCGATGAGAGCCGTCTCTTCGCCGCAGACAAATGCGCCAGCACCTGCCTTGATTCTGAATCTGCATGAGAATCCTGAAGAGAGAATATTTTCACCTATATAGCCTTTTTCTTCGGCTTGTTCAATTGCGTTTCGAAGTCTTTTTATAGCCAGAGGATACTCGGCGCGGACATAGACTATTGCCTCTTTTGCGCCTATAGCATACGCCGCAATTAGCATACCTTCTATCAGCGCGTGCGGGTCGCTTTCAATAACAGCTCTGTCCATAAAAGCACCCGGATCGCCCTCGTCAGCGTTGCATATCAGATATTTCTCATCTCCTGCGCTCTGCCTTGCGGCATTCCACTTGAACCATGTCGGGAAGCCCGCGCCTCCGCGTCCGGCGAGTCCTGAAGTTTTTATCTCTTCGATTACCTGTTCGGGAGCCATTGTTTTCAGAACTTTTGAAAGCGCCGTATATCCGCCGTGCTTTTCATAATCTTCAATGCTTTCCGGCTCGGTTATTCCGCACCCGCGCAGAGCTATTCTAGTCTGCTTTTCGAGAAAGCTTCTGTCATCGTTGGATATGACGAGAGAGTTTATCTGCGACATGTCGCCGCTTTCTGTGAAGCTTATAATTTTATCAATATCATCGGGGCTTACCTTAACGAGCCTTGCTATTAGCGTATCGCCATCATATATATCGACAATGGGCTCGAGAAAGCACATTCCGATGCATCCAACTGCGTGAACCGTATAATTTCCACTGTTCTTTTCGTCGAGCAGTTTATGTATCTTTCCGGCTCCCGCCGAGATGCCGCAGCTGCCTTCTCCGATTTTTATCTTATACATCAGCGCCCGCCTCCTTTGTCTTTTCGGCGATTATCTCTTTGACTCTCTGCGGAGTCAGACTGCCGTAGGTCTCGGAATTTATCATCATAACAGGGGAGAGCGAGCAGCAGCCGAGGCACGCGACGGTTTTCAGTGTAAAAAGTCCGTCGGGCGTTGTCTCTCCGTTATGTATGCCAAGCGTTTCAAACACGGCTTTTTCTATCATCTCGGAGCCGTTGACATGGCACGCCGTACCCTGACAAAGCATTATAAAATATCTGCCGACCGGCGTGAAACGAAATTGGGCATAGAATGTTGCAACGCCGAAAGCGGTTGCCGGGGCAATGCCCAGCCCGATTGCCGCATGACAAAGCGCGTCTTCCGGCAGATAACCGTAAATATCCTGAATCTCCTGCAGGACGGTTATAAGCGAGCCGACGGTGTTTTTATATTTGTTTATGACAGGCTCAATGAGACTTAAATCGCTTGCTTTTGCCGGATTTTTCATATCTTCTCCTCCGTTGACATAGGTTTATTTAATTATACGCTATGGACATAAGCTTTTCAATATCGTGCTGGCATTTATCTACATGTAAAATAAGGCGGCGTTTTTTTGTATATTATGCGCGTTGAAAAAGCGTATGGCTTGTTGTACTATTATATTAAGCGCTTCATGAGCCGATGGAAAAAACATGGCAAATAATCCACAGTTTGCCTGAATTTGTCGGTTGAACAGTGTGACAAAATGTGATAAAATGTAGACACAAAATGTGATGCGCGTCAATCGGGCGCGTGCGGCAAAGCCGCAAAAGGGAGATTTGAGTGGTGGAGAAGCTGGTTTCAATCATAATGCCGGCGTATAATTGCGTGGATTACATAGCAGAGAGCATAAGATCCGTGCAAAATCAGACCTACCAAAATTGGGAGCTTATCGTTGCCGATGACAATTCTACGGACGGTACGGTCAACACGGTGCGCAGTATGGCAGCAGACGACAACAGAATACATTTGCTTGAAGCCGATATCAATCTCGGCCCTGCGGCGGCGCGCAACAGAGCGATAAATGCGGCGCAGGGTAATTATATCGCATTCCTTGACAGTGACGATATCTGGTTCCCGGACAAGCTGAACCGGCAGATAAGCTTTATGGAGCAAACGGGATATGGTTTTACATACACTGCATATGAAAAAATAAACGAACGCAGCGAGAAAATGGGGATTGTTGTTTCTGCACCGAAGAGTGTGAATTATTCTTCGATGCTTTATCGCGGTGACCCTATAGGCAATCTGACTGTGATCTACGACGCAACAAAGCTTGGGAAGTTTTATGTTCCGGATATAAAAAAACGCAATGATTTTGCGCTTTGGCTGAAAATGATGCACGACTGTAAACGTGCATACGGACTCAATGAAGTTCTCGCAAGCTATCGTGTTCGCTCCGGGTCTATTTCATCCACACGCAAGAGCGAGCTGCTAAAATATTATTGGAAGCTTTATCACGATATAGAAAAATTATCGAATGTGAAAGCTTCTGCGGCTATGGTGACTCTCGTATTTTTTAAGTCTATAAGACATACCGATCAAAGAATGCAGAGAGTCAGAAACAATTTCGGAGCAAAACAGATAACCGGTAGTCCTACGGATATTGAAAAAAGTTCCGAGGACACCGCAAATGCAGTAAACGATTTAGAAAACATAACCTTCAGACGCACAAATGAAAGCGATACTTCGGCGGCTGTCGATGACAATATAGGCGTTGAATATATTAAAAGACGATAAAAGAGGGGCTTTAAAGGCTCCTCTTTTTTATAAGCGAAAGAGCCGGGTCTGCAGGCTGTCAACCACACCCGCAGAGCCACGGCTCCGTCAAAGGCAGCAAATGCTGAAATGCGCTGTTGAAAAGACAATGAACAATAGCTTCTTCACTTAAAAGCGCCCGAAATAATATCAGCTCCGGCTGCCAGTATCATTATGTGTATCCTGCGGCTTAAAATACATAAAAGCCGCAGGAAATTTTTTCTTATTTGCCCGATACCGTGACTCCGTCGAATTCAGCCCACGGCAAGAATGAAAGTCCGTCCGTAGTCTGCTCTTTGGATATTGCGACGATGTTGTTGAGCATGTCGATAATGTTGCCGCTTATCATTGTCTCGCTGACTGCAGAGCTGACTTTTCCGTTTTCGATAAGAAAACTGTTCTTCGCGACGCCGGAAAAATCTCCGTTCGATGACGGCTGACCGCCGGAGAATCGGTTGACTATCAGACCTTTGTCTATTCCTGCGATCATCTCTTCGAGCGTCTTGTCGCCGGGGAGAACTTCGAGGTTATTGCCGCCGTTGAGAGCGCGTGGGAAACCGGTCTTGTTTGCTCCGTACTGCGAAAGAATAAAAGTCTTGAGAACGCCGTCAACAATGATGTCCATGTTCTCGGCAGGGTAGCCGTCGGAGGTAAAACGCTGACCGACCACCGTTCTGCCGTCAAGCGGAACGCTTCTGAGATTCAGCTTTTCGCTCGCGACTTTCGTGTTCAGCGCGTCTTTCCAGGGAGATGTGCCGTCAATAAGCACGCCGGATGATGCAAAATTTTCGAGTGCCGTCTGCAAAAGCTCGTTGAAGCAGTCGGGGGAATAAATTACCTTGCCGACGAATTTTTCGCTCGGCGAGACTGTGTCGAGCTGCTTTTCGCTCTCTTCGAGCAACTGTCTCTGCATACCCGCATCCATAAACGGCTTGTCGAGATTGTCAAGTGCGCAGAAATATCCGTTGAACGACGAGGCTTTTTCACCCTCATGTGCGGAGAACATCGTGTTGAACGAGTATTCGCCGTGCTCATATCTGAGACTTGTTCCGTTTGTGTTCATATAGAGCTTTTCGCTATGCTCATAGTCGGAAATAAGTTGCTCAAGAATGACTTTCGGATATTCTTTTTTAGTCTGGCTCATGAATTCCTCTATCCTGTCAAACAGCTTGTCAAGGTCGGGTTCAAAAACTCCGGTTTTGTATTCGGTTTTTGCAGTGAAAGGCGCTATTTGCTCGGCTTCGTCGGGAACGGAAGATTCCGCCGCAGCGATGCACTGAGCCGCAGCTTCGTCGATCGCTTCTTTTGTCGCTTGATTTATGCTTGTGACGCCTTTTTTGCCGTCCTTTATTGCTTTCATCGAGATGCTTGTGTTGAATGTGGAGCGCATCAGGCTGAACTTTCCGCCGTCAACATTCAGCTCATCCTTTTTGCTTCTGCCGACGATGCACTGAGCTGCATCCGCGCCGCAATCTTTGAGCGCTTTGAGTGTATATCCCGCTATCTCATATATATCAGTCATTTTTATCGCTCCTTTCTCAGCGTCCGCCGATATTTACTTTGCATTTGACGGCGGGACCGCCCATTCCGACGGGCATCGGCTGTTTCTTGCCGCACATGCCGGAGCAGGTCCACACCATGTCATCGGAGAGCATATCGACAGTCTTGAGCATATCAAACGCTATGCCCGATATCGTCGTGTCTCTTATCGCTCTGCCGAGCTTGCCGTGCTTTATCTCATAACCCATGCAGACGCCGAACATGAACTCGCCGGTCGTGTCTGCCTGACCGTTGTTGGTCTCCGTTAGAAAATATCCGTCGTCTATCGAAGCTATCATATCTTCGAGCTTGTCTTTGCCGGGAAGAATTGCGGTGTTTCTCATTCTTATAAGCGGCTCGTCCGAGAATGCGTAAGCTCTCGCGTTGCCCTGCGGTTTGACTCCGAAATGCTCCGCGCTCTCTCGGCTGTTCATGTATCCTCTGAGAATGCCGTCTTTTATGAGAATTGCGTCCTCCGCGGGCGTGCCCTCGTCGTCGACAAGAACGGGCAGGGGAGCCGAGGAGCCGTCCGGCAGGGTGTGAGCGAAGTCGACCATGGTTATAAGCTCACTTGCAACCTGCTTGTTCATGCAGTGCGCCGCGACCGAACCGCCGAGCACTAAATCAGCTTCAACCGTGTGACCGACCGCTTCGTGCGCGAGTATGCCCGCGAGGTTCGGATGCATCACGACATCTCTGTATCCCGCGTCCGCATATACGCCATCAGCTTTTTTCATAAGGTTTTCATAAAGCACATCTATACCGCCGAAAAGCTCGTCGGGGGAGGAAAATACTTCGGTGAAGAATCCGCGCCCGCCGAATACTTTATAAAGTTCAACATTTGTTCCGTCCTTGGCCTCGGCGGTCAGAAAAACATAGACAAAACTTCTCGGCACGAGCGAATATGAATCGAATCCGTCATTGACGCAGAGCCTTTTCTCCATCGAATCTGCCCTGATGCTTATCGAGCGGCTGACGAGATCCGGATATTTCTTCGCGATATATTCGTCGATCTCTTTTGCAAATTCAATATATACTTTCTGCTCGCAGTCATTTATGTCGCCGTTCATCGTTTTTATTCCGGCAGGAATCGGTCTTATTATCTTCGCCTCGTGGCTGACTCTCGAACTCAGAAATACGGCGTTGTCGCTCGCGGCCTTGAGTACGCTTTTTATGCTCTCTTCCGAGTATTCCGCGCTTGAAGCAAAGCCGTAAACTCCGTTTTTATATACTCTGGCATTGATGCCGCTTTTCTCTGTGCGTGCGTTGCCGACGAGATTTCCACCGAGCATCGACACTCCGCGCGAAGTGTTCTTCTGCGCACGCAGCTCGGTGTGGTCGCTGAGCTGCGCCCTGTGCGGCGAAAGAATATCCTTTATCATATGATTTCTCCTTTACAAAGAATTTTTCTATCTTCGTCCCTGACTATATAGTATATCACTATTATCAGATTTTTCAACTTCGCGCAAAAAAGAAAAGCAAAAAGGCAGGCGTTTCAATTGACTTTGATATCCTTAAATGTTATCATTTTAGCGCGAATTTTATTGTGCGGAGGAAGTGCCTTGGGAAAGTTTGAAAAAGTGCTCATAGCGAGCGATTTTGACGGCACGCTCAAGAATGACGACGGAATAATAACCGACGATGTCCGTTCGGCAATAGCGTATTTTATTGCCGAGGGCGGATATTTTACGGTCTGCACCGGCAGGACATATCAAGGCTTTCATCTCTATGACCCGTCTTATATCAATGCGCCCGTTCTGCTGACAAACGGCTCCATGGCGTATGACTATGAAAAAAACGAGCCTGTGTTCGTAAACGGTATAGATGCCGAACACGGAATCCCGTTCGTCAGAGCTATAATGGAAAAATTTCCGGATGTCTCAATAGAAATGTATCCGTTTGACAGTACTTATGCAATACATCTTGATGACACTTCACACCGCCATTTTACAAGTCAGGGTATACCTTATAAAGTTGTCAACGACCCGTCCGAGACGGAGTTTCCCTGGGCGAAGGCTATGTTTGACGCGGAGGGAATATCGCAGGAAGTGCAGGCGTTTATGCGCGAGAATTTTGATGATCCCGCATTTTTGCCGACAAACGGTGGATATATAGAAGTCATGAAGAAAGGCTCTGATAAGGGCACGGGTCTGCTTTTCCTTGCCGACGCTCTCGGCGTCCCTCACGACAGGACTTTTGCCGTGGGCGACGGATATAACGACATTGAAATGCTAGTCGCGGCAAAAGCAGGATTCGTCCCTGAAAACGGCTCGCCGGAGGCGCTCGAACACGCCGACTATGTCGTACGCTCGAATAATGACGGCGCTGTGGCAAATGTGATAGAGATACTCGATAATATTCTCTGAAAAGCTGTTTATTTTTGCCAATCACTTGAAGTATCATTAATAAAGTATTATAATAACATTCGACAGAAAAGGCGAATGTGTTGTAAAAGATATCCCCACGGAGGAATCGGATATGGAGGTAAAACAGACTAATTTTGCAATAATCGGCCTCGGCGGACGCGGTCAGGGCAACCTCGGCGAGCTTATCAGCATTGACGGCGTAAAGGTTGTCGCCGTCTGCGATAAGTATGAGGACAGAGCGCGCCGCGGAGTTGAGATAGTCAAAGAGAAAACGGGCGAGGAACCCGAGATGTATCTCGACTATAAAGAACTGCTAAAGCGCGACGATATCAAGGCTGTTATGGTCGCAACTACTTGGATAACCCATGCCCGCATAGCGGTCGACTGCATGAGAGCAGGCAAGCATGTTGCCATGGAAGTCGGCGGAGCGTCGTCTATCGAGGAGTGCTGGCAGCTCGTCAGAGCTTCCGAAGAGACCGGTAAGTTCTGCATGCTTCTTGAAAACTGCTGCTATGACCGCAACGAAATGGCTCTTCTGCGCATGATGCGCGAGGGTATTTTCGGCGAGGTCGTGCATATGCAGGGCGGCTATGAGCATGACCTCAGAGACGAGATAGGTCTCGGACGCGAAAACCGCCACGGCAGAATACATAACTTCAAGAACCGCAACGGTGAGCTTTATCCCACCCATCAGCTCGGCCCCATAGCCAAGGCGCTGCATATCAACCGCGGCAACCGCTTCCTCACTCTTACTTCAATGGCGAGCAAGGCATGCGGACTCAATACTTGGCTCAAGAACACTCAGGGCGAGGATTACGACCTCGCGGATTACAAATTCAACCAGGGCGATATAGTTACAACTATGATAAAATGCGCCCACGGCGAAACTATAACGCTCGTGCATGACTGCACGCTTCCACGGCCTTATTCGCGCAACTATAAGATTCACGGCACTCGCGCGACATATAACGAGGATGCAAAGGGAATATATATCGACGGCGTGACGAAGCACGAAGAGGGCGACTGGATGCACAGCTGGGAGCCGTTTGAAAATTATCTTGAAAAATATGAGCATCCGCTTTGGAAGACCTATGCTTCCGAGAGTGAGAAACACGGTCACGGCGGCATGGATTATCTTGTCTTCTCCGCATTTGTCGAGAGCGCGATGTATGACCTCGAGCCTCCGATAGATGTCTATGATGCGGCAACATGGATGGCTATAACCTGCCTTTCGGAGCAGTCGATAGCAATGGGCAGCATGCCTGTGCCCGTGCCCGATTTCACAAACGGCATGTGGATCGACAGAGCCCCGGCAAGACGCAGCAGATATAACGCAGAGGAAATCTGCGAAGAGTTTTTCAGTGATGAGGAGAAAGGTGAATGAGCTTTTACATCGGTGTTGACGGAGGCGGAACAAAAACGGCGTTCTCCCTTTTTGATGAGAACAAAAATGTAGTCAAAACGGTCTACGGACCGGGAAGCAACCACGAGAATCTCGAAGGCGCGTTTGACGAGGCGAGCGCGGTTATCTGGAACGGTATAACCGAACTTGTCGATGAGGCGGGAATATCTCTTGGCGATGTTGCTTTTTCGCTGATGGGTCTTGCGGGAATCGACCATCAGTTCCAGCATGATATCATGTGCGAAAAGCTTTCGGAAAAAGGGCTTCGCAACTTTGCTATCTATAACGACGGCTTTATCGTCGTTCAGGCGGGTTCCGAGAGCGGCGCGGCAATTGGCTATAACTGCGGAACAGGTACTTGCTGCAATGCGATAGATTCAAAGGGCAATATGCTCCAGCTCGGCGGACTCAGCGAGTGCACCGGTGATATGGGCAACGGCAACTGGATAGCGCAGACTGCATTCAGGCTCATATACGATGAAGTCTATCTCGGACTTGAACCTACGCTTATCACGAAGATGTACTACGATGCATTCGGCATCACTTCGCGCGAGGAGTTCGTCGGAACCGTTGCAAAGCTTGAGACGGAGGAGGCTCCGCTCTATATCAAGACTCTTATCGGCTCGTTCTTCAAGGCGGCGGCTATGGGCGATGCCCCTGCGCTTGCCAAAACAGATGAGATGGCAAAGCGCGGCGCGCAGTTCATTGCGGCGCTTGCAAAGCAGATGGAGTTTGACGGTGACGAGATCGAGGTCGTTCTTTCCGGCTCAATGCACACGAAGCTTCCGAACGATGCTTATATCAAAAAAATGCACGAGTATGCACAGCAGATGAGCGGAAGAAAGCTGGAGTTCATAAAGCTCGATAAAGAGCCTGTCACCGGTTGCATAAACTGGATATTCAGGCAGTATAAATAAGGATTTTACAGAAAAGGGAGTAATATATATGAAAGAAATTACAGTAGCAGTCATCGGTTCGGGCAGCACATATTGCCCCGAGCTTGTGGACGGATTCATAAAGGCTCAGTCCTCGCTCAAGCTCAAGAAGATATCCTTTATGGATATCGACGAGAGAAAGAGGACAATAGTCGGTAACCTCTGCCTGAGAATGCTCAAGAAGGCAGGTATAGAGTGCGAAACTCTTCTCACCGATAACCTCGATGAGGCTCTTCAGGGTGCAGACTTTGTTGTCACTCAGATAAGAGTCGGTATGCTTCATGCCCGTTATCTTGACGAGACTATCCCGCTCAAATATGACCTCATCGGTCAGGAGACCACCGGTATCGGCGGCTTCTTCAAGGCTCTGCGTACTATTCCGGTCATGCAGCATATCTGCGACCGCATCGAGGCTATCTGTCCCAACGCATGGCTCATCAACTTCACCAATCCCTCCGGCATCATCACCGAGTTCGTGCTCAACCACACCAATGTCAAGTGTATGGGTCTTTGCAATGTCCCGATCAACATGATTGACGATACAAAAGAGGCTATGGGCGATGACTGCGATATTACATATGTCGGTCTTAACCACCTCAGCTGGATAACCTCCGTCAAGAAGGACGGCAAGGAGCTTATCGACGATATGCTCGCTCAGGGCTTCTCGACAAAAGTTATGGCGAACATAAAGGACGACGGCTTCTCGCTCGATTGCCTCAACGCCGTTCGCGGAATTCCCTCGTCTTATCTCCAGTATTATTATTGCAGAGACGCGAAGCTTCAGCATCAGAAAGAGGATGAGAAGTGCCGCGCACGCGTCTGCATGGAGATTGAAGAAGAACTGCTTGAGATGTATTCGGACGAGACTCTTGTCACAAAGCCCGCTCTTCTCGATCAGCGTGGCGGCCACAAATATTCTCTCGCTGCAGTCTCTCTTATCGATTCCATCGCAAACGATAAGCGCGATGTCCAGATAGTCAACATCAAGAACAACGGCACTGTTGATTTCATGGACGATGACGATGTTCTCGAGATAGCCGCTGTTATCGGCAAGGACGGCGCGGAGCCTGTTGCTATCGACAAGGTCGATAACAGACATATCATTGGTCTTATGCGTGTCGTAAAGGCATATGAGAAGTACACTGTCGAGGCCGCGACCACTGGTTCCGAGGCAGCTGCTATCAATGCGCTGCTTGTGCATCCGCTCGTCGGTGATTGGGAGAAGGCCCACAAGTGTTTCGAGGAGATGAAGTGGGCTCACAAGGCTTATCTTCCCGAGTTCTTCCCCAACGATGTCGTTATCAAGTGCTGAAAATTATATAATTGATTTTGATCCCGTCGGTCGTCCGGCGGGATTTTTTATATTCTGACCGCCATATTGCACCGGGCTTGAATTACATAATTTGCAAATGTATATAATATTAATATTGACAGTCAAAATGAAATTCCTTTCATTTTAACGAAATATTCGTATATTGTTTTGAAGTAATATACAAAATGTTACGGTTTTGTTATTTGATGTAACCGTTTTTTCATTATATTGTAAACGGGAATTAATTGTATTGTATTGGCTCGTGTGCTATTATTTCACATGGTGTTTTACAGCCGAAAAAAGTCGGAGGAAAAGGATTTTGCGTAACCTAAAATTAAGTCAAAACGGCAATAACAGATTAAAAATTGTGGTAGCTGTTGTTATAGTGGCTACTATGTTTGTACTGTTTCTTGTTTTTAATATCTTCAGCGGATATGCAGCAGATGACTATCTGTATTTCTTTAAATATGCAGGTCATACACTCAAAGGCACGCCGCAGAGGCTCACCGGAATAGGCGATATAATCGCGGGAATGAAAGTTCACTATAAAATTTGCAATGGGCGGATTCCGGCACATTTCATGTTGCAGCTTTTTGCTTTGAGCGACAAGACGGTTTTTAATGTTTTCAATTCCCTTGTGTTTGTCCTTCTGGGACTTCTTGTGTATTTCCATGCGAATATAAAGGGTAAGCTGAATATTCCGCTTCTTATTTTTGTATATGCTTTTGAATGGTTGGGAACGTATTTGCCGGCGACAGTCTACCTTTGGTTTAGCGGTTCGTTCAATTATCTGTGGACAACTACTTTCGTTTTGGCGTTTCTTATGATTTACAGAATATATGCGACAGGTGGTATTCGTCACAATCCGAAAGCGGAAACTGCGTTGTGTGTGATCACACTTGCGGGTGGTGTGCTTGCGGGGTGGAGCAACGAGAATGTCGGATGCGCGGTTGTTGCGGCGGTTGTGCTCTTTATGTTTTATTATAAACGCAGAAAGCTTGTTATCCTGCCGCACCACATCTGCGGGCTTGTCGGAAGTATAGTCGGATATTCTATACTTATGCTTGCACCCGGCAACAGGGTGAGACTGGAAAACACAAAGTATGAGAGTATCTTTTATAAGCATATTTCATGGTCGCTTTCACAATTGGCCGTTAATATGTTTCGCGCGATCATAATACTTGTTATTGCGGCAGTTGTAGTATATATATTCAGCCGTGTTAAGAAGATAAAAATAAACTGGCTTTTGCCCGGTGTTTATTTTGCTTCAGGTCTTGTTTCGGCGTGTGTACTTATGCTTTCGCCAGAAGAACCTGCACGAGCCTTTTTTGGAGCGAATATGCTTTTGGCTTGTTCGGCGTTTATGCTCATTTCACAGGTCTTGATGAAGAAAAAGTCAGGCTCGACAAATTCAATGCGGCGCGCTGCGGCGGTTATTGCGGCGTTTGTCGTTGTGCTCTTTGCCGGAATCTATACTTCGGAATATTACTCTTTGAAATATGACAGCCTTAATTATCAGGAAGTCGAACAGGAAATATACGAACAAAAAGATGCGGGTAGGAAAAATATTGTTATCAAACAATGCAAACCCAAAAAGAGTTTTTGGTCACTTCAAAAATACGAACTCAGTATAACAGGCGGAATAGAAAAGAGTGCGTGGTTCAATTCATGGGTTGCGGCGTATTACGGTGTCGACAGCGTTAGTGTTGAGACAAGACCACACTGGAATGCCGCGGCAAACAAGATGGAATATTATTGATAATTTGAATAATTAAATTATTTTATTTAGAAAGCGAGAGCTATGAAGACACAAACTAAAAAAGTATCTAAGAAAATATTTCGTATAATATGCATGGCAGTTCTTGCACTTATTGTAATAGCAGTTGCGGCGGCAATTGTGTCTTTTTTGACATACCGTGCGCAGCTGAGCAAGCTCGACAACAGCAAGGGCGTTGAAAACAGCATATATTCCGAACAGTTCAAAGGCAAAAAAGTAATGGTTCTTGTCCCTCACGAGGATGACGATTTGCTTATAGCCGGTCAGGTGCTGCCGGAAATATATAAAAACGGTGCCGACACCCGCATTGTGTTTGTTACGAACGGAGACAAATTTTTTACCGCCCGTCAGCGTCAGGACGAAGCGCGGGATTCATTGAAAACACTCGGTATACCGAAAGATAAACTTATATTTCTCGGATATCCGGACGGAGGAACTATTTTTGTAAACAAGAGCGGAAAACCAGAAAAATCATTTAGCAGCGGATTGGATCATACTAATTCCGGAAAACATTTTGTTGATTATCATTTCAGCAAATACGGCACTCATGCCGAATATACCCGTCAGAATGTGCTGAACGATATAAAGGATGTTATTCTTGATTATTGCCCTGACTATATAATCGCAATCGACTTTGATGACCACAGAGATCATAGAGGAGTCAGCATGTCGTTTGAAGAGGTCATGGGAAATATCCTTCGTGAAAAAAAGGATTATAAGCCGGTGGTTCTTAAATGCTTCGGATACTCATCCGCGTGGAGAGCAAATCCGGATTTCTATCAACTCAACATTAAAAGTGTTCATAAACCTGCGAAAGACAGACTAAATGATCCGATATATGAGACTGATGTTCCGCAATATAACTGGAGCGACAGAATCAGATTGCCTGTTTATTCCGGCGCAGTCAGCCGCTCTATTCTGGAATGTCCGGATTATAAGGCTCTCAGCAAGCATCTTACACAGTTTGCATATACTCTTGCCGCCAGGATAATAAACGGTGATATGGTATATTGGAATCGGCGCACAGACAGTCTGACATATGATGCAGATATCACGGTGTCATCCGGCGATGCAAAACTTCTCAACGACTTTAAGCTCGTTTCAACCGATAAAACAATTCCCCAAAAGACGAAATTTAGCGGCTGTGTTTCGTCGTTTAATAAGAACGATAAAGAAAAGGTAGTAACGGTCAAGTTCAGAAGTCCCCAAAATATTTCATGTATATCGCTTTATGACGACTATGACCTTAACAGAAATATACTCGGCGGAACAATAACATTCAGCGACGGCAGCATCATAGATGTACCGAACCTCAACGCAAACGGCAGCGAAACCCGCATCGAATTTGCACCTAAAGAGGGGATAACCGCATTCACTTTTAAAGTGACATCTTTCGAGGGCGATACAGCCGGTCTGTGTGAAATAGAGGCGTTTGAAAAGGCGGATTATGACCTCGGCTTCTCGTTCGTGAAAATTAAAAACGCTGATACTGATGATTATATGTACAACTATTTCGTTGAGCCTGATACATCAGAACTTATCCTCGGAATATCTTCGTCGGATACACGAATGAACTGTTCTTTAAAAGTGGTTGACGGAAGCGGCGTTAAACTCAACGGAAACAAACTTGAATTTGACAGCGGATTTAGAAAATGTACAGTTCGCGCCGAAGTTGAAGGTCATCCGGAGATATTTGATCAGATAACGATCACAAGACTGTCCACAAAGGAATTGCAGAAGTATTATAAATTTCAGGAAACCGACAAAAAACTGTTTAATGCTGATGTTAAATGGCTCAAATTTGAAAACATAATAAAAAACGGCCAGTTTGATAGCTATTTGATAGACCTTTTAAAGAAACTTGAACAAAATATTGAAAAAGAAATATATAATTAATGTTGTTTTCTGACGAAAAGTATGTTATACTCTATCAGGTTAAAATATAATTTTTCGGACACCGAAAGAGAGGAAAAAGATGAAACTGTCTTTGGTAATTCCTTGCTATAACGAGCAGGACAATGTTGAATTATTTTACAACACCGCGACTGAAGTTTTCAAAGACAAGGGCTTTGACTATGAGCTTATATTTGTCAATGACGGCAGCCGCGATCAGACGATGGACAAGCTCCGTCATATCTATGAGATATCCGATGAAAATGTGAAAGTTGTCGGCTTTTCGCGAAACTTCGGCAAGGAGTCGGCTATATATGCGGGACTCAAGGAGAGCAGGGGAGAAATGGTCTGTCTTATCGATGCTGATATGCAGCAGCGCCCCGAGCTGGTGCTTGATATGATGGCAGTTCTCGACAAGGATCCAAACTATGATGCAGTGGCATGCTATCAGGAGGACAGACGCGAATCAAAAATTCTCTCAGCGTTCAAAAATTGTTTCTATAAGATTATCAACAAAACCTCGGAAATCGAGTTCAAGAGCGGCGCGAGCGATTTCAGACTTCTTAGACGCCGTGTGGTCGATGCCGTGCTCAGCATGAGCGAATATCACCGTTTCTCCAAAGGTATTTTCTCCTGGGTTGGATTCAACACATATTATATGCCCTATATCGTCGAAGACCGAGCAAACGGTACTTCGAAGTGGAATTTTGCGAAGCTCTTCAAATATGCAATGGACGGCATTATTGCTTTTACTACTACGCCGCTTAAAATTGCGACTTATATCGGCTTGACATCTTCTGCCGCGTCTATTATCTATATGATAGTAGTCATAATCCAGAAGCTGGCGTTCGGAATCAAGGTTCCCGGTTACGCCACGACTGTTGTACTTATACTTCTTCTTGGCGGTCTCCAGCTTTTCTGCACCGGCATGGTCGGCGAATATCTTGCCAGAACATATATTGAAACGAAGCACAGACCGATATATATCGCAAGAGAAGTTCTTGATTACGAGGACAAATAAATAAAAACAGGACTGCGGCAGACATTTACCGCAGTCCGATTTTTTTGCAGCGCGTATTGCACGAGTTTTTTTGAAAAAACTATTGACAAATTCGCTTCTTTTGATATAATAGATAGCGTTCCGAACGAACTGAATATTTGGGGGTATAGCTCAGCTGGGAGAGCGCTTGAATGGCATTCAAGAGGTCAGCGGTTCGATCCCGCTTATCTCCACCAAGCGAAAAGCCTTGAAACTCAACAGTTTCGGGGCTTTTTTTATATGATGTTAAAAAACTGGGTTCAATTACTGTTGTCAACAAAATCAATTGACGGTTTTGACTAAAAGCGCTTGAATGGGCACGGCGTTTCTGTTATTATTTACTTAACATTATTGGTGCGCTAGGTGGCATTTCGAAAAAATTGCCAGGCAATGAAGGGATACTGAAAAACAATGAAAAAAGCGGGTATTTGCGGTCACTTCGGATTTGGGCGCAGTTTGCTCAACGGTCAGACAGTTAAAACAAAAGTTGTGACCGAAGAGCTGAAAAAGTGTTTGGGCGATGCTCAGGTGACTGTCGCCGACAGCTGCGGCGGGATAAAAGCCATGCCGCGAATGGCAATCGATGTCTTTAAGCTGTTCAAGAATTGTGAAAATATAATAATGATGCCCGCTTACAAGGGACTGCGTGTTTTTGCACCGTTGTTTTTGATTTATAATAAGTTTTATCATCGCAAGGTGCATTATATAGTCATCGGCGGGTGGCTCGATTCTTTTTTAGATGAGCATAAATGGCTTATTAGATATCTTAAAAAATTTGATGCAATATATGTGGAATCGGATATGATGAAATCCGCTCTGCAGAGACGAGGCTTTGAGAATGCGGTAGTTATGTACAATTTCAAAGAACTTGAGCCGCTGGTGGAGGACTGTATCGAATATCCTGAACATGAACCGTATAAGCTCTGCACTTTTTCGCGTGTTATGAAAGAAAAGGGTATAGAAGACGCGGCAAATGCGGTCAAGAGTGTCAACGATCATTTTGGAAGAACGGTATACACGCTCGACATTTTCGGGCAGGTTGATGCCGGATATAAAGAAAGATTTTCAGAACTCGAAAAGTCATTTCCGGATTATATCAGCTACGGCGGAGCGATCGAGGCGAATAAGAGCGTTGAAACGCTGAAATCTTATTTTGCGCTGCTGTTCCCGACCTATTATAAAGGCGAGGGCTTTGCCGGAACGCTTATTGATGCCATGTCCGCAGGAGTACCGGTGATAGCGAGCGGCTGGAAATATAATCCCGAGTTTGTTGTGCCCGGTAAGACAGGAGTTATAATAAAAGACTGCAATGTTGAAAGGCTTGCCGAGGAGCTTATAAATATCGCAGCCGCTCCTGAAAAATGGAACTCAATGCGACTTTCATCGCTGAAAGAGTCGGAAAAATACAAGCCCGATATTGCAGCCCGTCCGCTTATAGACAGAATAAACGGCTAAGACCGTACTCATAAAAAGAAGTAATTTCTTTGAGGAGGAAAATATATGTCAAATGAACCTAAAGTTCATCTTATAGGCAACGCACACCTTGATCCTATCTGGCTCTGGCGTTGGCAGGAGGGGTGCGGGGAAGTGCTTCAAACTTTCCGCAGCGCGCTCGACAGGCTCAATGAATATCCCGATTTTGTGTTCACTTGTTCGTCGGCATCGTATTATAAGTGGGTCGAGGAAATCGATCCCGATATGTTCGCGGAGATAAGAGCGAGAGTCAAAGAGGGACGCTGGGTGCCCGTCAACGGCTGGTGGGTTCAGCCGGACTGCAATATGCCCTCGGCAGAGAGCTTTGCCCGTCAGGCGCTCTATTCTCAGCTCTATTACAACGAAAAATTCGGCAGGATATGTAAAACCGCATACAACGTGGATTCTTTCGGCCACAGCGGAATGCTTCCTCAGATTATAAAAAACGGCGGTATGACCGCATATGTCATGATGCGCCCCGGTGCTCATGAAAATGCCGAGATACCAAATATGTTTATGTGGGAGAGCCTTGACGGCACTCAGATACCGACTTTCCATATCCCGGATGCGAGCGGATACGGTTCGGGCAATGCAGAAGCTATAAACAGATCGCGCGACCTCGCGGAAAAGCTGATAAACGAAGAGGGGCACGGCATGATGATCTTCTACGGTGTCGGCAACCATGGCGGCGGCCCGACAAGGGGATTGATCGAGTATGTTCAGACCCAGCTTAAAAGAGACGGATATCATGATATGGTATTCTCTTCTCCCGATGCCTTCTTTGAGGCGCATTGTCTTGAAAAAGTCGAGCTGCCGGTCTGGAAAGACGACCTTCAGCATCATGCTAGCGGCTGTTATTCCGCAACGAGCCTTGTAAAACAGCTCAACAGAAAACTCGAAAATTCACTCTATTTTTCAGAGGCCTTCGCGACCGTCGCATCGAAGACTGCCGGTATGCGCGACAGAACCGAAGATTTCAAAGAGGCATGGCTTGACGTCTGCTTCAATCAGTTCCACGATATACTCTGCGGTTGCTCGATAATGGAGGCATATGACGATGTTAACGCTTCTATGGGTCACGCGCTGACGATATCAGACAGAATACAGAACGAGGCGTTCCTGCGTATTGCGCGCAGAATAGATACCTGGATTGACGGCGTTTCCGACCCAGTCTGCGAGGTCAGAGGTCACTCCTGCGGTAAATTTCCGCGTCCTGTGGTTGTGTTCAACCCGCTCTCTTTCCCGGTCAAAGCACCGGTCAGAACATATCACCCGTCAAAGCAGGTGACCGATGATGCGGGTAATGATGTGATTTTCAGCAATGTCCGCTCCTCGCGCTCCAATGACTCACATCTCGACACGGTGTTCATTGCCGATATCCCCGCAATGGGTTATGCCGTCTATTGGCTCAAATCCTGCTGGGACGAAAACCGCGACCTGCCGGAAATACATATCGATACAGATGTTTCCGCTTCCGGCTTCTCGATGGAGAACGAGTATCTCAAAGTCAAGTTTGACGAGCACACCGGATTCATAACTTCGCTTGTCGATAAAATAAGCGGATATGACTACGCGTCCGCAGATAAGCCAATCGCGGTGCCGACTGTTATAGACGACCACGAGACCGACACATGGGCGCACATGGTGTTCAGATTTCATGATATCAAAGGCATCATGAAGCTTGAAAAAATCGAACTTGTTGAGAACGACAACGCGAGAGCCGTTATAAGAACGCGTCACAGCTTCGGCGGATCGTATCTTGTTCAGGACTTCATTCTTGCAAGCGGACAGAAAGTTCTCCGTTCCAAATGCAAAGCACTCTGGACGGAAGATTTCACGCTGCTCAAGATGAGCTTTCCGGTCGGCGGAGAGAACAGAATAAATACTTATGAGATACCCGGCGCATATATCAAACGCCCGACAAACGGCGAGGAAGAGCCTGCGGGACGCTGGGGCGCGATAAGTTTTGATGACGGCGGCAGAAGAACGCTCGCTGTGGTCAACGACTCGAAGTATTCATACGACTGCCCGGACAACGACCTGCGCCTTACGGTTATCAGAAATGTTATCTTTGCCGATCACTATTCGGATCGCCCTGCGGCAAACTTCAATTTTACCGACGAGGGAATGCAGAGATTTGAATACGGTATTTTCGTCGGCGACGGTGAAGCCGAGAAAAGCGGCATTATGAATGAAGCGGCAAAGTTTAATATTCGTCCTATGGCCGTGCCGGAAAGCTTCCACAAGGGCACATTGCCGCAGAGAAAGAGCTATCTGTCGGTTGACAAGGATAATATAATAATGACCGCTTTCAAGTTCTGCGAGGACGGCAGCGGCGACTGCATCATGCGTTTCTATGAGACTCGCGGTGAAGACATAAAAGCGCATATTGTCTGTGAATCGTTCAATGCCGATTTTGAGGCCGAGTTCGGTCACAATGAGATAAAGACATTTCGTGTTTCAAAGGACGGCAATGTAAAAGAGACAAATTTCCTTGAGGGCATAGTAGAATAACGGAAAGCCGGAGTTTATTCACTCCGGCTTTTTCGTCCTTTTTGCTCCAAACGACTTGTATCAATAATATTTTATGTTATAATTGGGTTGCAACTCAGGAAAGCGTTAGGAGCGCAAATCTTTGGCAAAGAGAAGCAGTGTTATCGAAGCAAAAAACAGAATACTCTCTGCCTGCGTGAAAATGTTCATAGAAAAGGGCTACAAAGAGACCACCATGCTTGATATAATCAGAGAAGCAGGAGTCTCGGCGGGAACATTTCAGAATATTTTTCGTACCAAGGACGGAGTACTCACAGAACTCGTCAATGTCATGTTTGACAATCAGTTCAGTACCGCTGAAAGCATTGTTGGCGGAAGCAGCGATCCCGTGCTTCTGTATTCGGTTGAACTGGCGGTTCAGATGACTCTTGCGGAGCTAAATGAAAATCTCAGGCAGATATATGTCGAAGCTTATACGCAGCCGAAAATAAACGAATACATATGCCAAAAGACATCTTCCGAGCTTTATAAATTATTCGGCGGTATAATGCCGCAATATTCGGAGAGTGATTTCTACGAGTCGGATATCGGTAATGCCGGTATAATGCGCGCCTATATGGCTCGCCCGTGCGACAAGTATTTTACGCTCGAAAAAAAGCTCGAAAAACTTCTCAGAATGACTCTCAACTCATTCGATATTCCGAAAGATAAGCAGAATCAGGTTGTTGACTATGTCGATTCACTTGATATGCGCAGTATCGCAGACGGCGTGATGCAAAAGCTCTTCGTGACTCTTGCGATGAAATTCGATTTCAGCCTCGCCTGAACGATATCACTAATTTTGAATACCTCTGTTCTCATATCTCTTAGCAGTTGGACTGTCACCGTGAAAGCGGTGGCAGTCCTCTGCTTGTTGCGTATATTAAAAGCAGGCGAGAATTTTTCCCGCCTGCTTTTGGTTTTACCAACCTGTTACATATCTGTTAAGTGTATCTTCAATGCCGCCGGTGACTGAGTTCTGGTCATCCATCAGCCTGTCGCAGCCCACACGGAAGACCATAACTCCGCCCGCTCCGCTGAGCAGAGCATATGCCGTCTTGTCGTCTGCGAGAGCAGGGGAGCAGAATGTGCCGTCATATATCTGACCGGCGTCGGGGACGTTGTAATACTTGCTGTCCCAGTAGTTCGCGCTTTCGAGCGTGCGCCACGATGCCCAGTAAGGTGCGTCGCTTATCGGTCTGCCGTAAATGGCGATTCCGATGTTTATTTTGCTGATATCCGCGCCGTTTTTCTCGAAGTCGCGCAGTCCCTCTTCGGCTTGCTGGAGGGAACTCTGATATCCGTCCTCGTCGTTTCCGTCATACGCCATGAACTGAACCTGATCGAGGCAGTCAAAAGTCTCCTTTGAAAGCCCGAGCGCACCGGAAGAAAGCGCGCTTGATATTATCGAGTCCTCTTTATATGCTTTCAGGTCGCGGTGGAGCTTCTGTATGAAGCTGTCATATACTTTCCGGTCGTCTGCGCTTGCGGGATATTCCCAGTCGATATCCACGCCGTCAAAGTCATATTTTTTCACGAGCGCGGTTATTTGATCGACGACCTTTTCCCAGTGGGATGCCATATAGACATTGACTCCATTGTGACCGTCGCCCCATGCGCCGTCGGCAAGTGCGGTTACTATGAGTTTCACGCGGTGGCTCTGATTCTGACGCTTGGCGATTATTTCTTTGAGCGCGGTCAGTTTCTGCGCAAACTTCTCTTCGCCCATCTCGCCAAAGTTCATATTGCTGTTTTCGTCTCAGTGAACGGCGGCAAAGACGATAACCGTGCTGTACACATCATAGAACTTCGCATAGTTTCTGACATATTCGTCGCCCTTGGCGAGTATCTCCGTCGGAACATCTCCGTCGAGCCGCTGATAAGCCGATACTTCAAATCCCTCTGCATTGCGCTTTGGTTCATTGTAAAGCTTGAGCGATTTTATGTTTGCCGGCACGGCGTCGTCGCGGAATTTGTCTATCGAGAGCCTTATGCGGTCCGTGGTCACTGCGTCAAAGCCGCGCACGCGCATATTATGCCGAGAAGAGTTGGAACGAATTTGTCCCCGAGGGATAGAGATCTACTATCCAGCCGTATGTCCATGTCGCACTGCTCAAAAACACTGCGGCGCAGACGCTGAGCACAAAGCTCGTGTAGGCGAAAGCGCGGGAATGTATCGCACTTTCGACCTTTTTGAAAAATTTCATATCAGGACCCTTTTCGGTTCTTTTTATATCAATTGCAGTGTAATATACAGGTATATTTTAGTCAAGCGGCATTTTGATATAAAAAACTGCCCGACCGCACAGCTTTTGCGCCATGCAGTCGGGCATTATAATTTTGTTATTTGCAGACGAGCTCGCCGTTTTCAACATCAACGGTTATGGTCGAATCCGCGTCAAGGTCGCCGGAGAGAATCTTTCTCGCGACAAGGGTCTCGAGGCTGCTCTGCAGGTATCTGCGAAGCGGTCTTGCACCGTAAACGGGATCGAATCCGCGGTCGATGATTAGCTCCTTGGCGGCGTCGGTAACTTCGAGTCCGAGGCTCTTGTCCGCAAGACGCTTCTTGAGGGAGTCGAGCATGATGTCGATGATGCCCTTGAGGTTGTCTTTAGTCAGCGGGCGGAAGAATATCGTCTCGTCAAGACGGTTGAGAAACTCGGGACGGAAGCTGCGGCGCAATTCGTTCATGACACCCTCGCGTGCCTCTTCGGAGATATTGCCGTTCTCGTCGATGCCGTCGAGCAGATACTGGCTGCCGAGGTTCGAGGTGAGGATGATTATCGTGTTCTTGAAGTCCACGGTGCGTCCCTGACTATCGGTTATACGACCGTCGTCGAGCACTTGGAGCAGAATGTTGAATACATCCGGGTGTGCCTTTTCAATCTCGTCGAACAGCACGACGGAATAGGGTTTACGGCGTACCGCCTCAGTAAGCTGACCGCCCTCATCGTATCCGACATATCCGGGCGGCGCTCCGATAAGACGGGAGACGGAGTATTTCTCCATATATTCGGTCATGTCGATACGAACCATGTTGTGCTCGTCATCAAACAGACAATCGGCAAGAGCCTTTGCAAGCTCCGTCTTGCCGACACCGGTGGGACCCAAGAACAGGAAGCTGCCGATAGGCTTGTTGGGGTCGGATATGCCTGCACGGGAGCGGAGGATAGCCTCTGTGACTTTCTGAACCGCTTCGTCCTGACCGACAACGCGCTGATGGATAACATCATCAAGGTGGAGCAGCTTCTCACGCTCGCCCTCCATGAGCTTTGCAACGGGTATGCCGGTCCATTTTGCGACTATGGTCGCTATCTCTTCCTCGGTCACGGTGTCGTGGACAAGGGTATTTTCGGTGCGCTGCTCACTCTTCTTTTCGGCTTCTGCGAGACGCTTTTCAAGAGAGGGCAGATCGTAATATTTGAGTTTTGCCGCTTTTTCGTATTCGTAGTGAAGCTGAGCCTGCTCAATATCTGCGTGAGTCTGCTCGATTTCCGACTTGAGCTTCTTGACCTCGTCAACGCTCTGCTTTTCAGCTTCCCAGCGCGACTTCATCTCATTGAACTTGTCTTTATATTCGGCAAGCTCGGCGCCGAGCTTCTCAAGGCGCTCCTTGGAGAGCTTGTCGGTCTCTTTTTTCAGCGCCATCTCTTCGATTTCAAGCTGCATTATCTTACGGCGTACATCATCAAGCTCCGAGGGCATGGAGTCGATCTCGGTGCGGATGGAAGCGCACGCCTCATCGACAAGGTCGATTGCCTTGTCGGGCAGGAAACGGTCGGTAATATATCTGTCCGAAAGGGTAGCGGCGGCGACAAGTGCGCTGTCGTGTATGCGAACGCCGTGATAAACTTCGTAGCGCTCCTTGAGTCCTCTGAGTATCGAAATCGTGTCTTCAACAGTAGGCTCGTTTACCATAACGGGCTGGAAACGACGCTCAAGAGCGGCGTCCTTTTCAATATATTTGCGGTATTCGTCGAGCGTAGTTGCGCCGATGCAGTGCAGCTCGCCCCTTGCAAGCATGGGCTTCAAAAGGTTACCTGCGTCCATGCTGCCTTCGGTCTTGCCTGCGCCGACTATCGTGTGCAGCTCATCGATGAAGAGCAGTATCCTGCCCTCGGATTTCTTTATCTCTTCGAGCACAGCCTTGAGTCTCTCTTCAAACTCGCCGCGATACTTTGCGCCGGCGATAAGAGAACCCATATCAAGGCTGAAAACAGTCTTGTCTTTAAGTCCCTCGGGCACATCGCCGCGTACTATTCTCTGCGCGAGACCCTCGGCGATAGCGGTCTTGCCGACGCCGGGCTCGCCGATAAGCACGGGGTTGTTCTTGGTTTTTCTCGAAAGAATACGAATGACATTTCTTATCTCCGTGTCACGGCCGATAACGGGATCAAGCTCGTTTTCGCGCGCACGCTTGACAAGGTCGGTGCCGTATTTCGAAAGTGCGTCGTAAGTATCTTCGGGGTTGTCACTGGTTACCGGGCTTGTCTTGACCTTTGAAAGCTCATCGACAAAAGCGTTTTTGGTTATGCCGTGAGTATTGAATATTTTTCTGATTTCCGGAGTCATGTTCGTGAATATGCCGATCATAAGATGCTCAACCGAAACATATTCGTCGTTCATGCTCTTTGCCGTCTTTTCGGCGGTGCGGATAACGCGGTCGGTCTCAGAAGAGAGATACATCTCGCCGCCGGAAACCTTGGGGAGAGTGGCAATATAAGAATCAAGCTCGCCGAGAACGGTGTTGCAGTCAACGCCCATCTTGCCGAACAGGGAGGGGATGAGTCCGCCGTCCTGATCAAGCAGAGAGTAGAGCAGATGCTCGGGGACGAGCGACTGGTTGTCGTTCTCTCTTGCTATGTTCTGCGCGTTCTGTATTGCCTCAACGGTCTTCTGAGTATAGTTCTGAGTGTTCATAAAATCACCTGCTTAGTCTGAGTTTTGAGTTATATTATTATTGACTGCCGCGCGATGTATTCGGCGTAGCAGTGCTCGATATCTGCCGGAGAATATCTGCCGGCAAGGAAGCCTTTCATAAGTTTGTCAAACAGCTCTATATATCCGGATATAGCCTGTGCGAGCTCCTCGGTCGAGGAGTTCTTCTTCGGCACGACTATACTGCGGCAGAACTTGTTATAATAGAGGGCATAGTCAATATTCTCCACTCCGTAGTGGGGGAGATATTTTTGCTCTATGCTGTGCCACAGGCGGAAAAAGTCGGTCATGTCGGAGATAAGCGCGGCGCTCTGCGTGCGAAATATCACCGAAAGCTCGCCGATGGAATCCTGTCCGTTCTCATACAGCTCCACTTCATATTTGACGGTGGGGCGGTATTTATATTCTAGACTGCTCTTGAGCGACATTGTCAGGTCGTTCGGAGTGAAGAACGGCACAAGCTGCCCGTATGAGGCAACCGCTTCTTCGATAGCCTGGAATACATCGTTTATTCGCCTCTGCGGCGTGACCATGCCGAAATATTCGGCAAGTATCTGATTTATTAGATTCGATCGGTTGGTGCCCTTTTGATGCGCGAGTCTATCTGCTTCGCGGACGACTTCGTCGCTAAGCATCAAACTGTATAATGTTTTCTTCAAGAGTATCAACTCCTTTTGTTTTCTATTCCTATAATATACTGGTTTTGGAAACTTGTCAATATATTTATATAAATGTTCATACAAAGTTAATAAAATTCAAAACGAGTTTGCTAAAAAAGGCCGCCCGAAGGGCAGCCTTTTAAATATAGTTTTAAGATTTTGAGCGTTTTCTCGGCGGCATCTTTTCTCCAAGCACAAATGGTGCGATTTTGTGTATAGGTAAAGCCACCAAAAGGCACAGCCCGATGGAGAGCAATGCCGCAATAGCGCTCCAGAACAGAGATTTGTCGGCGAGTCTTTCCGATATAAACGGGCACAGTGTGTGGAAAAACACTACCGGGAATTTGTGCATAAGGAGTATGGGCATCGTATTAGAGCCGATATAAGATATGATTTTAGGCTTTGGGATAAAGAAACACAGCAGAGTAAATCCGAGTACGGACATAAAAGCGGACAGATAGAATATCAGTATCCTGCCGTATCCACTGCTCTGATATCCGACGAGAATGTTCAGTTTCAGTGCAAAAAAACCTCCGGCGGCAATGAATAACAGCGACAGTATAAATATGTATGGCTTGCGTACGGCTTTTTGATTTGGCATTACCAATTTGGAGAATAAAACTCCGCTCAGGGAAAACGGGAGCATAGCTATAGCAACATCAACTTTGAATATCGGCACTTTGGTTGGAAAGAGAGAAAATTTATATATGACATATTGTATTACTATTGCTGCAATCACGGATGCGCCGAACAAAGCGTATGACAATCGACGTTTTGCGGCAATTCGGTCGATTATAAATGTTATGGCGTATAAAAAGAGCAACTCGAGAAACAGACACGGCAAAAACCAAAGCGGTGTATTTGCGGCGCAGTATCCTTTTAAAGTGCTTATGATTATGGCGGAAACGCTGCTGTCGATTGCTTTCTCCGCGAATGACGAGACAAATTTGCCAAGAAGCGCATATACGCTCCAACTGACTGCGGCAAATATATAAAACGGCACAAGCAGACGCTTCAATTTTTGAATCAAAAACTTCCAAAACCCGTTTTTGCCGCGTGAAAATGTAACTCCGGTCAAAAAGAAAAACAGCGGGACATGAAATGAATATACATATTGAGCATAAATTCCCTGGTCGTGAAACACATGTCCGATAACTATAAAAAATATGCCGATAGCCTTAGCGGCATCGAACGCGAATATCCGCTCTTTTGGGTTGTTGTTTAAAGTGCTCATTTTTCTCCAATCGGTTTGTTCTATGATGTGTGTGCCTGTGTTTTTAATACTAACAGGATTCTTTTTGCGTGTCAAGGTCTGCAAATTTCGGCTGAATCGGATTATATAAAACCATAACTTTTTATTGCACCGTACATGTTGTTTCTGATATACTTAAACACATGAAAATTGAACGAAATATAAAAGATGAAAATATTACTTCGGAGATGATAATGTGATCTTGTTCTTTACGGGAACTGGCAACAGCAGATATATCGCACGCAAGATTGCCGATTCGCTCGGCGACGGGCTGCTGAATATGAACGAAAGAATTAAAGCGTGGGATATATCGGAGATAAGCGCAGACTGTAGGCTCGTTTTTGTCGTTCCGACTTACGGTTGGCGTATTCCGCGCATTGTCGAGAAGTGGATAGACGAGACACCGTTCAGCGGAAGCTTTAAGGTGTGGTTCGTTATGGATTGCGGCGGCGAGATAGGCGATGCGGACAAATACATCAGGCGGTTATGCTCAAGAAAGTCATTTGACTATATGGGCGTCAAGCAGATAGTGATGCCTGAAAATTATGTTGCTATGTTCGGTGTGCCGAATGATGAGCAGGCTGCACGGATAATTGAAAAGGCTCAGCCGGATATCACAGACGCTTCGGAGACTATAAAAGCCGAAAATAAATTTGCTAAACCGCGCAGAAATGCCTATGATAAGCTCATGAGCGATATAGTCAACCCGGTGTTCTATAAATTTTTCGTTAAGGCGGACGCCTTTACGGCAAATGACAAGTGCATCGGATGCGGCAAGTGTGCAAAAATGTGCCCGCTCAACAACATTGAATTAAAAAACAGTAAACCGGTCTGGGGCAAGAATTGCACTCACTGTATGGCGTGCATCTGCCTCTGCCCGACGGAAGCCATTGAATACGGCAAGAAGAGCGTCGGCAAACCGAGATATCATCTTGATTAAAAGCAAAGGAAGTATGACTCAAAGCCATACTTCCTGTTTTATTTTCTTTTTCCGAGCGCTATCATAAGAGCGCCGACGGCGGCGGTTGCCGCGGTTCCCGCCAATATGCCGTATTTGAGCTTTTCCTTGTCGTCCGCATCGTTTATGTATCGCATCACCGAAAGAGGAGTCTTTTTAAACAGATCAAAATATGTTACCGTTCTTGTGCGATATTCAAACGGCTTGTTTTCATCGAGTTCAAAAACACGCACTCCGCGCATCTCGTTGCCGTAGCATCGGAATGACGCGCAGGCGGTTTGGATTATATCAATATCATCGACCCTGCCCTCAAAGCAATTTAGATGATCGTGACCCGCGACCGCGGCGAGCACGCCGCCCATTTCCTTCAACGCTTCAAATTCGCCGACATTTTCAGAGCATACGTCCGGATATTCGCCGAGAATACCGTGGGCCTTTTGAGGGTCAAGCTCATAAAATCGCCCATCATGCTCTAGGCACTCGTTATTTCCTTCGCACTCTCTTATGAGCTGCATAGTCTCCGGGATCGGGACATGCTGAAATACAAGAGAGGGGAGAGCTCCGAAATCTTTTTTGATTTTCTCATTCTTTCGGAGCATCCAATCTATTTTGTTGCGGCTTATGGTCGTGTACCAGTTCCCGTCTGCGCCTTTTCCTGCGGAGTCGAGCATCCACACTGTAAAAGCACGTCGCGTTCCGTCCGACGACATTATCGGGATATCATAAGTTCCGCATCCCGCGCCGACATCTGCGCCGCTTCCAACGCACGATGAATAGCTGCCGTATATTTCCGACTGCTCGGATTTTTCTATGCAGTCCATGTCATCGTGATTTCCGTACAGCACGGCAAACGGGATTCTTCTTGCTTCAAGCGGCAGAACAATATGACTTATCGCCCGCTCCACACGCTTCCTTGTCGCGTCATGACCGGAAGCTACCTGCCTTGTGCCTATCACGGCATCGTTTATATGGTTGCCGAGTATGTTGTCGCCCGTGAACAGTACGAGATCGGGGCGCAGAACATCGCAGGCTCTGTTTATCATCTGGACAAGGCTTTTGCGAACGAGCGGGAGATCCTGCGCGTCGCTTATCTGCATTATTGTGAACTTGCCGTCACTGTTGAATTTCAGCATTCGTTTACCTCTTTTAAAATGCGCCGCCGCAGTTTATACGGCAGCGCATTTGCTTTAATTATTCGGTTTCGTCGCTTTCGGTTGATTCGGGTTTATCTATCGAAGTTTCGGATGTTTCTTCAGCAGAATCATTGCCGATTTCCGGCGTTTCCATAGATGCGGTTTCGGGCACAACGCTTCCGCTTGTCACTGCGACAGGCTGAGGCTGATTCTTCTTTCTCTTTTTCAGAAGAACCGCAACAGCAACAAGAATCAGCGCTGTAACGACTGATATACCGAGTCCGATAACCATTCCGCGCGGAGTGTACTTGAACTTTACACTGTGGTTTCCTGCGCTGACTCTAACTCCGAGCAGCGCGTCGCCGATGGCAACAATATCATTCTCGCTGACTTCTTTTCCGTCAACGGTAACTTTCCAGCCCTTGTCATAGGGGATAGAGGTGTAAATAATGCTGTCCTCAGCGGCGTTCAGCGTGCCGGTTATCTCGGTGTCGGTAAAGCTCTCGATATTCAGCGCACCGCTGTTGAGCTTGTTGTAGCCCTCAACGAATTTGTCAGTATCAAGACCGTAGACAAAGAAGTTGAGCGCACCGCTGTTGACATCATCCTTGACGGTCATTTCAACGGTTATTGGCGTTCCCGCCTTGCACATGCCGAGGTCATAGACATATTCGCGGCTCGTGTTCTGAGAATACTGTTCATAACCGACAGAGATAAGAACATCTTCGATTCCGGCAGATTCAACGAACAGATAAACATTCTGATCCTTTTCGGGCGATACGGTAAACGAAATAGTTCCGGTGCTGTCCGAAGAAGTCTTGTAGTAGTTCATGTAGCCCGTATCAAGACCTATCGAAATAGGATCAACGTTATAGAAATAGGAATCAGTGATATCGAGTTTGTTGAAAACCTCATCGATTCCCGTTGCGCGGAAAAAGTAGTCATTCTGCACCTCAAACGGATTGTCCGAATCGAAGCTCCACGCAGTGATATCTTCATTCACGCAGTAGGCTATAGGGAGCCAGTATTTGTTTCGGTATGCGTGGAACTTGCCGGATGAGCCGACATATTCATAGAACTCATCACTCAGCGGTGGGTTGTATTCGTTGTTGTCGACAATATACTTGAGCGACATCATTGAATTGTAGACCGGGGTCTGCGGATTGTAGGTGTAGCTGTTGATATAGTTGCCGTAAAGACCGAGCTGCTCCTGGAGATTTGCGACCTTTTCGTATGCCATGGATGAGAACGTGGATACGCCGTTGTAGTTGTACCATGCAGGATCCATGCGCGCCCTGAGTGAGGTGAGCTCCATGCGGTAAGTGTCATTGCCTTCAATGTCATCAAGTTCTTTCTTGAGATCTCTGAAATCCTGATAGTCTCCGGCGTATTCGGTCTTTGTTCTGTCCATGCTGTAGTTGTCGGTGTCGGCACTTATAGCCTCGGCGCAGACACAGCAGAGCATCAGAACAGCCATAGCCGACGCCTGATATTTCTTAGTCGAGAAGAGATAGAATATGAGCGTATAGAGCACGACGAACAGCAGACTGATAATAACAGTTGTTTCATCGACATTTTTTGAACCGACCTTTTGAATTATAACTATTCCAGAAAGAATAGCTATTCCCGCGCCGAGTATCTCTTTGCCGGAGAACTCGGTAATGTGTCGGAACGCTTTATATGCCAGGGTGAGCAGGATGAACGAATACATGAACGAGAATCTGTAGGGCAGATCGTTCGGGAAATGGAATGCATGCCAGATATAATTGAGCACATTGAGATTGAAGCTGAAATATATCATCCCGAGAAGAAGCACGTTTGCAATCTTTTCTCTTACGGGTATGCGCTTGCAGAAAAGATAGAGCGGGACGAGTATTACTGTCGCCATTCCGCAATAGACATTGGGAAGAACATCGGTTCCGCTGCTTCTTATTGTGGGCGTGACGCTTGCAAGGTGATTTGCAAGGAAGTCGAATATCTTGAAATATGACTTGACGGTTTCTGGCCATGTTCCGCTCGTTGCGGAGCAGCTCTGGAGAATGAAATAGACGGGGACAAGCGCGAACGCAACGAGAGCCGCGCCTGCAATGCTCGAAAGAGCAAACGTTATTCCGTCGGACAGGAATGAGTTGTATCTGATTTTATCTTTTAGCTTGCTGTACTGCTCGCCGTCCGGGTCTGTATAAACTTCGAGAACTTTCGTAGTGTCGGAGATGTTGTAACGGCTGAAATAATATACAAGGAAATAGAGTACCGCAAAGATGCACGCCATGTAGCCCATATAATAGCTCGTCATCAGTGTCATCGACAGCGAGAAAATGTAAAGAGCGGGTCTGCGCTCGTTGATGATGCGTTCAATACCGAGAATCATCAGCGGAAACAGAACCATAGCGTCGAGCCACATCAGATTCCAGTAATAGGCGATAAAGAAGCCGCAGAAGGAATAGAGCACACCGAACGCCGCAGTTACGGGCGAGTGTTCGCCGAACGACTTCTTGAGATAATAGCAGAAGGTCGCACTCGAAAACGCCGCAGCAAGGAGAATCATTGTCGCTATCGCTTCGGGCATATTCTTGTGGCCGAAGATGAGCATGACTATCGAGAGCGGGCTGCACAGATAGTTATAGAAGTTGCCGAGAAAGCTGCTCCCGAGTCCGGTATTCCACGAATAAAGGAAGCTCTTCATCTGAGTAACGCGGTCATAGAACTCCGCAAAAAGCGGGCCGTACTGGTGATAGAGATCCATTCTGAGAATGGTCACATCGCCGAACGGTATGAGACTGTAGCAGATATAAACTATCAGCATTATAACTGCCGAGCAGCCGAAAGCGAGCCAACAGTATTTGTTATCTTTAAAAATCCTGCTGATAACAGATCCTTTTTCATTTTTTATTTTCATTTCTTTACCTGCCTTATTTTTTTATCTTTTTGATTGCCTTCTTTGCCATGGGCAGAAGCTTTTCAAACCCGAGATACATAATTTTGTCAACCGGCATATCAAATTCGCCGACATATTCAAATATATGGGGTACGAACTTTATCTTGAACTTTGAAAGATGGTCTTCAAAGCTTCCGTCAACTCCGCCGAGGTTGAAATAGTCACAGCCGGCATCTATGGAATCGCAGACTCCCGCATATATAAGCCCAACCGATGCACAGAGGGTCGAGAGCACAGAGAGATCGGAGCCGGCATAGAGATACTCGGCAATTTTGAGCTTCGCCTGCGGATCAGGCATGATAACAAGGCTTGCGGCAAGATTCACTGTGTTTCCCTTTTTTTCGATAAGAGCCTTTGCCTCATCGAGCTTGCGCGTGTTTTCGGGAATGTTCTGCTTCTTTGCAATCAGACCCTCGAGATATTCAACATATCTGTCAAGGTGCATGCGCGCATAATATATGACCGCCCTGTCGCCGAACGCATGGCGTATCTTTTTGAAATATTCCTCGTTTCTCAGAGAGATACCCTGGCGCTTTTCGGTCTGGCCGAGCAGGCGGACAAACTCCGAAAGATCGTCGTCAGGGTCGGCTTTTATGAATTCAATGCCCTTGGAATTATGAAACGAGCCCATATAATAGCGGGTCTTTTTCGGAACGGCTTTCAAAAATCCTGCGCTGTCGATAGGTCCGTTTTCGTTGAAGAGCGGGATAGCCATGTTGAATCTCGGCTGAAAATATGCATTTATGTCGGTGCTCAAGCCTCTGTGAACAAATCCGCACTCCTGCATGACGCTTATAGTCTCGTCGAATGAGTTGCCGAAATCGGCGGCATTCTGTCCATCGTAGTTTTCTCTTATTACGAACGGGTCTGCCTTAACGGCAATCGCGCCGATCTTCTTTGCGTATTTTTTCAGCTGAGTCGAGAATTCGCGCATTGCCTCTGCGTCGCCGAAATCGCCGACGGGACCGCGCGGGGAATATATGAGCTTTTTGCCCATCGGCAGATGCCTTATCAAAAGAAGTGCGCCTACTGCGGGCGCGCCGTCTTTGTAGAGCATGCATATGTCGTGATCCCAGTTGTCCTTGACCTCGGACCATTCGGGCAGCTGTGTGAAGCAATAGGCAGGGGAGGCGTTGAGAAAGTCTCTGTATTCTCCGGCATCCACGCCTGTTTTGAAGTTGTATTCAGCCATTTGCGATTAACTCCTTGATGCTTTTAGTTTTCGGATAAACAAACATATTTTACCACAAGTTGTGAAAGTATGCAATAAATGTAGTATACATATAAAATAATTTACAAATCATATCACTGTTGACAACTTTTGAAGTATGGTTTATAATGACTGCATATTTTAAAAGCTGTGACGGGAAGAAGTAGCTGTATTATGCCGGCAAAGAGAGTCTCCGGGCGCTGTAAGGGGACGCGGCAGGGCGGCGAAATACATCTCCGAGCTGCGAGGCTGAACAATTATAGTAGGCCGAGCCGCAGGCGTGCGTTATACGCTGAGCGCAATGCTCCTGAGGCTCCGCAAGGAGTGAACAGAGGTGGTACCGCGGTAATTCGCCCTCTGCACGGTTCTCCGTGCGGAGGCTTTTTAATTTTATGAACAAAATGAAAGGAAAAATAACTATGGGAATTTATGAAGAACTTGTTGCGCGCGGACTTATCGCGCAGGTGACGAACGAACCGGAAATCAAAGAGATGGTCAACAACGGCAAGGCCACATTTTATATCGGTTTTGACTGCACCGCAGACAGCCTCACGGCAGGTCATTTCATGGCTCTTACGCTCATGAAGAGACTGCAGATGGCTGGCAACAAGCCGATAGCTCTTATCGGCGGCGGCACCACAATGATAGGCGACCCCTCGGGACGCACCGACATGAGAAAGATGCTCACCCGCGAGGATATCAATCACAACGCCGAGTGCTTCAGACGCCAGATGGAGCGTTTTATCGACTTCGGCGAGGGCAAGGCTCAGATGGTGAACAACGCCGATTGGCTTCTCAACCTTAATTATATCGAACTTCTGCGCGAGGTCGGCGCCTGCTTCTCCGTCAACAATATGCTTCGTGCTGAGTGCTATAAGCAGCGCATGGAAAAGGGTCTGAGCTTCTTTGAGTTCAACTATATGATAATGCAGAGCTACGATTTCTACTATCTGTTCAAGAACTACGGCTGCAACATGCAGTTCGGCGGCGACGATCAGTGGAGCAACATGCTCGGCGGAACCGAGCTCATACGCAAAAAGCTCGGCAAGGATGCTCACGCAATGACCATAACACTCCTTACCGACTCCCAGGGTCATAAGATGGGCAAAACCGCGGGCAACGCCGTTTGGCTCGACCCCAAGAAGACCTCGCCCTACGAGTTCTATCAGTATTGGAGAAATGTCGCGGACAGCGATGTTCTCAAGTGCATCCGTATGCTCACTTTCCTGCCTCTTGAGCAGATCGACGAGATGGACAAGTGGGAGGGCAGCCAGCTCAACAAGGCAAAAGAGATACTTGCATATGAGCTGACAAAGCTCGTCCACGGCGAGGATGAGGCAAACAAAGCGCAGGATGCCGCAAGAGCACTCTTCGGCGGCGGAGCGGATTCCGCAGATATGCCGTCCACAAGCCTCAGTGCAGACGACTTCTCCGACGGAAAGATCAGCGTTATAGATATTCTTGTCAAAGCGGGACTTGCAAAATCCAAAAGCGAGGCAAGGAGACTTATCGAGCAGGGCGGCGTCAGCGTCAACGATGAAAAAGTAAAGAGCCTCGATTTTTCGCTTTCTGCCGACGAAATAGCCGCCGACCCGGCTATAATTAAGAAGGGAAAGAAAATTTTCCACAAAATTGTTATGGCTTAATTGTGCACAATTGCCATTGCTATAGCAAAAAAGAAAGCTATAATATTGGATAAGGATTTTTCCTATTACTTTGATTGGATGGAACTTTAAATGAAAATTGTTATTGTCGGCGACGGCAAGGTCGGTTACAATATCGCAAAGCAGCTGCTTGCCGAGGGTCATGATATCGTAGTCATAGATAACAATCCTGATGTGCTCGAGGATTCGCTCCAGAAGCTCGATGTGCTTGTTGTCGACGGAAACGGAGTCACGCTCAAGACGCAGGAAGAGGCAGATGTTGCAAACAGCGATCTTCTTATCGCCGCGACCTCTGCGGACGAGATAAACCTGTTGTGCTGTATCCTCGCAAAGAAGCTTGGATGCCGCCACGCGATCTGCCGCATGAGCAACCCGGACTATGTTCAGTCGATTCAGTATATGCGCGACGATTTCGGCCTTTCGATGACCGTCAATCCGGAGCTTACCGCCGCAAGAGAGATATTCCGTATCCTGCAGTTCCCGAGCTTCCTCAAGCGCGATACTTTTGCCAAAGGCCGCGTCGAAATAGTTGAGCTCAAGTTAAAAGAGGACTGCGCGCTGGTCGGCAAGAAGCTTGAAAAATTATCTGATGTTCTGCGCGGCGTGAAAGTGCTTGTTTGCGCCGTTGACAGGGGAGGCGAAGTCTGCATTCCCGACGGCAGCTTTGAGCTTCAGGCGAATGACAAGATAACCGTTACCGCTCCTCGCAGCGAGCTTGTCAAGATGCTCAAGGCACTCAAGATAAGCAATCAGAAGATAAGAGATGTGCTGATAATCGGCGGAAGCAAGATTGCCGTCTATCTCGCCGATGAGCTTATAAAGAGCGGAGTCAATGTCAAGATAATCGAGCAGAAGCTCGACAAGTGCCGCGCTCTTTCGGAGCGCCTGCCGGGCGCCGTTATAATCAACGGCGACGGAACGCTCCAGGATCTGCTCTCGTCTGAGGGTATTGAAGATACGGATGCCGTAGTTTCGTTGACAAATATCGATGAGGAAAACCTTATCATATCAATGTACGCGGATGTCTGCAAAGTGCCAAAGACTATTACAAAAATTAATCGTACCGAATATATCAAGCTTTTCAAAGATAAGGATATCGGCAGCGTTGTGTGCCCGAAAATGCTCGCGAGCTATGAGATAATCCGCTATGTCAGAGCTATGGACAACACCACCGGCGGTTCGGTCAAGACTCTGTACAGGATAGTCGACGAAAAGGTTGAAGCCCTTGAGTTTGCGGTAACCGACAGCACAAAGTGCATCGGCGAACCTCTTAAAAAAGTCAACCTCAAGGACAATATCCTTCTTGCCTGCATAACCCGCATGGGAAAGGTTATTATCCCGAGCGGTAATGATTATATAATGGCGGGGGATACGATAATCGTTATCACCACTGCTGAGGGCAAGTTCAAGGATATTAACGATATCTTTGCCGAGGACTGAGCCGGGAGACGCGAAAATGAACTATAAACTTATTGCAAATTATATAGGCAATATTCTGCGAATTGAAGGACTTTTTATGATCCCGGCTCTGCTTGTGTCGCTGTATCATAACGAGTTCAAATGCGTTCTTGCTTTCGGAATCAGTATTGCGGCACTCCTTGTTATCGGTCAGCTGATGCATATGATAAAACCCAAAAAGCGCAATATATTTGTGCGCGAGGGTTTTGCTATTGTCTCTCTGTCCTGGCTTGCAATATCGCTTTTCGGTGCGCTGCCGTTCTTTATAAGCCGTGAGATCCCGAATTTTATAGACTGCTTTTTTGAAACCGTTTCCGGATTCACAACGACAGGTTCGAGCATACTCTCGAATGTCGAAGCTCTTTCAAAAGGTCTGCTCTATTGGCGAAGCTTCTCGCATTGGCTCGGCGGAATGGGCGTTCTTGTGTTCCTGCTTGCGGTTGTACCCAAGGGCAAAGACAACGACGCGGAGTCGCTCTATATACTTAGGGCGGAGAGCCCGGGACCCACGTTCGGAAAGCTCGTCTCGAAAATGCGTCAGACTGCGCGTATTCTCTATCTGATTTATATAGTTTTGACTGTCATCGAAATTATCCTGCTTGTCATAGGCGGAATGCCGTTCTTTGACAGCTTGCTTAATTCGTTTGCAACCGCCGGAACAGGCGGCTTCGGAATAAAGAATGCCAGCATAGGCGCATATGACAGCTATTATCTTCAGGGTGTTATAGGAGTGTTTATGCTGCTGTTCGGCGTGAACTTCAATATTTATTATCTGCTGCTTGCAAGAGACTTCAAGCTCGTTTTCAAAAACGAGGAGCTTCGTTTCTATATCATAACCGTTTTGGTTTCGGTTACGGTGATAGCAATAAATATTCGCTCAATGTTCTCAAGCTGGTTTGACGCTTTTCATCACAGCTTCTTCCAGGTTTCGTCGATTATCACGACAACCGGATTTTCTACCACTGATTTTTCGCTTTGGCCTGAGCTTTCGCGATATATTCTCGTTGTGCTCATGCTCATGGGCGCGTGCGCGGGCTCTACCGGCGGCGGCTTAAAGGTGTCGAGAGTCCTTATATTATTCAAGGCTCTTCGCAACGAGATGCAGCGCGTCGTTCATCCGCGCAGCGTCAAGGTTCTTCGCATAGACGGAAAGGTTCAGAATGAAGCACTCGTCAGAAATGTCTCTATGTATCTTGTTGCATATGTTATTGTTATGATAGCATCCACGCTTCTTGTTTCAATCGATGATTTTAGCTTCACGACCAATGTAACTGCGGTTATATCCTGCATGAATAACATCGGACCCGGAATAGATATTGTCGGTCCAATGGGCAATTTCAGTGGATTCTCGTGGTTCAGCAAGCTTGTTCTCAGCGCGGACATGATAATCGGCAGACTGGAGATATTCCCGGTTCTCGCTTTGTTTTCGCCCTCGCTTTGGAAGCGCTGCAACTAAATAAATGTGTCGGATTCGTGCGTTTGCCGCATGGATCCGACTTTTTTAAAAAAGTTTACAAAATGTACTTTAACTCGCCGAAACATAAGTGTAATATATAAGAAAATACATGATGGAGAATTGGGATGACAAAGAAGATACTCAACAAAAAGCAAAAAATCGTCATCAGTATCGTCGCCGCGCTACTTATCATTGCACTCGGTGTCACCGCTTATGTTGTGATAAGCAAGAAGACACGCACCACGGTTGCCCTGGCGGATGTAACTGCCGGCGACATTACTGAAACACTCAAACTTTCCGGTACCGTGAACTCCGAGAATCAGGCGTCGTTTGAAATACTTGACGGCACTTATGTCAAGAGCGTGAATGTCAGAGTCGGAGATGCCGTTAAAAAAGGCGATGTGCTTGCAACATTTGACACAAGCTCTCTCAGCGACGTTGTGGCGCAGAAAAGAGAGAACTATAACGCCGCCATGTCGCAGTACAGAAAATATGCTTCAAATGCGAACGCCTCTGTGGCTCAGCTCGAATCGCTCTCAAAGCAGATAGAGCAGAAACAGCAAGAGATAGATAAACTCAGCGAAAAGGTTGATGCGGCAAAACCGAAGGACGACACAAAGGAAACTATCTCGCTGAAAAAGCAGCTCACCGAGCTCCTCGGTGACAGCAAATTGGCGGCAGAAATAGTTGACAGGCTCTTCTCTTCCGGCACTCAGGTTTCGGAGATACTCCAGCATCTCGAGAATATAATTAACGGCGCGAACAATCAGATTTCGTCGATACTCAAGCTCCTTTCGGTTTCCGACGAGGAAAAGCAGCTGATATCGGCGCAGCTTGAATTGGTTGAGCTTAAGGCGCGGCAGGGGATACTGAAGCTCCAGTCCGGTGATACTTTAGCTTCGCTTTATCTCTCCGTTGCCGAGTCCGCTAAGAACGATCTTGACAGCACCGTTGAGGCCGTGAACGCATTGAAAAAAGGCTGGGTTGCCGAGAATGACGGCGTTGTAAGGGAAATAAATATCGTCAGCGGCGAGACATATCACACGCCGAAAAGCAATTCAACAGTCTCGCTCGACAGTATTGATATATCTTCGCTTCTTTCGTCCGCAACATCAGACACAAAGGATTTTTCCGGCATCATCAATCAGCTTTTCCCGGGAACTCCCGGCGGTATAGTCGTTGAATATTATCCGCTCTCTGCGACTTTCAGTGTCAGCGGCAAGGATATATATAAAATAAAACTCGACCAGCCGGTCGAGATAACCGGCGCAACAGGCAAGAAGTTCAGCGGTTACGTCAGCTTTATAAGCCCCACCGCCTCTGAATCTGCCTCGTCAAGCATTACTTCGCTTCTCGGTTCAACATCCGGCGGCAGCGAAGTTGAGGCGAAAGCGATGATTGAACAGCCCGACAAGAGCATTATAATTGGTCTTTCGGTTGATATGTCCATAAAGCTCGAAACCCAAAAGAACGCCACTCTTGTTCCGGTCGAGTCAATACAGTATGAGGATGGAAAGTCGTATATCTATCTCTATGATCCGGATTCAAAGACCGTTAAGAAAACCGAAGTCACAACGGGACTTTTTGACGGAGAGCACTATCAGATACTTTCCGGCTGCTCGGTAGGGGATAAGATAGTCAAGATACCGTCCGAAGATATTGAAGACGGTCAGAAGATACACGCAAAGTAATGGCACTGACACTTTTTGTAAATATAAACGACTTGACCGACAAGCAATACGAGCGCGAAATGAATTTTCTTTGTCCGCAGAAACACGAGCGCGTTTCCAGGATGCGCTTTGAAGATGACAAAAAACGCTCGCTTGCCGCGAATCTCGCCGCGAGACGCGCGACTGCCGATTTTTTGGGTACTGATGAGGACGAAATCAGGGTGACCTGCGACGGCAACGGAAAGCCGCTGTGCGATGGATGTTATATATCGCTCAGCCATTCCGGCGACTATGCAGTCTGCGCTGTGAGCAGTTTCCCAATCGGAGTTGATATAGAGAAAAAGCGTGATGTCAATCCGAAGCTCATAAACAAAATATGCGTCAACGATGCCGAGAGGGAATACGCGACAGATACGCAGAGCTTGCTGACGCTGTGGTCTGTCAAAGAGGCCTGCTTCAAAGCGCTGAGTCCAAAGGTAAGTACAGTCAGCGATATATCGCTCGAAATAACCGAAAGGGGATTCGAATGCAGCGGAATATCCTTTATTGAGACAGGCATTGTGCACAAAGATTATGTTTTTTCGCTCGCATCAGTCTAAAAATTTCAATAAATGCTTGCATAAATATGAAACAGCAGTTATAATTATTCTATTATCATTTGGAGGTTCATTATGAATTTTGTACAGTTTTTAAATCTTACCAGCGGCGCAGCTTCAAGCACTGCGGCTTCCGGCAAGAGCCAGATTTCTCTTATCGTTATGATGGTTCTTCTGTTCGCGGTCATGTATTTTGTCATGATCCGTCCTCAGAAGAAAAAGCAGAAGGAAGAGCAGCAGATGCGCGACAGCATCGAGGTCGGCGATGAGATCACCACTATCGGCGGTATCGTCGGACGCGTCGTTACTGTTAAGGATGATTCTCTTATCATCGAGACCGGCGCTGAAAGAAACAGAATCAAGATTATGAGATGGGCTATCAGCACCAACAACACCGCTAACGAGAAGCTCGAGGCCGAGAGAGCTGCCGCGAAGGAAGCTCAGGAAGCTGAGAAGGCTGCAAAGATGGAAGAGGCCAAGGCAAAGAGCAAGGCAAGCCGCAAGAAGAGCAAGAAGAACAAGGATGCGGATGCTGAGTAATCTGACATAAAATCAGACTTCCCCTCATACTTTTTTAACAAACGGTATGAGGGGGATTTTTTATGCCTGCCAAAAGGGGAGAGCGAAAAGAAACAAATACTAAGAAAACTCTTCTTATAAGTATGCTTATCGGCAATGCGCTGGGTGCTGCAATATTCTTTATACTGCTTTCAATAGCTTCTGCGGTGATACTCAAAAAAGGTGTTTCGTCGGGAGCTTATACGCCCGTTTCAATTGTGTGTGCCGCAATAGCGGCTTTTATAGCCGGACTCTTTTCTGTTATACCAATAAGAAAAAACGGACTTCTGTTGGGACTGTGTTCATCCGCTTTGCTCATTGCCTGCGTTGTTGTATCCGCCGCGGCCGCAGGCGGCAGTGTTGGCATAAAAACAGCGATTGCGTCGGCGGTTGCGGCTGTATGTGCCTGCATCGGAGGTATACTTGCCGCAAATATGAAAAAGAAAACGCGATGACCGTGCCGCAAGGCACGGTTTTGTCTTGTAAAATATAAAAAAGATGGTATAATATATAAGTATTTACATACGAGGAGGAAAACAAATCATGTCCAAAGAAAAGTATTATATCACAACTGCGATTGCTTACACATCGCGCAAGCCTCACATAGGCAATTCCTATGAGATAGTTCTCACCGATGCCATAGCCAGGTATAAGCGAATGCAGGGATATGATGTGTTTTTCCTTACCGGTACCGATGAACACGGTCAGAAGATAGAGGAGTACGCCAAGAATGCAGGCGTATCCCCGAAAGAATATGTTGACAAAGTGGCAGGGGAGATACGCGGTATCTGCGATCTGCTCAACACGACTTATGACAAGTTTATCAGAACGACCGACGATTATCATGAAAAGGTAGTTCAGAAGATATTCCGCAAGCTTTATGACCAGGGCGATATCTATAAGAGCGAGTACGAAGGCATGTACTGCGTGCCATGTGAGAGCTTCTTCACCGAGTCCCAGGTCGTTGACGGCAAGTGCCCGGATTGCGGCAGTGAGCTTGTCCCGACAAAGGAAGAGGCATATTTCCTCAGAATGTCAAAATATCAGAAGCAGCTCGAGAAATATATCGAGGCGAACCCGAACTTTATTTATCCCGAGAGCCGCAAAAAGGAAATGGTCAACAATTTCATAAAGCCCGGTATCCAGGATCTCTGCGTTTCCCGTTCGTCTTTCAAATGGGGCGTTCCTGTCGACTTTGACGACAAGCATGTTATCTATGTCTGGATAGACGCGCTTTCGAACTATATCACCGCCCTCGGTTATGATCCCGACGGCAGCTCCGAGCTGTTCAACAAATATTGGCCGGCAGACGCGCATATAATCGGCAAGGACATTCTTCGCTTCCACACAATCTATTGGCCGATTATGCTCATGGCTCTCGGTCTTGAACTGCCCAAAAAAGTATTCGGTCATCCGTGGCTGCTTTTCGGAACGGACAAGATGTCAAAATCCAAGGGCAATGTCATATATGCGGACGATCTTGTGAGACATTTCGGCGTTGATGCTATCAGATATTATCTGCTCTCCGAGATGCCCTATGCCGCTGACGGCTCGATTACTTATACCACTATAATCGAGCGCTACAACTCCGAGCTTGCAAACACGCTCGGCAATCTTGTCAACAGGACGATTGCAATGTCAAATAAATATTTCGGCGGCGAGATACTTGCTCCGGAAGCTCCCGAAGCAGTTGATGAGGATCTCAAAAACACCGTCCTCGGCAGCGTAAAGACGGTTGACAAATGCATGGATGATTTCCATGTTGCGGATGCGCTAGAGGCTATTTTCAGCGCGGCAAGACGCAGCAACAAATATATCGACGAGACGACTCCGTGGCTGCTCGCAAAGGATGAAGATAAGCGCGCAAGACTCGGTACGGTGCTTTATAATCTCCTTGAGAGTATCAGAATAATTGCCGTTCAGCTCAAGCCCTTTATGCCCGATACCTCGGACAAGATTCTTGAGCAGCTCAACACGGATATATCTTCTTATGAGAGCATCCAGTCCTTTGGCGCGCTCAAAGCCGGCGGACATGTCGGAACGGCGACTCCGCTGTTCAACAGAATCGACGCAGAAAAGATGCTTGAGGAGATAGAGAAGGAGACTTCCGTCTCCGAAGCGGCACTCGAAGAGAAGAAAGAAGAGATTCCCGGAGTTGCAATGATAGGCATTGACGACTTTGCAAAAGTCGAGCTCAAAGCTGCAAAAATCAAGGATTGCGTGCCCGTAAAACGCGCAAAGAAGCTGCTTGAACTGACTATCGACGACGGCAGCGGACTTCGCACTGTTGCTTCCGGAATTGCCAAGTGGTACAAGCCCGAGGATCTTGTAGGACATAATATAATCCTTGTGTCAAATCTCAAGCCTGCAAAGCTCTGCGGAGTTGAAAGCTGCGGAATGATTCTTGCGGCTGACTGCGCAGACGATGATGTCAAGGTGATTTTCGTTGACAATATCCCGGTCGGAGCAAAGATAAGATGATAAACAATATTTTTGACAGCCACGCCCATTACGACGACGAACAGTTTGACGGCGACAGGGACGAATTGATAGCGTCCTTGCCGTCAAAGGGAGTTTGCGCTGTTATAAACTGTGCAAGTGACCTGAAAAGCTCCGCAACATCTGCGGAGCTTTCTGAAAAATATCCTTTTTTTTGGTGTGCGTGCGGAATTCATCCGCATGAGGCTGAAAAAGAATTAAAAAGCGCTGACATTGGCGAAGTAAAACAAAAAATAATTGATTTCACAAAAAAAGAAAAATGCGTCGCGATAGGGGAGATTGGGCTCGATTATCACTATGATTTCTCGCCAAGAGAGCTTCAAAAGGAGATTTTTGAGCTTCAACTGAAACTTTCAAAAGAGCTCGATTTGCCTGTTATAATCCACGACAGGGAAGCACACGAGGACACAATGACTTTGCTCAAGAAATACAAACCAAAAGGTGTAGTTCATTGTTTTTCCGGCAGCGTTGAAATGGCGCAGGAAGTTCTGAAACTCGGAATGTATATCGGTCTTGGCGGAGCAGTTACTTTCAAAAACGCGAAGAAGCCTGTTGCAGTCGCAGCGGCAACTGATATCAGCAGAATTTTGCTTGAAACCGACTGTCCTTATATGGCACCGGTGCCGCTCAGGGGAACCAGATGTTTATCTGATATGATTGCGTATTCTGCACAGACGATAGCGAATATAAAAAATATCGATGTACAGTCACTTGTCGATACCGCAACCGAGAACACTAAACGGTTGTTTGAGATAGCGTTCTGATTTTTGTATCAGAAGGGAGGTCATCTTAAAATACAGAATAAATTATACAAAATAACCGATTTTGCGTCTAAGGGTCGCGCCGCGCCCGCCGCGGAATGAGCGCGTATGCCGCAAGTACCCGAGAGCCGAACCCGGAGCGACAAGCCCCACACATGCTCTCGCGCACTCGCCCAAGAATGGGCGAGCGGGGAGTGGGTTGACTCTCTCCCACTGTAGCGGCTGACGGCTTCGGCGGCGCTTCTGCCGCGAAGCGGCACTACTTGATTATAGGACATTATTCCGTCAAAATGTGAAAAACGCATTCAATCCTTTCCTCGAAGAGGAACGGAAAATCTTCGCGCTCCGGCGCGAGGAAGTCCTATACAACGCCCGGTATAAATACTATGAGGATGAGTGCGGGGAGCTGCATCTCATGCAGCGACTTGTAGCCGAACGCCCGTGCTTCAACCCCGACCGCGCCGAGCAATGGAGACGCAAGGCGAGCAACGGCGGTGAGAATCGACCCGCCGACATTGCCGCATATCAGCTTGAAAACATGAGTGCCGGAATGGCTGACGCTCTCGAAGCCGCCGATGCCGCCGCTGCGGCGGCGAATACGCTTCGAGCGCAGCGGCGAGCGAAAGCTCGCATATTTGATTTGGCACTTTGCAATTATGATTTCAAATATTTCGTAACTTGGACGCTTTCAGCGGACAAGTGCGACCGTTACGATTACAAGGCTATTGTTCGGAATCTCGGTCAATGGCTCGACAACAGGGTTCGCCGGAGCGGCTTGAAGTATCTCATTGTTCCCGAACTGCACAAAGACGGCGCAGTTCATTTCCACGGATTGACGAATGACGCAATATCCGTTATGCCCTCTGATACATGGGTACACCCGGACACCGGACGCCCGGTTAAGCTCTCGACGCTCAGGCGGCAGCACATCGCCCCGGCAGATTGTCAGCCCGTGTATAACCTTGCCGACTGGCAGAACGGATATACAACTGCGATTGAGCTTTACGGCGAGCGCGCCCACTCTGCTGCGTATATAGCGAAGTATGTCACAAAGACCGCCGGATGTATCGGCGGACGATACTATTTGCACGGCGGCAAGCTCCGCGAGCCGCTGTATGCGTATGCTGATGAAGTCCTCGACTTCGACGGACTGGCAGCAACGCACCCTGAACAAATGTTCGATATACCCGGAAATCGGTTTTACTGTGAGCGGATTCCGCTTACAAAACCATTTGACACTTTTCTGAATGTCAATTCAGAAAGCCCCACAGGGGCGCGAGAGGGGGCGAAAGCCCCTTGATGACTGATTATGTGTCCCCGGATGATTTCGGGCGCATTTGCGCCCATATGCACCACGAGAACGCGCTTGCGGTCGAGGTATCGCTTGAAACCGGGCTTCGTATCGGCGATGTTGTCGCGCTCCGGCGCGAACAGCTCGACGGGCAGCGGGTCCACTTCACCGCGAGCAAAACGGGGAAGTCCGGCAGCAAGCGCATTTCTGCGCAGTTGGCAAAACAGCTCCGGCAGATTGCCGGGGCTGTTTATATCTTCGAGCACCGAACCGACCCGAACAAGCACCGCACCCGGCAGGCTGTTTGGCGTGATGTAAAATCAGCGGCGGCAGCGTGCAGCATTCGTCAGAATGCCGCGCCGCATTCCGCGCGGAAAACTTACGCGGTCGAGGTGTTCCACTCCGGCGGGCTTCCCGCAGCTCGAAAAGAGTTGCAGCATAACAGCTATGGTACAACTTTGCTGTATGCTCTTTCTGATAAGTTCGGCAGCGTTCCCGCCTTGGGGGCAGCGGGGGAAGAAACCCCGCCCGCGTTCCGGCTCTCCGAATCAGATATTGAGAGCATCGCAAGCCGAGTTGCCGAACTGGTTCTTGATGAGCTGAAGCGGAACGGGGTTTTTCACCCGTCCCACCAATGAAGAAACCCGCCGTTTGCGTCTCGGACTTTTTTCGCCCACCTTTCAGCGTCTGCGCGGCTGGCTTCCGCATAGGCGCACCAACGATTCTCTTGTACATCGTATGCGACGCGGAGAAAGTGCTGAGAGCTATCCGAAGCGCGCCAAAAGCCTACAATGCAGTTTGGCTCGCCGCTGCCGAACCACATTTCGTGGTATAGCTGCGGCGGGAATAGCCGGAGCTCATAGTAGGCTGACGGCGCGATATCGGAAAGCTCGGGCGGGATGAATACGCGCAGTTTGCGGTACTCGGCAAGAAAATCGTTTGACATTGTTCATCATCCTTTTTGCTTTAAAACAAAATACCCCTGTCAAGGTGGAGCGCGTCAGCGACTACCTTTACAGGGGTATTATACTATATCCGGGAGTGGGATGATGAACAGTGTCGAGCGATTGCCGAGTATCGCGGGCGGCGGGTGTTCATCCCGTGCACTTTCTTCACGGCGTATCGATGCGTATTAGCTCGCCGCGCCTGTGCGGGAGACAGTCGCACGGGCGCGAACGGCTACGCATAAAAAAACAGCGTCACGGTGACATGCAGACATCTTGACGCTGTTTTTCACTTGTGCTACAATAAGGACACGGACGAGCCGCACAACTTGCCGTGTATGGGTTGCACCTTATTGTTGGGTGTGAAAGAGTTCACATGCCCTCGCAATCCCTATTATAGCACATATGTTCGACTTGTCAATAATTTTTTTTAGAAAGGAGCAAGGAAGGCTATAGTCATGTAGACCCTCTGTTTATGGCGCATTTTTGCGCCCCTCGGAGCGCACCGCGCGACCCTCGAAGCGAAGCGGAGTTATTGCGACAGCTAACCTCACGGGGACGCAGAAAGGCTCGGCGGCTGAAAGAGCAGCGGCGGAGTGCGGCGCAGGTGCTTTGGCACAAAATCATTATTTTGTACCCCGGAGGGGCGTGTAATTTCTCGGAATATTTGAGAAAGGAGAAACCTTGGAATACAAAAGAGAAATTATACAAAATAAATGTTTTGTATAATTTAGGGGACTTTAAATAAGAAAAGTAAGTATGTTTTTGTATTTTAAGGTTCTTTATGAAACCTGAGGATTTTGTATGTCTGCCGCGATTGGTGCGGGACTATCTTAATTATCTATCGAGTGTCAAAGGTAAATCACAGCTTACTGTCTGCGAATACGCCTCAGACCTTCGGCTTTTCTTTGCGTACATGCTCAAGCAAGAAAACCTTTCGCAGTATAAAAACACTCCTATAGATGAAATTGATATTTCAAAGCTTGATATCGATTTTATCTCGCTTGCCCGTATACCGACTGCCTATGGCTTTTTGGAATACTGTCGTGCCGAACGAGGCAATGATACGGCTGCCAGAGCGCGCAAAGTCGTTTCTGTCAAACGCTTTTATCGTTATTTAAAGGTTCAGGGCTACATTGATGAAAATCCTATGCAGGATCTGGAGTCGCCGAAAATAAAGAAATCACTGCCGAAATATCTGTCGCTTGAACAGGCTGTGAGTTTGCTTGAATCCGTAGACGGTAAAAATAAGGAGCGCGATTATTGCATTTTAGTTCTTTTTATGAACTGCGGAATGCGTCTTTCGGAGCTTGTGTCAATTAATTATTCCGATATAAAGCCGGATAATACAATTATAATAACCGGAAAAGGAAATAAGCAGCGCACGGTTTATCTCAACGATGCGTGTGTAAGCGCGATAAAAGACTATATGAAAGTGCGTCCGGTTGACGGCGTGAAAGACAAAGAAGCACTGTTCCTGAGTAACCGCAAGACCAGGATCAGCCCCAAAACGGTTCAGCATATAGTTGACGAGTATCTTGAAAAATCCGGGCTCAGCGGTCAGGGATTTTCAACTCACAAATTAAGACATACTGCCGCTACGCTTATGTATCAATACGGCCATGTCGATGTGCTGCAACTAAAAGAGATTCTCGGCCATGAGAATCTGGCAACGACTGAAATTTATACTCATGTTGTCGACGAACAATTGCGCAGTGCCGTTGATTCCAACCCGCTTAATAAAGTCAAAATCAACCGCAAAAAGTCTGAATCTGATTCTGATGAAATTTAAAAGCTGAACAGCCTGCAAAAAAGTCTGCTTGCGGCGGCGTCGGTTACAGCGGCAAGAACTATAAGAATGCATATTATCAAAAAACGCATACAGTAAATTTTTATGCTCCCCTCCCCTCTTTGTGCTTTAGCTGAAGAAAGTGAGAGGAGCATTTCATATGATGAATTTATTCCGGCACTGCAAGCAAGCAGGAGCGCAAAAATAGCCGGTATAAGCCCGGGATATATCACCAAAACGCAGTACCCAAGCCCGCGCAGAGCAAAATTTGAGTATAGATAGCCCGACAGCATACCTATCCCCACTCCACGTATTATTGGCAGAATACATATCAGCGGCAGCCCGACCGCACATAGCCCGAATACAAATGCCGCGAGCATAAATGCAGCGTTGAGGGCCAGCGAATTTATAAAATTCATACCGAGAGACTGGCTGCCTTTTGATCTTATATAAACTGAAAACATATCCGAAAATGCGCCGGAAAGGTAACTGTCAGCCCTTTTGAGAGAAACCGCGCCTATTATCATTCCCGCCGCAAAAAGCAGCATCATAATAAGTATTCTTCGGTTCTTTTTCAGTGAAGTTATAACACCGTTTCCGTATTCCTTTGCCGCCGCGTTTATGTCCATAGCATTTTACCTCCATTATTTTATTTAATAATATGAGGCTTTGTCCCGAAAAATACCAATGTCCACGCAGTATCTATGCGAGGACATTTTTGTTTATCTATTAATTTTTATTCCGTTCAGTTTATCAACGAAATCGGCGGGCTTAACGGTAAGTTCTGCCCATGCGGGTCTGAATCCGCTTTTTATTGCGTTTCCGGCAGATTTGATATTTGACCATGCACAGCAGTAAAACGGGACTTTGCCGCGTTTTATAATCTCCAGTGCCAGTCTGCTGGTCAGCGCGCCGGCTACGCCCTGCCTGCGATATTCCGGCAGAACATCGACTCCAATCTGCCACATCGTGTCGCAGTCCGCAGAAGCTCCTGCAAGCCCTATCAAAGTATTACCGTCGTATGCACCGATGCACAGCACGTCTAAATCTTTTCTGTCGGCGCACAGCGCGTTCCTCCACTGCGGCAGATATAAATCCTTGAAGTTATTCGGATACATAACCTTGAGTTCATATCGGCATGGCAGTTCCTGAAGCGACTCCATACGCGGCAGAAAATACTCGGCCATGAAACAAACCAGCATACCGTGCGCCTGAAAAGCATCGTTTAGAATATGCATATTCGGTGTTTCAAAGCAGTGCTCCGGCGCAAATCTGTTTATATACTGCTCCACAATGTCCTTATATTTCATGTCAACGGAAGCTACAATGTTGTTTCCGTATGACACAAGATCGCATATAAACGGAAGCCTCAAATATTTTCGCGCATTTGGGTCTGCTGTTGATTCAACAATGATATTTTTGTCTTTTATAAAGTCTTCCGGCGCACATCCGAGGTCTGTTGCGGACTGTGCCATGGCAGTAGAAATAATTTGACTGTTGTTCATCAATTCTAATCCTGTCTTTTAAAATAAAACGCCCCTGATTTTTTTAATCAGAGGCGTTAAAAAATCTTTACTTCTTGAAGATATCGTCCTGCTCAATGAGCTCGATTCCCGCGCCCTTGAGTATCTCGGAAGCCTTGTCGTTATCTTCGACTCTGATGATAACATAGGCGTTGCCGACCGAAGGCGTGATGAACGCATAAGCATACTCAACGCTTATCTGTGCATCTGAAAGCACCTTGATAGCGCGCGCAAGTCCGCCGGGTTCATCGGGAATGATTATGCCGAGAACCTGAGTTGCGGAAGCGGTCATTCCCTCGCTTCTGAGCGCCTCAACCGCCGACTTGGGGTCGTTGACGATAAGTCGGAGAATGCCGTAGTCCGAGGTATCCGCAACGGAAAGAGCGCGGATATCGATGCTGTTCTTGGCGAGGACTGCCGTTATGTCGGCAAGTCTGCCGGGTCTGTTTTCGACAAAAACCGAAATCTGACTGATTGCCATTTGGTTTTCCTCCTTTATATTTTTCTGTTATCAATAACTCTCGAAGCCTTGCCTTCGTAGCGCGGCAGAGAGTGCGGTTCAACAAGACGCACCTTTGCGGAGACACCGAGAACGGACTGCATGGCGCCGCAAATCTCTTTCTCTTTAGCCTCAATCTGCTTGACCGAGTCAGAGAACATGTGATCTGACATCTCGATGCAGACGGTCATTATATCAAGGTTATTCGCTCTGTCAACTATTATCTGATAGTTCGGATCCATGCCGAGCGAAAGAATAACATGCTCGACCTGAGCCGGGAAAACATTGACGCCGCGGATAATAAGCATATCATCGCTTCTGCCCTTGGGTCTGAGCATCTTGACGAGCGTTCTGCCGCAGGCGCATTTCTCATGCGTTATTGCGGAAATGTCGCGGGTTCTGTATCTGAGCAGCGGAAGAGCTTCTTTGCCGATACATGTGAACACGAGCTCGCCGTATTCGCCGTCGGGCAGCGGCTTGAGAGTCACGGGATCGACTATCTCGGGATAGAAATAATCCTCGCAGATGTGCATTCCGGACTGCTCGCAGCATTCAAATGCAACGCCGGGACCCGCTATCTCGGAGAGACCGTATATATCATATGCCTTGATTTTGAGCATATTCTCAAGCTGAGTGCGCATATTCTCGCTCCACGGCTCGGCACCGAAAATACCTATTCTAAGCGGCAAATCGGCGGGATCGATATTCATTTCGTTGAGCGTTTCTGCGATAAACAGAGCGTATGACGGAGTACAGCAGAGCACATTTGAACCGAAATCCTGAAGTATCTGAACCTGGCGCTTTGTGTTGCCGGAGGACACGGGAATAGCCGTTGCGCCGAGCTTCTCCGCGCCGTAATGAATACCCATACCGCCCGTGAAAAGTCCGTAGCCATAGGAGACGTGGATGTAGTCCGAAGATGTTGCGCCTGCGGCGGTGAGCGCTCTTGCGGTGCACTCGGACCAGCGGTCAATATCGCCCTTTGTGTAGCCGACAACGGTCTGCTTTCCGGTCGTTCCGGACGAGGCGTGAACTCTGACAAGCTTCTCTCTCGGCACGGCAAAAAGTCCGAACGGATAGTGATCTCTGAGATCCTGCTTTACGGTAAAGGGTAGCTTGCCGATATCGTCTATCGAATGTATGTCCTCGGGCTTGAGACCCATTTCGTCAAACTTTGCTTTGTAAAACGGAATGTTCTCATAGCATCTTTTTACGGTTTTTATCAGTCTTGCGCTCTGTATTGCGTGCAGATAATCGCGCGACGCTGTCTCAATTTCAGGGCTGAAATACTTTGCCATCGTATCATATCTCCTTTTGCTGACTGTCTGCCTTTAATGCGTTTCAGCAGGTTTTCTCGTGTTCATAGCCGAGACGGAATGCCTCAAGGTTCATATCGAGGAACTTTTCGGGCACTGTGTTCCTTATGGCGTTTATCCATGTCTCGTAGCTCAGGTGCATGTGGCTTGCCATAGCGCCGATGAGAACAACATTGACAGCCTTTGCCGAACCCGCTTTGACGGCGAGCGAAAGCGCATCAAGCTCTATCATAGAAGCTCCCGTCGCTTTTATTGCCTCTGATATGTTCTGAGGATACTCTGCCGCGCCGGTTATGACCGGCATCGGGTCAATGCACTGATCGTTGACGACTAATTTGCCGTCGGGCTTAAGAAAGCTGAGCCATCTTGCGGCTTCGAGCTTCTCAAAGGCGAGGATTATATCGGCTTCGCCCTGCTCAATCGTGGGCGAAAAAACCTCATCGCCGTATTTAACATATGTAACAACGGAACCGCCGCGCTGGCTCATTCCGTGTATTTCGGAAACTTTGACTTCGTATCCGCTGTCTATAAGCGCGCTGCCGAGGAGTCTGCTCGCAAGCAGAGTACCCTGGCCGCCGACGCCGACTATCATAATTGATTTAACTGCCATTTTTCCCGCTCCTCTCTTATTCTATCGCACCGAATTTGCACAGCTGCTTGCAGACATCGCAACCGACGCAAAGGGTGAAGTCAATGTGAGCCTTGCCCTCTTTCATGCTTATCGCGGGGCAGCCGATCTTCATGCACATCTTGCAGGAGGCGCACTTTTCGGTGTTGACCTTGACGGGCGGCTTTGTTTTGACATATTTGAGAAGCACGCAGGGACGGCGGGATATAACTACCGAGGGCTCGTCCGCTTCAAGCTCTTCTTTTATTGCTTTTTCCGTTGCGGCGAGGTCATAAGGATCAACGACAACGACACGGTTTATTCCGACTGCGTGAGCGAGAGCCTCAAGGCTGACTGCCGTCGTCGGATCGCCCTTTATTGTAAGACCGGTAGTCGGATTCTGCTGATGTCCGGTCATGCCGGTGATGCTGTTATCGAGGACGATAACAACTGAATTGCTTTGGTTATATGCGATGTTTATAAGACCCGTAACACCGGAATGGATAAATGTAGAATCGCCTATAACGGCTACGCGCTTGTGGCTTCCGGCTTCGTCAGCCTTGTTCATGCCGTGGAGCGCGGAGACGGATGCGCCCATACAGATGCAGGTGTCCATCATGCCGAGAGGAGCCATCGAGCCGAGCGTATAGCAGCCGATATCGCCGCTTACATTGACTTTGAGCTTCTTGAGGGCATAGAACAGACCTCTGTGCGGACATCCGGCGCAAAGTACGGGCGGACGCGCGGGAACGTTTATATCTGCCTTGAGATAATCGTTCTCTTCACCGAGGATAACTTTCTTTATCATGCTCTGCGAATACTCGCCGAGAAGCGTGAACTGCTCTTTGCCGATAATGTTTATTCCGAGCTTGCGGCAGTGATCTTCTATGTAGGGATCAAGCTCCTCGATGACATAGACTTTCTCGCATTCTGCCGCAAAGTCGCGGATTATCTTTTCGGGCAACGGATAGAGACAGCCTATCTTGAGATACGACGCTTTATCGCCGAGAGCCTCTTTGGCGTACTGATAGGCAATGCCGCCGGCGATTATGCCGATTTTTTTGTCGTTATATTCAATCTTGTTGACTCCGAGGTCAACAGCTTCGCTGTCGCCCCATGCTTCGAGAGCCTTTGTTCTCTCTTCAACTATGACATGCTTCTTTTTCGCCATAGCGGGCATCATGACATATTTCTGCGTGTCCTTGACATACTCTTTGAGTCCGTTGTCGACTCTCTCCCCTATCTCAACAAGGCTGCGGGAATGAGAGATTCTCGTAGTGAGTCTGATTATAACCGGGGTGTCGTAACGCTCGGAGATATCATATGCGAGCTTCGTGAAAGCGAGGCATTCCTGAGAATCTGCGGGCTCGAGCATCGGTATCTTTGACGCCTTTGCATAGTTGCGCGAATCCTGCTCATTCTGCGATGAATGCATACCGGGGTCGTCCGCAACGACTATGACCATACCGGCATTTACGCCAGTATAAGAGAGCGTAAACAGCGGATCGGCGGCAACATTCAATCCGACATGCTTCATGCCGCAGAAAGAACGCGCTCCGGCTATGGCAGCACCGCCGGCGGTCTCCATAGCGACCTTTTCGTTCGGCGCCCATTCGCAGTATATCTCATCATATTTAGCCGCGCTCTCCGTCACCTCGGTGCTCGGGGTGCCGGGATAGCTCGATGCAACACGGCATCCGGCTTCATAAAGACCTCTTGCGACGGCCTCGTTTCCTAAAAGTAACTTTCTCATTTTTTGCCTCCGGATTTATTTCTTCTCGTTTCTCAAATCAACAACTCTGTGCGCCTTGCCGACAAATCTTTCGAGTGTCTTAGGCTCAAGCAGGCTGACCTTGCACTGGATACCAAGGGTGGTCTGGAGATTGTGCATTATCTTCTTCTGAAGCCGCTCGATTTCGCCGTAGCTCTCAAGCAGAGATGCGTCAACAAGCTCAACACGGACTTCAAGTGTATCTGCAAAGCCCTCGCGGCGGACAACAAGCTGATAGTTTGCGCCAATCTGCTCCGTGCCGATAAGCACGCTTTCAATCTGCGACGGGAACACGTTCACGCCGCGTATTTTTAGCATATCGTCGCTTCTTCCCTTGACCTTGTCCATCCTGACGCCTGTTCTTCCGCATTTGCAGGGAGAATAGTTGAGTCTTGTGATGTCGCGGGTTCTGTATCTGAGCAGAGGAAGTCCCTCTTTTGTCAGCGTAGTCACAAGCAGTTCGCCTGTCTCGCCCTCGGCAAGAGGTTCGAGTGTTTCGGGGTCGACTATCTCGGGATAGAAATAGTCTTCGCAGAAATGCAGTCCGTCGCGCTCCTCACATTCGCCGGAAACGCCGGGACCCATAAGCTCGCTCATGCCGTAGTTGTCGGTGGCGAACAGTCCCCAGCCCTTTTCAATCTGGGTTCTCATCTCTGGTGTGCAGCCCTCAGAGCCGAACAGACCGAGGCGAAGCTTGTAGTCGCTCATCGGATAGTCGAGCTCTTTTGCCGTTTCGCACATATAAAGCGCATATGACGGAGTTGCAACGAGCGCGGTAGTGCCGAAATCGCGCATATACATCAGCGCCTTTTCGGTGTTTCCGCTCGAATTGGGAACAACCGTTGCACCGAGCTTTTCAAGCCCGTAGTGGAGACCCAGAGCACCGGTAAACATACCATAGCCGAAAGATATCTGAACGATATCTTCGTCGGTAGCGCCTGCTGCGGCGGCAATACGGGCAACGCAGTCCGACCACAGATCAAGGTCGTGCTTCGTATATCCAACGACTGTGGGCTTACCTGTTGTGCCGGACGAAGCGTGAATACGCACCATCTCTTTCATCGGTCTTGCGAACAGACCGAACGGATAGTTGTCGCGCAAATCGGCTTTTGTAGTCGGCGGTATGTATTTTATATCGCTCAGGCTCTTGATCTTGTCGGCGGAAATGCCGGCTTCGTCAAGCTTCTTTGTGTAGAACGGCACATTTTTGTAGCAGTAATCAACCGTCCATTTCAGTCTTTCGAGCTGCAGCGCTTCCAGCTCGCTGCGCTTCATTGTTTCAATTTCCTTTTGAAAAAACATCTTGAAGTCTCCCTCTTTTATACTTAGACAGGGTATTCGGAAATCACCTATAAATTATACCACTGTTACTCTTTTTCGACAATACCGTTATAAAATAATTCAGTAACATTCTTGTCATCTTTCGCTGTTATTGCGCTGACAATGAAGCAGAGTGCGAGCGAAAGGAGCATCGCTATGCAGGCAAAAAGCGGTCCGAATCCCGCAAGCGTTGATGCTGTACTGTTGTTGAGTCCAAATTCAACAAGCAACTTGCATATCGCGGGAACTATTGCAACCGAGAAGCCTCCTATCATCGCAGCCCAAGCACCGTGCTTGTTCATGCGCTTCCAGAACAGCGCAACGACATAAGGCGCAAGGAACGAGCCGGAAATTATACCCCAGGAGTAGCTCATCATATCGAGAATGGGCGTATCTGTATTTGCGACAACATAGGAGCAGAGAATAAACACAACGCAGAGAATTTTTGTGAGAACAGTTACTTTCTTTTCTTTCATTCCGGGCTTGAGCACACTCTTAACAAAGTCCATGGAGAATGTCGAGCTTGCCGTAAGCGTTATGGAGCAAAGAGTCGAAACCGACGCTGCTATGAGCAGGACAAGGACAATTCCGAGCAGTATATTCGGAAGATTCGCGACCTTGAGCATATTCGGAACAACATAGTCCTGCACTGGCTTTTTGAATGATGCTATCTCGTCGGCAGTGAAGAATCTGTGGCAGAGCGAGCCTATGAAATATCCGCCGCCCGCGACAAGAAGAGCAAAAAATGTGGATATTATAATGCCGCGCTTCGCCTGCTTGTCGTCCTTTATGCCAAAATATTTCTGTATCATCTGCGGCAGTCCCCATGTGCCGAAGCTGGTCATAAGCACCGTTGCGATGAGCGAAGTTGCGGATTTGAGTCCGAGTTTCGGAAGACCCTCTGCCGAGTTGGCGTATTCTCTGAGACCTTCTATACCTCCGACTCTGTCGCAGCGAATGACGAAGATTATGAGAAGCGTTATGCCGAACATCATAACAATTCCCTGAACAAAGTCCGCGCGAGCCTGAACAAGATATCCGCCAAGCAGCAGAAGCACTGCGGCAAGAACTGCGATAATTATCATGCATATTTTGTCGTCTATTCCGAGCAGAACATCGGCAACAGATGCGAGGCCTTTGTAGACCGACGCCGAATACGGGATCATGAAAATAAATATAACCATGCAGGCAAATATTTTCATGGCGCGGCTGTTGTATCTCAATTCAAAGAACTGAGGCATAGTTTTTATTTTGAGCCTGTCTGAAACATCGCGTGTTCTTCTGGCGAGCACACGCCAGGCGAGCCACGAGCCGAACACGGCGTTGCCTATTCCTGCGGCGATACCCCAAAGACCGTAGTTGAGTCCCGTGCCGCCGGCGTAGCCGACAAACATAACTGCCGAAAAATATGCCGTACCGTAAGAAAGCGCCGAAAGCCACGCTCCGGCGTTTCGTCCGCCGACCGTCAAATCGGCTATGCTCTTTGATTCTCGTCCCGATACAATGCCGATTATTATCATAACCGCAACATATACCGCGATAGTTATCCAGACGGTGGTGTTCTCCATTTTTTCTTCCTCTGCTTTTTCTTTGTTTTGCGCTTTAAAGCTTTTATCCGATAAAGTGCAGCAATATAATACAATAAAAAGCAGTATTTGTCAAGTTATTTCAAAAAGAATTGAATATGTCGCAAAATCTACCGCCCTTTCTCGGCGGCGCGCAGCACGCCTGCTGATTGTAGCACACGAGCACGGCATCCTCACCTATAACCTTTATGTCTTCCCAGCATATTCTTATATCGTCGCACCGTCCGAGCAGCCCCATACACTTCGGTCTGCCGAATACGATAATTGCAACTACTTTTCCCGAGCAAGTGTCAACTTCAATATCCGACACGGGGCCGAGTATATTCCCATCCCTTTGATTTATAACCTGCTTGTTCCTCAGATCCGTCACGCAGCAGTTCAAAAAAATCACCCCCAACGGCATTATATGCCGCTGAGGGTGCGTCGAATCACACGACATTCATTTCTCTTTTCAGGCGTTCTATTATCCTTTTTTCAAGCCTTGATATGTAGCTCTGCGATATGCCTAGCATATCTGCAACTTCCTTTTGCGTATATTCCTTTCCGCCGCCGAGTCCGAACCGCATCCGCATTATAAGCTTGTCGCGGTCGGCAAGGGCATCAACGGTACGCAAAAGCAGACTTTTTTCGTCCTCCGCCTCTATACCTCGATTTACCGTATCCGGTTCACTGCCGAGAATATCGGACAGAAGCAGTTCGTTCCCGTCCCAATCCACGTTCAGCGGCTCATCGAGCGAAATCTCGTTTCTTATATTATTTGTCTTTCGCAGGAACATGAGTATCTCGTTTTCGATGCACCGTGAAGCGTATGTCGCGAGCTTTATGTTCTTTGACGGTCTGAATGTGTTGACCGCCTTTATCAGTCCGATAGTGCCTATTGATATCAGATCTTCTATTCCTACTCCGGAGTTTTCAAACTTCCTCGCTATATAGACCACGAGCCTGAGATTGTGTACTATTAGCGGCTCGCGCGCGGATTCGTCGCCCGCCTCGATACGCTCGAATATCTCACGCTCCTCATCTTTTTTCAGCGGGGCGGGCAGTATCTCGTAGCCGTTTATGTAGTGTACCTCGCCCCGGTCTCTGCGGTTGAGAAAACGGTTTATCAGTTTTTGTATTACCGCTTTCAGCTTTTTCATTTTTTGAGCCTCCCCTTTCCGCTCTGTCAAAGAAATTGTTTCCTATGAGTGCCGAATACTCGCCGCCGGACAGTGAGCTATCGTATATCGCGGCATAAGTCTCGCTGCATACAAAAATACCCTTGGCACTTTTTACTGTTACTTTATCAATTTTTATTGCCGGAAGAAGCCCGCTCCCGCCGACCGACCTGAAGCTTATAAACCTGACGCCGCGGCAAGCATACGCCTCGTCTTCTTTTATCTCCCTGCGCACGAGTTCTTTTATTTCATCCGGCAGAACAGATGCTATTGCGCCGTATTCAAACACTATTGCGGGATATGAAGAAAACGGCTCTTTCAGCGAGCTGCCCGTATCTATGAGAGCGGCGCATTCGGCTTCTTTTCCGCGATAATCTATTCTGACTGTTGCCGTGTGACTGTCGGGCGCATTGCGGCGCATAAAATAAGATATGAGCCGTATAACAGCATAGCAGGCGGCGGAGGTCAACAGGAGCGTAACAGCGCTGATATCAAAATACACCGCGCCGTTTTTATATGTAAGTCCTTCAGGTTTGAACATCAGCCATATGGCGAGCGTGATTCCCGCAAAGGCGAAGTTTGCCATCAGAAAACCTCCGCCAGCTCTGAGAAAATCTTTAAACGAGCGTATAGAAAACGCAGTAAAAAGCATCGCTGCAAAGCAGATAACTCGCAAAGCTATCGAAAAGAACAGATTCATATCGGGCAGAAAGATTATAAGCGAATAAGCCGCTCCTATTGCGGCGGAGAGCAAAATACGCCAACTGCGCGTCGGAGTTTTTACCAAAATACCTGCCGCCGACAGCATCAGAAAGTTGACGAGCAGATTTATCATCAGCAGTATATCGACATATATAACATTGCTCATCGCGCACCTCCCGAAACTGTATGACTCAATTATAAGCCGCCGCCGAGGTCTTTTTTGTCAAATCAAAGGGTGAAAAAATAAAAAAGCCCCGCGCTTTTGAAAGCACAGGGCTGAAAATATATTCAGTTCAGATTATCCACTGCTGCGCGCTCTATAGCGAGACCCGCTCTGTAGCGATCCATATATTTTTTGAATCCCCCGGCGTCTTCAGCGTCGGGAGCTACGCTGTCTCCGAACATATCGCCGAATACTTTTGAATCGAGGAAACTGTCAAGCAATTCGCCGTCCGCATGGTTCTTCATATATGATGCAAGCAGAGCAATTCCCCACGCGCCGCCCTCGCCTGCCGTCGACATAACGGCAACGGGAGTTTCGAGCACGGCAGCCATAAGCTTCTGACCGACTCCGGGAGTTTTGAACAGTCCGCCATGACCGAGAAGCCTGTCAACGCGGACAAACTCTTTTTCGGTCAGTATGTTCATGCCGAATTTTAAAGTTGCCATGGATGAGAAGAGTATTGCACGGGCAAAGTTTGCAAGATTCATCTTGCTGTCCGGAAGCTTTGTGAAAAGCGGTCTGCCGGCTTCAAATCCAGTGGTGTGCTCACCGGAATAGTAGTTATAGGAGAGCAGCCCGCCGCAGTCCGGAGCGCCCTCGAGAGCTTTGTTATAGAATGTGTCATAGAGCTTTGGCACATCTACGCTCCCGCTCATCAGCTCAACGGTCTCTTTGAGCAGACCTATCCACGAATCGAGATCGGTCGTGCAGTTGTTGCAGTGCACCATCGCAACGGGACTGCCGTCCGGCGTTGTTACCATATCTATCTCGGGATACACCTTTGAAAGCGGCTTCTCGAGGACTATCATTGCAAATATCGATGTTCCAGCAGATACATTGCCCGTTCTCTGAGCAACGCTGTTCGTTGCCACCATGCCGGTGCCTGCGTCGCCCTCCGGCGGGCAGAACGGAATACCGGGTTTGAGCTTTCCTGTCGGATCAAGGAGCTTTGCGCCCTCTTCCGTAAGCTTGCCGGCAAAATCTCCTGCGCTGTGTACTGTCGGCAATATGTCGCGCAGCTTCCAAGGAAGATTTTTGTCTGCGACTCTCGAATCAAACTTCTTTATCATCGTTTCATCGAAATCGTGAGTTTCGCTGTTTATCGGGAACATACCGGACGCTTCACCGATGCCGATTGCCTTCTCTCCCGTCAGCATCCAGTGGACATAGCCCGCGAGCGTTGTCATAAAGTCGATGTTTTTGATATGATCCTCGCCGTTGAGTATGGCGCGGTCAAGGTGAGCTATGCTCCAGCGCTGAGGGATATTAAACCCGAAAAGCTCGGAAAGCTCAGCCGCCGAGCGCTCGGTGACGGTGTTTCGCCATGTTCTGAAATCAGCTAACTGTCTGCCCGCTTTGTCGAACACAAGATATCCGTGCATCATGCCGGAAATGCCCATTGCGCCGACAGAAGTCAATTCAATATCATATTTGCCTCTGACATCCTCGGCAAGGGTTCTGTAACATTCGCGCATACCCGTCCAAACATCGTTGAGATGATATGTCCAGATGCCGTTTTCGAGCTTATTTTCCCATGAATAGCCGCCGGACGCGATTACTTCATTGTTTTCATCAACAAGTATACCCTTGATTCTCGTTGAACCGAGTTCAATACCGAGCGATGTCTTGCCGCCAAGTATCGACTCTCTTATTTTTTCAGTTTTCATACAGCACTCCTTCTTGTTTTTTTCAACAACAAAATTTTATCACATTAAACAAAAAAATAAAAGAGAAAAGCGAAACTAAATTTATTTTATATTGAAATTATTGTCGATTTATGTTACCATGTTGAAAAATATATAAGGAGTGATAACTTGACTTACAAAGCACTAAGTAAATATCGCAGCTTTTTGATGGGTTTTGCCATACTGTGGGTAATGTATTTTCACATACCTATACCTGCAAAATTCATTGTCACCGAGGTCGGTTGGTTCATTCACAGAATCGGTTTTTACGGAGTTGACATTTTTCTTTTTCTCTCCGGACTCGGCGTATATTTTTCGCTGATGAAGCGCCCGAATGTGCTCCGATTCTATAAAGCGCGTCTTGTTCGCATTTTGCCGGCCTATGTTATAGTTGTCTGCGTCTCATATTGCCTCCTGAGACTTGATAAGGCGAGCGCACTTGATTTTTTCTATTACATATCCGGCATTGGTTATTGGACGCATAACACTTATTTTGATTGGTATATTCCGACTCAGCTTGCCTTTTACCTGATAACTCCCCTGTTCCTGTTCTTTTATAAAAAGCTTGGCGGCAAAAAGCAAATAATATATACCGCAATATGTATGTCTCTTTCCGTTCCGCTTTGTATCATAATGTATTATACTGATTTGATCTATCTTTGGGGAACAGCTGTAAGACTTTCCGTTTTTCTGCTTGGTATACATACCGGAAGTCTTGTTGCACAAAATAAAAAAGTTACCAAAACCTCACTGATACTCAATATTGCGGCATTTATAGTTGGAACTTTTCTCGCTTATTATATAAACAAATGCGTGAAAGAGCCAAGCTATGTTCAAAGCGGACTAAACTGCTATCCGGCGCTGCTGATGATGCCGTCGTTCTGCCTGCTCGTCTCTCTCGGACTTTCGGCACTCGGTAAAAAATTGCCTAAGCTTGAAAAAATTATTGTTTCTCCGTTTAACTTTTTAGGCAAATACAGTCTCGAGCTTTATCTGCTGCATCAGCGTTTACAATCAATTATATATAAATACGTTGGTCATGGAGATCAAACGATGGCTAAAATTATTATACAGTTGTCGGCTTTAATCATTACGCTCATTGTGGCTCCACTGCTCGGAATGGCTATAAAGGGTATCAGAGATATTATAAGCAAATACAAAACACGAAAGAAGACAGTGTAGAATGTTTGATATCACCGCAATAGGCGAACTGCTCATCGATATGGCGCAGTCGGGGATGTCTGATATCGGTTCGCCCATTTTTGAGGCGAATCCCGGCGGCGCGCCGTGCAATGTTCTGGCAATGCTCAACAAGCTTGGCAGGCGTACCGCGTTTATAGGCAAAGTCGGAGACGATATTTTCGGCAAGAGGCTCAAAAATATCGTCGGGAGCAGCGGCACGGATGTCGGCGGGCTCGTGTTCGACGAGAATGTCCGCACAACGCTCGCTTTTGTTGAGACGGACGAATACGGCGACAGAAACTTTTCTTTTTACCGCGCTCCCGGTGCGGATATGATGCTGCGCGAAGATGAAGTCAATACCGATATTATAAAACAGAGCCGCGTTTTGCATTTCGGAACGCTTTCAATGACACATGACGGCGTTGAAAAGGCAACAGTAAAAGCAATCAAAACAGCAGAAGATTCAGGTTTACTGCTGTCGTTTGATCCAAATCTCCGTCCTCCTCTTTGGGATAGTATGAACCGAGCAAAGCAAAAAATAGATTACGGCTGTTCGGTGAGCGATATTGTAAAAATCGAGACGGACGAATTGAGGTTTCTGACCGGCTGCGATGATACAGATAAAGCGGTTGAGATGTTCAAAACGCGCTACCCGAATGTGACATTACTGACTGTGACTGCGGGGCGTAACGGAAGCCGCGCATATTACAAAAATATTTATGCCGAAGCCCAGACTTTTCTTAATGTGAAAACTATAGACACAACCGGAGCGGGCGATACTTTCTGCGCCTGCTGTATAGACTGGTTTTTGAATAACGGCGGCAAAGAGATCGAAGAGGCTGAGCTCAAGAATATGCTTGTTTTCGCAAACGCCGCCGCATCCCTTGTGACCTGTAAAAAAGGAGCGCTGCTCTCGATGCCGGAGATATCGGATATAAATAATCTAATCAAGGAGAATGAAAGCAATGAGTGAACTCTATGATTCAATAAGGCTGACCTGCTCCGCCGCCACATTTACGTGCGCTTTGGGCGTCGATGCTCCCGATGGTGCGGATGCCCCGTGCGACATAGTGCTCGACAAGCTCTTTGCCGACTTCGGCGAAAACGGAGCGGACAGGGTGTTTATATATAACCCCGACGCTATTGCACTGTGGCTGTTTCAGAAATATACTGAATTGTTCAAAGATGCGATACTCAGAACGCAGATTCAGCTACCCGTACTCTCGGTTATGCCGAGCGTGACGCCGGTCTGCTTTGCTTCAATGTATTCGGGCGTTATGCCGGAGATTCACGGCATAATGAAATACGAAAAGCCGGTTTTAAAAATAGCGACGGCTTTTGATCTACTCGCCGACGCAGGCAAACGCTGCGCAATCGTCTCGACCGAGGGCGACAGTATTTCAAAAATCTTCCTTGAGCGTAACATTGATTACTACATATATCCATCCGTTGAAGAGTGCAACTCAAAGGCACTTGAGCTGATAGATTCAGATGAATACGACTTCATTACACTCTATAACGGCAACTATGACGGCACAATGCACCGCTGGGCGCCGGAGGGTAAAGAGTCGATTGATGCGCTCAAGGCGAATATAGCCGTATTTTCGGAGATACACGACGCTATAAAAGCGAAATGGAGCGGGCACAGAACTCTGCTCGGTTTCTGCCCCGATCACGGCTGCCATGAGATAGACGGAGGCGCGGGAAGCCACGGACTTGATATGCAGGAGGATATGAACATAATTCATATGTTCTCGTTTATAAAATAAATAATCAGCACCGCATGATTTTTCAATGCGGTGCTGTGTTTTTTGTTTATATATTGAACCCTGTAAAGAACTTATATGCGGCGTAAACAGCTACAATTGCGGCAATGCCGATGCCGACCTTTATTAGTATCGGCTTGACAGCGCGTGGGCTGGTCGGCGCGTGCTTATAGATAAACTCCTTGACAGGGGTCTTTATCTTTGTTCCGCAGAGTTCTTTGAATGTCGCGGTATAGGTTTTGTATTCGCGAGGTGCAGTCTCGTCGAGCTCAAAGATTCGCACTCCCCTGTTTTCGCCTGGACCGTACACATTGAATCCCGCGCCCTGAGTATATCCGAGATCAACGCCTTTGTATTTTACGACAAAGCTGTTGTTGTGATCGTGACCGACATATATGCCGAGGACATCGCCCTTTTCGCTCATCGCCTCAAATTCGCCGGTGTTTACATCGGGAGAAGCGGGCGATTCGAGCATGAATCCGCCTTCGGCGATAGTTTCATCATTGAGCACAAAATACTCATTTTCATGCGCTCCGTATGCCGGGACTGCGCCCTTAGCGCCCTTGGGCACTTTCTTTATAACATCGAAAAACTCCGGCACGGGGATATGCTGAAACACGAGCGACGGCAGATAGTCTCCGTTTTCGGCTTTGAGCTGTTCGCGGCGCGAGACATACCATTCTATTTGCTTTTTGTCGACGGGCGCGTATCCTGCGCCGTCTTTTGCTTTGCCGTGGGAGTCGATTATATATAACTCAAACACAGGCTTGTCTTCGGTGCTCGAATATATTTGAATATCAGCCGTTCCGACATCGTCGGCATTTCTGAGATCGCCGCTTATAAAATTGTCGTACTTCGCGTAGAACTTGTACTGACCGCGATTATCAACACCGCACTGCGCGTCGTGGTTGCCGTAGGTCACCATAAACGGAATATTTCTCTTTGCGATCGGCTCAACGAGAGTATCTATAGTGCCTTCGATTATCGCGGGATCTTTTTTGAACTTCTTTGAATAGCCCTTTATCTGATCGCCAGTGAAGATAACAAGGTCGGGCTTTTCGCGGTCAAGCGCATTGTTTATAAGACTCAGTGTGTCGGGCGACACAGCGGGAATCTCCTGCGTGTCGGCTATCTGCATTATCTTGAATTTATGGTCGGAGTTGAATCTGAGCATTATTCCGTTCCCCTTTCGTTTTCATAGTATTTGTTGAAAAGCTCATTTAAATCACTTTCAGAATTATTCTGTCAGCTATATATTCTCGAAGTCTTTCGTCTATAGCTTGCATACAGCGTCTCCTTTTAGGTTCTGACTATATATTACCATCAAAACCGCGATTTTTCAATTCATTTTGTCTTTTTCGGCTTGACGGAAGCTTTAGTTTGAATTAATATTATCTTATAACCTTTATGAGGATGTGAATCAATGAAAGAGAAAAAAGCCAAGCGCAGCTCCGGCGGGATATCATGGATATTCGGATATCTCGGTTTCGGCGTAGGCGCTATTGGAATGGATCTGAGTTACGGTCTGTTCAACTCGTTCCTTACAAAGTATTTAACCGATGTTCTTCTGCTCAATGCAACTTTCCTGCTTATCGTGCCGACTCTCGCGCGTATATGGGATGGCATCAACGACCCGATGATGGGCACGATCGTTGACAACACGAAGTCTAAGTTCGGCAAGTTCCGCCCGTGGATAATGTGCGGCGCCGTACTAAATGCAGTTGCGCTGACTTTCCTCTTCACCAATCCCGGATTTGAGGTCAGCAGAGATTTCATAAACATAAAGCTCTATATCTATGCCGCTGTTATGTATGTTCTCTGGGGCATGACAAACACGATGATAGATATTCCCTACTGGTCGATGGTTCCCGCGCTGACGAGCGACCCTCAGAAGAGAAATGTCGTCTCAGCCATTCCGAGATTCTTCTCGGGCTTCGGTCAGATAATAGTCAGCGTGTTCACCGTTCAGATGGTCGCGATGCTCGGCAAGGGCAACGATTCCGTCGGCTACAGCCGCTGGGCTATGATAGCAGGTATCGTGCTTATTATCGGCGCGTTTATCACTGTCACCACCACAAGAGAGCGCGGTTCAGTGCCGCCGAAAGAGAAGTTCACGCTTGCAAAAGCTTTTAAAACCGTCAAATCGAACGATCAACTGCTCATTTTCATGCTCACCGCCTTGCTCTTTAACACCGGCTGGTACATAACCAACGCAATGGGCATCTACTTCTTCGATAACGTCATGGGCAACAAATCGCTGCTCTCTTATTTCGCGGCAATCGGCGGCGTAGGTCAGGCTCTCGGCTTGTTCCTGCTCCCTGTGCTTTCAAAGAAGTTCACACGCCGCAAGGTTATTCAGGGCGCGATGTGCATGACCGTTATAGGCTATCTCGGAATGTTCCTGTTCGGTCCCGTGCTTCTCGCGTCGAATGCAAAGATGTTCATTCCGTTCGCCGTTTTTGCACTTATAGGCTGCATGGGCATTGGATGCATCTTCGTTTCGCAGACTGTTATGCTCGCCGATATCGTTGATTACGGCGAATACAGCCTCGGCTACCGCTCGGAGTCCATTGTTTTCTCGATGAAAGGATTCCTTCAGAAGCTCGCCTACACCATACAGTCGATAGTCATAGCCCTCGGACTTCAGTTCTCCCACTATGATGCAACTCTCCCTGTTCAGACAGAGCTCACAAAGAACACCATTTCCACAATGATGTTTATTATCCCGCCGATTTTTGTTGTACTTTCGCTCATCATTTTCACAAAAAAGTATAAGCTTCACGGCGAGCTGTCCGACAAAGTAAACGAGTTCATTATGAACAGAAAAGCAAAATCCGAAGAAGAATAAGAGATAAAAATATATCACCGCGGCCTTGTTACTGGTCGCGGTGATTTTTCATATATTCTCTTTTATAGCTTTGTTCACGCGCCCTCTGAGAGCCAGGAGATAGCTGCTGCCGTGCGGATATTTCTGGAAAGTGAGTTCGTCATCCTGAACCACGATTTCAAGCGCCTTTTCGCGCCCGACAAGGCTTTCGAGCAGACGCATCGCGGCAAGATCCTGGAGCCCGTCATAGAATACTTTAAGCCTGAGCGAATTAATCGGCTGTCCGTTTTCGCCGGGATAAACAACAAACGCATCGCCGGACGGGAACGCTTTGCCTGCATCGGTCACGGTGAACGGGTCTATCTCATGCTTTGAAAACTGCGAATACCAGTAGTTATAGCCCCACTGGAGAAATCCGGTTGCATTGTATTTATAAAGCAAAGTGCCGAGAATACGATTCCTCGCCGACGGCATTGCAAAGAATCTGTTCGGGACATTCTTGTTGTGCTGACCGCAGCAGTAATATGTCCAGAATTCATCGACTTTGCCGACAAAGTCTTCGACATGATCTTCGGACGGAATAGGATATTTCACAGCGCCTTTGTCAAAAAATTCAATATCCGAAAGCGCATCTATGACTTTGAAGCCCGGGAATATCTCCGCTATCAGATCGGCGCGCTTTTTATATACTTCATACTGCTCCAATGACGGCTCATCCGACACATGGAAACGGCAGAAATTTCTTATACCCTTTCTGTCGATAAAAGCGGTCAGAGCCGCGGCAAAACGGTGCAGAAAGTCGCGGTATTCGCCGCTGTCCGCATCGGTCTCCCAGCCAAAGATACGCTTCTTTTCTCCGTCAACTTCGGCGACTATCTTCGGCGCGTGCTCCGCACCCCACTGGGTGAACAGATGCGACATTTCGAAATATTTAATTCCGCAGCGTCTGCACATATCTATCCATCGATCGAGTTTGTCGAAGCCGAACTCGTATCCATCTTTGGTCTTTTTGACATCGACAAGCTGAACGGTCGGTCTCTCTCCCCCGACTTCGGTATCAAGCGGCGGAGTGAAAAGCGGAGTTAGAATAAAATTGATTCCGTGATTCGCGGCATTTCTGACATAGTTTTCGATTATATTCCAATGCTCTTCGCTGAAAACATCGACTTTATAATATGTCGCAAGGCAGTCACAGTGGAACCACATGGTGCACATAAGCGCCTGTTCGGGAAGCTTTGCGGCGATAACATCGACTGTGATAACATTCGTGACGGTCTCTTTGCCTTTTGAAACCGTGATAAAAATATCATGTCTGCCCGCCGATTCGCCGGACGCATCGAGTTCAATCCATAAGCTTCCGTAATGTCCGCTCTCCGCGAAAAATGAATTGTCTTCAACAGGCTCAAGCATATCAGGATAGAGCCCGGGAGTTTTCCGGAGAAAATAGAAATCCGAGTCCTCAAAAGCCGGAAGATCTGAATTTATCTCAACAACTTTGTATATTTTTATATTCTCGGGCTTCCAGCCGGATACGGATATCCCGCACTGTGTGTCCTCGTCGGAGAAATACGCGAGCTGGAATGATGCGCGCTCGTTGCCGAGCATAGACATCTCCGAGAGCGACGCGCAGGTCGGCTCGGAATCGTGAAAAATCTTTTCAAGAGAACTGACGGTTCGTGAAGTTATCATTCTGTTATTCCTCCGTATCATTCAGAAGCTTTTTGAGATATTGCCCGGTGTATGAGCCTTCGGTTGCAGCAACCTGCTCGGGAGTGCCCTGTGCGATTATCTCGCCGCCCTCGTCGCCGCCCTCGGGACCGAGGTCGAGTATCCAGTCGGCGGTCTTTATGACATCGAGGTTGTGTTCGATAACAATGACTGAATTTCCGTTGTCAACAAGCCTGTGTAGCACTTCGATGAGCTTGTGTACATCGGCCGTGTGCAGACCCGTGGTAGGCTCATCAAGAATATAAACAGTCTTTCCTGTAGAGCGGCGTGAAAGCTCGGTTGAAAGCTTGACGCGCTGTGCCTCGCCGCCGGAAAGCGTCGTTGCAGGCTGACCGATTTTGACATAGCCGAGACCGACATCGTAGAGGGTTTGCAATTTGCGCTTTATCTTCGGTATGCTCGAGAAGAACTCAAGCCCCTCTTCAACAGTCATTTCAAGCACATCATAGATATTTTTGCCCTTGTATTTGACTTCGAGCGTTTCGCGGTTGTATCTCGCGCCTTTGCAGACGTCGCAGGGCACATAAATATCAGCAAGGAAATGCATCTCTATCTTCACTATTCCGTCACCCTGGCACGCCTCGCAGCGTCCGCCTTTGACATTGAACGAGAATCTGTTTGCTTTGTATCCCCTCGCTTTTGCCTCGGCAGTTGATGCGAACAGGTCGCGGATATCATTGAACACGCCTGTATATGTCGCCGGATTAGAGCGCGGAGTACGCCCTATCGGGGACTGGTCTATTGCGATAACCTTGTCCAGATTGTCAATTCCGAGGATATCCGTATGCGCGCCCGCAACTTTTTTCGCTCCGTTGAGTTCGGTCACAAGGCGTTTATACAGTATCTCGTTTATAAGCGACGATTTGCCCGAACCGGATACGCCGGTTATACACACAAACTCGCCGAGCGGGATTTCGGCATCTATATTTTTGAGATTGTTTTCGCGTGCGCCGATTATTTTCAGGCTTTTTCCGTTGCCTTTTCTGCGCTTTGCGGGAACTGGAATCTTCTTGCGACCGCTGAGATACTGCCCGGTTATCGACTCCTTGCAGTTCATTATATCTTCCGCCGTGCCTGTACAGACTATATTTCCGCCGTGGATACCCGCACCCGGACCGACATCGACAATGTAGTCCGCCGCGCGCATCGTGTCCTCGTCGTGCTCGACAACTATAAGCGTGTTGCCGATATCCCTGAGGTTGCGAAGAGTATTCAGAAGCTTTTCGTTGTCGCGCTGATGCAGACCTATACTTGGCTCGTCGAGAATATACAGAACTCCGACAAGCGACGAGCCGATCTGAGTTGCAAGGCGTATTCTCTGGCTTTCGCCGCCAGAGAGGCTTGCAGACGAGCGGGCAAGGGTCAGATAACCGAGGCCGACGCTGCGCAAAAATGTCAGTCTGTCCTTTATCTCCTTGACTATAAGCTTCGCTATCATCTGCTCGCGGTCGGTCAGGGTGAGCGAATCAAGAAATTCTATGGCTTTGACAATAGATTTATTTGCAAATTCGTCTATATTTATTCCGCCGACGGTTACGCACAGCGACTCTTTTCTGAGCCTTGCGCCGTGGCATTCGGGACATTTTACCGTTGACATACACTGTTCAAGCTCGGCACGGGACCAGTCGCTTGTGGTTTCTTTATATCTGCGCTCAATATTGTTGCAGATGCCCTCGAATGCGGTCATATACGAGCCTGTGCCATATTCGTTTCTGCGCGTAAGCTTGAGCTTCTCGCCTTTTGTGCCGTACATTATAGCGTCAACGCCGTCCGCAGGGATATCTTTAAACGGAGTGTCGAGAGTAAAGCTGTATTTATTCGCAATACCCTCCATGTACATCTGCGCTATCGTGCCGCCGTCGGCATTGTTCCAGCCGCTCGCCTTTATCGCGCCCTGTCTGAGCGAAAGATTTTTATCCGGCACGATAAGATCGGGATCGGGCTTCATGAATACGCTGAGTCCGGAGCAGGTCGGGCAGGCGCCGAATGGGTTGTTGAACGAGAACATACGCGGTTCGAGCTCTTCAATGCTGACTCCGTGCTCCGGACAGGCATAGTCGAGAGAATAAAGCTTCTCTTCGCCGTCTATTACATCAACAAGCAGAATGCCATTTGAAAGACCTGTTGCTGTTTCAATGGAATCGGCAAGCCTGCTTCGAATGCTCTCTTTTACAACGAGTCTGTCGACCACAATTTCTATATTGTGCTTTTTGTTCTTGTCCAGCTCGATTTTTTCACTGAGGTCATATATTATTCCGTCAACGCGCACGCGGACATATCCGTCCTTTTTCGCGCTTTCGAGTTCCTTGACGAATTGACCCTTTTTACCGCGTGCAATAGGTGCCATGACCTGAATTTTTGTGCCCTCGGGCAGCTCGAGCACGCTGTCAACGATATCGTCAACAGTCTGCCTCGATATCTCTCTGCCGCAGACGGGACAGTGCGGAATGCCTATGCGTGCATAGAGCAGGCGCAGATAATCATATATTTCCGTCACCGTTCCGACGGTCGAACGCGGGTTCTTTGACGTCGTTTTCTGATCTATTGATATAGCGGGAGAAAGCCCCTCGATGTAGTCCACCTGAGGCTTCTCCATCTGACCGAGGAACTGTCTTGCGTATGACGAGAGGGACTCAACATATCTTCTCTGTCCCTCTGCGTATATAGTATCAAATGCCAGCGATGATTTTCCCGAACCCGAAAGTCCCGTGAACACCACGAGCTTGTCGCGCGGGATCTCAACATCGACATTTTTCAAGTTGTGCTCTCTTGCGCCTTTTACAATTATATTTTTCTGCGGCAAGAATATCGCCTCCGATTACTTTCCTTCTCTTAGTTTGTTTATCTTATCGCGAAGATATGCCGCGTGTTCAAATTCAAGTATTTTCGCCGCCGCTTTCATTTCCGCAGTCAGGCGAACTATCATCTCTTCGCGCTCCTTGCGGCTCATCTTCTTTATCGGCTTTTCGCCCTTGTCCTTTTTGCTGGTTATTTCGATGACATCGCGGACGCCCTTGATTATTGTCTTGGGCACAATTCCGTGCTCTTCGTTATATGCCATCTGTTTTTGACGTCTGCGCTCAGTCTCAACTATTGCGCGCTCCATCGACGGAGTGACGGAGTCGGCATACATGATAACCTCGCCGTTCGCGTTTCGCGCCGCGCGTCCTATCGTCTGTATCAGCGATGTTTCGGAGCGCAGGAAGCCCTCCTTGTCGGCGTCAAGAATTATAACGAGCGAGACCTCGGGAATATCCAATCCCTCGCGCAGCAGGTTTATGCCGACGAGCACATCAAACTCGCCGAGGCGCAGATCGCGGATGATTTCCATTCGCTCTATCGTATCAACATCGTGATGCATATAGCGCACTTTTATGCCGAGGTCTTCGAGATAATCCGTCAGATCCTCTGCCATCTTCTTGGTGAGCGTAGTCAAAAGAACGCGCTCTTTGCGCTCGACTCTTATATTTATCTCGGATATAATATCGTCTATCTGACCCTCGGTAGGTCTGACGGAAATCGAGGGATCGACAAGACCGGTAGGACGGATAAGCTGTTCGGCAATCTGCGAACTTATCTCGCGCTCAAATTCGCCCGGCGTTGCGCTGACAAATATTTTTTGACCGACCCTTTCATAGAACTCGTCGAAAGTCAGCGGTCTGTTGTCATATGCGGACGGCAGGCGGAAGCCGAATTCAACAAGCGTATCTTTTCTTGAACGGTCGCCGCCGTACATTCCGCGTACCTGCGGGAGCGTTACATGGGATTCGTCGACAAACAGCAGAAAATCTTTCGGAAAATAGTCGAGCAGCGTAAAAGGCGGAGAGCCCGGTTCACGCCCGGACATGACTCTCGAATAGTTCTCGATTCCCTTGCAAAATCCCGTTTCGCGAAGCATCTCGATATCATATTCCGTGCGCTGCTTTATGCGCTGAGCTTCGAGCAGCTTGCCCTGACTCTCAAACCGAGCGACGCGCTCGGTCATCTCATCATATATCTCTTTGATTGAGCGCTCCATCTTTTCCTGCGAAACAACATAGTGGGATGCGGGATATATTGCGACATGGGACAGCACGCCCTTGACCTCACCTGTCAGGGCGTTTATCTCAGATATGCGGTCAACTTCGTCGCCGAAAAATTCAACTCTGATTGCGTTTTCGCTAGACTGCGCCGGGAATATCTCAAGCACGTCTCCGCGGACTCGGAACTTGTTTCTGATGAAATTTATATCATTGCGCTCATACTGTATTTCAACGAGCTTGTTTATAACTTCGTCGCGGCTTTTTTCCATTCCGGGGCGGAGCGAGATGACCATGCTGCGGTAGTCGATAGGGTCGCCCAAGCTGTATATGCACGACACACTGGCGACAATTATAACATCGCGCCGTTCGGAGAGCGCAGAGGTTGCGGAATGGCGGAGCTTGTCTATTTCATCATTTATAGCGGAATCCTTTTCGATATAAGTGTCCGTTGACGGGATATAAGCCTCCGGCTGATAGTAGTCGTAATACGAAACAAAATACTCGACTGCGTTTTCAGGGAAAAACTCGCGGAACTCGGAACAGAGCTGAGCCGCGAGCGTTTTATTATGAGCGAGAATGAGCGTCGGACGATTGAGATTGGCAATGACATTCGCCATTGTGAATGTTTTGCCGGAACCCGTAACGCCGAGCAGAGTCTGTTCGGTGAATCCCCTGTTGACTCCGTCGGTCAGTTCGGCTATCGCCTGCGGCTGATCGCCCATGGGTTTGTATTGGGAATGAAGAATAAATTTATCCATATTGATATCCTTTATATAAACAGCGGTGCAAATTTCTTGACCTGCGCCATTGAAAAGATGTCTTCGTCGGTATATATGAGGTGGTCGAGCAGATGGACGTTTACGCCCTGAAAGAAGTCGCCGACCGCCTTTGTGGTGTTTAGATCGTCGCGCGACGGGACAGGTATTCCGTTGACATGATTATGAACGAGTACGACCGAACGTGCCTTGTTGCGGAATGCAGTTTCAAGCACAAAACGCTTGTCTATATTTGCGGCAGAAAATGTGCCGTGCGATATCTTGTTTATTGCGAGAATATTGTCGTCAAAGTCGAGAGACAGCATATAGACCATCTCTTCCCGCGCGCCGAGATATTTTGACATCAGAAGCTCTTTGACCGACTCAGGTCCGTCGTATTTTTTCAGCTTCTTGTCCGATGCGTTTTTCAGATACTTTTTCGTCAGCTGAAAAGCAAGTGTTATAAGCGCCGCAGAGGCTTCCCCTATTCCGTTTACCTGCATAAGATCGTCGGCGGAAGCTTCGAGCACACAGTTGAGAGAGCCGAAGTGTTCTATCAATTCGTGCGCCAGAGCGTTGGTGTCTTTGCGCGGTATTGAAAAGAACAGAAGCAGTTCGAGCACCTCATGATCGGGCATATTCTCTATCCCGTCTTTCAGAAAGCGTTCCTTTACTCTTTTTCTGTGATCCTCATGCATGATTATCGCCTCTTTTCGAGCCATGAACAAATGTTTATCTTATTAATATTAGCACATTTATAAAAGTTATTCAATTACTTTTTGAAAATCTCAGGACTGTTATGCCGAAAAAAGATGCCCTCCCGAAGGAGAGCATCTCATTTATCAGTTTTTGATTATTTCTTTGCGAAAACGCGGTCTGCGGGGCAAACCTTGACGTTCTTGAAGACATCGTCAAATCTCTCAAGAGCACCATCGATGATCTCGTCGGTATCTGCCATCGAAGTGTAAAGACGGCTGCCGGCAAGGGTAACGATACCGTTTGCCATGTAAGCTGCGCCCATCTCTTCCATAGCGGACTTTCTGCGGAGCATCTCGGGCTTTGTCTTGAGCATCGGGAGAGCCGACTTGAGGATGTTCATCGAGCTGAAGTCGTAGCTCATTGCACCGGTGCACTCGAGGTGGACAATAGAGCCCTGGTTGTAAACAACATAAGGAAGGCCGTACTTGTTAACAAGATCTTTAAGACCTGCAGCAAGTCTGTCACCGGCTCTGCCTGCGACTTCGCAAGCGTTGGTTCTTGCGATCTCCTGGATAGCGCAGTAGCCTGCATAGGACGAAAGCGGGTTAGCCGCGAGAGTACCGCCGACATAAGCGCGCTTCATCATGGTACCGACACCTGCGGCCATGCCGCTGACGAACTCCTTCTTACCGCCGACGCCGCCTGCTGACGGATAACCGCCGGCAACGATCTTGCCGAAGATGGTCAGATCGGGTACGACATCGAAGTAACCCTGAGCACCGCCGAGGCCGACACGGAAGCCGGTAACAACCTCATCGAAGATGAACAGGCAGCCGTACTTGTCGCAGAGCTTTCTGACTTCCTTGTTGTAGTTGAAATCAACAGGTCTTGTGCCGCTCTCGGGGCCGACAGGCTCAACGATAACAGCAGCTGTGCCGCCGCGCATCTTGTTGAGCTTGAGCATCTTCTCGAGCATGTCAAGATCGTTGGGTCTGACCTCGTCGGTAGTGCCGTAGCAGCTGTGCGGAATACCGTGGGACTCAAGGAAGAATCTGGAGCCCGGAATCTTCAGACCGTAAACCATCTGATCGGACCAGCCGTGATATGCGCCGCCGACCTTGATGATGCGCTTTGCCTTTGTGGCGCAGCGTGCAACACGGATAGCAGCCATAACGGACTCGGTGCCCGAACCGAGCATACGGAACATCTCGACGTTGGGCATATGTTTGTTGATCTCCTTAGCGAGCAGGAGCTCACCCTCGTGGAACAGACCGGTTACAGGGCCGCAGTCATTAAGAAGCTCAATGACCTTCTCTCTCACGGGAGCATAGTTGCTGCCGAGGATTGTCGGGCCGCCTGCCTGCAGGAAGTCGTAGTACTTGTTGCCGTCAAGGTCATAAAGGAACGCGCCTTCAGCCTTGGTCACGCAAATCGGGAAGGGATAGTTGAAAGCGAGGTTGTGCTGAACGCCGCCGGGGATATACTGCTTTGCCTCGGTGGTGATCGCCTTCGACTTTGCGCACTTGGTCTCGAAATAATCGAGAACGTCTTTAAGTGCCTCTTCGGAAACGCAATAGATCGGCTTAGAAGTGAGCTCGTGAAGCTCATTGTAAATGGTCTTTGCGTCTTCCCATTTGCTGATTCCATATCCGTTGCTCATGATAATTCCTCCTGATTTTTCAGATATTTTATGAATTTCTGGATAGTCACGCTTGTTTCATCGGGGTTTGTGAAGCTCTCGTCGTTTATCATCTTCTGGAAGATGAGACCGAAGAAGGCTCCGAGAATGAGAGCAGAAAGCTCTTTTGACGAAAACTCCTCGAGGGTGTTCGCATAGCTCTTGTCGGTCACTATCTCCTTGCGGAGGAAACGATCGACCTGTGCGAAATTCGACTCGCCTTTTGAGAGAATACCGCGCATGAGAACCTCTGCGGAAAGATACGGATAAGGATAAGTGTCATCGTTGAGCTGCTTCAAAAGTGCGCCGACGGTAAGCTCTCCGTCGCCCTTTCTTGCCGCTTCAAAGACGTCGTTTATCTCCTCGTCCGAAATCTCCTTGAGAAGATCGTCAACGGAAGCAAAGTGCGAAAAGAATGTGGAACGCGAAACATCGGCACTCTCGCTTATCTGCTCAATTGTGACATTGCCGATACCCTCTTTTTCAAAGAGTACCTTTGCCTGATGCAGAATAGCTTTGTGAGTGTTCTGCTTTTTTCTCGAACGCCTGGAGGGTTCTGCCTCCGCGGTGTTCTTCTGTTCTTTTTCTTTCTTCTCTTTCTTTTCCGACATTGGAAACTCCTAACCAAAGGCTATACGCCTTTTTCTGTATTATAGCACGAAAAAAATGTGTTGTAAATACTTTTTTGTACTTGAGTTCAAAAATAAATTATAGAACACTCAAATAGAAAAAGACAAAATTATTTATCTGTTGGAATACATTTTTTCGTAATAATTTTGGTATTCACCGTTGATGATGTCTTCCCACCACTGCTTATTGTTCATATACCAGTCGACGGTCTTCTTTATGCCCTCGTCAAAGGTGGTCTCCGGGCTCCAGCCGAGCTCGTTGTGTATCTTTGTCGGGTCAATGGCATAGCGCAGGTCATGACCGGCTCTGTCCTTGACATGGGTGATAAGGGTCTCTGGTTTGCCCATGATTCGCAGAATCGTTTTGACAACATCTATATTGCGCTTCTCATTGTGACCGCCGACATTGTAGACCTCGCCTACCCTACCGTTATGAATAATGAGATCGATAGCGCGGCAGTGATCCTCAACATAGAGCCAGTCGCGGACATTGAGTCCCTCGCCGTAGACAGGCAGACTCTCGTTGTTATAGGCTCTTGATATCATCAGAGGTATAAGCTTCTCCGGGAAATGATAAGGACCGTAGTTGTTTGAGCATCTCGAAATCGTTACGGGCAATCCGTAGGTTCTGTAATAAGCGAGCACAAGCAGGTCTGCGGAAGCTTTTGACGCAGAATATGGGCTCGAAGTGTGAATCGGGGTCTCCTCCGTGAAGAACAGATCGGTTCTATCGAGCGGAAGGTCTCCGTAAACCTCGTCGGTCGACACCTGATGATAGCGCTTTACGCCCGTTTTTCTCGCGGCATCCATGAGAGCCGCAGTGCCCATAATGTTCGTTCTGAGGAACACTTCGGGGTTCTCTATCGAGCGGTCAACATGGCTTTCCGCCGCGAAGTTGACGACTATATCGAACTTCTCATCCTCGAACAGCTTGTCAACAAACTCGCGGTCTGCGATATCGCCCTTTACGAACTTGAAATGCTCATTTTTCATCGCCTCGTCGAGGGTCTTGAGATTGCCGGCATAAGTCAGAAGGTCGAGGCAGACGATATCATAATCCGGATGCTCGCGGAGCATATGATAGATAAAGTTGCTGCCGATAAAACCGGCGCCTCCCGTAACGAGAATCTTCATGTTTTTGTCCTCCATATCAAATGATTATCCGATAAAACGGATATGTATTGCATAAGGCGTGCCTTTCTTCGCCTTACAAAATCCTGTTTAAAGTTTTATCTTCGCTTTCTTCCACTTGCCGCTTTGTACAAATATAAATCCTACAACTATCGACGCGACAGAAGCAAAGCCCATGGCGATTCCGATACCGTTGAAGCCGAGATCAAGCACGCGCACAAGCAGATAAGCGAGCGGAACTCTTATAACTATCGAACTGAAAACCGCGTTGAGCAGAGCGATATTTGTATATCCCGCACCAATCGCGAGACCGTTCATGCAGAACACGGGAGTGACTATTAAATAGTCGACTGCGGCGAGCCTCAGGAATGTTATGCCCGTTTCGATAACATCAGTTTCGCTCGTAAACAGCGACAGCAGCTCACGCGGGAATATCTCGACTATAACGAACACGAGCACCGAAATGCCCATCGCTATCGCGAGTCCTGTCGTCATTGTCTTCTTGGCGCGCTTGAATTCGCCTGCACCGATATTCTGACCCGCCATTGAAGATATGGCGCTGCTCATCGCAAGTCCGGGCAGAATGGCAAACGAATTTATCTTACCGACGATTCCCTGACAGGCAGACGCAGCAGCCGCATTCGGCAGAGAATTGACGAGCGCCGTCAGCGTCAGAAACGAAAACGAGACTATAACCTGCTGGACAGACGACGGCAAACCTATCTTTATTATGCTCAGAGCTTTCTGCCTGTCTATTCTGAAATCTTTTATTTTATATCCGGAGAAGAATCCGCTGTTGAAGAGATAGATGAGCGAGAGAATAACGCTTATCCCCTGAGAGCTGATAGTGGCTATTGCCGCTCCGGCCGCGCCCATTTTCAGCGGACCGACAAGAACTATATCTCCGACAACATTTACCGCGGCGGCTATCGCCACGAAATAGAGCGGACGCTTCGAATCGCCCATGCCGCGCAGTATCGCGCTTATGGCGTTATAGAGGAACATGAACACCGTGCCGAGCATGCAGATAGTCAGATATCTGACCGCTTCTTCAAATGCGTTGTCCGGCGTTTTGAGCAGGCGCAGTATCGGCTTTGTGAGCAGAACCATAACGACGGTGAGCACTGCGCTGAGAATAATATAGAGCGTAGTCATTGTGCCTATCGTGCTCTTTTGATCATCGTATTTTTTAGCTCCGCCGTATTGAGCTATGAGCACCGTTCCGCCGATGGCGAGACCGAGAGCAGCACCGGTGACGAGAATATTTATCTGGCCGCCTATCGAAACTCCGGTTATTCCGGATTTTCCGCAAAACTGGCCGACAATCACCATATCGGCGACCGAATAAAGTGCCTGCAAAAGGTTTGAAAGCAGGAAAGGCACGGAAAATTTGAGCAACTGTTTTGTGACGCTCCCCTGCGTGAGATCTTTTCTGAATTTTTCTGACAAAACTATTTACTCCTTAGGTTTCTGAACGTTATCTTTTTTCATGGTCAGCGATATGCGGTTCTTTTTGACATCGACCGCCAGCACCCACACCGTGACGATATCGCCGACTTTCAGCACCTCAGATGGGTGCTTGATATATTTATTAGTTATCTGCGAAATGTGAACGAGTCCGTCCTGATGCACTCCGATATCGACGAATGCGCCGAAATCAATAACATTGCGAACCGTTCCCTTCAGCTCCATGCCGGGCTTGAGGTCGTTGATATCCATGACATCGGTGCGCAGAAGCGGAGGCGGAAGCTCGTCACGCGGATCGCGTCCGGGCTTCTGGAGTTCCTTGATTATATCCTGAAGAGTGGGCAGACCTATCTCTAATTTTTCCGCAACTTTTTTTTCGCCGCCGAGCAGTTCGACGGTTGCTTTAAGAGCACCGGTATTCCCCTTTGCGGCATCTTTTACTGTAAGTCCGCAGAGCTCAAGCAGTGCTTTTGCGGCATCGTAGCTCTCGGGGTGAACGCCGGTGTTGTCGAGAACATTCTTGCTCTCCGGGACTCTGATGAATCCGGCGCACTGCTCATAGGCTTTTGCACCAAGCTTCGGCACTTTCTTTAGCTGAGCGCGGGAAGTAAACGCGCCGTTTTCTTCTCTGTAAGTGACTATATTTTTTGCAACGCCCGAGTTGATTCCGGCTATATGCGAGAGCAGCGACGGAGAAGCGGTGTTGACATCCGCGCCGACGGAGTTGACGCAATATTCGACCGCACCGTCAAGCGTTTCGCCGAGCTCTTTTTTAGGCATATCGTGCTGATACTGACCGACACCGAGCGCTTTCGGATCGATTTTGACAAGCTCGGCGAGCGGGTCCTGAAGTCTGCGGGCTATCGAAACCGCACTCCTGAGCGAAACATCGAACTGCGGGAACTCTTCCGCCGCAAGCTTTGAAGCGGAATAAACCGAAGCACCCGCTTCGCTGACCATCATATATGATACCTTGCGGTCGAGTTCTTTTATAAGATCGGCGGCAAATATCTCCGTCTCCTTTGAAGCCGTGCCGTTGCCTATGGCTATTACTTCGACGCCGTGTTTTTCTATAAGTCGTTTAACAGTCTGCTTTGCTTTGAGCTTCTGCTCTTCGGAATGGGTGACATATATAACACTCGTATCGAGCACTTTTCCGGTTTCGTCAACAACGGCGACTTTGCATCCCGTTCTGTAACCGGGGTCGAGTCCGAGGGCACGCTTGCCTTTGACGGGCGGCTGGAGCAGAAGTTCGCGCAAGTTCACATAGAACACCTTGAGTGCGGATTCAACCGCGCTGTCGGTTATCATATTTCGTATTTCGCGCTCGACCGACGGGAATATAAGTCTGTCGTATGCGTCGGCGGCAGCGTCACGCACAATATCGGTGCAGGCGGAGCCGTTGTCACTCAGGACATTTGCGTTGATTATATTCAGAGCCTTTATGCGGTCAACATCTATACCGACTTTGAGGAAGCCTTCATTCTCGCCTCTGTTGACGGCAAGGACGCGGTGGCCGGCAATTTTATTGACCGGCTCGTCATATTCATAATACATCGTATAGACGCTCTCTTTTTCGCTGTCCGCGGCGCGCGACTGGAGCACACCGGCAACGGTGAACAGCGAGCGCAGACGGCGGCGGATATCCGCGTCGTCCGATATGTTTTCCGCGATAATATCCATCGCTCCGTTTATCGCGTCTTCGGCTGTTTCAACGCCCTTTTCGGCGTCTATATAGTTCGCCGCAAGCTCTGTCGGCGAAGCGGAGTTGAAAGTCTGAGCAAAAATCGCATCGGCGAGGGGCTCAAGCCCTTTTTCTTTGGCTATCGAAGCGCGTGTTCTGCGCTTGGGTCTGAACGGGCGGTAAATATCCTCAATTTCCGCGAGAGTCGAAGCCTTTTCGAGAGCGGCTTCGATTTCCGGAGTCATCTTCTCCTGCGCGGTTATTGATGCACTGATCTCTTCCCTGCGCTTGTCGAGGTTGCGCAGATATTCGAGCTTCTCGGAGAGCTCGCGCAGCACCTGATCGTCGAGCGTGCCGTGCGCCTCTTTTCTATATCGGGCGATAAAAGGTATTGTGTTGCCATCGTCGATAAGTTTCACTGTGTTTTCGACCTGCCAGTGCTGGAGACCGAACATTTTTGTCAAGCTGTTTATAATGTCCATAAGGGCATATTACTCCTGTTCCATAGTTTTTATCTGTCTTATGTCTTTTCCGCAGAAATAGAGTGAAATATAATTGCCTATTATTCTTGAAGTTATCCTCTGCGTATATTTCTGCTCGAGCCCGTCGGGTGTGAGATTCGTGCTGATTATAACGGGCAGGCGGCTCATAATGCGGGTGTTGATAATATTATAGAGCTCCGCAACGGTGAACTGGGTTGAAAATTCCGCGCCGAGGTCGTCAATAACGAGAAGATCGCATTCGAGTATAGCCTGTTCGCTGCCATCGTATTCGTTATCCCGTCCGCTTGAAAAATGCTCTTTTTCAAGGCGCGACATAAGATTCTGCGCCGAGCCGTATATAACTCCGTAGCCTTTTCTGATAGCCTCGGACGCTATCGCGAGCGACAGATGAGTTTTGCCGAGTCCGGTTGCGCCGTAGAGCAGAAGACTCGGCGAATCCGTACCGAAATCGGCGGCGTAATCCTTGCAGAAGTCGAGTATTTCTTTCATTCTGCTCCGCGGGTTGACTCCCGTAACTGCGTCTGCGGCATCGGGATAATAATTGACATTGAAGCTCTCGAAAGTCGAGCGTGAGCTCGGCGAAAGCTCATTGAGTTCCGCAAGAGCAGTGTCGCGCAGAAGTTCTTTGTAACAGTCGCACATCACGCCGCTGACGAATCCTGTGTCGCGGCATTTTTTGCAGGTATAGTCCGCGTCAAGATAATCTTCGGGATAGCCGTTTTCTTTGAGGATATCCTTACGGCGCTGCTGAGCGGCAAGATTCTTCTTTGAGAGCTCTTCGATAAAGCGCTGAGCGTTCTCGCCCATGCCGATGGCGCGGATTACTTCCGCACCTGCCGAGGATATTTCACGGTCTATTGATATAAGCTCGGGTATTTTTGCATACGCCTCTTCGCGGTGCATGCTCTGAGTGTGCTCGGCTTTGCTGCGACGGCGTTCAAGCGTCGATGCGGCTTTCACATATACCTTGCGGCTGTAGCTCATTTGTCTTTCCCCTCTCAATCCTTGTTTTTCTTCTTATAAACTATCGGTTTCTGCATTGCGCTGCGGTTGAATTCGTTGAGGTCGTATGAAGAAGCGTGTCCCGCATTGGCTTTACTCTTGTTCTGCGGCGAATTCGGTGAAGATACAGGCTTGTTCGCCTTTTCGACATCCGACGGTGTTTTTATTCCGTTCGTGTGCCATGATTCGAGCACTTTGTTCATATACGGGAAGCTCATTTTCTGACAGTGTTCCGCCATCTGCTCATACGCCAAAAAAATCATCTCGGTAGAAAAGCCCCATTCGCGGTTCCATGTGACAATATATTTTGTCTGCGCCTGAGTCGGACGCGAGTTTGAAAGCCCTGCCATTGCGGCAAACGATGCCCAGACGCGGTTGATTGAATTGAGCCTGCTTATCTGCTCGTCCGCTTTTTCGATAGTATCTATTTCGCGCTCGCCCCAGTCTTTTCCGATCGAGGCTATATAATGAAAGCTTGATTTGCCAATCGAAACGGCGTATTCAATTATCATGAGTATGACTTCGACCGGTATTCCGTATGTATCGTGCATCATCAGGAGAGTACACTGTCCGTCATAGCCTATGGTTCTGCCGAGCTTGTTCTGCGTTTCGAGAAGCAGGAATTTTATATCTGCCGATTCCTCTGCACGCTGAGCTATCTCGGCGGCGGTCGGTCTTGACGGGAAAATATCCGGCAGCTCTTTTTTCTGCGTTGCAGGCTCTTCTTTTTTCTCCGGCTTGGCGGGTGCAAAAGCAGATACCGTTTTGGTATTTCCGTCTGATACAAGTATCCCGGTCTCGACCCAATATTGAAGATAATCCTGCGCATCGGGGGCTGAGAAATTCAAGTCCCTGCACATTTTTTCCATATCAAAGCCCTCGCCCGCATGGCGGAGAGTCCAGAGCAGGACTTTCAGCTGCTGACCGCCGGCAAGCTTGATATGCTGATCGACTATCTGCGACGGCACCATAAACACCGCCGAAAGAGAGTCCGGGTTTACCTTATAATTCATCAATATATCTCCGTTCCATCGAGAGCTTCACTCTTCACATAATAAATCAGCTTATATTATACACACTTCCGGAGTAAAATGAAATATGTTATTTCAAAATAAGTCATTTTTTTGCGCAATGCGTACTTTATGTCTCATTTATTTAATCGACACATATAATTTTTAGCTGAAAAATATTGCTTTTCGCTTATAAAAAGTTTATAATATGTAAGATAATTTTGTACATATTGTGCAAAGTAAAACTTTTAGCTTTCTGAGAGGAGATAAAGCATGAGTGCTTTAGGAACAGTCGGCAAAATGCTGCAAAATTCGCTGTCACGCGGCGGCGCAAAGAGGACAAAGAAGAATCCCGCGCCCGAGCTTGAAAAAGGCACGTTTGATTATATCAGCGAGCCCAAGAGCGATTATTTTAGCGTAGGTTTTGCCAAGACGGATGTTATGCCCGACGATATGGACAAGACGACCTACTATGTCGCAGGCTATAAGATCAACAACCCCGCCAAGGGCGCGCTCGATCCGATGACCGCGAGCGCCATATGGATAGACGACCAGTCCGGCAGAGGCGGCGTCGTTTTCGTATCTATCGACGATATCGGACTGACTAACTACGATGTCGGCATAATCAGAGATCTGCTTGCGGATTTCAAAAAGGAGACCGGCTGCCGCTCAATTAATATTATGAGCATACATAACCACGCGAGCATCGACACTGTCGGCTTCTGGGGTCCCCTTCCGAGAAGCGGACGCAACAAGAAATATATGGAGATGCTCCGTCAGAAAGTCAAGCAGGTCGTCATTGACGCTTACAACGACCGCAGAGAGGGAGACCTCTATTACGGCAAGAAGGAGGCCGAAGAGATTCAGCGTGACTCCCGTCTGCCCGAGGTCTATTCAAAGGATGTAACAAGATTTCGCTTTGTTCCCAAGGACGGAAGCCGTGAAGTTTGGATGATAAACTTCGCTTCTCATACTGAGTCGCTTCTCGGCAAGAACTCCTATGTCAGCGCAGACTTTGCGGGATATCTCAGAAACGAGATACTTGAAAAGACCGGCGCAGAGACGATATATTTCGTCGGCGCTATCGGCGGACTTATCAGGCTCAAGGAGCTTGACGAGGACAATGTCAAATCGACCATGATGGGCGGCCAGTCGATAGCACACACCGCAATGGCTATCAAGGACGAAAGGAAGCTCCGTCCCATACTTAATTACATGCGCCAGGAATACTATGCGCAGTGCGACAACTATGTTCTCGCTCTCGTTCAGAGAGTCGGCATCCTTAAGTCCCACGCCGCATACACCGGCAAGGGTTCGCTCAATATGTCGATACACACCGAGATGAACTATTTTGAGCTTGACGGTCTCAAGCTTCTGTTCCTCCCCTGCGAGCTGTTCCCGGAGCTTGCTTACGGCGGATATCTTGACGCAGAGGGTTCGGCCGAGGGCAAATCGCCCGACATCAACCCGACTCCCCTGCTGCAGATCGCAAACGATGACAATATGCTTATCTTCTGCCTCTCCAACGACTTCACAGGTTATGTCGTCCCGCCGAACGATTTCTATCTCAATCCCAACGAGCCCTATATCAACGGCGCACGCGACAGACTCGACAGAAGACATTATGAAGAGACAAACTCCCTCGGTCCCGAGACTGCGCCTATAGTTGCAAGCGTATTCACCGGCATAATGGACACTGTCAACAAAACAAAAGCAGAAGCCGAAAAGGCTGTAAAATAAACTAAGGAGTGTCAAACGATGAAATGTAAAAAGCTGATAAGCGGCATCGTGGCAATCATGCTCGTCGCCGTACTCGCTTTCGGTTCCACCGCTGCCGCAGTCGGCGCACAGGCCGACAACGGCGCAGACCTCGCGCTGGCTTCGCAGAATGTTTCCGAGCTGACGGCAACGACAGACAGCTCCGCATCGTCCCGCGCAGACTCGCTTGATGACATCAACGAAGCTATCAGTGTTATCAAAGTTATACTCGGCGCGTTCTCATCTTCGGATAAGCTCACCTGGGACAGCTTCAAGACAGGCGTCAGCAGACTTTTCTATATGTCCGTTGACAAACTCATCGACAGTCTTGTGGTCGGCCTAAGCAAAATTTTCCCGCTGATGAGCAGACCCGACGAAACGGACTACAAGTTCACAAATTCAAATATCGGCAGCAAGTCTTTCAATGACAAAGCCGCGGACGGCGCCCGCTGGAATGTCGGTTATTCGAGCGCATCGCTTCTCACCGGCAACGAGCTTGACGGCAACCACTATGTCGGCGGAAGCCTCTCCTATCCCAACCCCAAACACCCCACCGAGATACTTGACGACCTCAGAGTCAGAGTATTCGCGATAAGCGACGGCACGGATAACGGAATCGTTGTTTACGCGGTTCTCGACGCATATGGACTTGCGGCAAAAGACGTCCGCGAGATCAGAAGCAGAATCGCAGGATTCATAAAGAACAAGAATATCGTCAGCGTAAACATCTCCACTCTCCATCAGCACAGCGCTATCGATACTCTCGGTCTCAACGGTGACCTCAACAAGGTTCTCTTCGAAAATACCTTCAAGAACGCCGTCGGTATGGATCCGAGCACCCTGCACAACGGACAGAACAAGGAATACATGGAGCACCTCTATAAGACGACCGCGGACTCGATAATTGCGGCAGTCAACAACATGGAGCCCGGCGAAATGTATTTCTCCCAGACCGATGTTCATGAATATATCCGCGACAAGCGCGATCCTCAGACATTTGACCCCAATCTCAACCGTCTCTGCTTTGTTCCCGACAACAGAGAGTCAAAGCCCACATGGATAGTCAATGCCGCTATCCACTGCGTCGGACTCGGTGCAGGTACGACCAACATCTCCGGCGACTATCCCTATTTTATAGAGAAGCAGGTCAACGCGGCAGGTGCTAACTATGTTCAGATACAGGGCGCAGAGCTTGCAATAACCTCGCAGACCGCCCCCGTGGCAGTTGAGGGCAACACAAGATACCAGAACGTCGAAGCATACGGCAACAAGCTCGGCGAGATTCTTGTCGCCGCCGATAAGGGCTCAAGGGTCGAGCCTATACTCAACATCGCCCACAGAGATGTCTTTGTCACCGTTGACAACCATGCGCTCGAGTTCATCGCGTCCACCGGACTTCTCGCTAACGAAGCGGTCAAAGCCAAGGACGGTTCGATGAGAATCCCGACCGAAATCGGCTATATGGAAATCGGAACGAACCTGGCATTTGCACTCATCCCCGGCGAGCTTGCTCCCGAAATCGCATTCGGCGGCGGAACCGAGGCAAAGGACTCCTGGACCGGCGAGGATTGGGAGTACCCCTCAATGCAGGATATCGTAGGCAGCAGAAAGCTTATGGTGCTCGGCCTTACGAACGATCAGATCGGCTATATCATAGCTGATAACAACTATCACTCTATACTCACCGAGAATGAAGAGCTCCTCACAGTGTCGAAGCACGAGGGCTCGAGAATACTTCTCGAGTTCAAGAGCCTCTATGAGAGCGTCAGATAAATAAAAAATAACAGAGCAGGTTTTGATATGATCTGCTCTGTTTTTCTGCGAAGAAACGGGCGTTATGCTTAAATTGCATAACGCCCGTTTCGTTGTATCTGTAGTTTTACAGGTCAAGTTTCATGTAGACGAGCTCCTGATATCCGCTTATACGCGAATTGAAGCCTTTCGAGTTTCTCCCGTATTCAACAAAACCTACTTTTTTGTAAAGCGAAATCGCGCTTGCGTTATCAGAGACAACGTCGAGCTCCAGCTGAGTATATCCGGCTTCTTTGGCACATTCTATGCACGCCTCGGTCAGCGCACGCCCTATGCCGAGCCCCCAGAATTCCTTGGCGATGCCTATTCCAAATTCCGCTCTGTGTTTTGTTTTGTATTTGTTTCCGAGAGCGTCGATTCCGGCGGTTCCGGCAATTTTACCGTCAACGACCGCAATGATTTCTATCTCGTTGCTGCTCTCGGTTTTTGCCTTGAGGAACGCACTCTCCTGTTCAACGGTAAAACTGTTTTCATCGGGATAAGAGAGAAGATAATCCGTCTCGGCATGTGTTAGATTAAAGACATCGAGAAATTCCTGTGCATCGTTTTCCGTTCCGTTTCTCAGGCAGCATTTTCTGCCGTCCTTGAGCGATATTATTTTATTATACTTCAAACTATCCACTCCGTTTTCAGGTGGTTTCTTCATCCTCAACCGGGTCTACAGAATACAAATACGACTTGAGGAACTGTATATTTGCATCAAAATCGGTGACTATAACCGACTGTCCCCTCTTTGTCTGCGATTTCCAAGTATTTTCGTGCGGCACGCGTTCGGATTTTACATCATAGCCGATATACTTGGGCGCGCCGAAGACAAGCTTCGTGAGCTCCATGGGCGACATATCGGTCTGAACCATCGGCAGCACTGTATCCGCAAGCTTCTTAAGTGTCATCGGATTTGAAGTTTTTGCCTTCTTGATAAGAGCCGTTATAACTTTTCTCTGGCGGTAAGTGCGCATGAAGTCTGAATCGAGCTTTCTTATGCGGCAATAGACAAGCGCCTGCGCGCCGTTCATATGAACGCTCTCGCCGGACTGTATTTCTCTCGTCACTCTCGCTGTGGCGCGCATGAACTGCGCCTCTTTTTCGGTCACTTCAACATCGATGCCGCCGACCGAGTCTATTATCGTCTCAAACATATCAAATCCGACGAGCATATAGTGGTCTATCTTGACATTGTAGTTATATTCTATGGTGTCCATGACAAGCTGCGCTCCGCCGTAAGAGCAGGCGGCGTTAAGCTTGTTATAAGACTTTGTCGACGGAATAACAGCCCATGTGTCGCGCAGGAAAGAAGTCAGCTTTATCTTCTTGTTGTTGCGGTCTATTGATACCATGAGCATGGTATCGGAACGCAATGAAGTATCGGAGCTTGAACCGTCGACACCGATGAGCAGAATATTTGTCACCTTGCTGTCGTGCATCAGAGTTGACGAATCGACATAGACATTGTCCTGATGTGTCTCGGGCTTGTAATCAATCTTGCTTGCCGTTGAATACACAACGCCAAATACGCACGAGCCGATAAGCACAAGCACAAGAAGAACTATAAATATACTTCTCGCCGCACGGCTTTTCTTTTTCGGCTTTTTTTGCGAAGGAACGCTATTCTGCTGCTCGCCGTGCGGATTCTGCCGGGGCTGATTATTGGGATTAGGTCTGCGCTGTTCGCGGCGCGGATCATGTTGCTGCCCCTGCTGAGGCTGGCGCCTCTGTCCCTGTGGCGGCACCTGCTGAGCGTTTCTGTTCTGTGCGCCGAGGTCATTTACATTGACTCTGCGCGGCGTTATCGGGATATCCTGAGTATCCTGATTTCTTCTTCCGTTGCCTGATATGTAAATATCTCCCATTTTCCTTTACCTTCCTGTCAAAGTGTGCTCAAGTCATAAGGTGTACGCTGATACACGAAATAATTGAGCCAGTTTGAAAAAATTATATTGGCGGCACTGCGCCATTTGACCTCCGGAGTCTTCGAAGGGTCGTTGTCCGGAAAGTAGTTTTCCGGAAGATCAATATCCAAGCCCTTTTCAACATCGCGGAAATATTCTTTTGCAAGCGTATCGCGGTCATATTCGGAGTGACCTGTCGAGAAGAAATTGCGGCACTCCATATCGGATATCAGATGCACACCCGATTTCTCGGAATAAGAGAGTATCTGAAGATCCTTTATCAGCGCGATGTCGCCGCGCCTGACTTCCGTATGCCTTGAATGAGGCACCCAGAATTTGTCGTCGAGTCCGCGCATGAGCGGATGAAAAGTGTCGAGCGAAACATGCTCAAAAACACCGAACATCTTTTTATCGAGCTGATACTTTTTCAGACCGTATTTATAATAGAGCGCCGCCTGAGCGCCCCAGCATATGAAGAACGAGGAATAGACGTTGGTCTTGCTCCACTCGAATATACGGCAGAGCTCGTCCCAGTAGTCGACCTGCTCAAACTCCATGTTTTCAACGGGAGCGCCGGTAACTACCATGCCATCAAAGCGTTCGTTCTTTATATCATCAAAAGTTTTGTAGAACTTGAGCATATGCTCTTTGGAAACGTTCTTTACTTCATGCGTGGCGGTCTGAAGCAGCTCTGCCTCGACCTGAATCGGCGAGTTGCTCAGCAGACGCAATATTTGCGTCTCTGTCTCGATCTTTGTCGGCATAAGATTGAGAATAAGTATTTTCAGCGGGCGTATATCCTGCGATATTGCCCGTTCCTCGGTCATAACGAAAATATTTTCATTCTCCAGCAGCTTATGTGCCGGCAAATTGCTGTCTATTTTTATAGGCATGATTTTCTTCCCTTTACCTTACATATGTGTAATAAAACGCTTGTCTTATATGATACCCCATTTGAAAAAGAAAATCAATCTAAAGGGCATAAAAAGCGGATAGGCTACACAGGTTTATTTTGTCTTGCAATGCATCCGGTTTTAATATATAATACTTTATGGTTTTTAAATAAAAATTTCAGATTATAAAATATAGATTTCAAAGGATGTTTCGATGGATTTTATAATAATGGATCTCGAATGGAACAATACATACGCCCGCAAAACCAAAGGTTTCATCAATGAGATAATAGAGATAGGTGCCGTAAAGCTTGACGAAAATCTCAATTTCAAAGACAAATTCTCCTGTCTCGTCAGACCGCAGATAGGCAAAAAGCTGCGCGGCAGCGTCAAAGAATTGACAAACATAACAAATGAAGAAGTCAGAAGCGGCGAGCCGTTCACCAAAGTTTTTTCGAGCTTTCGCCGTTGGATAGGCTCAGAGTGCGTGCTGCTCACATGGGGCGACGGAGATATCCGCGTGCTCATCGACAATTATAAATATCTGAACGGAATTGATACTATTCCATTTCTGAGCTATTATGCCGACATGCAGGCGTATATTCAGTCAGTCCTCGGAACGCCGAAATCGCGTCAGATAGGTCTCTCGACCGCGGCGCAGGAGCTCGGAATCGACGAGAGCAGTTTCTCGCATCACAGAGCCTATGATGACAGCCTTCTCAGCGCGGAATGTTTGAAAAAAGTCTATTCAAAAGGCGCATTCAAGCCTTATATCAGAGAGTGCAACGACGAGTTCTATGCGCGGCTTACATTCAAGGCGCACCCGATAAGCAATATTCACAGCCCGCTTATTGACAAAAGCGTTCTTGATTATAAATGCGAGATATGTTCCGGTAAATGCGAGCAGACAAAGCAGTGGTCATATTCAAACCAGTATTTCCGCAGCAAATATTACTGCCCGCACTGCGACAGAACGGTCAGAGTGGCGGTCAGATTCAAGCAGTACTATGACCGAATTGACATCAGAAAAACAGTTTCGCTTGTCGTGCCCGAGCCGGTTGACGCAGAAGAAACAGCTCAGGATAGCGAGAAATAAACCGCCGCGGCAATAATCAGAATATGCAGAATAACTTCCGCCGGAAGTCCGAGCATGAATTTTTTATGCTTGGTCTTGTGGCGGATTTTTTTCATTGTCAAATACATCGGTCCAGCCGCGCCGAGCAGACCGACGGTCATGAGTGTCGCCTCCGGGATACGGCGCTTCCCGCTGCCGGCAATGCGCTTGTCATAGACGGTCAGAATTATACCGACCAAAGATATGACTGCAAACCAACACACAGCCGCCAGAATAACATACTTTTTCATTATATCTTTCTCCTCACCGTGACCTGTGTTACACCTTTCGGGATAATAACAACTCCGCGCTCGCTGTCATATTCGCAGCTTGCCGATTCTATATTTCCGCGAAGCCCGATAAGATCGAGTATTGCAGCGCAAGTGCCCGCGCCGTCTCCGGTCAGAGTGAGAGTAACCGTATCATTTGATGAAACGAGCGAGAAGCCGATTTTTCTTCCGCCGTTGAGCGGATAATCGCGAATAACTGTTTTTTTGCCGCTGTCTATCCATTCTGCCGGCATTCCCCTGCCGATAAGCAGGGTCGAATTGGCTTTCTGAACAATAAGAGAATCCCACAGGACTTTTGTTGCGGTGCTCTGCCCCCACATATGCGGGCACGAACCGCCGCCCGAGCCGCTTCCGCCGCTCGCCCATATACCGCCGTCCGCTTCGGGATAGCCTACGCCCTCCCACCAACTGAACGGACCGCTTTGGGCGTGGTCTATCATAAACTGATATGCCTTTATGCCGCTGTCTCGGTATTTTTCGCCTCTGAGCGCGGTGCTTCCGTATCCGGCATTATATGAACTGCAAAAGAAGCCGTGCGGGTATCCGCCGAAGTTGTACGGATTATCTGTTATATCTTTGCGGCACTCAAAAATATGCGCATATGTGCCGTCGATTTTTTCTATCATGCCGCTTCCCTGTTTAGCGCCGAAAAGATAGCCGTCCCAGCCCCAGCGACCAAACAGGAACATTGAGCCCCAGTTTGCATCGTGAGGGTCGCTGCGCTGACCGTATTCGTTCGGTTCATCCATTGATATCGGGATATAATCAAGATTATATTTATTCGAAGTTTCGGCAAGCTTCTTTTCAACGCACGAGAGGAGGTCTATATATTCTTTCTGCGCCCACTCGCTCTCGGACTTGTTTTCAATTCTGTCGCAGATATATTTATAAGTGCAGAGCCCGAACAGAGCCGACCAGTTATCGATAATCCAATGTCCGTTGCTGTCGATAGCGTTTGTGCGCTTCATTATTCCGTCCGAGTCCCTGTCGGATGATATTTTGTGAGTGTTTGTCTTTATCTGCTCGAAACGCTCTTCAACGAGCTTCCTGTCGCCTGTTTTCTGAAGATAGAGCGCATACGGCCAGCTGAATTTCCATCCGGCATCGGGATACTGGACAAACTTGAGAATTGTCTTTGAATATTCGTCAAAATATTTGAAGTCGCCTATTGTCAGCAGCGATGCCATTATACCGAGGACATCATGGTCAAACACTCTGTCATAGCCGTTCTCGCCGACATGGAGCCCGTAGCCGTCCTTGACTATCATCGTATACACATATCCCGCCTTGTAGGCGTCTATAAGCTTGTTGTCGGGCAGTTCGTCTATCTTTGCAAGCGGTTCCATGCGCTCCGTCCAGTAGGATTTCATATGTTCATAGTGCTCATCGAACCCGCCCGCAGAAGCTATTTCGCTGTTCGCTGGATATGCATATTTTCCGCCGAAGCGGTCTGCGCCGACGGCGTAATCAAGGACAATTGTTTCACCGTTTTTTACGGAATGCGGCTGTTTGTTGAGCGGGATAAGCAGTTTTGACACGCGCGGTATGTTCAAAGTTTTTCCGCTGATATTTTTGAGGGTCATTCTCGAATAAGCAATTTCAAACTTACTTTCGCCCCTCATGAGAATATCTGCAAAGTTTTCTATAGTGCATTCAAAGCCGCCCGCGCGATATTTGCTGACGAGGCACGGCAGCCAATCCTCTTTGTTGAACCACTCGATTTTTCCGTCTATATCGGCAAGTCCGAAAGTTATAAGTGTATTCTTTCTGTCGCGCAGAAGATAAGAGCCATCAATAAACGCAATCGGAGCATCCTTGTCACCCTCCCAGCCGAATACAGAGACATAGCCAGGATATTTGCGGCAGGCATAGCCGCTCTTGCCCATAGCACCCTTTCTGAAAGTCAGAAAATTCTTTGTATATATTTTAAAATATGCCGACGACACCATCGCCATAAGCGGCTTTTTCTTGCTCATTATAACTCCTCCATATTTTCTTCATATGTATATATTAATTTTAAAGCCGGCAAAAGTCAATCGCGTATAGTCAATATAAACAAATAATTGATATTTCTGCTCGGTGATGCTATAATCAATATATAAAAGATGTCTTATTACCCGGAGCTGAAAAGATGAAAACGCTTATCGAACTTTTTGACGAATCACCGATATTGAATGTGCTCGCCTCCGTTGCATTCAAGCCCGAAAAGCTTATATTTTTCGGTGCAGATCCGCTGCAGGTCGAAGAGAGCCGCGGCGACTACAACCGTTTTTTCAAGAGCCGCGGTGAAAGCCCGGAGATAGAATATATAAGCGCGGATATGGAAAATATCGACGAGGTCAATGACGCACTTGCAAAAATAATATCCGAAAATCCTGACTGCGTTGTCGATGTTACCGGCGGCAAGGATATCGCTTTGCTCGCGGCAGGAATGGCGGCGGTGAAGCTCGGAGTGCCGCTTATCGCATACAACAGAAGAACGAAAAAATACGCAAATATAAGCAAATATGAGCACGCTATGAGAGCCAATATCTTCGGCCTGCTTGACTGCGAAGACTTTTTCAATGTCAGCGGCGGCAAAGTTATCGAAAGCGAAGATTTCAGCGAACACAGGGACGACTTCGGCGCTTTCTGGTCAAAAGTGCTTGATATCTGGAACATCTATCTTGAAAATATCGGCTCCTGGGTGCCGCATGTTCAGTTTTTACAGAGAGTGAGTCCCGCCTGCGAACCGAACGGAAATATGCCTCTGAAAGTCCGCGCGCCCGAGCACATCAGCGTCAACGGCAAGCAAATTTTCAGAAACGACGAGATACTCCGCGCGCTCGACCGCTGCGGCGGCATAACGGAATTAAAATATCACGAAAACGGCGAGTGCACATTCTACTACTGTGATAAAAATTTTCGCCACTATCTGACCGATGTCGGCGCGTTTCTTGAGCTGTTTATTCACCTCTGCGCCGTCACCACGGGCAAATTCAGCAGTGTACGCTCGCGCGTCAAATATAACTGGGAATACAGCCGGATAAGACACGACAGATCAACGATATACAGGCCGGCAAGCAACGAGATAGACGTTATTGCCATAAACGGTATCGAGCCGCTGTTTATATCCTGCAAGACATGCGCGCCGGATATGAAGCACATAGATGAGATATACCCGCAGGCTATGCGCATGAGCGGCGGAGAGGGGCACGCAGTTTTTGCCTGCACTCATGTGATAGATAAAGACATGCCGATATACAACAAGGCAAAAGCTCTCGGGGTCTATATCATCGACGGCGACGACATAAAGAACAGACTTGTTACGGAGCGCCTTATAGAAATTGCGGAGGACAGATATGTCTGGAAAGACGAGCCTGAATATAAACGCCTCATAAAATAAAAAAGAGCCGCCCGAGGACAGCTCTTTCTATCAATTTATTCTGCAAGAAGCTTTTCTGCCGCCGCAAGCTGAACGCTTGTGCAGAGCAGATCAACGGCAAGCTCAAGTTCTTCAACCGGCGGGAAAGTCGGTGCAATACGGATGTTTGAATCATCGGGGTCTTTGCCGTAAGGATAGGTGGCACCCGCGGGAGTGAGCACCACGCCCGCCTCTTTGCAAAGCTCGACTGTGCGCTTCGCGCAACCGCTCAGAACATTCAGGCTGATGAAATATCCGCCGTTCGGGTTGGTCCATTCGGCGATACCCTTGCCGCCGAGCTCAGTGTTGAACGCCTTGAGCACAACATCAAACTTGGGCGCAATTATGGCGGCATGCTTCTTCATATGCGCTCTGACGCCATCCATATTTTTAAGGAACTTCGCATGGCGCAGCTGGTTTATTTTATCATAGCCGATGGTCTGCGTCTTCATGCGGTTCTTTATCATCGCAACATTCTTGTCGGAGGCGGCAAGTGCGGCAATGCCCGCGCCGCTGAATGTGACTTTCGAGGTTGAAACGACCTCTATAACCATATCTTCAGTCGAGTTCTTCTCGCACTCAGGGAAAATATTGAGAAGCTTGTCGGGAGTCTCTCTGAGGTCATGGACGATATAAGCGTTATCCCAGATTATTCTGAAATCGTTCGCGGCGGGTTTGAGAGCCGCTATGCGGCGGACGGTCTCGTCGGAATATGTTGTTCCGTCAGGGTTAGCGTATTTCGGCACGCAGAACATACCCTTTACGCTGCTGTCTTTTATAAGCTCTTCGACAAGCTCCATATCGGGGCCGCCCTTGACAAGCGGGACGTTTATCATCTCAATACCGAAATATTCGCAGATGCCGAAGTGTCTGTCATATCCGGGAACGGGGCATAAAAACTTTATCTTTCCCTGCTGCATCCAGGGTTTGTCGCCTGCGCCGTGGGTCATGCACTGCGCAATAAAATCAAACATGACATTGAGACTCGAGTTGCCCATGACTATGACATTCTTATCCGCGACTTCAAGCATCTCGGAGAAAATTGCCTTGCACTCGGGGATACCGTCGAGAATTCCGTAGTTTCTGCACTCAAGTCCGGTTGAAGATTTAACATCATTTATCTTGAGCATATCCATAGAAAGGTCGAGCTGCTGGGTGCAGGGCTTGCCTCTGGACATATCAAGCTTGAGATTCTTCGCTTTGAAGCTGTTGTATTTTTCAAGGAGCTGAGACTGGAGTTCTTCGAGCTCCTTTTTGGACATTGATTCAAAAGTCATGTTGATTCCTCCGTAAACAAAGATCTTGTATATTCTATTATATTCCGCTCGATTTTGCAAGCTAAAAAGCTATATCCTGCAAAAAATCTTTGTTTTGCCCATATATGCACCGATTTTCTGGGCGAAATTTGAACATAACTTTTATAAGAAAGGTGATTATATGAAACAAAGGTCAACGCGCATACTCTCTGTTCTGTTGGCGATACTCCTTTTCTGCTCAGTTCTTCTCCCCTGCTCGTTCGCGGCAACAGCTGAGGAATGGGACGAAAATTGGGACAGGCTCAAAAATGACGCTTCGGCAGTTTCCATGTTTCCGGGAAGCGACCCGTCGAGCATGAATTTCACATGGCTCTCGCCGACCAAGGACTGCGTAGTAATGTTTGAAATTGCAACGGACAGTTCGATGAAAAACGGAAAATTTCTGAAAGTCGAGCGCACGCACACTGTTCTCTACGGATGGAAGAACGATGTGACCGCAGAAAATCTCAAGAGCAACACCACTTACTATTACAGAGTTGCCGAAAACGGCAAATGGTCGAAAACATATTCGTTCAACACAGACAGCGACAAAGAATACAATGTTCTCTTTGTCTCCGACACGCAGATCGGCCGTTCGGGTGACAGAAAGCTCGATGAAGTTCTCAAGCACGATTCGCTCGGCTGGAACAACACACTCGAGGCGGCGGTAAAGTATGAGCCGGATATCTCACTCATAATCTCCGCAGGAGATCAGGTCGAAACAGGCATAACTCAAGCTCAATATAACCTTTTCTATAATCCCGAATTGATGCGTTCCATCCCTGTAGCTACAACCATAGGCAACCACGATTTCTACTATCCGCTCTATTCAATAAGGAGCAACAACCCGAACAGATTCGACCGCGAGCTTCTTCAATGTCCGGCGGGCAAGGGCTACTATTTCAAGCGCGGCGAAGCGTTGTTCATCGTGCTCAACTCAAACAATGTGCTGACCTATGACCATGAAGAGCTGATAAAAGAAGCCATGGAGTTCTATCCCGATGCCCTGTGGCGCGTAGTTGTTATGCACTACAGCATCTACAGCCGCAAGGAAGAGGATAAATTCTATCGTCCGCTGTTTTCAAAGATGTTTGACAAATACGACATCGATCTCGTGTTGAGCGGGCACGATCATATATACACCCGTTCTGCACTCATGCGTGGCAACGAAAAAGTAAAAAGCGGCGGAACGCTCTATATTGAAGCGAACACTGCTTCCGGCTGCAACTATGACGGTCAGCCCGACAAAACTCCGTGGTACGCAGAAAAATGTATTCAGCTTCGCACTCCGACATATGTCTTGCTGAACTTCTCAGAGGGCAAGATTTCGATAAAAGCTCTGCGAAGCGACACGAATGAAATATTTGACTCCTATGAGCTGACAAAATCCGCGCCGTCAAAAACGGAATATAAAGACAGTCTGCTTCAGAAAATATATCGCTTCTTTGCAAATAGAATTTTCGAACTTCGCGATATTATCTTCTAAAAATAGTCAAATCACCTCTCGGCATTAACGCTGAGGGGTGATTTTTCATATAATATAGCGCTTCTTCTCGGAGCAAATATACCCGCAGGAGGAAACAAAATGTTTAACAAAGCTTCCGACACGCTGTCGGATTATTACTATTTTCAGGCAGATATAAAGGGAAACAGCAGCGTTCCGGATATGTCCGGCACGGCGAGATTTTATCCTTGGCTCGACGGAACAATGGTCGAAATAGAGCTCACAGGTATGCCGACAAGAAACGAGCCGTTCGCAGTTCATATTCACGCCGGCGCAGTGTGCGAGCCCGAGGCATTCACAAGCGCCGGAATGCATTTGAAAAACACGAATGTCGAGCTTGAAGTATCGCCCGAACGGCATGATACAAATATAAAAAGCACGCAGAATCATCCCGGGCATATGGGCGACCTGCCGAGTATTTTCTCGAACAACGGCTACGCATATATGGCGACCTACACCGACCGCTTTATTCCACGCCAAGTAGAAGGGAGAACCGTGATAGTTCACAGTTCCCCCGACACTTTCACTTCAACCGATACATTCGGCAGCCGCATCGCCTGCGGAGTTATACGCCGAATGGAAATCAGCAAATCACTTTAATTTTCTCAGATCGTTCGCTCTTATCTCAGTGCGTCTGATCTTGCCGTTGACGGTCTTGGGAAGAGAATCGACAAACTCGATGACTCTGGGATATTTATAGGGCGCGGTCTCTTTCTTGACATAGGTCTGAAGCTCTTTTTTCAGCTCCTCAGAGCCCTCAAATCCTGGCTTGAGGACGATAGTTGCCTTGACGACATTGCCTCTTATCGGATCGGGAAGACCGGTTACAGCGCACTCAAGAACCGACGGATGCTCGGTAAGAACGCTCTCGATCTCGAACGGTCCTATTCTGTAGCCGGAGGACTTTATAACATCATCGGTTCTGCCGACATACCAGTAATAGCCGTCCTCGTCTTTCCAAGCGGTGTCGCCGGTATGATAGAGTCCGTCGTGCCACGCCTCGGCGGTCTTCTTCTCGTCGCGGTAATAGCCCTTGAAGAGTCCGAAAGGAACCTTCGGCTCGGTATGAACGACAATCTCGCCGGTGACACCGGGCGGCACGGGCTTGCCGTCCTCGTCGACGATATCCACATCGTAGTGCGGCATAGGCTTACCCATAGAGCCCGGCTTCGGCTCCATGCCGACGCGGTTTGCAATAAGCAAGGTGGTCTCCGTCTGACCGAAGCCCTCCATAAGCTTTATCCCTGTCTCCTCATACCACTTGTTGAAAACATCGGGGTTGAGGGCTTCGCCTGCGATGGTGCAGTATTTCAGAGAGCTCAGATCATAGGAAGACACATCCTCCTGAAGCATAAATCTGAACATCGTGGGCGGGCAGCAGAGGCTGGTGATTTTGTACTTTTCAAGTATCGAAAGAATCTCGGATGCGTGGAACTTGTCATAGTCATAGACAAAAACGCAGCTCTCCATAAACATCTCGCCGTAAAGCTTGCCCCAGACCGCTTTGCCCCAGCCGGTATCGGCTATCGTCAGATGGATGCTGTCTGCGGTGACATCGTGCCAATACTTGGCGGTAGTCAGATGCGCGAGGGCATATGTATGCGCGTGCATAGCCATCTTGGGGTTGCCGGTGGTGCCGGACGAGAAATAGACTATCATGGGTTCATAATATTTCGTATCAACTCTTTCGAGATGCGAATCGGCTTTTTCCATGTCAGTCATGAAGTCATCCCAACCGTCACGCTTGCCGTTGACGATGATTCTCGTCTCTATCGAGGGACACTCCGGCAGAGCCTCATCGACCTGCTCGGCAATGTCGCCGTCGCCTGTGCAAACAACCGCCTTTATTGTAGCGGCGTTCGCTCTGTAGACGATATCATGCTTCTGCAGCATGAATGTTGCGGGGATAATAACCGCGCCGAGTTTGTGCAGAGCGAGAATGGTGAACCAGAACTGGTAGTGACGCTTGAGGATAACCATGACCATGTCGCCCTTCTTGATGCCCTTTTCGCGCAGCATATTTGCAGTCTTATCGCTGTAATATTTCAGGTCGCCATAAGTGAATATTCTCTCTTCACCCGCCGGGTTGCACCAGAGGAGCGCACGTTTGTCCGGTTCGGCAGCCGCGATGGCATCGACAACATCATAAGCGAAATTGAAATTTTCAGGGCATTTGAGGGTATAATCAACTACATGTCCGTTTTCGTCATATACCTCATCCACAAAGTTTTTATTTAAATCAAGCATATGTTAAGAGTCCCTTCGTTGAGTGTTGAATAATGATTTTATTTCTTCTCCGTTTTCTTGAGGATTATTGCAAGAAAAACGCAGTCCTCGCCGCCGGTCGCAATCATTCCGTGACCGTGAGCGGAATTATAAAGTACGGCGTCGCCGGCGTTGAGTATCTCAACATGATCCTCAAATGCTACTTTGAGGCTACCGCTGATAATATAATCAAATTCCTGTCCCTCGTGGGTCGAGAGGGTTATGGGCTTATCCTGATCCTCATCCGAATACGGTGCGGTTACAAGGAAGGGCTCGCAATATTTGTCCTTAAAGCGATAGCCGAGGTGGGAATAGTTGAATCCCGTGCGGCGCTTCATCGGCAGTCCCTCGCCCTTGCGGACTATTGAATAGAATGAAAGTCTCGGGTTATCACCGGTCAGCAGTTCTATCATATCAACATCGAACTTCTCGGCGCATTTGTAAATAAATGTGAAAGAAAAATCGACTTCGCCATTTTCGGCGGCAATATATTCTTCCGGAGTGCAATCGACGGCCTGAGCCATCTCTTCCACGCTGTAGCCCATGATCTCGCGCAGGTCGCGTATTCGCTGTGCGATCTCAGTGATGATAATTTCCATAATTAAACTCTCCTTCTCAATAAAAATACAATATAAAAAAACCGCCCCAAACAAAATGTCTGGGGCGGCTGTTAACCGCGGTACCACCCAAATTCAGTGCTTTTTTTACAGCACCCTCAAGCTCCAATAAGCTCTTGACTTTAACGCAGTCTTACGGAAACGCCTACTCGCTCGAAGTTTTTGGGTCTCTGCTCAGGAGTGATTCGATTATCCGGTTCATACATCCGTTTTCACCAACCACGGACTCTCTGCAGTACTTATCCGGAATCTTTCTCCGTCATCGCCTTTATGGGCAAGATTCAGTTTTTACAAAGTATATAACCGAAAAGTCGGTTTGTCAATAGTTTTTCTGAATTTATTTTTCAAACATCGTTCCGCCATGCGAATCAATGCCTACAGTCAGCGGAAAATCTTTGAACTCCAGATGCTTGATGCTCTCGCATCCGAGATCAAAGAACGCTATCTCCTCACATTTTGTTATGCACTTTGAGGCAAGCGCACCCGCGCCGCCTATCGCGCAGAGATATACGGCATTGTTGCGCTTTATCGCCTCGATAACCGATTCGCTCCTGCCGCCCTTTCCTATCATGCAGCAAAGTCCCTCGTCGAGAAGTCTCGGCGCATAGACATCCATGCGGCTCGAAGTAGTCGGACCACAGCTGCCGATAACATCACCGGGCTTCGTCGGCGTAGGTCCGGCATAATAAATTGCCGCGTCTTTCAAATCAAACGGAAGTTCTTCGCCGCTGTCCAGCAATGCGCATATGCGCTTATGCGCCGCATCGCGCGATGTATAGACAGCGCCGGAAAGCAGCACTCTGTCCCCTGCGCGAAGTCTGCCGCAATATTTGCGGAGTTCACTTGTGTCTATCTTATATTCAGCCATCAGTCTTCTCCGAGAAATTTCTTTGTCAGCTCCGATATCTCTTCGGCCTCATCGGCTTTAACAGGCTCGTCGGAAGTATTTTCTTCGCTATGTATATCTTCGGTCACGTTTTTTGAGTCTTCATCGGGCGAAGTAAATTTCAAATCCAGTCCGCCGCTTGCATTGAGGACATTGACAAGATTATTTATCTCTTCATCGGATATCTCTATCTCGGGATCGGTCGGATCTCCGAAATCTTCATCGGTAAGCTTCGGCAGTTTGACTTCGCCGTTCTCGCCGAAAGTGAACTGATGCTCGTCTATTTCTTCATCCTGAGTATCAAGCTTATCGGCAACGCTGTTGAGATTGCTTGAGAGCGAATTTATCTTCGAAACAAGAGACGCGACAACAACACCGAAGTTATCGGACATCTGCGAAATATCCTCGCCTATCTCGTCAACTCCACTTGCTGCCTCTTCAATGGTCTGCCTGGTCTGATTTGAAATGCCCTTTGCTGATGCCTTAGCACTGCGGATTATCTTATCAGAATAAAGCAGCGCATCGAGCACAAGGGCACCTATCTGACCCTCCACATCCTTGGCGCGCTCACAGCCGACTTCAACGCTGTTGAGCTTCTCATTGAGGGAATTGACTTCGTCTTCAAGGGCGAATATCTTCTTTGCATATTCCTCACTCAGCGCAAAGTATTCCTCAGTGCGGGTCTGCTGCTCCGAAAGAAGAGTTTCAAGCTCTCTTGTCCGCTTTGAAGCCGCTGCGGCGTTCTCTTCGGTCTCCTTGAGCTTTTTCTGCGTATCTGTAAGCTGAGTCTGCTGAGCACGAATATATTCAAGGACATCTTCTTTGTTGAAGCCGCCGAAAGTCATCGTTTTGAAAAGCACATCTTTTGCCATGCTTTTATCCCTCGTTTCTTTTAATAAGCGATAATATTATACGCGCCGCCGTCGATTATAGCAAGCTTATTTTTAGAATATATACATAAATCTCCGCCGCTGCGTATAAAAGATATACCCTTGTCGGAGTATTTCATGTTTTTGAGTTCTGCTTTTTCTGCTACAAGCGAGGTCTTTTTGCCGTCGTATAAGTAAAGATCGGCTATCTCCCCGTCCGAAGAAGATACGAAATTCTTTACTATAAGAACGCTTCCGTCGGGAAGTTCGGCAAAAGACGCGACATCGCCGTCAATCTTCTCTTTTTCCGCCGAATATTTATACAAATCGCAGAGCGAAGACCCGGTAACGCTGCGCCGGTACCACACATCTGCGCCGATGATATTGCAAGCCTTTATACCCGTATCAAGCATTTCAGCCGCAGATACAACGCCGTTTGTGACCGTGTGCCTGAATAGCGAGAATGTGTCGTTTGAAGCATCAAACGATTTGACAAACAGCTTGTCCCCGGAGATTATAAATTCCGCTTTCTTGTCGTTATACGCATCGAGCTTCACAGGCTGTGTGGAATGCGTATCAGCATATAAGTATCCGGTTTTCTTGATGCAGGCTTTGACCGCCGATACAGCGGTTTCAACAACCGATTCAACCGACGAGGAGCCGAGCTGCGAATCGAGATCGGACATTCTGACGGTGCTGTCGGAAAGCTCGGTCATATAGAATACTGCGGCGGGTTCGCCGGAAGCGGAAACTGCAAATACTTCATCGGGAACAACATTTTCCGCGATTTTCTTTGAACCGTCGGCAGTTCTAGCATAGAGATTATAGCCCTGCGTGAAAGAATCGTCCTTTATCTGTTCGTCAAGAGCCTGACGTATTTTGTCACGCAAAACCTTGCGGTTATATTTGCTCATGTCGAGCTGATATTGAATACTGAAGCCGAAGATGAATGTGTAATCATTGCGGTTCGGCTCTTTTATAAGCTCGTCATCCTGCGCCATATCATCGTCAATAATATCGCGCCAGCCGGCAGGCGACTCTTTTTTGACAAAATAATAGAGATTGCCGCCGGGCGAATACGAATCATATAAAACGGAGCTGACCATAGTAGCTATCTGAACCGGATTTTTTCCGGGAGAGACTGAGAAGAGCTCCGCTTCTCCCTCGTTATAAGACCCGGTCTCAAAGAGAATCTCGCAATTTTCGCCGTTATCATAAAAATGAATATTAGCGGCGTTTTTGACAAGCTCGCGGCCGCCGTCCGAAGATGAATAAACATACAGCGACTGTGAATCGGAAAGCTGCTTGAGATAATAAATCGAATCTCCGTTTTCCGGCAGGAACAGCTCTTTTATTGCAAAATCAATGTCTGATTTTTTGTTCTTCTTTATATCATATGCAGTTGTCATAACGGAGAGGTTGTCCTGATTCTGCTTCGAATAATACAGAGTTCCGTTATTATATCTGAACTCTTTTTCAACGCCGTAGTCTAAAAGCTTTGCGCCTTTTTTGGCGTTTGACGAATTCTTGATACTGCACAGATAGAGGTCATATTTACGGCTGACCTTCGCCGAGGCGGTGGTATAGATAAGATACTCGCCGTCCGAAGTAAGTAAGACCGACGAATCGTCCGATATCGTCAGTTTGTGCTTTTTGCCATAGGCGGAAAGATATGTTCCGCCGTCGGTTGACTTATATACAATTGCCTGAGAGTCCGCGTCGGGTATCTTATTTTTGCCCGACATCAGAAAAATCAACGCAGCCGTAGCTGCCGCCGCGAACACAACAATGATCGCGGCAGCAACTGCGACTGTACTCTTTTTGAATCTGCTTTTAGCCATTTGAAAACCTTTCGGTCTGTTGTCAGCGGGCGGCTTTGAGTTCAAGCGCCTGCTTTGCTTTTTTGACTATGTTCTCCGCATCAAGACCATAGATATGGAGAAGCTCGACCGCCGGACCGGAGCGTCCAAAAACATCCTCTACGCCGACCTTTACGACCGGTACAGGTATAGTTTCGCAGACAACTTCGCTGACTGCTCCGCCAAGTCCGCCGATAACGGAATGCTCTTCTGCGGTAACAATAGCGCCGGTGTCTCTTGCGGCGTCAACTATCGCCTGTCTGTCAATAGGCTTTATTGTATGCATATTGATGACTCTTGCAGAAATGCCCTCTTTTTCGAGCATCTCTCTTGCCATAACAGCCTCGTTCACCATAAGACCGGTTGCGATTATAGTCACATCTTTACCGTCTGCGAGCTGAACCGACTTGCCTATTTCAAACTTATAGTTATCGGGATCGTTGAATCTCGGCACTGCAAGGCGGCCGAAACGAAGATATACGGGTCCTTCATACTCAGCGGCAGCAAATACAGCTGCTCTTGCTTCGACATCATCGGCGGGGTTGATTATAACCATGCCGGGAATAGTGCGCATAAGGGCAATATCCTCGCAGCACTGATGGCTCGCGCCGTCTTCGCCGACCGATATACCCGCATGGGTAGCACCGATCTTGACATTGAGATGCGGATATCCGATTGTGTTTCTTATCTGTTCAAAAGCACGACCCGCGGCGAACATTGCAAACGAGCTTGCAAATACGGTGTAGCCGATGGTCGAGAGTCCGCCGGCGACGCCTATCATGTTGCCCTCTGCGATACCGGAATCAAAAAATCTGTCCGGATACGCCTTTTTGAACATAGCTGTTTTTGTCGCCTCTGCAAGGTCTGCATCGAGAACGACGAGCTTATCATTTATGGCACCGAGCTCTACGAGCGCTTTGCCGTAACCGTCACGCGTTGCCGCTTTTATAATATCTGCCATAGCACGACATTCCTTTCACTGAAATTAGTTGGCTTCAAGGCTTGTGAGAGTCGCATTGAGCTCTTCCATAGCTTCTTTGTACTGCTCTTCGTTCGGAGCTTTGCCGTGCCATGAGCACTGATTCTCCATGAAGGAAACGCCCTTGCCCTTGACACTCTTGGCGATTATCGCGGTGGGCTTGCCCTTGAATTCGATAGCCGCATTGAATGCCGCATCCATCTCATCGAAGCTGTCCGCATATATCTCAAGAACATTCCAGCCGAAAGCCTTGAACTTCTCGGCTATCGGATAAGGCGAATTGACCTCTGCGATCGTTCCGTCTATCTGAAGGTTGTTGTTGTCGACAACAGCAACAAGATTGTCGAGTCCCTTGGCGCAGGCATACATTGCAGCCTCCCAGACCTGACCCTCCTGAATCTCGCCGTCGCCGAGAATGGTATAAACTCTGAAGCTCTTGCCCGAAAGCTTTGCACCAAGTGCCATACCGACAGCCACGGATATTCCCTGGCCGAGCGAACCGGTGCTGGCATCGACGCCGGGAACGGTTCTCATGTTCGGGTGACCCTGAAGTCTCGAATCGCTCTTTCTGAGTGTTTTGAGCTCCTCGACGGGGAAATATCCTCTGTGCGCAAGTACGGAATAATAGGCGGGCGCGGCATGACCTTTCGACATGACGAGCCTGTCCCTGTCTTCCCACTGCGGATTCTTCGGGTCGATGTTGAGCCGATGGAAGTAGAGGTAAGTCAGGATATCGGCGATTGAAAGCGAGCCGCCCGGATGACCGGACTTTGCATTATAAACGCCTTCAATTGCACCCATTCTTACCTTACAAGCTTTGATCTTCAACTGTTTGCTGACAATTGTGTCCACAACAGCCACCTCCTGTAATACCGTATTTATTGGCAATTATTTTCAATATATTCAAGAAAATCGGCAACGGCACCGTGATTGCAATGACATGCAACAAATGTTGCAGCATCTTTCATCGCCTGCGGAGCCTGCCCGCAGACTGCCGGAACGCCGACGCTCTTTATCATATCATAGTCGTTGAAATAGTCTCCGATAGCACCCGTATGCTCATGCGGAATACCAAGCATATCTGCTATTTCTAGCACTGCAGTACCCTTGTTTGTGCCTTCAAGGAGCATCTCATAGCTTGCTACTGAGGACGACATATATGTAACGCCCGAATGATCTATAGAATTAAGATACTTCACCATTCGCGAAACCATCGGCGGAAGTCCCATAAATATGACCTTTCCCCAATTGCTCTTCGGGACATCTTCAAATTTTTTGAAGCTCTGATGCGGTATTCCGTCCGCCAGCGACATCGCGCCGCTGAAAACTCCGGGATTCAGAATAAATATCTCTCTATCTGTGCATATCTCAATCTGGATCAGCGGAAAGCGCTCATTCACTCGTCTTACTATATCTATGCCGCGTTCGTCAATTGAATGAAACGAAAGCATCTTTTCGTGCTCATAATCATAGATTCCCGCGCCGTTTAGGATAACCGCAGGCGTGGATTTTATCGGCAGACGATCATAGTGCTTTCTGAGCGAAGATATATTTCTTCCGGAAGCAAGGGTAAAATTGCCTCCGAGATCTTCAACAAAATGTGTAATGGCTTTGAGATTCCGTTCGGGCAGCATCCTGAGTTTCGTGTTCAGAGTGCCGTCAACATCGGAAACTATCAGCCAATCGGAAAAATCTGTTTTCATATCTCTCACTTTCTGATTTTTCTTAAAAAGTTATCGAAATATTCAGGCAGCTCAGATGAAAGCTCGATTCTCTCCCCCGTCACGGGATGATCAAAACCGAGAAGCCTTGCGTGCAGGCACTGACCGCCGAGCTCCGTTATAACATTTCTCGGACCGTAGACGGCATCTCCTGCCACCGGGTGACCTATATATGCCATATGGACTCTTATCTGATGAGTCCGACCCGTTTCAAGGCGCAGCCTTACAAATGTAAACTTTTCAAATTCTTCTACTGTGTAATAATGTGTAACCGCAGGACGGGAATTTTTGTCCGTCACTGCCATTTTCTTTCTGTCGTTAGGGTTTCTGCCTATCGGTGCGTCTATTACGCCCTCGGGCTCGCGCAGTTTTCCGTAAACAACCGCCGCATATTCACGCGTCAGGCTGTGTTCTTTTATCTGATGGGCAAGCGACGCATGAGCCATATCATTTTTGGCAACAAGCAGAAGACCGCTTGTATCCTTGTCTATCCTGTGGACGATGCCCGGACGCAGAACGCCGTTTATCCCCGAAAGACTGCTTCCGCAATGATACAAAAGCGCGTTGACAAGCGTTCCGCTTCTGTTGCCGGGCGCGGGATGAACGACCATGCCTTTAGACTTGTTGACAACGAGCATACAGTCGTCTTCATATCTTATATCAAGCGGAATGTTTTCCGGCTGCGCCGTATCATCCTGAGCAGGTTCGATATAAACAGACACTTCATCGTCCGCTTTCGGCTTGAAGCTCTTGCCGACAATTTTGCCATTGACGGTTATACATCCGTTTTCAGCCATATGCTGGATACGCGAACGGGAAAGATCCGGAAAAGCCTCGGCGACCGTGCGGTCTATACGCTGATCAGCTGCTTCGGAATCGACCGAAAAGCTCAGCGAATAACCACCCGGCAAAAGCTCAGACATTTTTTTCATCTCCGCCGTTTTCGGCTTTCTTGTCGTCATCGGACAGATATTTTTTGTTCTCTCTTATCAAATCATATACTGTCTTGATAATAAGCAGTGCAGCTCCGACGGTAACACAGCAATCTGCAAAGTTGAAAACAGCAAAATTAACAAAGGTAGGCTCGATATAATCAACAACAAAGCCTCTTGCTACGCGGTCAATGAAGTTGCCTGCTCCGCCGGCTATCACAACGGCGACGCACCAATAAATAAAGCCGGGCTTTATTTTTTTAGTCATGAGCAGGAAAATGAACATGACTATAACAACAGCCGTAAAAATCGTCAGAAAAACCGTTTGGTTCTGCATCGAGCTGAACGCCGCACCGGTGTTTTCGACATAGCGTATACGGATAAGACCGAAGAGAATATCCATGCTGCCGCCTGCCGCAAAGCGATTGACAACAGCAATTTTTATGACCTGGTCGATTGCCACAAGCGCGGCAATCACCAAAAGAGTTATTGCTTGAATCATAAAAACCTCAAAATTTATTTTTTGAAAAAGCCTCTGAAACGTGAGTGACGAGAATGGTCGTCGCTTTCATCGTCATCTTCGTCATCGTCGTCGTTTAAAAAATCGTCAACATTTGCAGGTGTATCAAAATCATCATCTGTATCAGCGTCTTCAAATTCATCGGGAGTAATATGATGCTTGATGTCGCTGACGTTTATCACAAAACCATTTGCAGAAGCATCATCATCCGATTCATTGGAATCTGATGAATCGGATTCCGTCGCGGCCATGGGATCATATGTATCTTCGACTCCGAAAGACTGCATAAGTATATCGTTTGCCACTATCTCGTCGGGAGCCGCCGTTTCTTCGCTGAATTCGGATTCATTGGCAAAAGCGGTAATCAGCTCTTCCGGTTTTTGATCTTTTTCATCCGATTCAACATTCTCTGCCGGAGCTTCATCTTTTTCGGCTTCTTCGGGCTCTTCAGGCTCCTCAATGACAACATCATTATCTGCATCTGTATCATCTTCAACGGGAGCTGAGATTTCAGAGACATACTCATCGGTATTTATCGCCGGAACTGTCGGCATCTCCTGCTTCTGAGGAAGAGAAGAAATAAGATCGATATGCTTTTGATAGGCGTCAAGGATAAAATTGCGGAATGCGGAAACTTCGCCTTCAAGCTTCTCGAGCGTAACTGAATTCACACGAATATCGGAATTTATCCTGTCAAGCTCAAGCTGGGCATTCTTCTTGGCGTTTTCAATTATCTCGTTAGCTTTTGCCTCGGCATTGCTTATCATAGCAGAAGCGGTACGCTCTGCCGAAGTTATGCGCTCGGTAGCGTTGCGATTTGATTCTTCTGTAAGCTGAGAAGCCTTTACCGATGCGGCAGTCTCCAAAACGTCGGCTCTGTTCTGTGCCGATGCGATAAGCTCCTGCGCTCTCTTCTCAGCAGAATCAAGCTGTTCCTGCGCGCTCTGCTGAGATTCACGCTGGATCTTATCCGCCATACGCTCGGCGGTAAGCAAGGCACGTCTTATATTGTCCTCGTCCTTCTTATACTGCGAAACTCTCTCGGCAAGAAGGCTTATCTTCTTAACAAGGTCGCCATTCTCTCTGAACACCTGCTCATAGGACGCAGCGACTTCGCTTAAAAACGAATCAACATCGCCGGCTTCATAAGTCCCGCGACCGGCAGAAATAAAACGATGCGATCTGATCTGTTCGGGTTTAAGCATTATCTACACCTCTTAAATGGGAAATAAATATCAATCAAAATAGCCTTCGCTCATGTTCTCGATGTCCTCAAGCACATCACCTGAAAGCGGAACGCTGTCGGGGGTGATGATATAAGCTTTGCCGGCAACTTTCTTGATATCTCCGGAATTTGCATATGCAACACCGGAAAGGAAATCGATAATGCGTCTTGAATCGTCTGCGGGGCAGGTCTCAAGATTAAGAATAACTATTCTCTTCTCGTTGAGCACATCTGCAACGCTCTGAACATCAAGATATCTGTCAAGCTTCTTGAGCACAACAGGAGTGCGGCTCGAAGAACGCAGATCAACTATATTGGGCGTCGAAGAGATCGACGACGGTCTCGAAGAAGCGCTGAAATCGCTGAACGACTTAGAGGACTCTGTGCTGTCGGACGAATAAGTGTCGTCTGCCGAGTCATCATAAACGTTTTCGATATCCTCGTCGATAGTGTCCTCGTCAGAATTGTCAATGAAGTTTTTTACCTTGTCAAAGATTCCCATGATATTTTCCTCCCGTATTTATAAAGAAATCAATATTGCCTGTCTCCGAATATCGCCGAGCCTATACGCACAAGCGTTGAGCCCGCCGCTATTGCCTCTTTGAAATCACCGGACATACCCATAGACAGAATGTCCATATCTATATTATCCATTTTTTTGGCGCCGATGTCAATAAACAGTTTGTGCATATTATCAAAAACGCACTGATTTTTCGCAGAATCTTTAAAATTCGGCGCCACTGTCATCATACCTTTGACTTTGACAAACTGGAGCTCCGATATTTTTTTGAGCTGGTCTGCAACTTCGTCTGCGGAATATCCGAATTTGTTTTCGTCCTCGCCGATATTGACTTCAAGCAGTATGTCGGTCGTTATCCCCTGCTCTCCGGAGCGGCGGCTTATCTGCTGCGCGGTCTCGAACGAATCGACGCTCTGTATCATGTCGACCTGACCGACTATCTTTTTTATCTTATTGCTCTGCAGATGACCGATAAGATGAAGCTTGCAGTGCTCAAGATTGAGCTCCGGACGCTTGAGCAGAACTTCCTGAACCTTGTTTTCGCCGATGAGATCGACTCCGCAGGCTATAGCATGATTTATAAGCTCGACAGAAACAGTCTTTGTCACCGCCATGAGTTTCACTTCCCGCGGGTCTCTGCCGCTCTTCAACGCGGTTTCGGCTATCTCGTCGCGAACCTTTTTCAGGTTGTCTTCAAGGAGCTGCAGACGAGCATCAGTAACTGATAAGTTTTCCATCTTTAAGATCCTTTCCTTCCAATATCACCGCATCATAAATTTTCAGATACGGCACTTTATTTTCATCGTATGTATCCTCTTTTATCATCTTCGAGACTACATAGTCATCGCCTGTATATATTATGTCAAGCTTCTTGAATCGGACGATATTGCCGGTAAGTACATACACGCCCTGAACGCCGTCAACAACTCTGACCGCGGACTTGTTTATTCTTATTCCGTCGGTCTCGTTTATCACTATTTCGACATCTTCTGTTCTGAGCCGAGCTATGTCTGAATCCATTATCTTTGATGAAAGAATCAGGACAGTCTCATCTGTGTTTATCGGGCCTCTGTAATAAACCGTGGCATTTATGCCGTCGCGCGACATATTGTCGCACCTGAGTGTTACGCTGTCTCCGTCATTGAGCTTTGTGGCATCGGACTTGTTGACTATGCCGACAAAGTACCATGTATATCCGCGGATAAGCTTGCCCTTTGTATTGGCGGACACCGCAGCGGGAGAAGCGGACAGTGCCGCTTTTATCTTATCGCTGCTGAGATTTTTAACATCCGAAAAGCTCAGCGTATTCTCATATCCGTCGGCGGACGAGACATAATAGCCGGTATCGTCAGCCTTGAGGTAATCGACAGTTCCGACTTTCGCCGTCAGAGAAGCTATTTCAGACTTAAGAGATGCTATTTTCTCCGAAAAATCTATATTGCCGTTTATAAGTATCTGCTTTGCGGTCATCTTGTCGCTGAATTTTTCCGCACTGCCTTCAAGTGCCGAGATTTTGTCCGACCGCACATCGTCGAGCATTTCATAAAAATATGAATCTGCCTGAAGATTTATCTTTGATATGTCAAGCTCTGTAAGATTCTGCTGGCTGTTTAAGTTTTCATACCTCTCAAGCTCGTTTTTGAGATTTTCGAGGTCGACATATGCCGAGGCAGAATCGGCTTTGCCGAACTGCGCCGCAATAGCCTGTCCTCCTGCGACGCGCTCGCCATCCTGCAAAAGCGGAACATAGGTCAGCGAAGAAGAACCGTTTATAAGTGACTCATCGCGCACGGCGAACATCTTTACCGTTATGCTGTTGCGATATGTTGTAGCAGCGGCGGGTTGGGTTTTCACATTTGAAGAGTTGAAGTTGCCTATCTCATAGCATAACACTACCACAGCCAGAAGCGCAGCAACGGCAGCGACTATTTTTCTTACACCTTTTTTGCTCACTTTAACTTTCTTCATTCTGCGATCCCCCTTTCTATTATCCCGACTGCCGTCTTTAGCAGTTCGTCGTATGACATTTCGTCTATATACAGATGTGTTATTCTCTCGTCGCGCCTGAACCATGTCAGCTGGCGTTTGGCGTAACGGCGCGTGGAGCGTTTGAGATTATCTATTGCATCATCAAGCGATATTTCCCCGTTGAAATAGGGCTGCAATTCTTTATAGCCTATAGCTTGCCCTGATGTTTTGCCGAGTTCGCCGGAGAGAAAACGCCTCGCCTCTTCGATAAGACCGTTTTCAATCATTATATCGACCCTGTGGTCGATCCTGTCATATAAAAACTGTCTGTCGCGCACATCGAGACACACCGCTGTGCAGTCATATTTAGGCTCAACAAGCCTTGACCTGCGCTGCTGTTCACTCATTGTGACCCCGGTCTTATAATAGACCTCGAGCGCTCTTATAATCCGTCCGCGATTGTTGAGATGGAGCTGCGCGGCGGTTTCAGGGTCGATAGCCGAGAGTTCCTTGTGGAGCGTTTCAATGCCTTCGCTCTCCGCGCGGCGTTCAAGCTCACTGCGTATTGAAGCATCGTCGTCCTCGTCGGCAAATGAAATATTGTCGACGAGTGAAGAATAGTAGAGTCCTGTTCCGCCGACGAGCACGGGGAGCTTACCCCTGCCTGATATATCATCTATACACTTTCCCGCTTCTGCGCAGTAAGCAGCGACGCTGTATTTTTCGCCGGGTTCGAGAAAATCAAGCATATGATGCGGTATCCCGCACATCTCCTGAGCCGTTGGCTTAGCAGTGGCGATATCCATATATTTATATATCTGCATCGAATCGCAGGAGACCGCCTCGCCGTTGAGTGCGCGGCAGATATCCACCGCAAGCTTTGTCTTGCCTGACGCTGTTGGGCCGACGACAGCGGCTATTTTTATTTTCTTACGCTCGTCCAAAGTTCTTCTCCAATTCACGCCTGGTTATCTCGATCATGACGGGTCTGCCGTGCGGACAGTATCTTATCTCGGGGCTCGCGAACAGTCGCTTTATAAACAGCTCGCGTTCGTATTCGGTAGTGTACATTCCGCCTTTTATCGCCGCCTTGCACGCCATGAGGCTGAACAGCCACTCTTTCTTTTCGGATATGAGCTTCTGCCTGTTTTCAACAAGATATCCGGCAAGCTCTGCGACAACATCGGGAACTTCATCAGCGGATATCTCCATCGGGCATTCGCGGACTATAACAACAGAATATCCGAAATCTTCAACCGCAAATCCCGCCTGCATGAGCATATCAAGATTATCAAGCACAGCAGAATATTCCTCTTTGCTGAGCGTTACGGTTATCGGGGTTAAAAGCATCTGAGTGGAACGCTTGGTATCGTTTTTGACAAGTTCATTGAACAACATTCTCTCATGCGCAGCGTGCTTGTCAACAAGAAAGATGCTCTCCCCCTGCTGGACGATTATATATGTTCTGAACGCCTCGCCGATAACGATTACGGGAAGTTCTTCGGGTTTGTCTTTTAGTTTATCTTCAATTTTATCCTCTACAGTTGTATCAACGGTCTGAATTTCTTCTTTTTCTTCGGAAACCGCAGCAGGTTCAGCTATCGGTTCGGGTTCAGTGCATACTTCAGGCTCAATGACAGCCGTCTCCTCTTTTTTCGCCCTCTGCGCATCGAGAAAATGCTGAATAGTCGACGGCTCTGTATCTGCCGTTTCAGGCTTTTTATCGGGACTTGCAACAGACACAATATCCTCGCGCGGCGCAGGTGCAGACTGCTGCGGATAGCTGTATCTCGGCTTTTCCGGCTGCTGCGCCGAACGGTATTCGGAAGATGACATACGATTCCAGAAATCAGGCTGCTTTTCCGACAGTCTCATCTGCTCAGTCTTTGGACGTGCAGGCTCGAAGAGCTCCGCCTGCGGTGTCCTCGGAATAGAGACTTTCGGCGCTTCATCTCTGCGCTCAAGTGCATTTTTTGCGGCATAATATACCGCGCTGAAAACCGTTCGCTCGTTTGCAAAGCGGACTTCCGTCTTTGCGGGATGGACATTTACATCGACAAGCCCGGGAGCTGTCGTTATATTTAGCACGCAATACGGGAACTTGCCGACCATTATAGAATTTTTATATGCTTCGCTCAGCGCCGCAGAAGCCGTACCCGACTTCACAAGCCTGCCGTTGACAAAGAAAAACTGCATATTGCGGTTCGGACGCGATTTTGTCGGCTTTGAGATGAGTCCGCTTATCTGCACAGATTCAAAGCTGTAATCGGCTTCAATAAGTCCGTCTGAAAAATCCTTGCCGAATATCTCATATGCCGTGGTTTTGAGATCTCCGCTGCCGGAGGTGAACAGTGTATTCTTGCCCTCTCTGATGAATCTTATTGAAACATCCGGGTTTGAGAGCGCAATTTTATCAACTATGCTTGCGACCGCGTTAGCCTCGGAGACATCCTTTTTGAGGAACTTCATTCTCGCGGGAGTGTTGAAGAAAAGATCCCTGACAACTATTGTCGTGCCGAGTGGGCATCCTGCATCATCAACAAGTGTCTCTTCGCCCGCGCTGATGCAATAGCGCGTCCCGGTCTCTTCTTCGGGCGTTCTTGTAAGTACCTCGACATTTGAAACCGCAGCTATGGAGGCGAGTGCTTCGCCTCTGAATCCGAGAGTGCCTATGGCATAGAGATCATCGCGCGTGCTTATCTTACTTGTGGCGTGGCTGATAAACGCTGTATGTATATCATCGCGGCTTATTCCGCATCCGTTGTCCGTTACGCGGATATAAGTTATTCCGCCGTTTTTTATTTCAACCGTGACCGAAGAAGAGCCCGCATCTATTGCGTTCTCCATAAGCTCTTTTATAACAGACGCGGGTCTTTCGACAACTTCGCCCGCGGCAATAAGCTCCGCTATTTCTTTTGGCAGGACTTTTATCTTCGGCATGGTTTTCTCCTGTTATATTTCTTTTGCGCTCTTTGTCAGCTCATAGAGCACGCCCATTGCCTCTATCGGCGTCAGCGTGTTGACATCGAGTACTTTAAGTTTTTCGACTATCTCATTTGAACTGTTTTGACCGAACGAAATTTGCCCGGCGTCGGGTTCAACAGCTGTGCTCGGTTCACGGTCGCGAACGAGCACGAGTCCGCTCTCTTCGAGTTCTTTGAGAACTTTTTTCGCCCTCTCAACGACCGGCTTCGGAACTCCGGCGAGCTTCGCAACCTCGATTCCGTAGCTTCCGTCCGCTCCGCCGCGCACTATACGGCGCAGGAAGGTTATGTCATCGCCGCGCTTTTTGACGGCTATATTGTAATTCTTGACGCCGTCTATCTGCCCCTCGAGCTCGGTCAGCTCGTGATAATGAGTGGCAAAAAGAGTCTTTGCGCCGATGCGCTTTTTGTCCGCGGCATATTCGAGCACGGCTCGCGCGATGCTCATGCCGTCGAAAGTGGAAGTACCTCTTCCTATCTCATCAAAAATTATAAGGCTTCTCGAAGTTGCGTTATTGAGTATCGATGCAACCTCGCTCATCTCGACCATAAACGTCGACTGTCCGGCTGAAAGGTCGTCGGATGCGCCGATTCGAGTAAACACGCTGTCAACTATTCCGAGCTCCGCGCTCGCGGCGGGAACAAAGCTTCCTGCCTGCGCCATGACGCAGACGAGTGCGACCTGACGCATATATGTGGACTTACCTGCCATATTGGGACCGGTTATTATCGCACAACGGTCGTCAGCACAGTCGAGAACGGTGTCATTCGGAACGAACGGTTCGCCGTTGAGCATTTTTTCAACAACGGGATGGCGTCCTTCGTTTATCTTTATAACCGGCTCTGCGGACATCTGAGGGCAGACATAGTTATTTTCGAGCGCAGCCTGAGCAAATGAACAGAGGACATCGAGCTGTGCCACTGCCGCAGCGGTACGCTGAACTCTGGCAAGCTCTGCGCCGGTGCGTTTTCTGATATCGTCGAAAATCTCGTATTCGAGCTTGACTATTCTGTCCTGTGCTCCGAGAACTTTTGCCTCGAGGTCTTTTAGCTCCTGAGTAATGAATCTCTCGCAATTTGCAAGAGTCTGTTTTCTTATATATTCATCGGGTACAAGCTCTTTGTAAGCGTTGGGCACTTCTATGTAGTAGCCGAATACCCTGTTATATCCTATTTTAAGTTTCGCTATTCCGGTCTTTTCCTGCTCCTGCTGCTGAATGGCGGCGATATAATCTTTGCCGTTTAAAACTATATCGCGCAGGGAATCAAGTTCCGGATGGAAGCCGTCCTTTATCATGCCGCCCTCGCGAACGGAAAACGGCGGCTCTTCAACTATCGCGGCATCTATCAGCTCATAGATATCGGAAAGCGTGTCCATATTTTCGGCACACTCCTGCATCAGAGAGGACGAGAGCGCCGAGACTTTTTCTTTGAGCTCCGGCAGACAAGATGCCGCGAGCGCAAGCGCACGCAGATCCTTTGCACCGGCAGTGCCGAAGGATATTCTTGTTATAAGGCGCTCGAGGTCATGTATGCCCGACATACTTTCGCTGAGCTCCTGCCTCGCCATAGGCTGAGAGACAAGCTCCGCTACGGCGTTATGGCGCTTTGTTATGCGCGCCATGCTGAGCAGCGGGCGTTCGAGCCACGCGCGAATCATTCGCTTGCCCATCGGCGTGCGGGTTTTATCGAGCACCCAGAGCAGAGAGCCGCGTTTTTCGCGGTTTCTGAGAGTCTCGACTATTTCGAGATTGCGCAGTGCCGCAACATCGAGGCGCATGAAATTGAGTTCCGAATAGAACGATATCGAAGATATGTTTTCAAGATCGTTGCGCTGAACTTCGGTAAGATATTTGAGCGCCGCTCCGAGTGCCGAAACCGCTGCGCCCGTCTCATTGAGTTCAAGCTCGGAGAGACTGTCTTTTTTGAAATGTTTGAGTATTATTTCGGCGCTTGACTGCGGATCGAAATAATCGTCGCCGAGCTCCTGTGCAAGGGCTTCGGTCTTGTTTGAAATGAACGAGAACACCTTGGTAAGAGAGGAAGATGCGGAATTGAAAACTATCTCGCTGGGCATAAATCTACCTATCTCGTTGATTATCTTATCGGGGAGCGCGGGAGCGGCAAGCTCGGTCAGGTTGACGGAACCCGTCGAGACATCTATAAAGCAGACGCCCGCCGACTCGCCGGTAAAATACACGCTCGCGAGGAAATTGTTTCTGCCCTCGTTGAGCATGCTGTTTTCAATGACCGTGCCGGGGGTCAGAACTCTGACGACTTCGCGCTTGACAAGACCCTTTGCGAGTGCGGGATCCTCCATCTGCTCGCATATGGCGACTTTGTAACCCTTTGCAACAAGGCGCGCCATGTAGCTGTCCGCGCTGTGAAACGGCACTCCGCACATCGGGGCGCGCTCCTCCTGCCCGCAGGCTCTGCCTGTCAGCACAAGTTCGAGTTCGCGCGACGCAGTTACCGCATCGTCAAAGAACATCTCATAGAAATCACCGAGTCTGAACATCAGTATCGTATCGGGATATTTCTTTTTGGTTTCAAAATACTGTTTCATCATCGGAGAAAGCTCTGCCATTCCGATACCGTCCTCTCAGCGGCTGTGCCGCAAAATAAAAAGCTTTCAGCTCCGCGGGAGTTGCCCGCGGAGCAGGATATGCAATAATCAGCAGCCCGAGCAGCCGGAGCAGTCTCCGCCGCAGTGATGGTGCTCTTCTTCAGGCTCGCAGGTTGCGGGATCTTCGCCCTGGATGCAAAGAGCAAGGATGCCGGTGATATAATGCATCATTTCATCTATCTCGGCTCTTGCAACTTCGTAGTCGCGCATATGCTCGTTCTCCATGACCTTCTTGTAGAGATCGTTGAACTCGGTCTCGTATGCAGCAAGCTTCTGCTCGTTGGCGTCTTCCTTGCTTGCCTCATGCTGATAAGACATATGAACGAGCTGGATCTTGCCCATGAGGTCGTTGAGATCCTTGTCCTCTTCATTTGCCTTCTGAGCTGCCTGGAACTTTGCGTATCTGTCATCCTGCTGGATAGCTGCGCCGAGTTCTCTTGTAAGTTTGATGATGTCCATAACTGTACTCCTTGAAATTTATCTTATATCATTATCCGCAAAGCGGAGATATAGCATTTTCAATCGGCGAGTTCGCCTTTGAGCATCCATATCAGAGCTTCGGTCACTCTGACGGTTCTGAATGAGCCTATAACCGACTCGTCCGCCGGAAACTCAATTATTATATTCCCCTGCGTTCTGCCCGATATATAGCCGTCCTTCTTGGCTTTTGATTCACAGAGAACGCGGTATTCCCTGCCAACCATCGCAGAAGTTCGCACCGCCGCGATTTTTTCCTGCGCGGCACAAAGCTCTGAGAACCATTTTCCCTTTTCTTCTCTCGAAACGGGGTCGTCCATCTTTGCGGCACGGGTGCCCTCGCGGGGTGAGAAAATAAAAGTATAAAGCGACGTGTACTGCGCTTTTTCAATAAGCTTCACAGTGTCGAGAAATTCTTCGTAAGTCTCGCCCGGAAAGCCGACAATTATATCGCTCGTCACCGAAAGCTCCGGCATGACGCTGCGGGCATATTCGAGCAGGGAGAGATACTTTTCAGCCGTATATCCGCGATTCATTGCTTTTAGCACCCTGTCGTTTCCGCACTGGACGGGAAGATGCAGGTGCTTTGCAACCTTTTCGCACTGCGCCATGGTGTCAAGCAGCTCATGCGTGCAGTCTTTCGGGTGCGAGGTCATGAAACGTATAATAAAATCGCCGTCGATATTATTTATCTCGCGCAGAAGAGAGGCAAAGTTCATCTCGCCATCACGGTCGTTTCCGTAGGAATTGACATTCTGTCCGAGCAGGGTTATCTCTTTATATCCGCTCCTGACAAGCTCGCACGCCTCGCTGATTATAATATCGCTGCTGCGGCTGCGCTCGCGTCCGCGGACATATGGGACTATACAGTAAGTGCAGAAGTTGTTGCACCCGTACATTATCGGCAGCCACGCTTTGAATGTGCTGTCTCTGTGCAGAGGCAGGTCTTCCGCGATAACGCCGTCGGAATTTTCGATTTCAAACACACGCTTGCCGGTAGACAGAGCACGATAAAGCAGCTCCGGGAATTTATGTGCGGCATGAGTGCCGAAAACTATATCGACAAACGGATAGCTCTTCTGAATCTTTTCGGCTATCCTCTCCTGCTGCATCATGCATCCGCAGAGGATTATTTTGAAGTCGGGATTCTTCTCTTTTATTTTCTTGAGTGCACCGACATTTCCGAAGAGTCTGTCTTCGGCGTGCTCTCGGACGGCACAGGTGTTGAACAGCGATATATCCGCGTTTTCCGGCTCTTCTGTGAATCCGAAGCCCATTTTTTCAAGCAAGCCTTTGAGTCTCTCGCTGTCGGCAACATTGCCCTGACAGCCGAAAGTATGGACATAAGCAAGCGGCTTGCGCCCGTCAAGGCGCGTTTCAAGCACTGTATGCACAAGTCCGCAGAACTCCATCTGTCTGTCGAGCTCCTCCTGCGGAACAATTATGTTTCTGTCTTTGGAAAGCGGCAAATCAGTTCTCCTCCGAAAAATTTTTAATCAGTTTATTATACAACAAAAAGTGAATTTGCACAAGCTCAATAATATAAAAACTTCTGTATATTTACAAAATCCGTGTTAATAAAAAATTTTTCTTTCAAGGCTGTTAATAAAATTAAAAATAGGCTATAATCATCATATGTTACTTTAATCGGAGGCATATATGGACAGGCACTACGATATAACCGTTATAGGCAGCGGTCTCGCGGGACTGTCGGCGGCGCTCTATATAAAGCGCGCCGGGCTCACCTGCGCCGTTATCGGCAAGGACGGCGGAGCGCTGGAAAAAGCGGAAAAGATAGAGAATTATTTCGGCACTGGAGCGATTTCCGGAGCGGAGCTTGTAAAGCAAGGCGTTGAGCAGGCAAAGGAACTGGGTGCGGATATATTCAGAGAAGAGGTTTTTTCGCTCGGTTGGAACGGTGATTACACCGTATCGTGCTCGGAGGATAACTTTGTCTCCCCCGCCGTTATAATCGCGACCGGCTCGGCGAGAAAAAGTGTGAATATCCCCGGCATCAAAGAATTCGAGGGAAAAGGCGTCAGCTACTGCGCAGTCTGCGACGCGTTTTTCTATCGCGGAAAAGATGTTGCAGTGCTCGGAAACGGCGCATATGCACTGCACGAGATAGGCGATCTTTCGGGAGTCGCAGAAAGTGTTACTCTGCTCACAAACGGCGTCGAACCGAACGGAGACTTCGGCAATATAAAAATCATAACCGATCCGATAGATTCGCTTTACGGCGAAAACAGGCTCAGCGGAGTTAAATTCAAAGACGGTTCAAGCCTGCCTGTTTCCGGGCTGTTTATCGCGCTCGGGAGCGCCGCCGCAAGCGACCTTGCAAAGAAAGTCGGCGCACCGGTTGAGGGAAACTCGATAAAAGTCGGCGCCGATATGTCAACAGGGCTGCCGGGGCTTTTCGCCGCCGGAGACTGCACGGGCGGTCTGCTTCAGGTAAGCGTTGCCGTCGGAGAGGGCGCAAAAGCGGCGATGAGCGCGATAAAATTCGTAAAATCATCCGGCGGGAGGAACGGCGATTGAAAAGTTTTACTATAGGGAAAAACGACGCCAATCAGCGCGTTGACAAATTTATAAAAAAGACCGTTCCGAATCTTCCCGATTCGTTGATGTACAAATACATCAGGCTCAAGCGCATAAAGCTCAACGGCAAGCGGTGCGAAATATCCACGCGCCTAAAAGAGGGCGACAAAGTGGATATGTACATAAACGACGAATTTTTCGAGCAGCGGTTCGACAGATACGATTTCATGCACGCTTCGACGAATCTCACGGTCATCTACGAAGACGAGAATATAATGTTGCTCGACAAAAAAGTCGGACTTCTTTCGCATCCCGATGAGCGCGAATACAACGACACACTGCTGACACGAATCAAGCGGTATCTCTATGAAAAGGGCGAATATGATCCGTCGGACGAAAACTCTTTTGCACCGGCTCTAATAAACAGAATCGACCGCAACACAGGCGGAATAGTCATGGCCGCCAAGAATGCGGAAGCCCTGAGAATCATGAACCAGAAGCTCAAGGACAGAGAAATAAAGAAATTCTATCTCTGTGTTGTCCACGGAACATTGAAAGAAAAAGAAGGCATCCTGCACGGTTGGCTGACGAAAGACGAAAAGAAGAATCTTGTCAAAGTATTCACACGACAGACAGACGGTTCTAAAGAAATAAAAACAAAATACCGCGTGCTCGCAGAAAATAAGAATATGAGCCTCGTTGAAGTCGAACTGCTGACGGGGCGCACACATCAGATAAGAGCTCATTTCGCCTCGATAGGTCATCCTCTTCTCGGCGACGGAAAATACGGGCGCAACTCCATGAACAAGGAGAGCGGATATAAAAAACAATTCCTGTATTCATATAAACTCAAGTTTGACTTTGTTACAGATGCACAGTCGCTCAACTATCTCAACGGCAAGCAGTTTGAAGTCAATAATGTGTGGTTCAAAGACGCATTTCTAAAAGGCGAGCTGTGATTTGATTATGAACTAACTATAAAACTTGCAAATTCGGCTTGTCAAAATTAATAAAATAGTATAGAATAAGAATGTTATAGACCGTCAGGTCAAATCAACCTTAACAAAGAAAAGGATGAAAAAGAATGGCAAACAAAGACACCCAGCGGACTTCTGCCGAGTCATACCGTGACGACAGAAAGGCCCGCCTCGCTCAGTCTGCGAAAAAGAGTCAGAAAAAGAGCGAGAAGAGCAAGGCAGCGGCAAAGATAGTCAAAATGGTAGTAGCTATCGTTCTTGCCGTCGTAGTTGCAGGCGGAATCGTTTGGAAGGTTCTCGACGATACGGCCGCTATCAAGAAGAATACAACCGTGTTCTCTTTGGGCGACGATATCCGCGTTTCGGAAGTTGAGTTTACATATTACTACAGCCAGTATCTCAACAATATCTACTCATACGCTCAGCAGTACGCAAGGTACGGCATGAACATCGGCATTGACCCGACAAAGTCGCCGGATGAGCAGAACTACGGCACCGATGCCGACGGAAAAGAAATGCTTCTTTCCGATTATCTCAAGAATGAGACCATCTCCGCTCTCCAGACCTACAAGATTCTCTATGCCGAAGCTATCAAGGCAGGCTACAAGCTCACAGACGACGAGCAGAAGTCAATTGACGATCAGGTCGAGGAGCTCAGAAACACCGCCGCAGAGAACAAATACTCTCTCAACGCCTACCTCAAGGCGAGCTACGGCAAGGGTATAAACGAGAAGTTCCTGCGCAAGCAGCTCGAGATGCAAAATATCGTTTCGAGATACCAGAGCGACACTTCAAAGAAGCTCACCGATTCTTACAGCGCCGCCGACATAAAGGCTGTCTACGACAAGGATCACAGCGCATACAATGCAGTTGACGCAAGAACACTTTCGTTCGCAATAGAGACTCTTACCGCAAAGGACGGCGAGACCTCGGAGCAGCTTGCCGCCCGCCAAAAAGCAGCTGCTGCAAAGGTCAAGGCTGAGGCAGAAGCCGCTCTCAAGGCCTGCACCAGTGAAAAGGCTTTCCTTGAGCAGGCAAAGAAAAAGAACAGCTCCACCGAAAACTATGACGCGGAGTCCGCAACCGCCCTCAACGAGGCCGCAAAGTCAACCATCACCTCCTATGTCTCCGAGGACGCCGCAAAGTGGGCGTTTGACAGCGCGAGAAAAGCAGGAGATGTCAAGCTCTTTGAAGTCGGCAGCGACGGCAATGTAACTTCTTATGTTATCCTTTACATCAACAAGGGCAGCTACGCTCCCATGGCCTCGAACGTAAGACATATTCTCATCTCGTTCACCGACAATGCAAGCTCGTCCTCAGAGGCAACCGACGAGCAGAAGAAGGCCGCAAAGGCTTCCGCCGACAAGATCTACAAGGAATGGCAGAGCGGAGCTAAGACCGAAGATTCCTTCGCAGCTCTCGCAAAAGAAAAGTCCAAGGATACCGGAAGCGCCGCTGACGGCGGACTTATAAGCGGCATCACCTCAAGCGCCAACTACGTTGAGTCCTTCCGCAACTGGGCTACCGACAGCAGCAGAAAGGTCGGCGACACCGGCATTGTTGAGTCCGAGTACGGCTACCACATCATGTACTATTCGGGCAGTGACTACGCTTGGAAGAGCGCCATTCGCTCCGCAAAGGCCAGCGAGGACTTTGAGAAGCAACTTAACGAGCTTGAAGGCTCCGACGAGTACAAGCTCAACAAGAAGGACAAGAATATCGATAAGGCAGTCAAGGACTTCCTCAAGACCTTCAAGCAGAGACTCGCAATGAATAACAGCACAAAGACGAAGAGCTAATAATGCTACAGAAATCATCCCCCGGGACTTTTCCGGGGGATTTTTCACGCATAAAACCGATACAGCCCGGGACTATTTATCCCGAGCTGTATTTTTTATTCGTCCGCAAGAGCGGCCTTTATCATTATCGCACACTCGAGTCTCTTCTGTTCGAGAGCACACGAGAGCTTGTGCGGCTTAAAGATAGTGTTGTTATACTGCATGTTATTGGCGTTGCATCCGCCGCTGCAATAGAACTTCGCCCAGCAATCGGCGCACTCTTCTTTTGAGTAGATGTTCGCTTTCGAGAACATCTTCTTCATCTTGTAGTCGATAGAATCGTCAAGCACGCTGCCCATCTTCCACTCGTCCATGCCCACGAACTGATGGCAGGGATAAATATCGCCCTCGGGAGTGACAGCAACATACTCGTTGCCGCAGCTGCATCCGCGAAGTCTCTTGATAGCACACGGTCCCTGATCAAGGTCAATCATGAAATGGAAGAAATTGAAGCTCGTACCGTTCTTCTTTCGCTCTATAAGTATCTTTGAAAGCTTCTCATATTCCTCTGCAATAGCCGGAAGATCGCTTTCGGTCAGCGCATACGGCAACTCGGGATCGGTCACAACAGGTTCAACAGAGATCTGATCGAATCCAAGCTCGTTGAGATGCATGACATCATCGGTGAAGTCAAGATTATATTTCGTAAATGTACCGCGGACATAATATTCCTTGTCCCCTCTCTCGGCGACAAGCTTCTGATACTTCGGAACGATTATGTCATAGCTGCCCTTTTTATTGACAGTCGGGCGCAGACGGTCGTTTACTTCTTTTCTGCCGTCGAGCGAGAGAACGACGTTCGACATCTCGCGGTTGATAAAATCAATACTGTCATCGTCGAGCAGAATACCGTTTGTAGTCATTGTGAAACGGAAATTCTTATTGTGCTCTTTCTCGATCGATCTTGCATACTCGACAACTTTTTTAACAACATCGAGATTCATGAGCGGCTCGCCGCCGAAGAAATCAAGTTCGAGGTTGTGTCTGTTTGCGGAATGTTTGATAAGGAAATCTATCGCAGCCTTGCCGACCTCAAAAGGCATAAGCTTTCTGCCGTGGCCAAAATCGCCCTGAGCGGCAAAGCAATACTCGCAGCGGAGATTACAGTCGTGCGATATGTTGAGGCACATCGATTTTATAGGCGCCTCGTCGAGCATATCCGCAAAGGGTCTGTAGGTATCCTCGGAGAAAAGAGAGTCGTCATCACACAAAGCCTTGAGTTCGGCATAAGTGTCGATGATATCCTGCTTATCAAAGCCCTCGTTCACAAGAGTTGAGATAATCTCCTCGGGACATTCGCCCTTGAGCTTTTCCGTAAAGAAATCGAGCAGTCTGTATGCAAGCTCGTCCACAATGTGAACGGCGCCGCTGTTTGTGTCAATGACTATATAGTAGCCGTTGAGAAAATATTTATGTATCATATACGCCGGGTCTCCCCGCTTTCGCTCCTTTTAGCCGCGTTAATATCGGCAAATTGTTTCAGACAGAATTTTAGGGACAGGCGCAAAGCCTGCCCCTAATTTACGTTCAAATCAGATTACTTCTCGCACTTCTGGTTAGCAACGGTGCAGGAAGTCTTGCAAGCTGACTGGCAGGAAGCCTGGCACTCGCCGCAGCCGCCCTTAGCAGCGCTCTCCTTAAGATTCGAAGCGTTGATGGTCTTGATGTGTTTCATGATATAACACCTCCAAAATTTACTGAAATGATTATAACATAATAGTCCGGGTATTGCAAGTGCAATTATTTCGTGCCGAAGATTCTGTCGCCGGCGTCGCCGAGACCGGGAACGATATAGCCGTGATCGTTGAGCTTCTCGTCCTTTGCAGCGGCAAAGATATCAACATCGGGATGAGCCTTGCTGAGAGCCTCAAGTCCCTCGGGAGCTGCAATGATGCACATAAATTTTATCGACTTGGGATTTCTCTTCTTGATCTGGGTTATAGCATCGATAGCCGAGCCGCCGGTGGCAAGCATGGGATCGAGAACAATAACATCGCGCTCGCCGATATCACTGGGTAGCTTGCAATAATATTCAACAGGCTGCAGGGTTGCGGGATCGCGGTAAAGACCGATGTGACCGACTCTGGCGGAAGGAACAAGGGTCAGAACACCGTCAACCATACCGAGACCGGCTCTGAGAATCGGGACAAAAGCAAGCTTCTTGCCCGCAAGAGCCTTTGTGGTCATCTTGGAAACGGGAGTCTCAATCTCAACATCCTTGAGAGGAAGGTCCCTTGTAGCCTCATAGCACATTAGCATAGCAATCTCGCCGACAAGAGTACGGAACTCTTTGGAAGCGGTGTGCTTGTCTCTGAGGATAGACAGCTTATGCTGAATAAGCGGGTGATTTGTTATTGTTATGTTTGCCATTTTTGAACTCCTCCAGATATATATAATTTGAAAATTTCTGACTTCTTTATTTTGAGAACTTCTCGTTTTCTATAGCCATGACCTGGTCGATTCTTCTCTGGTGTCTCTCCTCGCCGCTGAAAGGCGTGTCAACAAAGAGATCGACCATATCAAGCGCAAGACCTGCGCCTATAACTCTGCTGCCAAGGCAAAGGACATTTGCGTCGTTATGGAGTCTTGTCATGCGCGCGGAGAAAGTATCTGCGCAGTTTGCAGCTCTGACTCCTCTGACCTTATTTGCCGCCATCGAGATGCCAACGCCGGTACCACAGCAGAAAATGCCGAGCTTGCACTCGCCGGATGCGACCGCCTCGCCCGCTATCTTCGCGAAAACAGCATAGTCAACGGACTTATCGCTGTCAGTTCCGAAGTCTTTGACATCGAGGCCTCTCTCCAAAAGATGTTTTTTGATTTCCTCCTTGAGAGGATATCCTGCATGGTCAGCAGCAAGAGCTATCATGATAATTTCTCCTTTTGATTTATTGATTATGAGACTTTTTCAGACTGAGTTCGCACTCCGCCTGCGAAGGTCTCAGATATACGGGCAAAAGTTGAGCCGGAGGAATGAAGTCCATATTCTCGCACACGGCGGCGCAAGCGGCTCCGTATGCACGCTGAAAACGCCTACTGTCCTGCGCGAGGCTAACGCTCTTAAAACTGTCTTTAACAGCCTGATAAGCGATATGCGCTCCGTCTCCGACACAAATTATACGCTCATTTGCATATTTTTCAAGTATTTCCGGAAGTTTTGATGCGGGAATTGCGTCATCTTCGGTCAATCTCTCGACTTTTCCGTCAAAACAGCGGAATATTGCTGAATAGACCTGCGAGCATCTTGCATCCATTGCACAGCAGGCGATGCAGTTATCATAGCGCAGATTATAAGCCATCGCCTTGAGAGTAGAAACGCCGCAGCACTTCGTCTCATTGGGCATTGCAAGCCCCTTCACGGCGGCGATGCCTATTCTTATACCCGTAAACGAACCGGGGCCGTCGGTTATAACGCAGCCGTCGATATCCGCCATTGTGAGGCGTGCAAGGCTGAGAACGGAATTAACCATAGGAAGAAGAGTCTCACTGTGCGTGAGTCCGGCATTGACAAATGCTTCGCTTATCAGCTGCTCGCCGTCGGTTATCGCGGCGCTCGCTGTTTTTGCGGACGAATCAAGCGCGAGTATCTTCAATTTCGGCACCCCTCTCCAAATTAATTATGCGTTCATTCTCGTTATCATTCTTGGATATCGAAACTCTTATCGAATTTTCGGGCAGACAGTTCTCGATATTTTCGCTCCACTCAATCACGAGCACCCCGCCCATATCGAGATAATCAAAAAATCCGGTTGAATAAAGATCGTCCCAGGTAGTAATCCTGTACATGTCAAAATGATAAATCGGTATATCCGTCGGATACTCATGCACAAGCGCAAATGTCGGGCTGCTGACTTCGCCGTCAAAGCCCATTCCATGCGCAAGTCCTCTTGTAAACGCAGTCTTGCCTGCGCCGAGATCACCGAACAGGGCGACAACATCCCCTGCTTTGAGGCTTTTGCCGAGCTGAGCGCCGAACTCCTCGGTCTGTTTTGAAGAATAAGAATGAAAAACCGTCTTCATCTGAAAAATACCGCTGCCTTGCATTAAATTCAAATAATTATATCACACAAATCAAAGATATAAAAGTATTTTACTTGAATTTGATTAAATTTCGCTTTATAATATCAGTATAATTTCTAAGGAGCTGCCAATGAACATACTTCAGGCAATCAAAAGAGGATTAAAAACTACGGACAAACTGCTGATGTCGCTCTGCCTTCTGACATCGCTGTTCGGCGTTCTTATGGTCTACAGCGCCACATACAGCAGCCTTGAGGACGGAAGCCTTATCAGCCGCACGGCGCTTGTCATGCTGCTCGCAGTGATTGTCGGTGTGGCGATGTGCGTAGTCATATCATTTATCGACTACGAAATAGTTCTCCGCTTCTGGATGATAATCGGCGGCGTGTGCCTGCTGATGATGCTTCTGCTTTTCCCGTTCGGCAGCGGAACGGCAGACAGACCGGATGCAAGAACATGGTTCGATTTCAAAGTCATCAACTTCCAGCCGTCAGAGCTTTTCAAGATAGCGTTTATAATAACATTCGCCGTTCATCTCGATTATGTCGGCGAGGATATAAACAAGCTTAAAAATGCCTTGCTTCTCTGCGTTCACGGCGGAGTTCCGGCACTGCTTGTCATTCTGACCGGCGACCTCGGCTCTGCGCTCGTATTCGTTTCGATATTCATCGGCATGATGTTTGCCTCCGGTCTTGCGGCAAGATATTTTGCCGCCGCCGGCGCAATGATAGTCGCGGCCGTGCCCATACTTTGGTTCGCATTCTTCAGCGACTTCCAGAAAGGCCGTATTCTTGCTGTATATGCCCCGAGCAAGCTCGACACGGCGCTTTATAAGAAATATATCTTCCAGCAGCAGCAAAGCGTCAACGCCATCGGCAGCGGAAGATTTTTCGGACGAGGGTTCCTCAAAGGTGCGTATACCCAGTCGCACTCAGTCCCCGTCAACGACAGCGATATGATATTCTCCGTTATCGGCGAAGAACTCGGATTTGTCGGCGCTTTTGCGGCGCTTGCGCTTATAGCGCTGATAATCGTCAAGATAGTATTTGTCGGCAAACAGGCCAACACAAATATGGGTTCGCTCGTCTGCTACGGCACTGCGGTAATGATCGGCTCACAGGCTATCATGAATATCGGAATGTGTTTGAAACTCCTCCCCTGCATTGGCATCACTCTGCCGTTTTTCAGCTCCGGCGGCTCATCAAACCTCTGCATATATATCGCGATCGGACTCGTCATGAGCATCTACAGATGCAGTCAGCGCGGTGAGGTAACGAACTTCAGATATAACAGGATAAGCACACCTTTCAACTAAACAAAAGACGCTGTAAGAAACATTACAGCGTCATATTATATTTTCAGACAAGGAGATCAAAATGAGTCAAGCAGTTAAACCCGTAAGAGGTTCAACGGAACAGCCCGACCACATAATGCTCAGCATAAAGGGAGACGCCGCAACCTCGATGACCGTCACCTGGAGAACCTGCACCGATATCAAGGAGGGCTATGTTCTCTACCGCGAGGACGGCAGCAGTGAAATCATGCGCGCCGATGCGGCAACGGAAGTTTTCAAGAGCGACATCGACATAAGCAATATGTTCTGGGCGGACCTCACAGGGCTCAAGCCGGACACGAAATATTTCTACACCTGCGGCGACAGCGAACACAGGAGCGAAGAATTCTATTTTTCAACCGCGCCCGAGAATCTCACGAAATTCAAATTCCTCTGCGTATCGGATCAGCAGAAGGGCGAGCCGTTTGACTGCCCGGATTATTCGCATTTCAACGGATTTGTCAAAGAGATGCTCGAAAAGAACCCAGACACGCGCTTCATTCTGACCGGCGGCGACAATACCGACTGCGGACAGCATGAGGTTCAGTGGAACGGAGCGTTCAGCGGACTCATCGGAATATCCGAACACATCCCGTTTATGATGACTCTCGGCAACCACGATAACCGCGGATTCAAAGACTATAAAAACGCCATAGGCAGATATTACGCCGAACCCGCGGAGTTCTTTGACAATCAGTTCAAAGGCTCATATGCCTATAATGGCCCTGAAAACTGGAAAACGGAGAACTACACTTTTGACTACGGCAATGTACATTTCGCAATAATCGGAATAAACGGTCCCGAAGAGGTCAACGAATGGCTCATAAAAGACCTCGACGCCTGCGATAAGCAGTGGAAGATAGGATCATATCATTTCCCGATATGCTATTCCGGCTCAGACTGCCAGAACTATGATGCATATCCCGTCATGCGCGAGGGAATGGAAAAGCTCGACATACTCTTCTCGGGTCACGAGCACAATTTTTCAAGGAGCTTCCCCGTCAGAAACGAAGAAATTTTTGACAAACCGTCGCAGGGAACTATACACTATATGCTCGGCAACTCAAATCTGAATCCGCCCGGAACCCGCGCCGTTCCGAAAGTTTGGCACAGCGCGTTCTATTCTCAGGAAGAGATGGTTTCGATGGTCGTTGTCGTCGAGGTTGACGGATCGAAGATAACGCTTACCGCTCATCTCAATGACGGACGCATTGCCGACCGCTGTGTGATAAACAAAGAAACTGATTCGATTGATCCGCCCGCACTCGCACCTATATACAACACAACGCGAATGAAGTTCAAGGGCATGGATCTCGGGCTCTGCCAGTACACGACCCCTTGCGAGTTCAAAGACGGAATATGGTTCGCTCCCCTTTCCGTTCTCGTCGGATTCATCGGCGGCGAGGTCAGAAAGACTCCCGGCAAGGTGTATCTTGACGTTTACGGTCACAGTGCGGAGTTCACTCTTGACAGCGACGTGGCGCAGACCGACCGCGGCGAGCTCAAGCTTCCCGCAAGGGTCTACAGAGGCAAGAGAGATCAGCTCTACATACCGCTCGACGGAGTTAAAGCGTTCGAGATGCGCTGGGCATATGCGCCGCGCAACAACTTTGTTTCTATAGAGCACGAGAGCGAGGACAAGCCCATAACCGTTCAGCCTTAAAAAATATACAACAAAACGCCGGACAGCGTACACAGCCGTCCGGCGTTTTTTATGTTGTTTGTTCCTGCCGTTTTATTCCGAAAATGAGTCTGAGTATTCCGGAAAAAAGCTTAGGGCTTCTGACTACTACCACTTTCATCTCATTCTCACCCTCCGTCACCAAAAGCTTCGTGAGGCGGTGCAGATAAGCAAAAGCAGGATGAGCATAAGAATAATGAACAGCGAATACGGGAAGAATTTTGCGGCGATTATCCCGGCCGCAAATGAAATTATTATGATACACACAGACCCGTTTCTGCCGCATCCGCATCTTCTCACGCTCGCCACCGCCCTTACATATAACAGTCTCGCCTTCAGTCCATTATATACAAAGCGCGGCGTTTGCGTTACTTTATTTCTTTTCCCATTCTTTTATATCTTTTGCTTCGTTGTAGAGCGCAATATAGCTGTTGTGGCGCGATTCACTGATCTCGCCCGATTCAACGGCAGCAACTATTTCGCAGCCCTTGTCATTAATGTGCCTGCATGAAGTGAATCTGCATTTCCCGAGATATTTTTCAAACTCGGGGAAGCAAAACGGAAGTTCGTCAACAGGTATCATCTCGCTGTTCTCTCCGGTCAGGGAAGAAAATCCGGGCGTATCCGCAACATATCCGCCGCAAAGCTTATAGAGTTCAACAGCTCTTGTCGTGTGTCTGCCTCTGCCGAGCTTGTCACTTATTTCGCCCGTTTTCAGCGAAAGTCCGGGAGCGATGAGATTAAGAAGCGACGACTTCCCGACACCGGTATTGCCCGCAAAAGCACTTATATGACCGCTGAGCATGGCTTTTACTTCGTAGGCTCCCCTGCCGTCGCGGCTCGACACAGAAAAGAACGGTATTCCCGCTTTTTCATATATGCCGCGAAGCTCGGAAGTATCCCCGAGATCGTCTTTTGTGATTACTATAACAGGCTCTATATTCTTCCAGCAAGCTATCGCAGTCATTTTGTCAATTATCAGCGTGCTTGGATTAGGGTCGCGCACGGACGAAAGAATAAACAGCCTATCAAGGTTCGCAACCGGCGGGCGCATCAGCTCGCTGCGGCGCGGATATATCTTTTCGATAGTGTTGTTTGCCCCGTCCTCGCCAATTAGTATATCAACTTCATCGCCGACGAGCGGCTTCTGTCCGCTTTTGCGGAAGATTCCGCGGGCTTTGCACTCAAATACCGCATCGGCGGTCTCCACAAAGTAGAGACCACCGATTCCTTTTAATATTATTCCTTTTTTGACATCTGCCATAACAAAGACCTTAGCCGACAAACTTGCCGACGGTTATAGTTACTGTTGTGCTCAAAGGATATGCTTTGGAGCTGTTCTTCGGGGTCTGAGAAATAACCTTTCCGTTCTTCGAAGAATCAACAACGCTTATATAATTGACTTCAACGGAGGTAAAGCCGTGGCTCTTGAGAATGCTTATAGCCGAAGCTTCGTTGCTGCCGACAACATTGGGAATTGTCGAACTTTCGGAAACATCATGTCGCTTGACATTCGATATCTCCGCAGGGCTCTTTGTGAAGTCAACATTGCACTCATAATACAGCTCGGAGTCAATATAGACCTTGATGTGGTTGCTGCTGCCGGAGCCGTTTACGGTTATGGTATATTCGCTTCCGTCGAGAATAACACTCTGATCCATAAATACATTGTTGTTATTCGCTGCCTTTATGGACTTAGAAGTGCCGCTCGAATATTTGGGAAGCGTTATGGTTATATTCGCCTCGGAAGAAGCCGCAACACCTGTGCTGACGGTAACTCTTATCTTCGTTCCCTCAGGCACTTTCTCGCCCTCGGCATAGCTCTGCTCGATAATAGTGCCCTTGGGCTTATCGCTGTTCTTCTCATCTATTGTCTCATCAAGAACAAGGTTGAGAGACTCGAGTATAGCCTTTGCGTTCTCGACATTTTCATCTATAAGCTTGGGAACTTCGATAAGCTCCTGCTCGCTCGCATAATAAATCGTTATTGTCGAGCCCTTTGACACCTGTCTTCCGTATTCCGGCGAGGTGCTAAGAACAGTGCCCGCCTTTTCCGTGCTCTGCTGAGGAACGGAATAGACCTCAAAGCCCGCGTTCTTGAGCTTTGTTATAGCGTCGTTGAGCTGATACTTGAGAACATTCGGGACAGATGCTTTTTCTTCGCTGACCGCGACGGTAACGGTGATAACATTGTTGGACTTATCAACCTTTGTGCCCGCCGCAGGATCCTGTGCATAGACCTGACCGGGCTCATAGAAGCTGTTCTGGACTTCGTTGACTTTGATAACAAAGTTCTTATAGTCATCGTTACCGAGAATCTCCTCGGCATAGTTCTTATTTATGAGCTTCGGCACAGTAAGCTTTCTGTTGAAAACATCCGTGAACGAATACAGGCAAATAAGAACTATCGCAAGAACGGCAACAAATCCGATAACGATTCCGGAAAGGATCGGGATCATCTTATTTTTCTCCGCGGTCTTGCCGGTCTCTTCCGGTGCCGGCTGCGGGTTGTCTATAACGCGCGTGTCGCTGGCGGTAGCCATAGGCACAGTAACCGGCGCGGTCTTATCAACGAACTTTGTCGGCTCGTTATCGACAAAATAGCTGTAATCAAATTTTATCGAGGGGTTGCGCTTGAACTCCTCAAGATCAAAAATCATCTCAGCGGCGGACTGATATCTGTCCTTCGGATTCTTCTGCATAGCGCGCATGGTTATCTGCTCGAGTCCCTCGGGGATGGAGCTGTTTATCTCACGCGGCTTTACCGGGTCTGTCTGGAGCTGCATAATGGCGACCGAGACGGAATTATCCGACTGGAAAGGCAGCTGACCCGTGAGCATCTCGTACATAACGACACCGACGGAATAGATATCCGACTTGTCGTCGGTTATATCTCCTCGAGCCTGCTCGGGGCTGATATAATGAACCGAGCCGATCGCGGTATCGGTCATTGTTCTCGTTTCGCTTCTGCTGAATCTCGCGATGCCGAAATCAGTGACTTTGATAGTACCGTTTTCAAGAAGCATTATGTTCTGCGGCTTGATATCGCGGTGAACAATGCCCTTGTCATGGGCGTGCTGAAGCGCGCGGAGAATCTGCGTTGTAAAATGCACGGTCTCCTTCCACGATATAACGCCCTGCTGCTCAATATACTCCTTGAGCGTGATGCCCTCAACGTACTCCATAACTATATACTGGAGCTTGTCGCCGTAGCTGACATCATAAACCTTGACTATGTTCGGATGAGAGAGCACGGCTATCGCCTTGGACTCATTCTTGAATCTGCGGCGAAACTCCTCGCTTGCAAGGAACTCATCCTTTAGAATTTTGACTGCAACCGTCCTGTCGTCGATATTGTCGTAGGCCTTATAGACAACTGCCATTCCGCCAACGCCAATGACTTCCTGAAGTTCATACCTTCCGTCAAGTCTTTTTCCGACATAATTATCCATTAAATCTCACACTCCTGTTGGGATACAGAAACCTAAAACGCCATTGCAACAACAGTGATATTGTCCCCGCCGCCGTTCTCGTTGGCAAGGTTTATCAGCCTGTCTGCAAACTCGTAATAATGATTGTCTCTGGTGGCATTATATATATCATCGGTCTCAACATAATTAGTCAGACCGTCAGTGCAAATGATAATAACGTCTCCCTCATCAAGAGTATCCTGATAATAATCCGTCTCTATGTCCGCGCTCACGCCGAGTGCCCTTGTGATTATATTCTTTCGCGGGTGATCTTTCGCCTGCTCCTGGGTCAACTCACCGTGTTCAACCATATCCTGAACAACCGAATGATCTCTTGTGAGCTGGGTTATACCCTCCTGCGAAATGCGGTAAGCCCTGCTGTCTCCGGCATGAACGAGATAAAGCTCTTTGTCTCTTATCATGGCGGCGACTACCGTCGTACCCATGCCGTTGAGGCTCTCGACCGAGCATGACATCTCATAAATAGAAGAATTGGCATTCTCGACGACCGAAGTCAGCAGATTTTTTATTGATCTGTCGCTCATTCCGTGCTGGTAGCCGGAGGCGATTTTTTCGCTTATCATCTTAACGGCAGTCTGGCTGGCAACGCTTCCGCCTGCCGCGCCGCCCATACCGTCGCAGACAACAGCCCAAACTACGCCGCCGGGAAGCTCTCCCGCAGCGAACGAATCCTGATTGTCTTTTCTGACTTTTCCCTGGTCTGTCTTTGCAACAATTTTCATATCTTCCCCCGGAAATTGAGAAAATTCCGAATTGAGCTTACTGCTCTTTTATTTTACGAAGCCGAAGCTGACCGCACGAAGCATCTATGTCCGAGCCGAGCTTCCGCCTTACCGTAACATTTATCGATTTCTTTTCGAGTATGCTTATAAATTGTTCAATGCGCTCCGGCGTTGACGGTTTATAAGGACTCTCGGCAACCTCGTTGACAGGTATGAGATTGACATGGCACAGCATACCTTTCAAGAGCGCCGCAAGCTTCTGAGCGCACTCGTCGCTGTCGTTGACTCCGCCGAGCATCGCATATTCAAACGATATTCTTCTCGAAGTTACCTTTGCATATTCACGGCACGCCGGCATCAGCTCGTCGAGTGAATACCGACGGTTAATCGGCATTATCTTTGATCTGAGCTCGTTATACGGCGCGTGAAGCGATATCGAAAGCGTGAGCTGAAGCTTTTTTTCAAGCAGTTTGTATATCCCGGGAACTATTCCGCAGGTGGAAAGCGATATGTTTCGCATGCTTATATTGAGCCCGTCTTCACAGGTCACAAGCTCAAGAAAACGCATAACATTATCAAAATTATCAAGCGGTTCACCCATGCCCATGAGGACAATATGGGAGATTCGGATATTCTCGTCGCGCTGAGCGGTATATATCTGACCGAGGATTTCCGACGGAAGCAGACTTCTGACATAACCACCCAAAGTGGACGCGCAGAACGAGCAGCCCATTTTGCAGCCTATCTGAGTCGAGACACAGATAGTATATCCGTACTTATATTTCATCAAAACGCTTTCGGCATATTCATTGCCGCCGAAACCGAAAAGGTATTTAACCGTTCCGTCCTCTGCGGATACCTGCTTGCGCTCGATAGTGCACTTTTTAAGCGGCAATTCTTCTTTCAGCTTCTCGCGCAGAGACAGCGAAAGATTGGTCATCTCATCGTAATCGAGAGCGCATTTCTGATGGATCCACGAATAGATCTGCTTCGCTCTGTATGACGGAAGTCCCATCTCGGAAAGAGCCGCAGAAAGCTCGGTAAAGTTCATTGACTTTACATCAATCGTATTCAAAAGCTCACTCCGTTCTGGTAAACACGGCTATAAAGAAGCCGTCCGTCCCATGTATCTGAGGCATCAGGGTCAGGTAATTTCCATTGCCGTCTGCCCTCTTAATATCCGGGAATATCCGTATAGCCTTGAAATCTTTATGTTCACTGAGAAACTTGTTGCAAATCTCAGAATTCTCTGCCGGATTCAGCGAGCAGGTAGAATAGACTAACCGACCGCCAACCTTGACATATTCAGAGGATGAACACAGGATATCATACTGCAAAACAGGTAATTTGTCAATATCTTCAAGGGTTTTATAGCGTATCTCGGGCTTGCGGCGGAGTATCCCGAGCCCCGAACAAGGTGCGTCGCACAAGACCCTGTCCGCTTTCTTCAAGGCTGGATTCACTTTTGCGGCATCGTTTGGTATAACCGCGATGTTATCGAGCCCGAGTCTTTCCGCTCCGTTTTCGATAAGAGCGAGTCTCGATGGATAAACATCCATGGCAAGTATTTTGCCTTTACAATTCGTCAGTTCGGCAAGTGTAAAGCTTTTACCGCCCGGTGCTGCGCACATATCATATACGGTATCTCCCGGCTGCGGGTCGAGCGCCATGCAGCAAAGCTGCGACGAAAGATCCTGCACATGAAAAAGTCCTTTTTTATATGCATCAAGATGCTCCACTGCGCCGCCGTTCACCAATTCGAGTGCGTCCGGGAAGCCGTCCGTTTTCCTGCCCTCAACACCCTGCCGGGCTAATATCTCGATAAGCTCGTCCGCTGTGCATTTTTGAGTATTCACGCGAACAAATATCTTCGCGCGCTCGGACATTGCTTCAAATATCTCGCAGGCGGTCTTGTCGGAATAAGCATCCGCAAAAAGCTTGACAGTCTGCTCCGGAACGGAATATTTGACGCTCATGAATTTGAGCCTGTCCGATTCATCGGGCAGCTGCAGTCCGTTTGAAGCCACTTTTCTGAGCACTGCATTTACAAGTCCCGCCGCAAACTGCGCGCGGTTGTTTTTGACGAGCTTCACGCTCTCGTTGACTGCCGCGCTCTCGGGAATCCTGTCCATAAACAGCAGCTGATAAGCGCCGATGCGCAGTGCAATAAGCACCTCCGGCTTGAGCTTTTTCAGCGGCTGACGCAAATAAAGCGAGATGTTATAGTCAAGCGTAATAAGCCTTTCGAGCACGCCGTATACGAGCGCCGTCAACAGCGCCGAGTCGCCGTCGGCCCCGTCTTTCGACGAGAGCTGTGCATCGAGAGCAAGATTCGAATACGCCCCGCTGCGCTCAACTTTATAAAGTATTTCAAACGCGCTCTGGCGTGCGCTCTTACTCATTAACGATACACTCCGTTCAATTTCTTCGATTTCTGCCGCTGAAGCGTATAACAAACCTCAGCAGATTTGCAAGCGCCACGAGAAGCGACGCAACATATGTCATCGCCGCCGCAGAAAGCACTTTTCTTGCGCCCGCACGCTCATCATCGTCCAAGACAGCGGTTTCCTCAATAACTTTCAGCGCTCTTCGGCTCGCGTTGAACTCGACCGGCAGAGTGACAAGCTGAAACACTGCGATAAGTGCATAGAGCAACAGACCGAATGTGATAAGCGGCTCAAAGCTGAGAATATATCCCAATATTGCAAGCGGCAGACCTATAGTTGAACCAATATTGCAGACAGGGATAATCGCGTTTCTGATTTTTATCGGCATATAGCCCTCTGCATGCTGCGCGGCGTGCCCTGCCTCGTGGCAGGCAACACCTATGGCGGCTATAGAAGTGTTGTTATAGACTTTATCCGAAAGTCTTATAACATTCGTCCTCGGGTCATAGTGATCCGTTAAGTCGCCCGCTACGCGCTCTATGCGCACATCGTTTATTCCGTAATATTTGAGTACCTGCATCGCCGCCTGCGCGCCGGTAAGGCCGCGCGAGCTGAGTCTTTTTGACTGCGAAGCGAAAGTGGTCTTTACTTTTATCTGCGCCCACAGCGCAATAAGCATCGCCGGGACAACAAGAATCAGAAAATAGTAATCATAGTAATACATCCAGCCCATAAGCCGAACCTCCTAACGGTCATTCAAAGAATGCGCCCTTTTCAATCGGATTGCCGCGCAGGAAATCCTGAACCGGCATTGCCCGTTTTCCGGGAGCCTGAAGAACGAGTATCTCAACGGCGTTGCCGTCTCCGCAGGAAACAACAAGGCGTTTGCCGCTTTCAATTATCTCTCCCGGCTTTCCGCTGCACGCACCCGCAAGACGCGACGAATGTATCTTTATGACCTTGCCGTCGAGTTCGCCCGACGCACCCGGCCATGAATACAATCCTCTTATCTTATCATGTATATGCTGTGCGGTATCATTCCAATCTATTTTTGAAAGCTCCTTGGTAAGTATAGGAGCATATGTGCTCTTTTCGTTATCCTGCTTCACAGGATGGAGATTTCCCGCCTGAAGCTCGGCTATAGTCTCACGCATGACTTCCGAGCCGAGTGATGACAGCCTGTCATGGAGTTCTTCGGCGGTCTCGTTTTCGCCTATTTCAACGCTCTTTGAGATAAGCATATCTCCAGTATCAAGTCCCTCGTCCATCTGCATGGAGGTGACTCCGGTGCGCTTTTCTCCGGTGATTATAGACCATTGAATGGGTGCTGCGCCGCGCAGTTTCGGGAGCAGAGAGGCGTGCATATTGATGCAGCCGTACTTCGGCGCATGGATAAACTCGCCGGGAAGTATCTTTCCGTAAGCGACGACTATCGCAAGGTCTGCATTGAGCGATTTGAAAAGCTCTTTTGCTTCGTCCGTTTTCAGCGTTTTCGGCTGATATACGGGGATATCATATTTGAGCGCAAGCTCTTTGACGGGCGGCGGAGTCAGAACGCCGTGGCGTCCTTTTGGCTTGTCCGGCTGAGTGAACACGGCGCAGACGTCATGCCCGTCATCTATAAGTGCCTGAAGGCACGGGACGGAAAAATCCGGAGTACCCATAAAAACTATTCTCATAAATTCTCCTTATGCCCCATCGGGTCTGCGAGTCTCTGGGTGAACAGGATTCCGTCGAGGTGATCTATCTCATGGCAGAAGCATCTCGCCTTGAGTCCCTCGCCTTTAAGAACCTGCCACTTGCCGTTTCTGTCCTGCGCCTTGACTTTCACCACCGCCGGGCGGATAGTCGTGCCGTACTCTCCGGGGATTGAAAGGCAACCTTCGGCTTCGCGCTGTTCGCCGTCGCGGAAGATTATCTCAGGATTCACGAGTTCAATGCAGCCGTCGCCAACATCGAGGACAACTACCCTCTTGAGAATACCGACCTGCACCGCCGCAAGACCGCAGCCGTCGTTTGCATACATTGTCTCTTTCATATCATCAATGAGCTGCGCCAGACGGTCATCAAACTTTTCGACCGTCCTGCTGTGCTTTTTAAGCATTGGATCGCCGAGCTTAACTATGTTTCTCATCGCCATTTTTATTGTCCTCCTTCGATCATACGGTTATTTCGGGGTTCATGTCGGCATAGACGGAGACATCTGAAAATTTGCTGTCGCCGTAAAAATCTTTTAGTATCTCCGATATCATGCTGCGAAATTTCTTTGTGTTTCTGCATTTTATTATGAGTCTGTATCTGTATTTTTTATTGACGCGCGGCACTCGCGCAGGCAGAGGTCCGAGAACGATAAGCTTTTCGTTTTTATATTCCCCTGCTGTCAGTTCTTTTATTTTGTCAAGCGTGCGCTGGGAAGCAACGCGGGTCTTGACTTCGTCCGCGCCGGAAAATCCGACAACGCATATATCGCAAAACGGCGGATATATCATCAAGCGTCTCATGCGTATTTCCGTATCATAGAACGCATCATAGTCCTGTTTTGCCGCAAGCCTTATTATTTCATTCTCAGGCGTTAGTGTCTGAATAATAGCTTTTCCGGGGTGCTCTCCGCGTCCAGAGCGGCCTACGACCTGAGTGAGCAGCGAAAAAGTGCGTTCGAGACTTCTGAAATCGTCGTTATAAAGCTGTTGATCGACCGAAACGACAGCCGCAAGCGTAACATTTTCAAAGTTCAAGCCCTTTGCGACCATTTGGGTGCCGACGAGTATATCATAATCGCCTTTCGCAAAGGCGTTTAGGCACTCCTCATGAGCAAATCTCGACGAAACGGTATCGGTATCCATGCGCATAATACGTGCCCCGGAGACGGCCTTTTCAAGCTCGTCTTCTATTCTCTGCGTCCCGAACCCGGCATATCTCAGCGCGGGTTTGTGGCAGGACGGGCACTCCTGCGTAAAGCGCATGGAATATCCGCAGTAATGGCACATCAATCTGCCATTTGCCGCATGATAGGTCATGGAAATACTGCAATTCGGGCATGTCACGACCTCGCCGCACGCAGTGCACGAGACAAAGGTATTATATCCGCGGCGGTTTATCAGCACTATCGACTGCTTGCCGTCCGCACGATTTTTGTTCAGCTCCTCTATAAGCTCGCGGCTCAGCTCGCGGTTTTCCGTCTGCTGTTCGTTGCGCATATCAACGGTAACGACCTGTGGAAGAACCGCTTTGCCGTATCTGTTCTTCAGCTCATAGAGAGAATATTTGCCGCTCTTCGCCGCGGCGAAAGACTCGACGCTCGGCGTAGCGGACGCGAGCAGAGTCAAGCCCTTATGCCACGCGGCACGGTATCTCGCCACACTTTTGGCGTTATAGCGCGGAGTCTGCTCTGATTTATATGTATGCTCCTGCTCTTCGTCGATTATTATAAGTCCGATATTTTCAAGCGGCGCAAAAACCGCAGAACGGGTGCCTATAACTATTTTTGCATCGCCGTTCTTGACGCGCTTCCACTCGTCCGCCCTTTCTCCGGCGGACAGCGCGCTGTGAAAAACCGCAACGCCGTCATTGTATCTCGAATGAAACACCGAGAGAGTCTGCGGGGTCAGCGATATTTCCGACACCATAACTATAACCGTTTTATTATCTGCAAGAACCGCATCTATAAGCTTCAAATAAACTGACGTTTTGCCGCTTCCGGTAACGCCGTAAAGAAGCGCTGTCTTACCAGTACCGCTTTTGTAATCTTCGAGCAGACCGTCATAGGCTTTCTGCTGTTCGTCGGTGAGATGAATCTCGCCGCTGTCATATGCGCTTTGCACGGCATATCTGCTCACGAAGCTACGAAGCTCTTCGCGCTCAAAGCATTCGACAACGCCTTTCTTTTCGAGCGCGGATATGACTGACGGCGTATAGCCCGTGAAATAGCACAGCTCTTTAACACTCACAGAGCCGACATCCTTCAGAACATTGACAACTTCGCTCTGCTTCTTTGTCATCGATACATCGTCCGAGCCCTCGCACAGGCGCACCATGCGGATATTATTATCCCCGATGTTGCGCACCGCATCGTCATTTGCGGCGAGAAGTCCGGCTTTAAGAAGGCGTTCCGGTATATCCGACGAAACATCAAAGCCGAGAGTTTTCAAAAAATTCTCGGGCTTGACATAGCCCGAACGCGAGAGCAGATAGTCATAGACCTGTTTCTCATCGGAATCGAGCGAAGCGACAATACTCTCATCAACACCCGGAACGGCGCAGAATGAGCGTATTATTTTATGATTTATCCCGGCAGGCAACATAGCTTTGACCGCTTCATAGTAGGTGCAGAAAGTCTGCTCGGATATCCACCTGGCAAGCGACATCATCTCATTACTAAGAAGCGGCGCTTCATCGAGCACCGCTGAGATAGACTTTATTCTTTTTCCTTGAGTCGAATCGGTCAGCCGCGTGATAATTCCTATGCGCTTTCTGTTGCCGACGCCGAACGGTACGGCAACGCGGCAGCCGACGAGAGCTTTGCCCTCAAGCTGCTGCGGTATGCTGTAATCATAGTCCTTATCGAACGTACAGTTGACGTTCTCGACGGCGACCTGTGCGTACATTTGAGTCACACTCCGTGAAAAAGCGTCAGATATTACGGATCTCTTCCGGCTCGATAATGATATATTTGCCGCTGAGGATCTCATCGATAGCCATGGAGACGGGCTTCTCGGTAAGGATTATCTGCTTCTCCTCGGCATCTTCGGAGATAGCGCGTGCTCTCTTTGCGGTTGCCGTAACAAGAGAATAACGGCTCAGGTGGTTTTTAAGAACGCCTCTGAGATCAGGATTAAACATTGTTGATTACCTCACTTATAATGTTTTTGCAGCGGAAAGTTTTCTGCTTTTCCGCATCAAGAATAGTGCATATATCACTCACGGCATATGAAACTATGTCGTTGATGACTATGTAGTCATATTCAACGGCGCGCTTTATCTCGTCAACTGCGATGGTAAGGCGGCGCTGGATATCCTCCTCGTCCTCACTCTCGCGGCAGCGAAGTCTCTCTTCGAGCGCTGCCATTGACGGAGGCATAAGGAAGATGCTGACGGCTTCGGGATAGAGCTTACGGATTTTCTCCGCACCCTGAACCTCGATTTTGAGGAACACGGTTCTGCCCTGGGCAAGAAGTTCGTCAACGGGAGCTTTGGGAGTTCCGTAATAATTTATGCCGTACTGCGCATATTCAAGAACCTGTCCCTCATCTATCTTGCGCATGAAATAATCCTTGTCAACGAAATAATAATGTATTCCGTCAACCTCCCACTCGCGTTTTTTGCGCGTCGTCATGGAAGTGGACACTTTGATATTCATGTCGCGCTTGGTAAGCTCGGTCAGAATGGTATCCTTGCCGGAACCCGACGGGCCGGAAAGAATGACCAGAAGACCGTTGTTGTTATTATTCATCGCTTTCTTCCTCCTCAATATCAAGCTCATCGCCGTCATTGTTGAGGCGGTTTGCTACTGTCTCGCTCTGCAGATAAGTAAGAATAACATGGTCGCTGTCGGTTATTATGACAGCGCGTGTGCGTCTGCCGTGGGTCGCATCGATAAGTGTTCCCCTCTCCTTGCAGTCCTGAATTATCCTCTTTATCGGGGCTGATTCGGGGCTGACTATAGCCACAAGACGATTAGCGTTGACCATATTGCCAAAGCCAATGTTTATCAGCTTCATTATGATAATACCTCCGCAGTTATTCGATATTCTGTATCTGTTCTCTGATCTTCTCAATCTCGGCCTTGACATCGACAACGCAGCGCGCTATCTCGATATCCTGAGCCTTTGAACCGATAGTGTTTATTTCTCTGTTTATCTCCTGAACGAGGAAATCCATCTTTCTGCCGATGGCGCCGCCATCCTCTTCAAAGAGCTTTTTAAACTGATCAATATGACTGCGCAGGCGAACCGTCTCCTCCGCCACAGCAACCTTGTCGGCATATATCGCCGCCTCGGTCAGCAGGCGCTGCTCGTCCACATGGACATCGCCGAGAACCTCGCGCATTCTCGTGAGGAGCTTTTCGTTATATTCTTTCACGGTCTGCGGAGAACGCTCTTCGATAAACGCGACCTTGTCGATTATGAAATCAAGGCGCGAAGTAACATCATCCTTGAGCTTTCCGCCCTCGACAGCGCGCATGGCGATGAACCTTTCGAGTGCTTCTGCCGCAACACTGAGAACATCGGCACAAATCTTTTCTTCATCTTCGGGCTCTTTCGAGACGGTGAAGATATCATTCACTCTTGCAAGATCTGATACTTTTATATCATTCTCAATCCCGTAGGTCTCGGAAAGTTCTTTGTAAGCCGCAAGATATCCTTTTGCGAGAGCGCTGTTGAGCTTGACGACAGCCGATTCTTCGCCCGCCGTGTCTATCTGAACATAGCACTCGACCTTGCCTCTTGATATTTTTCCCTGGAAAAAGCTCTTGAGCTTTTCATCAAGGAAGCCGAAATTTCTGGGTACACGCGATGAAAATTCAAAGTATCTGTGATTTACGCTCTTGAGCTCAAGAGTTATATCCATTCCGTCGAACGAGCCTGTTGCCCGTCCGTATCCGGTCATGCTTTTTATCATCGGAAGGACTCCTTTTCGTCGGTCTTTTAAATCATTTTATTTTATCAGTTTAAGCATACATTTGTCAATATGTGAGGCGCATAAAAAGGGTTATTTAGTGCAGTGACCGCAGCTACCCGTAAGAGCGGACGGTATATCGGACTCATAAAAGCCGTTTTTCTCTTCAAAACCGAGAGTTATAAACGGTTCTTTTTCAACTCTGCCGACATTCGCTCGCGCCATATAAGCATTGCGATTTGCGGCAAAATTCAGCGCGCTGCGTACAAGCCCCTCTGCAACGAGCCTGTCCCCGTCACGGGTTTTCACGCTCAGGATTTCAGCATAGGTTCCGCCGAGCGAGAATATGCATTCGCCGATATTCTCCCCGTTTTCCTCTGCGCGGTATCCGTGAGTTTTGTCATCTATATCAAACGGTTTGAATTCAAGCATTTTATCTTCTTTTCTCCTTTTTGTTCGACTTTGCGCCGGCAGCCGAAAGTATATGCGAAACCTCCTGCGGGGTCAGCTCGCGCCACTTGCCCTGGGGAAGCATGCCGAGCTTGACACCGGCTATCGCGGTTCTCTTGAGGCGTGCGACCTCGATTCCGAGCTCCTCGCACATTCTTCTTATCTGCCTGTTTCTGCCCTCGAAAAGCACTATTTCTATAACCGCTCTGTCGTCGCGCTTTTCGAGCACCGTCACCTGCGCCGAAGCGGTCATTCTGCCGTCGATCATCATTCCGTCGCTCATGGCGGCTATCTGCTCGTCGGATATGTCCGGTCTTATGGTAACTCGGTAGACTTTCGCGACGTGCTTTGACGGGTGCATTACGGCGTTTGCAAATTCTCCGTCATTAGTCAGCAAAAGCAAGCCCTCGGAGTTCCTGTCGAGCCTGCCTATCGGATAAACTCTCTCGCCTACATCTTCGACAAGCGACGCCACACATCTGCGCCCGAGCTCATCGCTCATAGTTGTGACAAATCCGCGAGGCTTGTGAAGCATAATATATTTTGCAACCGTTTTATTTTCTATTTTTTTGCCGTTGAGCGTTATTATATCGCGCTTCGGATCTACAGAGTCACCTATCTTTGCAACAACGCCGTTGACTTTAACAGCGCCTTTTTCGATAAGCTCTTCCGATTTTCTTCGCGACGCAACGCCGCATTCGGACATATATTTCTGAAGTCTTATTCTGTCATCTGACAAATGATTCACATCCAATTTCTGAGAATGTTCTTTATTTTTTCAATAAACTTTTTTATTCGGCTTTTTTCTTTTTGAGGCTCTTTCGGAACAATCTTTTGCACCTGAACCGCACCAGCCGTCAGAATCTCCGCCCGGTCAACTACATTGCCGTCTATTATAAGTTCGACCGAGCCAACCACCGTATTTTCTTCTATCGGTGCATATTCAAACTTTTTCAGGTTTATTTTCTGCTCTGTCCGCGCCGATTTGCCTTTTCTTGAGATATATCGGAGCGGTCTTGATAGCTTCAGTGACACACTTTCACTTTCACCGCCCGCGATTTTTAATGAAACTGCGGACATGTCAGTATCCGCTTCATGCCGCTCAACAACCGAAAATCCGTATTCGAGCATTTTTGAATGGTCATTCCAGTCGTCGGGCGCATTGAGCGTCACAGCAACAAGCGTAACGCCGTCACGCCGAGCCGCAGAGACAAGACATCGTCCGCTCTTTTTTGTAAAACCGGTTTTTATTCCGACTGCGTCATCATATATACGAAGCAGACGGTTGTGGTTCGTAAGCGTGCGGCGATACGGCGGATTGCCGTAGCACACGACGGCACTTTTTTGCGAACAAACGGCGGCAAATTCAGGATTTTTGATAGCTGTGCATCCGAGCATAGCCATATCATATGCCGTCGAATAGTGTTCCTTTGAATCAAGCCCGGACGGAGTCTCAAAATGCGTATCATTCATGCCGATTTCTGCGGCGCGCTTGTTCATCATCGAGACAAAACTTTCAACATTGCCACCGAGCGTTATTGCAGTAACATTCGCGGCATCGTTGCCGGATTGCAGGAGCATTCCGTAGACAAGCCCCTCAAGGGTAACTGTGTCTCCCGGAAGAAGCCCCATCGAAGTGCCCTCGACGTTTAGCATATCAGCGCTGACGGTTATCCTTCTCTGCGGGGTCAGCGCTTCTATTGCGAGAAGTGAAGTCATTATCTTCGTTGTGCTCGCCATGGAGCGCCTGTCATGCTCGTTTTTGCCGTAGATAAGCTCGCCCGTCTCGGCGACCATAAGCGCCGCGCACGAAGCCGAAACATCCGGCTGAGCAAATACCGTCAGCCCGGACAATACAAAACAGACCACCGTAAAAACAGCAGTCACAAAAGCAACCGGTCTTAAATTCACCAAACACACCGCCATTCATCATCCGTTACTGATAATGAATATGCGGTGTGCAGGAAAAAAATCAATATAATCCTTCGAGGTTTTCTTCGGTCTTCTTGCCCTTGCCGTCAACAAACTTGTTGACAACATCTGTGACACTGTTGACAACATCGGGAATCATGCCGATGGTTCTCTCGATAGAGCCTTCCTCGGTCGAGATATGTTTGATGCTGACCTCGCCGTTGTTGACAACGATGAATGCGATAGGAGTGATGGTGATGCCTGCTCCGCCGCCGCCGCCGAAGAGCTCGGCGTTCGACTTCGACGGAAAGTCAGAACCGCCCGACGCGAAACCATAGGATACCTTAGAGACGGGAATGATCTTTATGCCGTCGCCCAGATCCATAGGATCGCCGATGATCGTGCTGACATCAACAAGATCCTTTATCTTTTCGATTGAAGTTCCGAGAATTCCGGATGCTGACTGTTCTTTCATTTTTAAGTCCGCCTTTCATTGGGATTTCAAACAGATTTATTTTTCTTTTTACTGCCCTTGAGCAGCTTCAAAAGCACCTTAAACAAAAGCCTGAACGCAAGAACAACTACCGCGTTCGTAAGCTTTATGGGTCTGACGGAGAGTGAGAGCGCAAACTGAGCTTTATTCTCCTGCGAGATGAAGTCGGGAACAACATTCACCTCATATTTTTTGACCTTCATATTCGAGCATATAAAGCCCATTGAAGGATAGACCGCCAAACACACTTTGCCGTATTTTATGGCATTCTGAGCCGCATCGTCTCCGGAGCTGACTTTCAAAAGGAGCTTCAGATTTTCTATGACAAAGGCTCTGTATATGCTGCCCATAAAGCCGCCGAGCTGAGCCGCCGCGGTCTGAATGAGTTCGACCGTTGCGCCGAAGCCCTGGTTTTCATAGAACTCTTTGAAGATGTTTTTCTTGGGTTCGGAGGGTTTGTCCTCCTCTTTCTTTTCTTCCTCGGGCTTTTTCTTTTTCTTCTTTTTTTCTTCTTTCTTTGCCTTTTTTGCCTCTCTCTTCGCTTTCTGTTCCTCGGTCTGCGGGAATATATGCAGCTTTATAAAAAGCCACTGCACATCGAGAGAAAACGAATCGGCATATTCGGCAGTCACGCTGACCTTTATCGAAAACAGGATAACTATAAGCGCGATAATGCCCAATATTATGTAAAGAGCTGTCAAACTAACACCTCCTGATTATTCATACATATTTTCAAGCTCGCCTGCATCGACATCGAACTCGTCGAAATCAAAGTCCTCGTCATCTTCTTCCGGTTCCGGCTGAACGGGCTGTGCAGTGCTGTCTTCCGCCGGGACTTCAAAAGTTTTAGTCTCTTCCTTTTCCGTCTCCTGCTCTTTCTCTTCGCGCTCCGGAAGCTCCGGCAATTCGGAGAGAGATTCGATGCAGAAGCACTTGAGAAACTCCGGTGTAGTACCGTAAAGCAGCGGTCTGCCGGGAAGATCAAGTCTGCCTTTTTCTTCAACAAGACCTTTTTGGCACAATGTAGATATAACTCCCGAGCAATCCACTCCGCGCACCTGTTCAACATACGCTTTGGTGACGGGCTGATTATAAGCCACAACCGCAAGCACCTCAAACGCCGCCGAAGAAAGCGGAACATTGCGCTTCATATCGAGCACGCTTCTGATATTCTCCGCGTATTCCTGCCGCGTGCACAGCTGGTATCTTTCGCCGAGCTTCAAAAGGCATACGCCGCTCTCACGCTCGTCGAGCTGTTCGGCACAGGAGCGCAGCACGGTTTCGGCATCCTCTATCTCGATATCGAGAGCCTGAGCTATTTTAGCCGTTTCTACCGGCTCGCCC
>DOQR01000004.1:0-49074 GCA_003514385.1 Oscillospiraceae bacterium | reverse complement strand
GTTTCTACCGGCTCGCCCGCCGCAAAAAGTATAGCCTCCGCCGCGGCGCGCATCTGATTGAATGTCAAGCTGATTCTCCCCTCAAAATCTCATCGTCTGTCCGTTATCAAAGTAACTTCGGCATCGCCGCCGTCACCGTTTATCTCAACCTTTTTCGACTTGACGAGCGCGAGCATCGCCATAAAGGTTGCGACCATCTCCGAGCGCGAAGTTGAACGCTCGAAGAAAGATATGAATTTCTGCTTTTTGTTCCTGCCGAGTTTTCTGAGTATATAAGAAAACCTCGACGAGACTGAAACTATCTTTTTTGCGATTATTCCCGAAAAAGCTTCAACGGGCGGCGGTAATTTGCGCTTGCCTTTTCCGACTGCCGCCATATAAGCTTTGTAAAGCTCGGACGGCTCATGAAGCCTCGTGTATGTCATATCGACATCGATTTCCTGCGGTTCACGCGAAAAGAAGTTGAATCCGTTCGCCTGCTCCGCAAGCTTGCCCGCCATAAGCTGGCAGTCGCGGTACTCCGTGAGCTCGCCGCGGAGCTCTTCTGCGAGCCTGTCCGCCTCCTCGTGGACGGGAAGAAGCGATACAGTCTTAATATACACCAAACGTGCCGCCATTTCAAGGAATTCGCTCGCGACTTCGAGATTTTCTTCTTTAAGTTTTTTCATATAATCAAGATACTGGTTGATGAGATCCATTATCGGAACATCTTCGATCCTGACCTTATGCTTGCTGATGAGGTGCAGAAGGAGATCCATCGGGCCCTCAAAAGATTCAATTTTATAAGAAAGAGTCTCCATAAAAACCTCACATTGCGGATGAAACTATCTGCATGAACATATCGCCGTATTCGCCGAACGGCTTTGAAACAAGCCATGATATACCATAGAGAACTTTATCGGTAAGCCACGACAGCGGAGTCGAGAGCCAGCCGAACGCAAGCAGAAGAAATACGACCATTATGATATAACGTTCATATTTCATTATCTGATAGTATACTTTGTTCGGAATAAAGAGTCCTATTATACGCGAGCCGTCAAGCGGCGGAATCGGAATAAGATTGAAAACCGCAAGACTGATATTTATCATCGCGGCATAGAAAAAGAACAGAAAAGTTACTTTCGCGACGGTAGAGTCGTTCGTATTGCAATAGACAATGAACGCGACATTCGACAGCAGGATAAAGATAATCGACATTAAAAGGTTCGAAATCGGACCTGCAGCCGCCGTCAGCGCCATACCCGCCTTGGGATTCTTGAAATTTCGCGGGTTCACCGGCACAGCCTTTGCATAGCCGAAACCGACGAGCAATATCATTGCGGCGCCGAGAATATCAATATGCGCCATGGGATTGAGTGTAAGTCGCCCGCTGAGCCTCGGGGTGTCGTCGCCGAGCTTTGTCGCGACAAGTGCATGGGCGTACTCATGTATCGGCATAGTGCAGAACACAACAAACGCGCTTGCGCACAAGCCTATAAGCACATCTATTGAAAATCCGTTTCTCAGGAGAGATAAGATCATTGATTAAATTCCTTTCCGCTTCAGAATATGTCTGCATATACGGCACGCTGAAGTCCGAATATATCAGTTACGATTTTCACCCGCATTGCATACGGCATGAGCATATCTGCAATTTTAAGTGTCTGCGACGGGTCGCATTCAAAGATTATTCCGCCGTGTTTATTGACATTCGGCAGCCAGCGTGAAGCAATTATACGATAGAAATCGACGCCGTCCGTCCCGCCGTCAAGCGCAGTGACAGGCTCGTGCATGACCTCTGTTGAAAGTCCGCCGAGTTCATCCGTTCTGAGATAAGGCGGATTTGAAACTATAAGATCAGGCGTTTCGAAGATTTTGTCGTCGTAGCCGAGAGTTATATCATGCTGAACCGCCTGCACGTTTGTAAGCCCGAGCTTTTTGATATTGCGTTTGAGATAGTGAAAAGCTTCGTCGTATTTTTCAAAAAGCCACACATGGGCATCCGGCCGCTCGGCGGCAATCGTAAGCCCGACACATCCGCTTCCTGCGCAGAGATCAAACACCACCGGATATCTGACATTGCGAAGCTTCTCAAGCGCCAGCTCAACAAGCAATTCCGTCTCGGGTCGCGGGACGAGCACGCCCTCGCCGACTTCAAACGTTCTGCCGAAGAAGTCCCATTCGCCGAGGATATACTGAAGCGGTTCGCCGGATATACGGCGCAAAACCGCACGCTCAACAAGTTCAGCCTGCTCATCGGCAATATCATCGTCGCAAAGCATTATTTTCGTTCGCGAAAGCCCGGTGATATTCTCAACAAGACAGGACGCATCAAATGATGCATTTTCTATCTGCGCCGCCCTGAGCTTCTCCGCCGCCGTTCTGAGTACCTGTTCAGCTGTCATGGCTTATATCCCCTTTCAGAATGTTTCACGAAAGCTTATATCAGTTTTCTTCGCCGTTCTCTTCGGATATGTTTTCGGTCTCGCCGACTTCTTTGATATTCTCTTTTTTCTCCTCCGGGTGAGGAACAACTGCGTTTATCGCCGCTATTCCGACCTCTATCATGCTGTCGTCGGGCTCTGCAGTGGTTATGCGCTGCATCCAAAGTCCAGGAGCCGAAAGTATCTTGACAAAAAGATTGTCGTGCCTGCCGGCGTATCTGATGAACTCATAGCCGAGTCCCATAACTATCGGCATTATGAGCACCTTGACACAGATCCACACGGGGCGAATATGCGTAAGAGCCGGGAAAACCAACGCTACTAAAGACGAGACTAAAATGCTGAGTATTATCATAACAAAGATAAAGCTCGTGCCGCAGCGCGGATGAAAACGGCTCTGTTTTCTGACATTTTCGACCGTCATCTCTTCGCCGCTCTCATAGCAGAATATCGACTTATGTTCTGCGCCGTGATACATATAGACGCGCTTTATCTCTTTCATTTTGGAGACTGCCACCATATAGACGACAAATATGATTATTCTGAGCAAGCCCTCAAATATGGTGCGGAGCATTGAGATGTGCTCGCCAGTCCATTTATTTATCAAATCAAACAGGAACGACGGCATCCACACAAACAGCGCAAATGCAAGCGCGAAGCCGAGTACCATTGATATCGCGCCGATGACATTCATCATTTTTTCACCGAAGTGATCGGTTATCCAGCGGTCGAGCTTCGACATATTTTCCTCTTCCTCGCCGAGATCCATTCCGGTCTTTTCAGCTGACTCCATGAGACATCTGTAGCCGAAAATAAGAGCTTCGACAAAATTGACTATGCCGCGTATCATCGGCAGAGCGAAGAATTTATTCTTATCTTTAATTGAATTGAATGTCTTTTTCTCGACCGAGATACTGCCGTCGGGCATTCTGAGCGCCATTGCCTTGCCCTTGGGTCCGTTCATCATTATGCCTTCCATCAGCGCCTGACCGCCGACGGAGCCGTATTTAGTTTGAGTTTTTTGCTTCTTCATCGTGTACTTCCTTTTCGTCTGTATAGGTCACTGCTTCTATCGGCAGCGTTATCGTTACGGTGGTTCCCTCGTTGAGAATACTGTCGATATTGAGGGTTCCTCCGTGAAGTTTGACTATTTCATCCGCTACGGCAAGTCCGATTCCCGAACCCGCAACGGTATTATCCGTTTTATAGAACTTTTCTTTTACTCGCGGAAGATTTTCCGGAGATATGCCTCTGCCTGTATCGCTTATTGATATTTCAAGCACGGTCGGGCTGGTTATCTGAGCGAGCACAATTACTCTGCCGCCATGGTAGTTATATTTGATGGCGTTGTCAAAAATATTGATGAATACCTGACGTATTCTGTCTTCGTCCGCCTCCATCGGCGCGGGCAGCTCTGGGGCGTTGTATATTATCTCTATACCCTCTTTTATGGCACGCTCTCTGAATGTGAACACCGTCTCATCGAGTTCGGCAAGAACATCTATCTTCTTGAGTTGAAGATTCATGCGGTTGCTCTGAATCTTTGAGAAATCAAGTAACTCTTCAACCATGCCGGAGAGACGCGACGCCTCGCTGATTATAACGCTCATGCCGCGTTTTGTCAGCGCAGGATCGGTATCGCCGACCTGCATAAGCGTTTCGCCCCAGCCTTTTATGGAAGTAAGCGGAGTGCGGAGCTCATGCGATATGGTCGAGATGAAGTCATTTTTAAGCCTGTCGGCATCGTTGAGCTCATCAATCATGTTATTTATCTTGCCGCAGAGCTCACCTATTTCATCATCGTATTTGTAGTTTTCGATTCGGGCGCTGAGGTCGCCGTCCGCGACTTTGCCCGCGACATTGCCGATATTTCTCAGCGGTCTTACTATAGACCGAGTAAATACAAGTCCGAGTATCGTTGATACGGCAATGATAACCGCGGCTATCAGTCCGATTATAAGGCACGAGAAGCCTATCTGCGAATCGACATCTTCGAGTGAGACAATATATCTTATAGCGCCCGCAGCCGTGCCGTCGGTATTCATAACCGACTCGGTCATTGCCATTATCTTTTCGCCGGTGCTGAGCTTTCCGACCCAAGTAGCCTTTCCTGAAGCCGAATTCATCGCCTCGATAAAATCCGGCATATTCTGCTGAGGTGAGACTTCAAATCCGCTTGAGGACAATAGCACATTTCCGCTGTTGTCGATTATCCATATCTCCATTAGATCGAGCATACCGCAGTTTTCGATAAACTCTCTGCCGGCAATCGCAAATCCGTCTTCGCTGTTTGCGCCGTAAATATTAAAGAAAGTGGTTATAAGTTCGCCCGAGTTAGTCTCGAGCACATTTTTTATCGATGTATAGTAATAAGTTCTTATAAAGAGACAGGCCGCGACCGAAACGGAGAGCACGAGCACCAAAATGACGCTGAATATATCTTTCAGCCATCGTTTTGTTATGCCGCCGATTTTTTTCACTTTGCCTGCCCCCTCTCGTGTTTTTTTAATTAATTCAAGCTATCCATTTGTATCCGACGCCCCACATCGTCAGCAGATGCTTGGGTGCGGACGGATTGTCCTCGACTTTCATTCGCAGTCTGCGTATGTTGACATCGACTATCTTCTCTTCGCCGAAGTAGTCGCTGCCCCAGACTTTTTCAAGGATATCCGTTCTCGAAAGTGCCGCGTCCTGGTTGGTAAAAAAGTATTCCATTATCTGGAACTCAACCTGCGTGAGTTCTATCGGGATGCCGTTCTTGGTAAGCGTCCTGTTTCTCATATTGAGCTCAAACTCGCCGGAGGTTATGACATTCGCATGGGAGCTGTCCGCAAGCCCGGCGCTCATCTCTACGCGGCGATAGAGCACATCGACGCGAGCCATAAGCTCAGACGGCGAAAACGGCTTTGTTACATAGTCGTCTGCGCCTATGAGCAGTCCTGAAACTTTGTCCATCTCCTGAGTCTTGGCTGTCAGCATTATTATGCCGAGGTTTGCGTTCATCGCGCGCAGCTGCTTGCAGACCTCAAGTCCGTCGACATACGGCATCATTATATCAAGGATGGCAACATCGATATCGCCGTTACAGGCTTTGTATTTTTCAATAGCCTGAGCGCCGTCCGCCGCTTCGACAACATCATAGCCGTTTCTCTTGAGGTTGATAACCACAAACTCTCTGATTGAGGACTCATCCTCGGCTACGAGAACTTTTTTCATTTTGCTGCCAACTCCTTATCCTTGAATATCTTGATGTACGGTTCTATTGATTTAACGGTTATTCCTGCCTTTGCACCCTTTTCGCGGGATTCAAAATAAACGACCGTTCCGTCATCGTTCTCTATAAGATAGTTTTCAGATTTCACGCCCTTTTTGTTTGCACTGTCTTTTGTTGTGCAGATTATAGCAAAAAGGTCATCGCCGGCAGTCTCGTACCTTGCGCTGTATTCTTTAAATATCCATGTATGCGTATTGTTGTAGGAATACACGGTGAACTCACCCATGATATTTTCAAGCGGTTTGAGATCGAGTATATACGAATCGCTTGCGTTGACGAGCGTCTCGGTAAATTCAAAGTCCTTCGATGAACGCACTTCAATCCAGCTTGTAACATTCATCTGCTCATACATATTCTTTGGAGATTCGTATTTTCGACTGCCGAGCAGCGGGCGCTGGCTCGGTATTTCTATTATTCCGTCTCCGTCATAATCCTGCGAAGCGAGCAGTTCCGAGCGCGCCGTAAACATATTTGACTGCGTGTCGAGGCTGAACATCGGGGTAACTAGCGATTTGCTCGAAGCGCTCCAGAAGAGTACTTCGGTTATCGCATGATCTTCGCCTTTTATAGCGTCGACATATATTCTAAGCGGCGATGAGGGACTGACTTTGTCCGTCTGAATCGAGCAATATTTGCTGATTCCGCCGTCGAGCTTTGCGGTGCCGAACTCATCGAGAGTGCCCGAGGCGTTCATCTTGAATACTTTTGCTGTCGATCGCGGTGAATTGTTATTTGTCAAATCCTGCTGAATGAGGAATATGTCAAGCAGACCGTCAGAATCAACATCGACATTCTCCATAATAGAATACACCTCGGTGCAGACATTCTTCACCGTAAGCTTTTCTTCGTTTCCGGTACAGACATAGACCGAGAGTATTTTGCTCGCGTCGTTTTCATATAGGCTCTGCGAAACAAGTATCGCAGGGCATCCCGTTTCCGTCATCTGCACGAAGCTGATGAAGTTGACACCCGTACCCGTACCCGAAAAGTCATTTACAGAGACCCACTTGCCGTTGACATTGTCGAGCACATTCATATGCTCTTTTGACGGTTCGCTTTCGAGCTTATAAAATACAAGAGCCTCATTGACCCCATCGTTATCTATATCGTGAAGCACGAAGGCGGAGCGGTGATCTCCAGAAAGCGGAGATATCAGAGAAATTTCGGACGCGGACGCCGCCTTTCCCTTGCCGGTCGCGGCAGAAAGGAATGCACTTTTAAGTTCGCTGTCAACGCCCGCCGAAAGCGGAGGACGCATAAGTCCCGTGGGCGATTTCATCTTCGTGCCGCTGCACCCGGTAAAAGCCAGCGCGAGCAGGCAAAGCACAAGTATCAGCGCCGCCAGCCGTCTTTTCAAGAGCCATTCTCCTTTCCGCAAAAGCCTTATTTTTCATCATGATATTATATCATATATTATATAAGCTTTTCAACACCCGCGCATAACAATTCACAAAAAATCCATAAACTCGGCGGCCGGAACCATGTGCTAATTTTTTCGATTTATGCCCAGTATTCATATAAATTTTAGGCTTTATGACGATTTTCTGATTTTTTATTGTCGTATTTCCGTTCGGCAAATTAAAAACGCTTTTATGGTGTTAGTATCAATAGTAATATCAAACTCGGGAGAGCTAAACCATGGCAAAGAAAAAAGCAAACAAGCAGCTCATTTATGTCGTTATGGCAGCACTTTTTGCAGCTATAATAACCGTCGTTACCGCATATGTTCTTCGCATTCCGACAGGTAACGGATATATACACCTCGGAGACTCGTTCATTTTCCTCGCGGCATCTCTCCTGCCCCTGCCCTACGCGATAGCAGCCGCAGCAGTCGGCGCAGGACTCGCCGACGCGCTGACCGCGCCTATATGGGTCATTGCAACTGTGATAATAAAGTCGCTCATTGTTTTGCCGTTCACTTCAAAGAAAGACAAGATAATCAACGCACGCAATCTCATCGCGCTTATCCCCGCGCTTATAGTCACCTGCGTCGGCTACTATCTCGCCGACAGAATACTTTTCGGCGCATGGGGCGCGTTCGCAGCAGTCATACCCAATGTTATACAGGTCGCCGCGAACGCCGCTATATATGTAATCTTCGGTCTCGCGCTCGACGCCGCCGGATTCAAGAAAAAGGTTCTCAAATAAGGAGGCTTTCATTTTGGCTGACATAGTTTATACTTACAGAGGCAAAGTTTATCTCAACATAACCAACCGCTGCCCCTGCAGATGCACATTCTGCATTCGCTCAAACGGAGACGGGCTCGGTTCGGCACACACACTTTGGCACAAGACAGATCCAACTGCTGAAGAAATCACAAAGGCTATCGAAGAGTTTGACTTTTCCGATTTTCCCGAGGTCACATTCTGCGGATACGGCGAGCCGCTTTGCGCTTTTGACAATCTTGTTATCGCGGGCAGGCTCCTCAAGAGCAAATATCCCGGCATAAAGATACGCATCAACACGAACGGACTGGGAAATCTTATCAACAAAAAAGACACCATTCACGCAATCGCCGAATTCACCGACACGGTTTCAATAAGTCTCAACGCACCTAACGCAGAGCGCTACAACGAGATATCGAGACCGAAATTCGGCGTCGACTCTTTTGAAGAAATTCTTAGATTTGCCGAAGAATGCAAGAAATATATCAAAACGGTCAAGTTCTCGGTAGTCGATGTTATCAGCCCGGAAGAGATAGCAGAATGTCAGGCGCTCGCCGACAAAATGGAAATTCCACTGCGCGTAAGAGCCAAAGAAAACTAAATAAAGCAAAAGCGAAAGTCCGCTGTCATATTTCAGACAGCGGACTTTTTAAATTACTTTATGAGATATACTCTCGACTCATAGGGGCGAAGCGTGAAGGCATTCGACTTATCTTTGCAGTCATAGTTTGAGATAAGCAGCTCCGACTTCGTGATATCGAAATCTGCGGGAGCTTTGAACTTCACGGGCTTCTCGGAGAACGAGTTGATAACAAGCATTCTCTGTCCCTCATAGCTGCGCTCGTAGACGAAAAGCTTTCTGCTGAGCTTGTTGTACATCTTGAAATCGCCGTAGATGATAATGGGATTCTCCTTACGGAGTTTGAGAAGCTTTCTGTAATAATTGAGAATAGAGTTCTCGTCCTTCTCTGCCGCCTCAACATTTATCTCTTTGTAGTTATCGTTGATATAGAACCAAGGCTTGTCGGCGGTGGTGAAGCCGGCATTTTTCTCTGCGCTCCACTGGACGGGCGTTCTCGCATTGTCACGCGACGCATACTTTGCGACTTTCATGACCATGTTGTGCGTGAAGCCGAGGTGGCGCATGGTGTGATAGGCGTTCTGGGTCGAGACATCCTCATACATCTCAATCTCCGGCAGACCGATATTGACCATACCGATCTCCTGACCCTGATATATGAACGGAGTGCCGCTCTGGCAGATATACATCGTCGCGAGCATCTTGCCGCTCTCGACTCTGTATTTGAGGCTGCCGTATCTGTTTATGATACGCGGCTGATCGTGGTTCTCAATATAAAGTGTATTCCACGCCTTGCCGTAGAGCTTTGTCTGCCAGTTGTTATAGACGTTCTTGAGCTTTCTGAGGCTGAACGGCGCTCTTATCCAGCTGTAGAACAGGCAGTCCGCCTCCATATGCTGGAAATGGAACATCATATTGAGCTTCTGATCCTTGTTTTCCTCGATGAATTTCATCGCGGTCTTGGGAGTCATCATGGGCGCTTCGCCGACTGTCATGCAGTCATATTCATCGAGCACCTTTCTGAACTCACCGAGATATTCCTGAAGATGCGGCCCGCTCTTGTAATGTTCAATACCCGTAGCAACAGGCAGCGGAAATCCGTTCGGCAGACCTTCGGCTTTGGATATAAACGTGATAACATCCTCTCTGAAGCCGTCAACGCCCATGTCGAGCCAGAAGCGCATGATATCTTTTATCTCTTCGCGAACCTTGGGGTTATCCATATTGAGATCGGGCTGACCCTCGGCAAAGAGATGGAGATAATACTGATTGAGATCTTCGTTATATTTCCATGCGGGACCTGAGAAAGTCGAAAGCCAGTTATTCGGGGGCTTCTTGCCGCCCTTTTTGCCGTCGCGCCAGAAATAATAGTCGTGATAGGGGTTATCCTTGCTCTTCATGCTCTCAAGGAACCACTTATGCTGATTTGAGGTATGGTTTATAACGAGATCCATTATAACCTTCATGCCTCTTGCATGAATAGCTTCGAGCAGCTCTTTGAACTCGTCGAGCGTGCCGTACTCCTCCGCGATATCCTTGTAGTCGGCTATATCGTAGCCCATATCCTCCTGAGGAGACTTATAGAGCGGCGAGAACCAGATAGCGTCAACACCGAGGCTCTTTATGTAATCGAGCTTTGACATAATACCCTTGATATCGCCGATGCCGTCGCCGTTTCCGTCGCAGAAGCTTCGCGGCCAAATCTGGTATACTGCCATCTCTTTATACCAGCACTTATTGGTGCTCATGTTCCGTTACCTTCTTTCTTTTGATATTTTTATTTTACCAGCCGAGTGTTTTGAGGTACTCGCGGCTGAGCTTTACTGAGTTAATGGGAGTGTCGCCGGGTGCGGGTCTGTCCTGCTCGACAACGACCCATTCTGCGCCTGCTTTTACGGATGCATCAAGTATAGCGGGCATATTCTGAACACCGTAGCCGACGGGTCTGAAGCCGAAAGCCTCTTCCGACGCGCTCTCGCCGTCATCCTCTATGCCGATAAGCTCATAGAGTTTCTTCGGCTTCTCCTTGCCCTGCATATAGTAATCCTTGAGGTGGACAACGGGTGCTCTGCCGCTGTATTTGAGAACATACGATGCGGGATCTTCTCCTGCAACGCCGACCCAGCAGGTGTCGATCTCGGTCTGGAGTCTGTCGGCGGTGACATCGGAATAAAGAATATCAAGCGCATATTTGCCGTCAAGCTTTTTGAACTCAAAATCATGGTTATGATAGAGAAGCTGAATGCCCTGTTCATTGCAGACATCGGCAATCTTCTTTATGTCCTCTATCGTGCGGTCAAAGCCCTCTGTTCCGGGGCGTCTGTCCTCGGGAAGATAAGGCACGGCAATATATTTGCAACCTATTTCCTTATATGTTGCAACAACCGCCTGCGTATCTGAGAGCAGTTCGTCGAGCGGAACATGAGCCGAAACGGGAGTGAGCCCTGCGTCGGCAAGAATCTTCTTGACCTGCTCGGCACTTTTGCCGTAAAGTCCCGCGAATTCGACTCCGTCATAGCCGAACTCCTTGACTTTTGCTATAGTGCCCTCAAAATCTGCTTCAAGCTCGTCTCTGACGCTGTAGAGCTGAAGTGCTACCGGTAATGCCATTGTTTATACCTCCGTACAATTATTGATATATTCATCCTCTCCGCATTTTATTTGCCGGAGAGTTTCAGATCCTTTTCGTATGTTGCCGTAACAGCCTGCATAACAGCATTTGCAAATCCGTTTTCATTGAGCGCCGCCACGCCCTCGATAGTGGTTCCGCCGGGCGAACAGACTTTATCCACAAGAGCATAAGGGTGCTCCCCGCTCTCTGCTATCATCTTCGCGCTGCCGAGCACGGTCTGAGCCGCAACTTTCAGCGCGACCTGTTTGTTCATACCTATTTTAACTCCGCCGCGCGCAAGCTCGTCGATGAACATATAGGCAAACGCAGGAGCCGCGCCGCCGATAACGCCGAAAGCCGAGAAGAATTTTTCGTCGAGCTCGACCGCTTCGCCGATAGACGAGCACAGTTTTGCAACAAATGCTTTCTGTTCCGCGCTGACTCGTCCGTTCGCGCAGTATGCGCTCATGGATGCGCCTATCGTGGCGTTTATATTCGGCATGACGCGCACGAGTGCGGGTTCATAGCTGAGATACGATGAAATAGTCTCGATAGTCTTGCCCGCAGCTATGGAAATTATAAGCGGGTCGTGCTCTTTGAGCTGAGCATCAAGTCCGCCGAGCAGTTTTTCAAAGCCGTAAGGCTTGATTGCAACAACTATCTCGCTGCACCCACTCACAAGCTCTTCAAGGCTTGACACCGCATTTACCCCGTAATCTGCGGCCGCCTTTTCGCGCTTTTCAGGGTGGATATCATAGACTGCTATATCTTTTCCCTCTGCCGCGCCGGACGACACCATGCCTTTTATAATGGCATTTGCCATATTGCCCGCTCCGATAAAACCTGTCATATCAAAACTCCCTTTCGGTCAACAATATTTATAAGAGTCCCTCATGGGACTGAAAATCCGGAATAAAATCTTTCTGCGCCGAACGGCGGCTCTGCACATAGCCGTTGTCAAAACCGAGGTCTATCATTGCATCGAGCGCTATTTCATATTCGTATTTTGAAATGCGCCTGTCAAGCGGCGGATGCTCCGCGGCTTTTGCGCACGGTGTATACTGACTCATCAGGCTGACTACCGTTCCCTCCGGCAGATTTTCCTTTATCCATCGGAGCACTTTCTTTGTGTTTGAAACGGCTCCCGGAAGCACAAGGTGACGTATAATAAGACCGCGTTCGGCTATGCCGTCGGAGTCGAGTTTGAGCACTCCGACTTGCCTGTTCATCTCTTTAATTGCCTCGGACGCACGCTCGAAATAGTCCGGCGCATGTGAATATTCAACCGCAAGAGCCGCATCGGCATATTTGAAATCTGGCAGATATATATCAACAAGACCCTCGAGCATTTTGAGCGTTTCCACAGATTCATATCCGCCGCAGTTATACACAATAGGCACTGGCGAATGATATTTTTCGAGTATCCGCGCCACGGAATCCGCATAATGAGTCGGGGTAACGAGATTGAGATTATGCGCGCCCTTTTCAATGAGCCTGTCAAAAGTGCGCATAACATCTTCGTCGCTCATAGGGATGCCCGCTCCCCCGCCGCTTATCTCGCTGTTCTGGCAATACACGCACCTGAGATTGCACCCGCAGAAGAACACTGTGCCTGAGCCTTTTGTGCCGCTGATGCACGGCTCCTCCCAAAAATGCAGCGCCGCCCGCGCGAGCTTTATTATATTCGGGCTCATGCAATATCCCTGCGAAACATCGCGGTCAACTCCGCAGTGTCGCGGGCACAAATTACACAGCATAACGGGTCTCATTCCTTTCTGCGGACAATTATACCATAATGCGCCGCGAAAATAAACAGTGAAATTTATTATAAGTTTGCTTTTTCCCGCGTTATAGTGTATAATCAAATCGGTTAAAACAACGCTTTTCACGAGGTGATCGGATTGCTTCTGACTATCGACATCGGCAACACCAATTTAACAATCGGCGCATACAGCGGCGAAGAGCTGAAGTTCGTTTCGAGACTCGCCACCGATCGTTCGCGCACTGAGGATCAGTATGCCATTGAACTCAAGAGCATTTTCGACCTCTACAGCTACGGTTTTGACGAGTTTACCGGATGCGCGATAAGCTCCGTTGTGCCGGAGCTGACGGGTGCTATATCGCACGCCGCAAAGCGCATAACCGGCAGTGAGCCAATTGTTCTGGGTCCCGGAGTCAAGACAGGAATAAACATTCTTGCCGACGATCCGTCGCAGGCGGGCGCGGATCTTGTTGCCGCTTCTGTTGCGGCGGCGAATCTCTATGAGCTGCCGTGCTTTGTTATCGACCTCGGAACTGCAACAAAAATTAATGTTATCGACGAGAGCGGCTCTTTCTGCGGCTGCGCCATCGCTCCCGGCGTAGGGATTTCGCTTGAAGCGCTGTCCGCCAAAACATCTCAGCTGCCCGCGATAAGCCTTTCAACTCCCAAGAAGGCCATCGGCACAAATTCGATAGACTGCATGCAGTCCGGCGTTGTTTTCGGCACTGCCGCCATGCTCGACGGGCTCTGCGACAGAATGGAGCAGGAACTCGGACGCAAAGTTAAATCATTTGTTGCAACTGGCGGACTTTCGGGCGAGATAATCAAAAGCTGCAACCACAAAATGACATATGACCCCGAGCTCATACTCAAGGGACTTCGTATAATATACGAAAAGAACAGGAAATAATAAAATTGCATATTAAAAGCAATGCTTTTGATATAGACTCAAAAAATTGCGCTGCATCCTGACGGAGCAACAGCAAGGAGGAAAACATCATGTCAAAAACATCAGCTGCCGCATCGCGGCAAAAACTCGTGCATCTCGTGCTCACCGCACTGCTCACCGCTTTGATAATCGTCATGGCATTCACACCGCTCGGTTATCTCAAAGCCGGAGCCATCGAGATAACTTTTATAACGATTCCGGTCATCATCGGAGCCGTTCTGCTCGGCCCTGTCGGCGGACTGTTTCTCGGCGCGGTATTCGGAATAACGAGCTTCATCCAGTGCTTCGGAATGAGCACTTTCGGCGTTGCGCTTTTCAGTGTCAGTCCCCTGCGCACTGCGATCGTCTGCATCGTGCCCAGAGTTCTCATGGGCTGGCTGACGGCAGTTATTTTCAAAGCGATATCGTCGAAAGATAAGACAAACTTTGTGCAGTATCTTGTTGCAAGCATCGCAGGTCCCCTGCTCAACACGATTCTGTTCACCGGCACACTGCTTCTGCTGTTCAACAACGCACCGATAATCATTCAGCTCAAGGAGCAGTTCGGCTCGACAAATGTTATGGCTTTTGCCGCTGCATTCGTCGGAGTCAACGGACTCATTGAAGCCGGCGTCTGCGCCGTTCTCGGAACTGCGCTGTGCAAGGCTCTTTCGGTCGCAATGAAAAAGATGAAAATCTAAAAAAATTATATCGGCTGTATCTTAACCCGTTCGGGTTTCGATGCAGCCGTTTTTTTTATGTCTGCTTGCGCAAACATATTGTTTTCATTGTGCAATATTTACAAATTGTTTTGTGCTGATTTTACAAAATTCGACTTTTGCTATTGCACATGAATGAAAAAAGTGATATTTTCGGTATTAGTACTTTAAAGCATAAGCGGTGATCTAAGCGTGGAAAAGATAATGGGATTTATAAGGCGTTTTTGCACAGCGGCAGCAGCAATAATTTTTACATTTGTTCTTGCAATACAGGCGCTTGCGGTGTCGATAGACGGTTCCGTCTCGCCCGATGAAGTGCGCGGCACCAATGTGCAGATACAGTGCGAAAATGAGAACGGCGGCAACGGCATTTGCGCGCTCGCTACATATTACACCAAAACCGAAAAAGGCTCGCTTTATGTTGCGATAAACGGCGATATCTCATATGCTGATCTGACAAAAGAGAGTCCGGTTGTCTATGAAATATATGTTGACGGCAAAGACCCGATAAAAATCAGCATTACGGGCAAGGCAGAATACGACGAGCAGCTGTTCAGCGTCAAATCTTCCGCATCGTTTGCCGGAGGCGGCATAACCTGCGAGACGCTTATAGACAGGAAATATTCATTCGGCGGCGACCCGGAAATTTATGTCAGAGTCACCGACGACAAAGGCGTTCCGTCAAAGATGTTTGAAATAGACACATATATTGCCCCGCCGGATACTACGGCGGAGCAGAACAACCAGTCTGGAAATTCGGATTCCGATGACAGAGACACCACAAAAACCACAAAGAAATCAAGTTCGACCAAATCAACGACGAAAAAGGAAAGTACAACGAAGAAAAAGAGCAAAAGCTCGTCGTCAAAGTCGAGCACCAAATCAAAGACAAAAAGCAAAACAACTAAATCAAATTCTTCCAAGAACAATCGCTCATCCAAATCACAAGACGCCGATGAAGAATACTTGATAGATGATGCCGATGAGATGGAGACTTATACTCTGCCGAGTGGTGGGAACACACGAAACGCCGCAAGAGTGAAACAGGGAGTCACCGCAGTCGGCATAACGGTTATAATCGCGACCGTGATATCAATCTCGCTGCTGATATTCAAAAAATCCGGCAAGAAATGAGGCTTTTAAAAAGTAAACAAAACCCATATTGACAATCGCGGCCTGAGCCGATAAACTTAAAGCGTCCAGGTAACCGACAAAAGGAGAAAGAGATATGTCCATCCGTCCGGGCTGGTTCTACCGCGACACCGAGCAGGCTCACTCGCGCGAAAGGCTCTTTGACACATACCTCAACTCCGTCGGCGCAAACACCACATTCAATCTCAACGTTCCCCCGATGCCAAACGGAAAGCTCAATGATGAAGATGTCAAGCGTCTGAACGAGCTCGGCGAACTTATAAAAAACAGCTTCAGGACAAATCTTGTTTGAAGGCACAACAATCGGCACTAAAAAAATAATGAAGCTTCACGGGCTTGAGACCGACGCTGTACGCATACTGATAGTCTCATCCCGAGACACGCCCGAAATCAACAAAATAGCTCTGTATTAAAAAATGACCTCCGACGCACTTCACACATCGGAGGTCTGTTTATCTCAATTTTTATTTTTTCAGCAGACTTGCCGCCGCTTCGTCAAGGAATATCGTCACATCGTCATGCTGCTGAAGTATCGATGCAGGACAATGCGGAGTAACTTTACCCTCAACAGTCGCCTTTATCGCCTCTGCCTTACTTTCGCCTGTCGCGATGAGCACTATCTTTTTCGCTCTCATTATTGAGCCGATGCCCATTGTTATGGCATAGTGCGGCATGGCAATATCAGTAAAATACTGCGAATTTGCAGCTATCGTGCTATCGGTAAGCTTGACTTTGAATGCCTCGTCGGTAAATTCATCAGCCGGCTCATTGAAGCCGATGTGGCCGTTTCTGCCGATTCCGAGAAGCTGAATATCTATTCCGCCGGCGTTCTTTATAGCCTGCGCATAGCGTGCGCTCTCGGCAACGGGTTCAACGTTTCCGTCAAGGAAATTGACATTCTCGGGCTTTATATCGACCTTCGAGAAAAGGTTCTCTTTCATAAATGAATAGAAGCTGTTGGGGTGGTTCTTCGGCAGATCACAGTATTCGTCAAGGTTGAAGGTCTTGACATCCTTGAAGCTCACCTTGCCGCTGCGATACTGCTCGGTCATATACTCATATGTAGGTATCGGGGACGCTCCGGTTGCAAGTCCGAGAACCGCATTATGCTTTGCATTGACCTCATCGCAGAAAATTTTTCCAACTTCCTCGCCAACCTGTGCCGTCGAGTTCAAAACAATAACTTTCATCTGTATTCCTCTTCATTCTTAAAAATCCGCGATAGATTATATCATCACTTTATAAATATTTCCATAGTTTTTATAAAAAAATAGATAATATATTAAAAAAAACTACCAAAATAGAGCAAAATGTGTTATAATACTCCCGCTTAAAAAATATGAAAAGGAGAATTCCAATGAAAGCAGCAAAACGGACGCTGTCCATTCTGCTCGCACTGCTCATGCTCGCCTCGTGCCTTGCTATCGGCACCTCGGCAGACGGAAGCAATGTGCTCACTCAGCCCGAATGGAACAGCTACTGGGAAACTGTAAGAAACGACAACACGCTCATCGCACTCACCCCGGGCACGGACGCGACTCAGCTCAACTTCTGCTGGCACTCCGACGACACGGCTAAGAGCGGCGTTGTCCGCATCGGCAAAAGCGCCGACATGACCTCGTTTAAAGAGTTCGTAGGCAAGGCCTCGACCGACAGCTATACCGGTCAAAGCATCTACAAAGTGACGGCAACCGGACTTGAGCCGAACACCGTTTATTACTATGTCTACGGTAGCAACGGAAAGTTCAGCAGTCCCGTTATGTACAGAACTCTCTCCACCGAGAAATTTAAGCTCCTCTATATCAGCGATATCCAGGTCAGCAGCGACGTTGAAGACGGACGCGAGGAAGCCTATGTGTGGCAGAAAACTCTCGGCACCGCACTCGACAAGAACAGCGACATCAGCTTTATACTCTCCGCGGGCGACCAGACCCAGCACGGAGACAGAGCAAACGAGTGGGCGGGTACGCTCTCCCCCGCGGCGCTCAGATCTTATCCCCTTGCGACAACCGTCGGCAACCACGACCGCAGAGGCAAAACATATCCTCTCTATGTCAACAACCCCAACGAATACCGCGGCACGACACCCGCAAACGTTGACGAGAACTACTGGTTCCGTTACGGCGATGTGCTTTTCATCGTCTATAACACCCAGATTTTCAATGTTTATGACCAGTATCAGTTCACCCTTGACGCTATCGCCAAGAATCCCGATGCCACATGGCGCGTAGCCGTTATGCATCACGATATCTACGGAACGGGACACCACGCCGCAGATGACGACAACAAGCTGCTTGCGGCTATATACAGCGCGCTTATCGACAGATTTGAGATAGACGTCTGCCTGACCGGTCACGAGCATCTTTACGGACGCTCCTTCTTCATGAAGGACACAAAGCCCGTCAAGGATCAGAAATACAATACGGACGGCGCAGTTGTCGATCCCGTCGGCACCGTATACTTTACCGCAAGCTCCGCTTCCGGCAAGAACCGTATCGAGGATTACGATTACGAATGGCTTGATTTTAAATATGTCTCCGAAGAGCCGAGCTATTCGACCGTCGAGTTTACGAAGAACTCTTTCACTCTCAAGACCTACGGCGTCGACAGCGAAGAGCTGATAGACGAGTGCAAGATAGTCAAAACCGACACATCCTACTCCCCCGTCGACCCCAACCACAAGGGCATGGACACCGATATGCTTCAGCGCTATCTCGGCAAGTGGTATGTTATAATCCAGATTGCGATTGAAGTTGCAAGATATGTTGTGAAGATAACGAGCGTTGTCGCTCCTGTCATTGCCAAGATCGTTATCAAAATTATAAAAGCTCTTATCCCGGTTATCATCAATATGTTTTAAATTTCCAACTGCATAATCGGCTCCAAGAGACACGGTTTGTTCCGTGTCTCTTTTTTTCGTCAAAAGCTTTCAATGGCAATAAGCTTTTTGTAACTCTTTTGTAATTGAATTACCAATTAAAGAGTGTATAATTAGATGTAATATAATAGGTTTATCATACGCACAAAAAGGGGGAAATCAAGTGGTCTTTTCGAGTCTCGTATTTCTGTTCATATTCTTTCCCGTGACTCTGTTCTTCTATTTTATCGTGAAGAACGACAAGGCGAAAAATATCGTTCTTGTCATTGCATCACTTATATTCTATTCATGGGGTGAGCCGGTTTGGGTATGTCTGCTGATTTTCAGCTCCATACTGGATTATACGGTGTCTCTCGGGATAGAAAAATACCGCGGCAAAAAGATAACCAAACTGTTTATCGCACTTTCGGTTGTTATCAATCTCGGCCTGCTCGCGGCGTTCAAATACAGCGGATTCTTCATTTCCACGCTCAACGGAATCTTCCACCTCTCGCTCCATGTTCCGACATTTTCTTTGCCGATAGGTATCTCGTTCTACACATTCCAGACGATGTCATATTCGCTCGATGTTTACAAAGGAGATGTTAAGGCACAGAAGTCTTTCATAAACTTCCTGATGTTTGTCTCGCTCTTCCCGCAACTTATAGCGGGTCCGATTGTCAGATATTCAGATATTGACACACAGATTGACCACAGAACTGTTACGATAGACGGCTTTGCAAAAGGCATGACGAGATTCATGGCGGGTCTCGGCAAAAAGGTGCTCATAGCAAACTATGCCGGTTCTCTCGCCGAGTCGCTGCTCGCCAATATTGACAATGCAGCTGTGATGAGCGTGTGGGTCGGAGTTCTGTTCTATGCTTTCCAGATTTACTTCGATTTCTCCGGATACTCAGACATGGCTATCGGACTCGGTCGCATGTTCGGCTTTGATTATCCTGAAAACTTCAAATATCCATATATCTCAACTTCTATAACCGATTTCTGGCGCAGATGGCATATCACGCTGAGCTCTTTCTTCAGAGATTATGTCTATATCCCCCTCGGAGGAAACAGAGTCAGTCTGCCGCGTCAGATACTCAATCTTTTCATCGTCTGGGGTCTCACAGGACTTTGGCACGGCGCGAGCTGGAACTTCGTAATATGGGGTCTCTACTATTTCGTGTTCCTGTGCCTCGAAAAGTTTGTGTTCAAGAAGTTCCTTGACAAGATTCCGAAAATTATTCGCTGGGTGTATTCGATATTTGTCGTGCTCGTCGGCTGGATGATATTCTACTTCGAGGATTTCTCGGCAATGAAGTCGGCATTTTCCGTGGCGTTCGGCGCATCGGGCAACGCGTTCACCGACCCGGTCATGAACGCGATGATAATCAACAACATTCCGTTTATTATCATCGCAGCTATCGCCTGCGCGCCCGTTGCAAAGCTCGTCAAAGTGGGCATCGCGAAGCTCAAGCAACGTGCACCGGTGACAGAGCCGATATTCAACACTGTTTTCAATGTTGTTATGCTCGTGCTCTGCGTGGCATCGCTGGCGGGCTCGACATATAACCCGTTCCTGTATTTCAGATTCTGAGGAGGCGCTAAGATAAAATGAAAAAAATCCAAAAAATTCTTACCGCCGTCTCATTCAGTGTCGTTTTAGCGGTTTTCATCATTGTCGGATTTTACAGCTTCTTCGACAAGGACGAAAAGGTCTCCGAGATGGAGAACAGAAATCTTGCGCAGAAACCCTCTTTTTCCGCCAGCTCATATTTCTCCGGTGACTTTGCTTCAAAATTTGAGGAATACTACAACGACCAGTTTCCCGGCAGAAACGGGCTCGTCAAAATAAGCAACAAGATTAAATCGTTCTATTCGTTCCTGAAGATCGGCGACGGCGCGACGGTCATAAAGAACAACGGCGGAGTCGGCGACGGCGAGGCGCTCTCGCATGAGGATGAAAGCAACGCCGAAACAACCGGCGAGCAGACCACAATACCCTCCGAGACCGCAAGGAACACCGAGACCACTCAGCCGATAAATGCCGCCGAAGTTGACGAGACCGGAAAGGAAACTGTATATTCCAACCAGTATATAATCCTTCTTGACAACCGTCTTATGGAGCAATATACCAACGTCTATAAGAAGATGGATGTCTACACCGCGACGCTCAACAAACTCAAGGCGGAGATGCCGAACACAAAAGTATACAGCCTCATGGCTCCGACCTCGATAGAGTTCTACGCTCCGAAGAAATACAACTCCGGCAAATCGCATTCGCAGTATCAGGGCATCAATTATATCTACGGCGAGCTCAAGGGCATAACCCCCGTTGATGCCTATCCGGAGATAGCCGCCCACACGAACGAATATCTGTATTTCAGAACGGATCACCACTGGACTGCACGCGGCGCATATTACGCATACCGCGCGTTTGCAAATACCGCAGGATTCATGCCCGTTGAAATCAATTCACTCCGGACCGGTAAGCTCTCCCCGTTCCTTGGCACGCTTTACAAAGCTACGCAGAGCACGGCGGTTGAAAAAAAACCGGACTACGTTGAATATTTCATTCCGAAGACCAACACAGAAGCGATCGCCTCCGACTCCGACCCGACACTCAAGAGCAACTACAAAGTCAAGGTCATAAACACGGAAGTGAAGTCCTCGAACAAGTATCTCGCCTTCCTCGGCGGTGACCACGGCGTAACTAAGATAACCACCGACGCGCCCGGCAACCGCAGCATCGTAGTTATAAAAGAGAGCTATGCAAACGCATTTGTTCCGTGGCTCTGCAACAACTACAAGACCGTCTACGTCATTGACCCGAGGCAGATAAATGTAAACCTCGCGAGTTTCGTCAAGACAAATTCGATAGAGGAAGTGCTGTTCCTCAACTATATGTTCATCCCGACGAATCCGAAATATATGTCGGCACTCGAAAAGATGGGCTAAAAACTATAAAGGCTCCCTCTGTGGGAGCCTTTTCTCGTATTTTTAAATAATAAACTAAAAAATCGTTGTATATTTTTGGTATATATGCTATAATTAACCGAGATTCAGCACAGCTGAGGGCTGATGCAACTAATGTTTAGGAGGATTTTTTAATGAGCGAGATACCCAGGACTTATCCGAGCTGGCTCAAGGGTGAGGTCAAGAGCGCGCAGAAGGAGTACAACGAGCCGACAAAGCTCCTTGCCGACGACGGAACTCTGCTTTCACCCGGCTGGGCGCGTCACATGGTCTTTGACTATGACCGCACGAAATCGACGCCTACAATGCGCCGCAAGGAATGGGACTTCTATCAGATATCAGACGGAAGATACATGATTCAGATAAGCTTCGCCAACATCTCTATCGGCGGCTACGCTTCGGCGGCGCTGGTCGATCTGAGAAACCCGAAGAAGAACAAGAAGCTCGCCGCCGGCACTCTCACCGCCCCCACGGCGCTCTTCCTCGGCGGAAAGGACAAATATGTTCTCCCGCCCAAAGGCGATGTTCCGAACCATGTCAAAATGGAAGTCAACGGAATCGGCAAGGCTACATTCGATGTCCTGACCGAAGAGCACAAGCGCACTATTTATTTCAAGTCCGGCAAGGTCGAGTGCCACTTTGAAATGGACATTCCGGACGGTCTCGAGAACATCACAACGGTTCTCCCTTTCAAAGATGACCCGAAGAGCTATTTCATGACCACAAAGCAGAACTGCATGCCCTGCAGCGGCACATATAAATGGGGCGACAAGGTCTACAAATTCTCAAAAGACGACACCTTCTGCTGCCTCGACTGGGGTCGCGTCAACACTCCCTACAAGCTCGTTTGGTACTGGGGCAACGGCTCTACATATCTGACCGACGAGAACGGCAACAAGCACATTTTCGGCTTTGAGATAACCTGGGGCATCGGCGACGAGAGCAACGCGACCGAGACCTGCATATTCTATGACGGCAAGGCTCACAAGTTCGGCGCGATAGATGTCGAAACTTTCCCGAAACCCGACAAATATATGGAGCCCTGGCACTTTGTCTCCGAGGACGGCAGATTTGATTTTGTAATGACCCCGTTCTATGATCACCACTGCGACACGAACGCTCTCAATCTCCTGCGCATGCATTCACATCAGGTTCACGGCATGTGGAACGGTACGGCTGTTCTCGACGACGGCACAAAGCTTGAAATTAAAGACATGTACGCATTCTGCGAATATGTCGAGAACAAGTGGTAAATTAAACCGACGCGAGCCCTCCAAACGGAGGGTTCGTTTTTTGATGATAAAATTCACTATCCCCTTGACTTTTTTGCCGCGAAAGGCGAAAATATCTGTGGAGAGTGATAACTATGGCAAAATTGAAAGAACACGGTCTTATAGTCTCATGCCAGGCAGTCAAGGGCGAGCCGCTCTACGGGCTGCACATGATGGGGCACTTTGCGCGCGCAGCTGTACTCGGCGGCGCGGCTGGAATAAGAGCGAACTATGTTGAGGACATAAATGAGATAACGGCAGAGGTTGATGTGCCCGTAATCGGCATAATCAAAGCCGAATATCCGGACTCCGAAGTTTACATAACCCCGACGCTGAAAGAGGTCAAAGCCCTGCTGACAACGAAGTGCAGCGTTATTGCGCTCGATGCAACGAAGCGTTCGCGCCCGAACGGCGAAAAGATTGAAGATCTTATAAAATATATTCGCGAGAATGCACCCGAAGTTGAGATAATGGCGGACTGCTCGAACTATGAGGAGGCCAAGCGCGCCGATGAGCTCGGTTTCGATTATATCGGCACTACCCTGCGCGGCTATACAGAATACACCAAGGGTATCGCAATCCCGGACTGCGAGCTGCTCCGTGAGATGACATCGACACTGCACGCGCACATCATCGCCGAGGGCGGAATATGGGAAGTCGGTCAGCTGAAAAATGTGCTTGACACAGGCGTATACGCCGTTGTTATCGGCAGTGCGATAACCAGACCCATGGACATTACCAAACACTTTATGAAGGCTTTCGGTGAATAAGATGAAGAATATCGGTATCGACATCGGCGGGACATCGATAAAAGGTGCGGTTATTGAAAACGGAACCGTTACGGCGAGAGCAAAGCGCTCGACCGACATATCCCGCGGACTCGACAGCATCAGAAATTGTCTTTTTGCCGTTATAAAAGATCTGCTCCCGCTTGCAGGCGCAGGTGCGGGCATAGGTATCGGCTCTGCCGGGGACATAGATCCATATGAAGGTAAGGTTCTCTACGCGACCGGCAACCTGCCCGGATTCACGGGATTCGAGATAAAAAAAGATGTTGAGAATAAATTCAAACGCCGTGTTTTCGTCGTAAACGATGCGGCGGCGGCATTCATCGGAGAGGCTTATTTCGGGGCGGCTGAGAACTGCAAAAACGCCGTCATGCTGACTCTCGGAACAGGTCTCGGCGGCGCGGCTTCAATAAACGGAAAGCTGCTCACGGGAGCCAACTTCCATGCGGCGCGGATAGGTCACATTCCCCTGCACATCGGCGGGCGCGAATGCAACTGCGGCAAGGTCGGCTGCGCCGAGCAGTATGTTTCGGCAACCGGGCTTATGCGAACGGCAAGCGAGCTTGACTGCCGCTGCTTCAACTGCAACGGAGTTTTCAAAAAAGCCGCAGACGGCGACAAAAAATGCCGCGAGGCAGTCGAAATTTTTATATCCGACCTGTGCGCGGTCGTTGACACGGTAAAATGTGTTTTTGACCCCGAGTGCATCGTAATCGGCGGCGGACTAATTGAGCTGAGGCAATATTGGCTCGAAGGTTTTCTAAATGCCCTGCCCGACTCTGACGCTCATCTCATTCGCCCCGCCGTGCTCGGCAACGATGCCGGTGCCATAGGTGCGGCATATCTGCTTGAAAACAGCGAAATATTATAAAAAATCAACCGCAATGATTTTGATATCACTGCGGTTGTTCTGTTATTTAACAAGTTCTATATGCGTGTCGTAATACTGCTCCTGAAAATGCACCGCACGCTCGACCTCTTCACGGGTGAAATTCATATCAAGCGGCGCCATTATCAGCTTATCTTCAACATCGTCGGCTCGGTGGGCAATGCCGATTATTCTGCCCGTAAAGCTCTCAACAGACTCATTTACGCCTAGAAGATAAACATCAAGCTCTTCACCGTCGCCGCCGAGAACGCCCGGAATATAGCCGTAATTGAGCGGATAGACAAGCTCATAGCCGGATTTTCTGTGCACATACCCCAGTGGGCGGTCGGTTTTCATTGTAACAGTCTTGCCGAGAAATGACCACGCCATTGCCTTGCGGAGAGTATGGCTTATAAACTCAGCCTTGCCGTCAACATAATCGTTTCTGCTCCCCATACTCCCGAGCTTTTCAACAAGCCCTGTTTTCACATTCTCATACTGCTTCGCTATCTCCGGATAAGTGTTCAGATAGTCACGAAAGTTTATATAATTCCGCCACTCCATGCTGTTATATTTCACAACATGGATAAAGTGCGTCTGCATATCGCCGCCCTCATAGTAACTGCCGCAGGCAAAAAGCAGCTGCGCACCGCCCATATCGTGGTTGGGACGGTAATGATAGCCGGCTTTCAGCAATTCGGCTTCATGAGATAAAATGCGATTGAAATCGTCTGTGCCGACTGCAATATCTATTATTGGCTTTGCCTTTATGCTCTTTATAGATGTACTGCCGACATGCTGAATATCAATAGCATCCGAGCCGAGTATTTCACGAAGTTCGTTTACCGTTCTCTCGCCTTCGATTTCCCACTCTTTGCAATGCTCAAAAAGCCTAACATCTCCGCGCCTGAGTCCTATCATTAGTTATCCCTCCTTCGATTGATGCGGGCTAAAATAGTATCACAAAGCATAGGATTTTGCAAGAAATATTTATTTGCCGCATATGAGGACAAGCAAATACAAAAATTCGATATTTTTTTATTTATTAATTGTTTATTTTTCTAAATTGCCAATCATTTTATTTGCGATTTGTGATAGAATTTATTTGTTACATATGCGGCGAGCGAGCGCTTCCGCTGAAAAATTTATTGAAAGGTGGATATACATGAATTACAAAATGCACCTTACTCCCGAAGAGGAAGAAATCCTCAACGGCGGTAAAGGCGAAACCATGGCGAAGGTCATGAAGACCCTTGTCATGTACGGTGACGCTTTCGGCGCCACCAAGATGGTGCCTGTCACAAGCAAGATGGGTCACCTTGTTACAAGCTTCGGTCTCGGAGTCATGCAGCCTGTCTATGATCTTATGGATCAGCTTATCGCGGGCGGCGCTCTTTCGAGCCAGAAGTTCTCCGTTGACCCCAAGCCCCTCGATCCCAATGTACCTTCGAGCTTCCTGAAGAACATCGTTTTCAAGAAGTTCATGTACAATATGCAGGACAGCTACGATGCGCAGCTTGCAAAGCTCGGTCTTATCGACAGCAAGTCATACACCTGCACCTGCTACATGGACGAAGTCGGCAACACTCCCAAGAAGGGCGATGTTCTCTCATGGGCTGAGTCCTCGGCTGTTGTCTATGCAAACTCCGTTCTCGGCGCACGCTGCAACAGAAACTCCGGCATAATCGAGCTCTTCGGTTCCATCGTCGGCCGTGTCCCCTATTTCGGACTTGTCACCGACGAGGGCAGAAAAGCTACATGGATAGTCGAAGTTAAGACCACCAAGAAGCCCGAGGCTCAGATTCTCGGTTCCGCTATCGGCATGAAGGTCATGGAAGATGTCCCCTATGTCAAGGGTCTTGATAAGTGGATCGGCACCGAGCTTGACGGCGATGCAAAAGCATACCTCAAGGATTTCGGCGCTGCTACCGCTTCTAACGGCGCTGTCGGTCTCTATCACATCGACAAGTTGACTCCCGAGGCAGTTGAGCAGGGCGAGAGCCTTATCGCCGAGGGCGCAAAGGTCTATGTCATTGACGACGCCGAGCTCGACAGAGTCAAGAACAACTATCCCGTCATGTGGAAAGACAAGAACGCAACTCCGAAGCTCTGCTTCGTCGGATGTCCTCACCTCTCATACGATCAGCTCGTTGAGTGGACCGAGAATGTCTGCGAGTCGCTCAAGAAGAACGGCAGAAGCAAGGTCTCTATCCCGACCGTCTTCACCGCCGCTCCGGCTGTTGTTGAGAAGTTCAACGCAACGCCCAACGCTGCAAAGCTCAAGGCTACCGGCGTCGTTCTCAGCTACATATGCCCGCTGATGTATATGAACAACCCGCTTGCAGGTAAGATGCCCGTCATCACCAACTCCAACAAGCTCAGAACATATACCACCTCGCGCTATTACACCAGCGCCGAGATTCTCGATATCATCACAAAGGAGGCAAAGTAACAATGAAACAGTTCAAAGGACGCCCTGTTGCCGCAGGCAAATGCACGGCAAAAGCTCTCGTTTCTCACAACGGATTCAATACCCTTGCTTCCTTCCAGAAGAGCCTCCAGTTTGGCGACAAGACCGCTAAGTGCGGCGACCAGAACAACCCCGATCTCTTCGGCAAGCCCATGGTCGGCACGGCTCTCTGTCTGCCCCAGACTATCGGCTCGACGACCGGCGGCATGGTTCTCTACTGCGCAAAGGTCATGGGCAGAACGCCCGCCTGCCTGCTCTTCTCGGAACACATCGACTCGCTCGCGGCTGCCGGAGCTATTCTCTCCGCAGTCTGGACTGACGATCTGATGCCCACAGTTGACTGCCTTGGCGAGGAGTTCCTCAACTATGTCAAGGACGGCATGACCATCACTGTTGACGAAGACGGCACAGTCACTGTCGAAGATTGATAACAGAAATTCAAAAAGCATCCGCGCGTTAATTCGTGCGGATGCTTTTCTTTTTATTTGTAATATCCCATTTGTCCGATCAGATCAACAAGCTCATCGCGGCATTCATGCGACGCTGCGGCGTAAATCACGGTATTGCCGCTGTAAATCTTGGCGGTATATAAATTGTCGTCTTCGATTGAAAAGATGCTGTAATTCGTACTCTTGTAGGTGTATTCTTTTCCGTCTTTTACCGGAAGCGTCATTCCCGAATAGATGCGCCGTGCGCTGTCGGTCGAGTCCATGACACAAAAGTCTATTCGCATATCTTCGGTATGCAAAGAGCGTGAATCTTCTATCAGCGAACCGACCCGCCAATCCGTGCGCAGTTCGTCGGTCATGTCCGACACAGTATAACCGTTCTCGGTCATCACGGAAGAGAAAGTCTCAATGTCAGACGGTTGAGCTCGCAGAAAGACAAAGGTCAGCGCGATAATCGCAGCCATAAGCAGCAACGCTATAATTGTTCGCTTCGGGTTTCTGCTGTTTTCTGAAGTCTCAGTATACGCTTCATCTTCGTTTTTTAGCCGCTTGCTCCGTTTTATCGCCGTCAACAGAAAGAAAATTCCTGCCGCCAAGAACAAAATTCCACCGCCGAACGGATATATCAGATCATCTTTATTGGGAGTGATATCCGATGTTGAATCAGACGGATTGTCGGGGTCATATTTTATTTTTATTTCGTCTCCGACAAGTCTGATGCCGGAAACGCTGCTTTTCTTTCCGGTATATATTTTGCCGTCTGCTTCGTATTGATATGTAAGATCATAAAATGTCGTGCTCGATTTGCTGTTTCTTTTGACGCGGCTCGAAACATCGGTTATTCGGGCTTCGGTTACTATCCAGTCCGTCTTTTTGGACTCGGCAATGTAATTTGTCACGCTCGCCGCCATCAGATATATGCCGGATAATATGGCTATAACGCCGAGCAGACCGGAGATTATAAGTGATAGATTTCTTCTTTTCATAGGCTTTATATAAGTTTGAATTTAGTCCATTTTTGATTTTTATAGCGCACAAAGAATATCGCTCCGCGAAAGAGCAGATCCATGCTCGTGCCTATCGCCACGCCTACGGCGCCCATATTGAGCCACAGACCGAACAGCGCAGAGAAGAACAGCCTCGCGGCTACAGTCAGAACAACAGAGACGGTCATGGTGAATTTCACATCCCCCGCCGCTCTCAATCCGCTCCCGAGCGGTCCTGCGTACGTATAGGCAAAAGCGTTTATGACGTTATTGATGAGCACCATGATGAGCACAAGATGCTTGGCTTCATCGGATATGGCAAAGAATTTCAGCAAGAGCGGAGTCATTGCGAACACAGCCGTGTTCCACGCCAATGATAGAATGAATGTCAGCTTATTGAGCTTTTTGAAATAGTAGTTCGCCTCTTCAATATTTCCCGCGCCCATGCACTGACCGATGACAGTCGTATAGACCGGAGCCATCGCCATACCCATAAGCGCTGCGAGCGACCATATACCCTGCGACACACCTGTTGCGGCTATCTGATATGTTCCGAACTGTGCAACCATGCTGCTCAGCGCCACTTTGACGATCTGATGGACGCCGTTTTCAACGCCGTTCGGGACTGCTATGCCGAGCACTTTTTTGAGCAGCGAGCCGTGCCACGCGAATATACCGGAAAGCGTGTATCTTACGGGAGTTTTCCGATGCATGAAGCAATACCATGTGACGGCGACAGCGGAAATAGTCCGCGTTATCAGCGACGGATAAGCAACTCCCGCGACCCCGGCATGAAGAACGAACACGCCGATAATATTGCCGACAACATTGACGGCGTTTGCAAAGGCGGATATATACATCGACACATCGGCTCTGCCGACACTGCGGCACATCGCCGCACCGGCGTTATAAACCGCAAGAGCCGGGAACGAATACGCGGTTATGCGCATATACTCGACGCACGCCGCCATGACATCATCCTCTACCCTGCCGAAAAGCAGATTCAAAAGCGGGCATTCAAAGACGAGAATAAGAACGGATATAACAACCGAGCTGACAACCGAAAACATCAATAATTGACTTGCGGCTTTGCCCGCCTGCTCGTTATCTTTGCTGCCGATATACTGACTGATTATTACAGCGCCGCCGGATGCGAGGGCGGAAAATAGGAAGATCGCGACGGTGTTAAAGGAGTTTACAAGCGACACGCCGGAAACCGCCGCATCGCCGACGAAGCTGACGACAAATGTATCCGCCATGCCGACGAGCAAAAGTAAAAATTGCTCGATAAACAGCGGAATAATCATCGCCCGCAGGTCTTTGTTTGTAAACATCCTGTCGTTCATTAAAAGCCGTCAATCCTCCGGTTAGTTTATATATAGATATTTTATCATATGTTGGGGGATAAATCTACCGAAGTAAAGCTAAAAAGTAAAATCGGCACATGGATGTATCTGATAACATCCATGTGATTTGATAATTTGTTGCTTGTTTGTTAGTTATATGTTAGTTGTGTTTGATTACATAACCGAAAACAGTCCGTTTTCAACTGCCTTAAAATAGCCACAGCTCTTGAAAACATTGGGTAGTGAAAAATGAATAGTGAAGATGTAAAAAGTAAAACTCCCGCACAAAAGTGCGGGAGTTTCTGGCTGGGATGGCTGGATTCGGACCAGCGAATGACGGAGTCAAAGTCCGTTGCCTTACCCCTTGGCTACACCCCAAAATATCGGTAATATATAAAAAACGCAAAACATTTCTGCTTTGCGTTGGTTTGCTGGGGTGGATAATCGGATTCGAACCGATGACCTCCAGGGCCACAACCTGGCACTCTAACCAACTGAGCTATACCCACCATTTAGTTTGCTGCGGGCACATCAAGAGATATGCCCGCAGGCTTGGCGCGCTTGAAGGGACTCGAACCCCTGACCCACTGCTTAGAAGGCAGTTGCTCTATCCACCTGAGCTACAAGCGCATATTGGAGCGGGTGATGGGAATCGAACCCACGTAACCAGCTTGGAAGGCTGGAATTCTACCATTGAACTACACCCGCAGTTAATTGCCGTTCTGTGACGACGGCAATTATTTTAACAAATAACTTTCGATATGTCAAGTGTTATGGCAAGATTTATTTAAAAAATCATTCACATTTTGTCGGCTCGTATCCGGCATCCTTGACAGCGTTCATTATAACGGCGTTATCGACATCATTTTTGAGCGTAAGCACCGCTTTTTTGTCCTCAAGGCTGACTTCAACGCTCTCAACTCCGTCGAGCGCTTCGAGTGCCTTCTGAACATGCGCAGTGCAGTGGTTGCACATCATACCTTCGATATAAACTGTCTTTTTCATAGCTGTTTCCTCCGTATTTTTTATATTCTCTTCTGCCGGCATGAGCCCGGGGAGCTTGACCGGCGGTTTTGACTTGCCTTTGAACGGGCGATCAGGCTTGAAGAAATTGAGTCTGAGCGCATTGGTGACAACGCAGAAGCTCGAAAGACTCATTGCCGCCGCACCGAACATGGGATTGAGCGCGATATTGAACACGGGTATCAGCGCGCCTGCAGCGATTGGGATACCGATGCAGTTATAGAAGAACGCCCAGAACAAATTCTCATGAATATTCCTGAGAACCTGGCGCGAAAGGCGTATCGACGCCGCAACATCGCGGACACTCGACTTCATCAACACAACATCAGCCGCATCGAGCGCAACATCGGCTCCAGCGCCTATTGCAATACCCGTATCCGCCTGAGTGAGCGCAGGAGCATCGTTTATGCCGTCGCCGACCATGGCGACCGTGCCGTACTTCTGGAGCTTTTTGACCACATCCGCCTTGTCACCCGGGAGCACATCTGACACGACATTTTCTACGCCTATCTGCTTTGCCACAGCGAGTGCCGTACGCCTGTTATCGCCCGTGAGCATAACGGTTCTGACACCCATGCTCTGGAGTTCGGATATTGCCTGTTTGCTGTCGTCTTTTACTACATCGGCGACCGCAATTATACCGGCAAGCTTGCCGTCAATGGCGAAATACAACGGTGTTTTACCCTCACCTGCGAGTCTCTCGCCGGCGGCTTCCATTGCAGAATCTAGAATTCCTTTTGATTTGAGCAGAGATGCATTGCCGCCTATCGCGGATTTTCCGTTTATCTCCGCGCTGACTCCGTGACCGGGCAGAGCGGAGAAGCTCTGCGCCTCATCAGCGATTATATTGCTCTCCCCTGCCTTGCGCGTTATCGCCGCGGCGAGCGGATGTTCGCTCTTGCTTTCGAGCGAAGCCGCGAGTTTCAGCAGCGAATCATTATTAAATCCGTCGGCGGGCACGATATCGGTGACCTGCGGCTTGCCCTGAGTCAGCGTTCCGGTCTTGTCGAGGACGACTATCTGAGTTTTTCCGGTCTGTTCAAGCGCGGTCGCAGTCTTGAACAGCACTCCGTGCTTTGCGCCCATACCGCTGCCGACCATTATCGCGACAGGGGTTGCAAGTCCGAGGGCGCACGGGCAGCTGATGACAAGAACGCTTATTGCGCGGGCAAGCGCAAAGCTGAACGGGCGACCGGAAATAAGCCACGCCACGCCCGCAACAAGAGCTATCGCCATAACAGTCGGGACGAATACACTGGACACTTTATCGGCGATTTTCGCTATTGGGGCTTTTGTTGCCGAGGCATTTTCGACCATATCTATTATCTGGCTGAGCGTTGTATCCTCGCCGACACGCATCGCTTCGCAAGTAAGAAATCCGTTCTGATTGAGCGTAGCCGCGCTGACGAGACTGCCCGGCGCTTTGTCAACAGGGATGCTCTCGCCGGTAAGCGCCGATTCATCAACCGCGCTCTCGCCGCTTATAACTCTGCCGTCAACAGGGATGCTCTCGCCTGGTCTGACAACGAAAGTATCGCCTTTTACGACTTCCTCCGCGGGTATAACCTGCTCCTTGCCGTCTCTTATCACACAGGCGGTTTTCGGCGCGAGATCCATGAGGCTCTTTATCGCATCTGTTGTGCGCCCTTTGCTGACGGCTTCAAGATATTTGCCGACGGTTATAAGCGTCAGTATCATTGCCGCCGACTCAAAATAGAGTCCGTGAAGATGGTGCATCGCCATCTGAACATTGCCGTTCACCGCCGCGTTGCACATTTCAAAGAGCACCGCTGTACTGTATATATAAGCCGCCGCGCTTCCGAGCGACACTAGCGTGTCCATGTTCGGCGCACCGTGAAAAAGGCTCTTGGTTCCACTGACGAAAAATCGCTGATTTATAACCATAACAGCTGTCGTCAACAGGAGCTGATAAAGTCCTATCGCAAGCGGATCCGAAGCAAATATCTGCGGCACGGGCCAGCCCCACATCAAATGTCCCATCGAGACATACATCAGCGGGAGGAGCAGCACGACCGAGGCTATGAGCCTATGGAGTATTTTTTTCGGCTCGTTGCTTTCAAGCAATGTCTTTTTGTTTTCTTTTTTGCCGCCCTGATTCTGCGGCGATGCGCCATAACCCGCCGCAGATACAGCTGAGCATATTTTCTCGGCAGTGGCGGGTGAAGAGAAATCGACGGTCATGGAATTTGTCAGCAGACTGACCGTCACCTCTTTCACACCCTCAACTCCGCGCACCGCGCGTTCAACATGGGCGCTGCACGCGGCACAGGTCATGCCGGTAACATCAAATTTTTCCATCTGTCTCACTCCGATTATTTGAGCTTCTTAATGAGTTCAACAGCCTCAGCTATGACCTCATCATCGCCGTTTTTTATTCCCTCGGCGACACAGGTTTCCATATGCTCTTCAAGTATAATATAGCCGACATTTCGCAGCGCATTCTGTGCGGCGGCAAGCTGAATGAGGATATCGCCGCAATATCGGTTATCGTCGAGCATATTTTTTATCCCGCCGAGCTGACCGATTATTCGGCTGAGCCTGTTCTGCAGCGCCTTCACCGTCTCGTCGCTCCTCGGCGTCGCCTTATGCCGACAGCATTCGCAGCATTTATTTTCATTTTCCATTCTGTCATCTCCCGTTTCTGTCTTTAGTTTGATTATATACCCCCATGGGGTATTTGTCAACACCGCTTTTATATTATTTTATCCAAACCGCGCCAAAGCAAATAAAAAAAGAGCCGCCCATTTCTGAGCAGCTCCCAAAAAATTTGATTTTTTAAGCGATTATATATTCTCGAAGCCGCTGAAGCCCTTGAATATACGCTCGTCGTACTCGTTGTTCTCGTCCTTATCGTGGAGGGGATACCAAACCTGAGCAAAGAACGGATTGACCTTTGCTTCGGCGTCATATGCCCAGTGGAACTTCTTGCCTTCGCTGTCGGAGGGAAGCTCCTTCGGGCACCAATGGCCGCCCTTGAGAACAAGGTTCGGGGTCATCTCAAACTCATGGCCGTGAGCGCACTTCCACTTGAGAGGAGTGAACAGGTCGCCCTTGGTCATCTCGGTCGAGAGGCACTCGCCGCCGCGGAAAGCAGCAGCCTTCTTCATATCCTCGAGGTCAAGCTCGCTCTCGGGCTTGCTCTCATCATAACCGTGGTCAAGAAGGGTAACTTCCTCGGTGGGACGCTCGATCTTGAAGGTATCCCAGTTGCCGATAGCTTCCCAGTTCTTCTTGGAACCATAGTAAGCGGTGATTCTGTCTTCAACATTGTTGGAGATCCACCACATGGTACCGTAAATCTCGGTGTTTGCAAGCTTCTTCATGAAGGTCTTCTTGAGAATACCAGCGAAGGGCTTTGCAAGGAAAGCGAGTTTATAGTAAGGTGCAACCTGAGTCATCATCTGCTTGAAGTATGCCTTCACGGGGATGTTGGCTCTGAAGTGCAGGTACTCCTCGAGCTTATCCGAGTCAGCATACCACTGACCGTGGAAGTTGCGGAGGATGAACCAGTTGGCATCAAAGAGCTTCTTGGTGGAGCCGATGCCGAGAGTGCCGAGGAGCAGCTCCTCGAACTCGAAGTTGGTGAGTCTGTATTCCTTACCGCTGCCGATGTTGTAGAACTTTCTCCAGAAGTCCTCAGGAACGTCGGGCTCGCAGATGTTTGCAAGAAGGCGGCCGGAATCCTCAACAGTTGCCCACTCAAGCACGCCGTTTATCGGAACATGGAACATGATGGGGTCGATGTTCTTGAGGATGTCGGGATAAAGGATACCGGACTGGCGGAGCGATACCCAATGCTTAAGACCGGACTCAGCGAAAATGCTCTCGGCGATGGTCTTGCTTATCGCATAGTGATCGTAGATGCTGATTTTAATCGGGTCACCGGTTCTTGCCCAATGGATAGGAGCGTTTCTGTCGCCCGTCTGAGCAACGGTGCCGATGTAAACGACCTTGATCTCGTCCTTGTTGGGCTGAGCCTTAACGGCGTCAACTATGTTCTTAGCAGCGGTGGTGTTGGTCTGAATGGTCTTTGTCGGATAATAGTCAGCCGAAGGCGAGACCATTCCGCCGACATGAAGAACATAATCAGAACCCTCAACGCACTTGAGGACATCGTCATATTTCTTCAGGTCGCCCCAGACGATTTTAACGCTGGGATCATTAAGGTAATTTGCGAATTTCTTTCTGTTTTTCTCACTGTCGCGAAGAAGCAGGACTATGTTAAGCTTATCTTTTTTCTTGTAAAGCTCTTTGAAGCCTGCCCAGCCCATATGGCCGGAAGCGCCTGTGAGAAACACTGTCTTTTTTTCTGCCATGAGTGTTTTCCCTCCATTTGCATTATTACAGGATGTATAATAGCACATTAAAATGCGTTTTATTTTATATTTTAGCATTATATGTCAAAAATTACACTCAAGTGCAAAAAATATAAGCGCAAATGTATCGATAAAGCCTTATCGGTGTATCTCAAGGAAGCGGGATATATTTTCAACTGTCCTTCTGTCGAGGAAGTGTTCTATAAGCTCGGTCTGACGCAGCTCGGATTCACTCGAATTCATGCGGCACAACAGACTCTCTATAACATCGTGGCGGAAGATAAGATACTCCCCTATTCCCCTTCCTCGCTTGGTGAGATATATCGTTCCGTATTTTTCAAATGTCACGAGCCCTGTCTCGCTGAGCTTATGCACCATTTTAGATGCGGACGATTCGCTGACATTTATCTTTCGCGCGAGCACGCCGAGGCGAACCGAACCGGACTGCGGACAGTTGCGGCAAATCATCTCGAGATAATCCTCCTGCGACGCCGTGAGTCCGTATTCTCCCCTGTATTCGCTGCCGTTGAAAGTAAAAAATTTTTCGCCGCCGTCCACGCTCATTCACCCTTTTCGCAGATGCCGATATTATGGTATCGGGAAACTTTCTTTCCCCGGGTAAACTTATATTAAAGGGTGAATCAAATTATGAGTCTTGTCTCTTTGAATACATTATCGGTCGGCGAACAGGCATATGTAAACAAACTCGGATTCGGCGCGAACGACCGGCGCAGAATGCAGGACATCGGTCTTATCGACGGAACGCGCGTTGAGTGTCTCGGCAAAGCTATATCCGGCGACCCGACGGCGTATTTAATTCGCGGCGCGGTCATAGCACTCAGAAGCGAAGACGCCGCAAAAATAGCGGTCAGCAAGATATGACGGCGCGGAGGCGGTAAAATTGGGATTGACGCGCACTTCAACGGGAAAGCACAGCATGGACGCAAATACGCCCGCTCTCAAATCTGATCCCGGCGATATTGTGATAGCCCTCGCCGGGAATCCGAACGTCGGAAAAAGTACGGTGTTCAACGCTCTGACCGGCATGAATCAGCACACCGGCAACTGGACGGGAAAAACAGTTGCCACTGCCTGCGGGTCGTTCAGAAAAAACGGAAAGAACCATATTCTGGTCGATCTTCCCGGCACATACTCGCTCTTCACGCACTCGGTTGAAGAGGAAGTGGCGCGGGACTTTATACTCAGCGAAAATGCCGACGCCTGCATAGTTGTTTGCGACGCAACATGCCTTGAGCGAAATCTGAATCTTGTTTTGCAAATAATTGAAATAACTCCGCGCACTGTCGTTTGCATTAATCTCATGGACGAGGCGAAGAGAAAGAAGATATCAGTTGATATTCCCGCTCTGTCGCTCGAGCTCGGTGTACCCGTAATCGGAACGAGCGCGCGCAGCGGCAAGGGGCTCGACGAGCTGATTGACGCAGTTGACTCGGTAATATCAAAAAAGTCCGCTCCCATAGAGCCTGTGCATTATGGGAGCGGAATCGAAGAAGCACTAAAAATACTCACGCCCGCTCTGAGCGAAAATTCAAGCCACCCGCGGCGCGATGCAATGCGAATACTCTCGAGAGAAATTGAAGCTCCCGACGCGGCGCAAGATGAAGCAACGATCGCAAACGAAGTAATTGACAGATTCGGGCTTACGCATGAAATGATACGCGACAAAGCGGCAATAGCCGCCGTTATGAGAGCTGAAGATATATTCAAAAAATGCGTCACAACAAGCGCAAAGCACTCGGCGGCAGACAGAAAGCTCGACCGCATATTCACGGGTCGCGCCGGGATATTCGCCATGCTCCTGCTGCTCGCCGCCGTGCTGTGGCTGACTGTATACGGGGCCAACTATCCGTCAAATCTGCTGTTTTCGGCTTTTGACGCGCTCGGGGCAAAACTGCGGCAATTACTATATTTGATAAACGCTCCCGATATTCTGACGAGCGCGCTCATTGACGGAGTATACAGAGTGCTCACATGGGTCGTTGCGGTCATGCTCCCGCCGATGGCGATATTCTTTCCGCTGTTCACGCTGCTCGAAGATTCAGGATATCTTCCAAGGGTAGCTTTCAATCTCGACCACAGGTTCAAGAAATCCGGCGCGTGCGGAAAACAGGCATTAACAATGTGCATGGGATTCGGCTGCAACGCGGCAGGAGTTACGGGATGTCGGATAATCGATTCGCCGCGCGAGCGCCTCATGGCGGCAGTCACGAACGGATTCGTGCCGTGCAACGGGCGATTCCCGACGCTGATATCGCTGATTTCACTGTTTATAGTCGGCGCACTGCCCGCTCCGTTTAACTCGTTTGCCGGAGCCGCTCTGCTGACGGCGCTCATAGTTCTGTCCGTCTTTGCGACCTTTGCGGCGTGTTCCCTGCTTTCAAAGACGATACTTCGCGGAGTACCTTCATCATTCACGCTCGAGCTGCCGCCGTATCGCCGACCTCAGATAGGCAAAGTTATAGTGCGCTCCGTATTCGACCGCACGCTCTTTGTGCTGGGGCGTGCTGCGGCTGTTGCGGCTCCCGCCGGGCTTATAATATGGATAAGTGCGAACATAAAAATAAACGGCACGAGTATTTTTTCATATTGTTCTGATTTTCTTGACCCGCTTGCGCATCTATTCGGCATGGACGGAGTCATTCTGACTGCGTTCATTCTTGGATTCCCGGCAAACGAGACTGTTGTGCCGATAATGCTCATGGGCTATCTCGCCGACAGCGGCATCTCACAGACTGACGGCGCCGCACTGCACACACTGCTTACAGCAAACGGCTGGGACATAAAAACAGCCATATGCGTGATAATATTCATGCTTTTCCACTGGCCGTGCTCAACAACGCTGATAACGGTAAAAAAAGAGACGGGCAGCATGAAATGGGCTGTTATCGCCGCACTTCTGCCGACCGCCGCAGGGCTTATATTATGTTTTGCCGTGTCTCATATTTTCGCGCTGATCTGAGAGAGCAAACCGGGAACTTCCGAAAGCTCTTTTATTGTGTAGTCCGGCTTTATGTCGTTGTCGTTTTCTATTCCTTTGGGATTGAACCAGACGGTTGTTATCCCGGCGTTTATGCCGCCTTTTATGTCAGAGCTCAGGCTGTCACCGATTATGACCGTCTCGCTGAGCGAAAAATCGGGTATCTCCGCAAAGCAGATATCAAAGAACTGCTTGTCCGGCTTATTGGCGTCGAGAATCTGAGAGATAAATATGCCGTCCATATATTTTGTGATTCCGGAGCTTCCTATCCTGCCCTCCTGTACCTTTGCGGTGCCGTTTGAGACTATATAAAGTCTATACTTTCTGTAAAGCTCCTCGAGCAGCTCGGGCGCGCCGGGCATAAAATAGTGGCCGATTGCGAGCATACTTTCATAATACGCAGTCGCCTTTACGGGATCGCACTCGACGCCTATCGTTTTAAACAGCTCGCGGTAGCGCCCGACTTTAACTTCTTCGCGCGAGATTTCGCCGAGTTCGAGGCGCTTCCAATGGGCTGCGTTTATTGTGCTGTAGAGAGCCAGTGTCTCCTCGGTCGGGTCGATGCCGAAATGCACAAGTGTTTTCGTGAGGGCTATTTTCTCCGCCTTATGAAAATCGAAGAGCGTATCATCCAAGTCAAAGAGCACATTTCTTATCATCATAAACCTCCGCGGACTTTTTCGACTATTATAGCACCGATTTTATTTCTATATAGTATATATCAGAATTTTTTACCGAATATTTTTCGTTGCGAGGCACTTGTTCACAATTTGTTTAAATTCGAGTGGTACGATTGTCGCGGTCATTATATGGGAACACTTGGGAGGCCGCACAAAAATGAATAATGCAGCAGAAAACAGACGAAAAAAAGCACTTCTGATAGTCAATCCCTGCGCGGGAAAGAACAGAACGAGATCAGATCTCGGTGAGATAATCAATGCCTTTCCGGACGGCGTTTTTGACTTCACCATCAAATACACCACCTGCCAGGGCGACGCAGTGAATATAGCGCGCGACTTTGCGGAGGGTCACGACCTTGTTATCTGCTGCGGCGGAGACGGCACGCTCAACGAGACTATAAACGGACTGATGAGCGCGGGAGCAAATATTCCGATAGGCTATCTGCCGATGGGTTCGACAAACGACCTCGCAGTGACGCTCGGAATACCGACAAAGCTCAACGAAGCCGCCGAGCTTATCGCCTCGGGGCACACGAACGGATACGATGTCGGCGACTACAACGGACATCAGTTTTCATATGTCGCCTGCTTCGGCCCCGGCACAAAGATATCATACAGCACCCCGCAGAAGATGAAAAATCTGCTCGGATACAGCGCATATATGATAAACGGCTTTTTCCTGCATCTTATCCCCGCTCTCGCCGATGTCAAGCCGAGACACATTAAAATAGAATATGACGGAAATGTGCTTGAGGACGATTTCTATTTTGGCTCGTTTTCAAATTCGACTTCTGTTGCTGGACTTTTCAAATTTGACAAAGATGATGTCAAGCTTGACGACGGTCAGTTTGAGCTTCTGCTCGTGCGCAAGCTCTCTAATCCGCTTGCGGCGTTCAACATGCTCCACAGAATAATGAAACGCGACTTCGACGGCGACTCTCTTATATACATAAAAGCTTCCGAAGTAAAGCTCACATTTGAAAAGCCCGAGATATGGACGCTTGACGGAGAATGCGGCGGCGAAGCAACACAAGTAGACCTCAAGGTTCTCCACCGCGCCGTGAACATATTCTCGCCCGAAAATCCGATGTTCTCGCACAGAGAAAGCAAAGAAGAAGCAACCGTATAACCGCAAAAGTTTTATCCGCAGACTAAGCTCTGCGGATATTTTTTGTGTTTTTATATTGCTATTGATTTCTTGCGGATGAGCTATTATATTATAATGTTGTAGATTTTGCGGCATATATGTGGTATTATATTTACATATATAGTGTTGCATTCAACCGCCTATCTTATCGGCGCAATCCACAGGAGGACACAGCATGAATCTTGTTCATCTGAAATACGCAGTTGAAGTGGCTGAGACCGGGTCTATAAACAAAGCTTCTGAGAAGCTCTATGTCAGCCAGCCCAACCTCAGCAGAGCGATAAAAGAGCTCGAAGCGAGCCTCGGAGTTACCATATTCGACCGAAGCGCAAAGGGAATGGTGCTGACGCCGGACGGCGAGGTTTTTGTTCGTTACGCCCGCTCGATACTCCGTCAGGTCGACGCTATCGAAGAAGTGTTCAGCAAGGGTACGACCGAGAAGAAAAAATTCTCGATATCCGTACCGAGGGCAAGCTATGTGACCGACGCATTCGCCGAGTTTTCAAAGCTTCTCGACAAGGACACTCCGGTTGAGATATTCTACAAAGAGACTAACTCAATGCGCTCGATGAAGAACATTCTCCAGGATGAATACAAGCTCTGCATAATCCGCTACGCCGAAGGATACGACAAATATTACAAATCGACATTCGACGAAAAAGGACTCACCTACGAGCTTATAACCGAGTTTCAATATGTTCTGCTCATGAGTAAGAACAGCACGCTCGCAGAGAAAGAGAACATCACTTTCGACGATCTTCGCGACCGCATCGAGATAGCACACGCCGATCCGTATGTGCCGTCCCTGCCGCTGTCCGAAGTCAAGAAAGAAGAACTGCCGGACAATTCGCAAAGGCGCATATTTGTGTTTGAGAGGGCAAGCCAGTTTGAGCTGCTCTCGCGCAACCCCGATACTTTCATGTGGGTCTCCCCCATTCCGCAGGAGTTGCTCGACAGATACGGGCTTATCCAGCGCGTCTGCCCGGAGAACACACGCAAATATAAAGATGTGTTGGTTCACCGCAAGGATTATGAGCTGACCGAGCTTGACAATACGTTTATAGAGCAGCTTGTCAAAGCGAAGCGAAAGACTTTCGGATAAAGGAGAAAATATAAAATGAAATGGTTTATAGCATCCGACATTCACGGCAGCGCGTACTACTGCCGAAAGATGCTTGAAAGATACAAAGCCGAGAACGCCGACCGCATGCTTCTGCTCGGCGATATACTCTATCACGGCCCGCGAAACGACCTGCCGGAGGGCTACGTTCCCAAAGAGGTCATCGAAATGCTCAACGCGATGAAAGATGAGATTCTCTGCGTGCGCGGAAACTGCGAAGCTGAAGTCGATCAGATGGTGCTGAAATTCCCGGTTCTCGCCGACTACGCGATAATAGACCTAGGGAACAGCATTATTTACGCGACGCACGGACATATATACAATGAAAACAATCTTCCGCCTATGAAAAAAGGTGACATTCTTCTGCATGGACACACGCATGTTCCGAAGTGCGTTGAACATGAAGACTATACATATATGAATCCCGGTTCGGTTTCGATACCGAAAGAGAACAGCCATCACGGCTACATGACGCTCGAAAACAAAAAATTTGTCTGGAAAGATCTCGACGGAAACGCAAAAAAAGAGTTCGTTTCAGGTTAATAACACCATAAAAAAACTGAATATCCCCCACTATCTGTAAACTATGCCGAATAAAGGTAAAGGTATATCGATATCAATAATATCGATATATAAAAGTCGTAATTCCCTTTTGCCCCGTTATGCGATAGAATAGTATTGGTCAGAAGTCAGACTACTACTTTTCGGGAGGTGCAGCATGAAAACTACGGACGTGTCCAGAGCTGCTCTGGGGCGCATCCCTGTTTATCTCAAATTTATTGAGAGTCTGCCGCAAGATGTCGAAACTGTCTCGGCGACAACGATAGCAAAGGCATTGGGCTTCGGCGAAGTTCAGGTTCGAAAGGATCTCGGAGCGATATGCGGCTCCGGCAAGCCGAGGATAGGTTACACCGTATCCGACCTCAAAGCGAGCCTTGAATGTCTCATCGACAGCCGCAACGGCAAAACGGTGATAGTCGGCGCGGGAAAGCTCGGAAGAGCGCTGCTCGACTACGGCGGATTTTCCGACTACGGGCTCGACATTCTCGCGGCGTTTGACACGGAGGTTTCGCAGAATAACGCAAGCGGAAAACCGATACTGCCGTTTGACGGACTGCACGATTTCTGCAAAGAAAACAATGTCAGCATCGGAGTCATTGCCGTGCCGGCAACAGCGGCGCAGGAAGTGTGCGACAAACTCTGTCAAAGCGGCATAAAAGCCATAATGAGCTTTGCGCCGTGCAAACTCACAGCACCCGAGGGTGTAGCGATCCAATATGAAAACATGGCTCTCTCGCTCGCACACCTGAAAACACAGATAAAACAGTAAACCGTTTAGGGGGATAAAATCATGAACAACGAAAGAAAAATCATCGACAGCGTTGAAACACTTGAATCAGCTCTCACTTCGCTCAAAGGAGCAGAGAAGAAGTTTTCGACTTACACCCAGGAGCAGGTAGACAAAATTTTCCTCGCCGCCGCTTCCGCCGCAAATAAAGCGAGAATACCGCTTGCAAAGATGGCGGTCGAAGAGACAGGCATGGGCGTTGTTGAAGACAAGGTCATAAAGAACAACTACGCGGCAGAATATATTTACAATGCCTACAAAAACACAAAAACCTGTGGTATAATTGAAGAGGACAAGGCATACGGCATAAAGAAGATTGCCGAGCCCGTCGGCGTTATCGCTGCGGTCATACCCACAACGAACCCGACTTCCACCGCTATATTCAAGTGCCTGCTTGCCCTCAAGACCAGAAACGCTATCATCATCAGCCCCCATCCCCGCGCCAAGAAATCAACCGCGGCGGCCGCAAAGGTAGTTCTCGACGCGGCAGTCAAGGCAGGCGCACCCGAGGGCATCATTGAGTGGATCGACACTCCGAGCCTTGAGATGACGAACCTCGTTATGAAAGAGGCGGATATAATTCTCGCCACCGGCGGCCCCGGAATGGTCAAGGCGGCATATTCCTCCGGCAAGCCCGCAGTCGGCGTCGGCGCAGGCAACACGCCCGCTATAATCGACGACACCGCAGATATCGTCCTCGCGGTCAACTCGATAATCCACTCCAAGACATTCGACAACGGCATGATCTGCGCTTCCGAGCAGTCCGTTATAGTTCATCAGAATGTCTATGACGCAGTCAAGACAGAGTTCGCGGCTCGCGGATGCTACTTCCTTGACCCCGAGGAGACCGAGAAGGTCAGAAAGACCATTCTTATAAACGGCGCACTCAACGCCAAGATAGTCGGTCAGTCGGCTTTCAGAATCGCAGAGCTTGCGGGAGTAACCGTTCCCGAGGGCACGAAGATACTTATCGGCGAAGTCGAGAGCGTTGATCTCTCCGAGGAGTTCGCTCACGAGAAGCTCTCCCCCGTGCTTGCAATGTACAAGGCTGAGGACATTCACGACGCATTCAACAAGGCTGAACAGCTTATTGCAGACGGCGGCTACGGCCACACGTCTTCGATATATCTCAATGAAATAACCGAGCATGAGAAGCTCGACGAGTTCGCGGCGCGCATGAAGACCTGCCGTATTCTCGTCAACACCCCCTCCTCCCACGGCGGCATCGGCGATCTTTACAACTTCAAGCTCGCACCCTCGCTCACCCTCGGCTGCGGCTCATGGGGCGGCAACAGCGTCAGCGAGAACGTCGGCGTCAAGCATCTTATCAACATCAAGACTGTGGCTGAGAGGAGAGAGAACATGCTTTGGTTCAGAGCACCTGAGAAGGTCTACATCAAGAAGGGCTGCCTGCCCGTCGCGCTCGACGAGCTCAAGAACATCATGGGCAAGAAGAGAGCGTTCATCGTCACCGATAACTTCCTTTACAAAAACGGCTACACCAAGCCGATAACCGATAAGCTCGACGAGATGGGCATTGTCCACGCGACATTCGGCGACGTTGCTCCCGACCCGACTCTCCAGTGCGCCGAAAAGGGCGTTGAGCAGATGAGAGCCTTCGAGCCCGACACGATAATCGCTCTCGGCGGCGGCTCCGCGATGGACGCGGCAAAGATCATGTGGGTTCTCTATGAGCACCCCGAAGCGGACTTCATGGACATGGCTATGCGCTTTATGGATATCCGCAAGCGTGTCTACACCTTCCCGAAGATGGGCGAAAAGGCATATTTCATCGCCATCCCGACCTCGGCAGGTACCGGCAGTGAGGTAACTCCGTTCGCCGTTATCACCGACGAGACCACCGGCATCAAGTATCCCCTTGCCGACTATCAGCTCATGCCCAACATGGCAATAGTTGACACGGATTTCCATATGAGCGCGCCCAGAGGACTGACCGCCGCTTCCGGTATCGACGCAGTCACCCACGCGCTCGAAGCTTACGCTTCCGTTATGGCTACCGACTACACCGACGGACTCGCAAAGCAGGCGCTCAAGGTCATATTCGACTATCTGCCCCGCGCATACGAGAACGGCCAGACCGATGTCGAAGCCCGCGAGAAGATGGCGAACGCCGCAACAATGGCAGGTATGGCTTTTGCGAACGCTTTCCTCGGTGTCTGCCACTCCATGGCGCATAAGCTCGGCGCTTATCACCACCTCCCCCACGGCGTTGCAAACGCGCTGATGATTGAAGAGGTTCTCCGCTTCAACGCGGCGGAAGCTCCCGCCAAGATGGGCACTTTCCCGCAGTACGACCATCCGCACACCCTTGCCCGCTACGCAGAGGTTGCCGACAGCCTCGGGCTCGGCGGCAAGAACGACAAGGAGAAGCTTGAGAATCTTATAAAAGCTATCAACGAGCTCAAGGAGCGCGTCGGAATAAAGAAGACAATCAAAGACTACGGCATTGACGAGAAATACTTCCTCGACACTCTCGACGAGATGACCGAGAACGCATTCGACGACCAGTGCACCGGTGCAAACCCGAGATACCCGCTCATGAGCGAGATAAAGCAGATGTATCTCAACGCATACTACGGCAAGAAGCACTTTGAGGAGAAGCCCATGCCGACCGAGGCAGATATCGCCGAGGACGACAGCGCCCACAACTTCAAGCAGGCTTACCGCAGAGCGGAGAACGGCAAGAACAAGGCATAAGGAGGGTTCACAATGAATCTTGACAGAATCATAGCAGTAAGGAACAACAAGACAGTCTACCGCGACGGCGACCGCTGCCTCAAGGTTTTCAACGAAGGCTATTCCAAAGCCGACGTACTCAACGAGGCGCTCAACCAGGCACGTATCGAAGAGACCGGACTCAATATTCCGAGAGTTCTCGAGGTTACGGTCATCGACGGCAAATGGACAATAGTGTCCGACTATATCAAGGGCAAGACGCTTGCACAGCTGATGCAGGAGAATCCCGAGAAGAAGGACGAATATCTCAATCTTTTCGTCGACCTCCAGCTTGAGATGCACTCAAAGACCTGTCCCCTGCTCAACAAGCTCAAGGACAAGATGAACAGAAAGATCTGCCAGACCGATCTTTCCGCAACGGTCAGATATGACCTGCACACCCGCCTTGAGTCGATGCCCAAGCACAACAAGGTCTGCCACGGCGATTTCAACCCCTCGAATATTATAATCACCGACGACGGCACGCCTTATATCATCGACTGGTCGCACGCCACTCAGGGCAACGCCTCAGCCGACGCCGCGCGCACATATCTCCTCTTCTGGCTCAACGGAGATATCGACGCCGCGAAGAAGTATCTGAATCTTTTCTGCGAGAAGAGCGACACTGCGATACAGTATGTCCAGAAATGGATGCCCATCGTTGCCGCATCACAGACGGTAAAGGGCAACGCTGCGGAGCGCGAATTCCTCCACTCGTGGATCGATGTTGTTGATTACTCGTGAAAGAGGTGAAATGAATGAAAATAACCGTTTGCATTGGTTCCTCCTGCCACATCAAGGGATCGCGCCAGGTAGTTGAGCAGCTCCAGTACCTTATAAGAGAAAACAATCTTGACGACAAGGTAGAGCTCTCCGGCACCTTCTGCATGGGCAAATGCCAGCAGGGCGTGTGCGTCACGGTGGACGACAAGTTCTTCTCCGTGAAGCCCGATACAGTCAAAGACTTCTTCAGCGAAAACGTTCTTGCAAAGGTCTGAAACATATGATAATCCAGATTTGCGTAGGCTCTGCCTGTCACCTCAAGGGTTCGGAAAAGATCGTCGGGCTGTTTGAGGACGCTCTGAAAAAATATGACCTCGAAAACGATGTTACACTTGCCGGCAGCTTCTGCACCGGCAGGTGCAACCGCGAGGGCGTGACTATATCGGTCGACGACGATGTCTACACCGGAATAACGCCGGAGGGGTTCAACTACTTCTTTGAGGAGAAGGTACTAAAACGGATAAGGGAAGAGAGGGTGTAACGGCATGGATTGCCTGACTCTTAAAAAATCCAACTGTAAAAACTGCTATAAATGTATCCGCCATTGCCCGGTGAAGTCTATACGCTTCTCGGGCAATCAGGCATATATTATCGGCAACGAATGTATACTCTGCGGCCAGTGCTTTGTCGTATGTCCGCAGGATGCAAAGCAGATAGTTGACGAGACTGAGAAGGTAAAAGTCCTGCTCCAGAGCAGTGACCCGGTCATCGTCAGCCTCGCTCCGTCTTTCATAGCAAACTATGAAGGCGTGGGCATAAACGCAATGCGCGAAGCGCTCAAGAAGCTCGGCTTTTTCGACGCCGAGGAAACCGCTGTCGGCGCAACAATAGTCAAGACAGAATATGAGCATATGGTTGACAGCGACACGAGAGATATCATTATCTCCTCCTGCTGCCACTCGATCAACCTGCTCATCCAAAAATATTTTCCTGCGGAGCTGCCGTTTCTTGCGAACGTGCTCTCCCCCATGCAGGCTCACTGCAAGGATATAAAGCGCAGATATCCGAACGCAAAGACTGTTTTCATCGGTCCCTGCGTTGCAAAAAAAGATGAGGCGCAGTACTACGAAGGCATAGTTGACGCCGTTTTGACATTCGACGAGCTGACAAGCTGGTTCAAGTCGGCAGGCGTTGAGCTTGCCCGCGAGACGGACTCGGACGAGCACAGCCGCGCGCGCTTCTTCCCGACGACCGGCGGCATACTCAAGACCATGGCGCAGGACAACCCGAAATATACCTACATGGCGATAGACGGCGTTGAAAACTGCATGGCGGCGCTCAAGGACATTGAAAACGGCAAGATACATAACTGCTTCATCGAGATGTCCGCCTGCTCCGGCAGCTGCATCGGCGGTCCGGTAATGGAAAAATTCCACCGCGCGCCCGTAAAAGACTACATGGCTGTGGCGCAGTTCGCCGGCGACAAGGATTTTGAAGTCGAACAGCCGGACAGCTACGAGCTTCAGAAGAACTTCACCGTCATCGAGCGCAGACTTCAGCCCCCGTCAGAGGCAGAGATAACCGAGATTCTTCACCGCATGGGCAAGACCAAGCCCTCGGACGAGCTCAACTGCGGTTCCTGCGGATACAACACCTGCCGCGAAAAAGCTATCGCCATATATCACGGCAAGGCGGAGATATCGATGTGCCTGCCCTATCTTAAAGACAAGGCGGAGAGCTTTTCGGACAACATCGTCCGCAACACGCCCAACGGACTTATCCTGCTCAACGAAAAGCTCGAGGTTCAGCAGATAAACAAGGCTGCGCTCAAGATAATGAATCTTCGCTCCCCCTCCGACATTCTCGGAGACGGCGTTGTGCGCGTGCTCGATCCCAAGGATTTCTTAAACGTTCTTCAAACAGGCAGAAATATGCATGACAAGCGCATGTATCTCGCCGAATACGACAAGTATGTTGAGGAGACTATAATATACGATAAGGAATACCGCCTGCTCATATGCATCATGCGTGATGTTACGCAGGAGGAGACTGTGCGCGAACAGAAAGAAAACATCAGCCGCCAGACGGCTGAAATAGCCGACAAGGTCGTTGACAAGCAGATGCGTATCGTTCAGGAGATCGCATCGCTGCTTGGCGAGACGGCGGCAGAAACAAAGATAGCGCTATCCAAGCTCAAGGAGTCGATCAGCAATGAATAACCTCTGCGCCGAGATAGGCTGGAAGAGTATAAACCACGAGGGTGAACAGCTCTGCGGCGATCACGTTGACATAATTGAACAGGACGAAAATTCAACCATCATCGTGCTCGCGGACGGACTCGGAAGCGGCGTAAAAGCCAGCATTCTCTCCACCCTCACCTCAAAAATAATATCAACGATGATGGCTGAAGGTCTGCCGCTCGAAGAGTGCGTGGCGACCATAGCCGCCACCCTGCCGATATGCTCGGTGCGCGGAGTCGCATATTCGACCTTCACCATCATACATCTTATAAACAACGAGACCGCTGAGATAATCCAATACGACAACCCGCATGTTATAATGATACGCGACTGCGAGCCGTTTAAATATACGGAGACGGAGCTGAACATCGGCGGAAAGAACATTTTTAAGTCGCAGATAAAGCTTCAGGAGGGCGATGTTTTCGTCGCGATGAGTGACGGATGCCCGCACGCGGGAATCGGAACGGCTTTCAACTTCGGCTGGAAGCGCGACGATATCGCGGACTTCATGTCCGGGCTTGTGCCTGTCGGATACACGGCGAAAACGCTTTCGACGATGCTCGTTGACGAGTGCGACAAGCTCTACGGCGGTCATCCAGGAGACGATGCGACTGCTTGCGTTGTCAAGATACGCAAGCGCGAGCCGATGAATCTTCTCTTCGGTCCGCCGCGCAATCCCGACGACTGCGACCGAATGATGTCGCTCTTCTTCTCGAAAGAGGGCAAGCACATCATCTGCGGTGGCACAACTTCGTCCATCGCCGCCAAATATCTGGGCAAGCCGCTCAAGGCGAGCCTCAATTTTGAACAGAGCGACGTTCCGCCGATTGCGGAGATTGAGGGCGTTGATCTGGTGACCGAGGGAGTCATAACGATAAACAAGGTCATTGAGTATGCCAAAGATGCGTTAGGCAAGAACGAGCTGTATGAGGAATGGGGCTTCAAGCGCGACGGCGCTTCGCTCATATGCCGCATGCTGTTCGAGGAGGCTACCGACATCAACTTCTATGTCGGCAGAGCTGTCAACCCGGCTCATCAGAATCCCGATCTGCCTATCAATTTCAATATAAAAATGAACCTTGTCAAGGAGCTCTGC
>DOQR01000009.1:265067-265241 GCA_003514385.1 Oscillospiraceae bacterium | reverse complement strand
CCGTCAAGCTCATAGAGACCCTCTGGAGCGAACGACTTATCTATCATAAGATAGAGCTTACCGTCTTTTTCAACTATTTTCTTCTCGCCGTTTTCAATATCCGGAAGAACCATTTTGCCGGTTTCGTTGAAGTAGTACATTCCGCCTTCAATTCCGTACGGATTATCTCCGACC
>DOQR01000009.1:224907-264871 GCA_003514385.1 Oscillospiraceae bacterium | reverse complement strand
TCCGACCCACATATTGGCATCTTTATACATCATTCCGCTTGTGGCATTGAAGATGTAATAGTCATTTCCTATCTTTGTGAAGCCCTTGGCAAGTGTTCCGTTATCATAATAATAGGTAAATCCTTCGTACTCGACAAAGCCGTTTATAATCATTCTGCCGTCGGCATCAAACTTATAGGTTCCCTCTTTTATGGGAAGCCCGTTAGTCTTTGTTACCCAATAGCTGCGGTTTCTGACTATTTCTGCAGTCGATGTTCTTGCATAATAGTAGCTTCCGTCAACCATTATGAGTCCCTCGCCGACCTTGACGCCGTCGATATAATAGAACTTCGAACCGTCTCCGTCGCAGATGCCGTTCTTTGAGGTGTCCTCATCATGTTCGATAATTCCTTCGGCATCGAATCTGTATTTATAGCAGGGAAGCGGAAGGCCGTTATTTTTGTCAACCTTATAGTCGCCGTCCTTTACGGCCTTGTCGTCCTCGCCGAAATAATAATAATGATAATGAGGTGCGGCATCCGTGCCGACATTGATTCTGATAAGTCCGGGGAACTCAACATTCACGCCGTCCTTTATCCAATAGGTATCATTGCCCTCAATGCAAAGTCCGTTCTTGCCTATGGCTTTAAACTGCGCCGTATATGTCACATCTTCGGTTGCCTCGGATATCTCCGGAGTCCATCCGCTGAATTCGTAGGTGTAGCGCGAAGTTTCGGCCTTTGAAGGAGTCGCACCCGTGTATTTGGGCTTCTCGCCTTTTTTGCAGGCCTCCGTTTTTACGATTTCACCTTCAACTACCCAGCTGACGATTACGCCGCCTTTCGGTATAACTTCACCCTTTTTAATAAGAATACCGCACTCAGCGCAATATGTGTCGCCGGTATAGCCATCCTCGGTCAGCGTTACTTCTTTTGCGTTGCGAATCTCTTCGGTATGACCCTTTGCGGGAATTGCTTCCTGCTCAACAAGAACTTTATTGCAGACCGAGCAGTGTTTGCCCTCAGTCTTGCCGGGTTCGGTGCAAGTCGGCTCTACCGCAGGATCTATAACTTCCGTATGCCCCTTGGCGGGAATAACTTCCTGCTTAACAAGAACCGTATTGCAGACTGAGCAGTGCTTGCCCTCGGTCTTTCCGGGTTCTTCGCAGGTCGCCGGAACGGCAGGATCGACAACTTCCTTATGTCCCTTAGCGGGAATGACCTTGCCGGAAGCTATTATCTCGCCGCAATCCTTGCAGTAGGTGTCGCCGGTATAGCCGGGCTCGGTGCAGGTTGCGTCCTTCGCGTCGCGGATTTCGGTATTTTTATGATCGCAGGGCTTGGCAATTTTCCACACACCGCTGACATAGTTGATGGTATCGCCGGCCTTGGCGGTCTTCGTTTCGGTGTAGGAGCCGTCGGCGTTGTGCAGCTTGGCGGCGGTGATGGGGATGGTCACTTTATTATTCCCGTTCGCATTATACTGATAGGTCGCGGTTTCCGTGCCAGGTGTACCCTGCTGAACATATTTGCCGGTGCCGTTGCTGGAGCAGATGTATGCGCCGCCCTTGGTGGTGTAGATGGCACCGATAGCCGTCAGGCTGCCGTTTACATCCACCTTGGCATCCTTCAGATCCGCATTGGTACGGGTATAGGCTTTGCCGGGAGCATAGGCAACAGACTTGAACTTACAAGGACCCCAGACAAAGTTATCAGAGTTCCATTCATCGCCGTCATAAACGTAGACATTCTTACCATTGGCGACCGTCAAGTCAGCACCCTCAGCAATATTGACCTCAACGCCTGCCAGCAGAGCCGCCGTCTGATTGACAGTCAGTTTGCTGCCGGAGGTCAGGCTTATGGTCATATTATTTGTAAGCGGCAAAACATAGCTGCTGGAGCTGACGCTCATGCCCGCCAGTTTCAGTTCCAATTTGTTGACCTCGGCCGTGCCGTTGACCGTATAGATAACTCTGTCCGTGCTGCCGTCATAGGCCTTGGTAAGGCTTCCGGAAACAAGCTTGAACATGCCGTTTTCGCCAATAAACGGGATTGATGTGGGATTGATTTTTTTTATGGCATATACCGCAGTATAAACCGTCTCGCTTGCACCGGCACAAATCGTCAGCGGCACCTCCACGTTTTGAACCGCATACTGGTTAAACGGGAACACTTTATTACCCATACCACTGGAGGCACTGCCGCCGCGGAAGTCCAGAACCTGATACCACTCGTAAACGGAACCGCCGGACTCAACCGTAACGGCGCCGCTGCCGGAGATGAATCCCCATGCATACAGGCTTGCACCGTTCTTCACTGTTATGGCACTGCCGGACTTCATTTTTATGAAGCCGTGAGGGCCGACGATTTTTCCTTGTGCACCGCCGCCGGCTGCATAGTACTGTCCGCCGACACTGATAGCCGCTCCTTTTGCAAGTGTGATAGAACTGCCTTCTGCCATGGTCAACGTTCGGAAAGGCTTGGCTGCCGATTCGACGGTAGTCGCTGTCGGAGTCGCGGCATAGCAGGTCTTGGCCTCATCAAAGGGAATCAGCAGCGTAATGCCCGACGGAATGGTATAGTTTCCGTTTATTGAGCCGTCTTCAACTAACGTAACTAATTTTTTACCATTCTTGTGTGCATAATCTACAGCCTTTTCAAGATCGATAAAAGATTTGCCGTCAACATCAAACGTCGGTGTCGTCAAAGGAACAAACTTAGCAATAATTGTCTTGTCTGCATCGATATTAAGGCTGGTTTGTAAATCTGTAGACAATAATTTATCTTCGGTTACGCTGTACCAACCGTAAAACTTGTACCCGCTTGCAGGAGTTGCAACAAGCGCATATGCCTGCGTTGAGCTTTGGGTTTTCGAAAACTTTTCCGTAACCTTTTTGCCGTCAACTGTATAACTGCCGTTTTCGGCAGGCAGGAAAGTCGTAGTTGCAGTCACATCGGACACCAACTTCACATTGGTCATGGTAATCATGGTAGCAGCGTTGGTACTGCCGGACGTAATCTCGACCTCGACTGTTCCTCCGGCTTCAAGCTCCTTGCTGAATCTGCCGTTTGCTGTGGCCGTGGCATTGTTCACCAAGATCGTACCATCGCTTACCACGACGGCATAGTCAAAGGACAACGTAGCCTTTGTGGTCTTGTTGTTTGTGATGGTCAGCGTAGAACGGTATTTTGTGTCAGGATCGCAGGTTCCCCCTGGCGTAGACTGAACCTTGCCGATGACACCGGTAGCGGTTGCGCTCCACGCATTGTCCGCATCACCTGTGAAGCTCAAGCCGATATTTTCATCGCTTAATCCGGCAACCGCGCCGGATGTTGCCGCAGCAGACGGCAGCGTGACGGACGGCAGAAAAGCCATTATTGTGAGAGCTACAAGGAGCAGCGCCACAAATCTTTCGGTAATTCTTCCTTTCATTTCTTTATCTTCTTCCTTTCGTTTTTATACTTCTTGCCATTTATATTCAATTCGACATAAATACTTATGCCGATTATTAAGGATAAGGTTGCCCACATATGCGACAAATGGAAAAGAGTGTCCGTTTGCGCTTGGCGGAAAAACTCGATGATAAAACGGAATATTCCGTAGCTCATCATATAAACGGGGTAGGCCTTTCCGCCCGTTCTGCCTTTTACTATGCGCGGGCAGATAATCGCAAGCAGAACGACATAAAAAATCAGTTCCGCCTCCCTCGTCGGGAATCGCGTTCCGTCAAGGCCCGGAATCGGAAGTCCGAGGCAACATCCGGAAATAACGCAGTTTATTCGCGCGCACATGACAGTGAAAATCATACAGGGAGTAAAAATGTCGAATACTTCACGCATCGGGCGCTTCGAGATTTTTGCGCCCAGCCAGTATGCCAACGGCATGAAAAACACTCCGCCGAACAGACTCATATTTCCGAGACTCGCTTTGTCAAACCCGGTTTCCAGAAAGGCAAACGCCGTTACCGTGAACACTCCGTAGATCGTGTGAAATATCGCGAGCGGTATCGCCGCATACCATCTCAAGTTCAGCCGCTTCCGCATCAGAATGAGCCAAACAAAAGTAAATGCTGCACCTACTGATAATAGAATCAGCAGCGGTATTTTATCCTGCACCGTTATCACCGCTTTCTGCATAATCATAAGTTTCGGAATCATTGACATTGACTGTTTTCATGCTTTGTAAGTTGCTCTTCGGAGAAGCGCTCTTTTATGAAATGCGCCGGAACTCCGCCCACGACAGTATAAGGTGCCACATCCTTCGTCACAACGCTGCCGGCCGCGATAATGCACCCGTTTCCGATATGCACGCCCGGCAAAATTATAACGCGGTCGCCTATCCATACATCGTCTCCGATATAAACCGGCTTTTCGTCCTCGAAGCCTTGCTTCATCATCGGTACATCCGTTCTGTCAAACCTGTGATTCCTTGTAATGACAGTAACATCCGTGCCCATCATAACAAAAGCGCCTATGTGACATTCGCCGTATATTTTAGCGTTAATACCTATGCCGGAAAAATCACCGAGTGTGACTTTTTGAGAGAAGATCGCGTCTTTCTCAATATTAACCTCAGCGCCGCAATCTGCCAGCATTAGCTTTCCGCAAAATCTGCGCCATGCCGTCTGTCCGAGTTTTGCGCCGCTATACGATGGAGGAAGCTTTTGAGCGAAAGTGTAATAAATCAAAGCGCCTATTTTTCGCTTTATCTTTTTGCCCATGCTGCTTTTCATTGCGTTCTCTCAAAGCCTTTCATGTTATTAAGCTGGTAAATTATATCATTCACACTTGACTGCATAAGATTAAGCTGTTCAACATCCTCATCGGACCACGACGGATTGGCCTTTATCTCGCTGATATTCAGCCGCACATCGAGCATTTTCCCATGCTTGTCCGGGGCGCTGCCCAGGAGATAATCCCCTTCGCTCCCGCCGACGGTGAGCTCAAACAGGAGAACACGGCTGTTCCCGACAGTTCCGTAGAACCCAGCATGGTAAACATCATTGTCGGTGGTTTCCTCAATATTTATCTTCTGTACAACCTCCGACGGAAGAGTAAAATTGCCAACCGGGGTTGATATTGCAGCCGTGGAAGCGTCATCCGGAGTTTCTCTGTTTTTGATCATAACCACCACAGCAACCGTAACGGCGATAACAACGGCAAGAGACACCGCCAGAACCGCTATCAGCTTCTTTTTATTGAACGATTTTGTTTTCTGTTCCATATTTTTCCTCAATTCGTTTGTGCTATCTGATACTTCTTGTGTATACATCTATTTTCATTTTTTGCTGTTCGTCGAGATACTCCGTATATGAGCGCTCGGTATCAAGTATTGCGGCGTGTTCCTTGCATCTTCTCTCCTCCGGCGGAGGAATTCTTTCGTAATCGCCGTAAAGCTTGGTAAGGAGCTCCGAGCATTGGCACGACACGGGAAATTCCGCATCCTCGAAGGGCACACGCATGGTTTTTTCAAACCACTTGCGTGGAAAAATACTTTTCTCATATCTTTTGCTTGCCGCGAAAAACGAATGTACCATATCAGAGCCGCAGTCTTTACTGCGGACGCAAAACCTTCTGAACGGCTCAAGCGGAAGCAGACGGCAAAACTGCATAAAACATTTTTTTGCAACGCTACCAGTCTCATATCCGCGGGCATACAGCGCCTTTGCAATTACTATTTTTGAAGCCCAAAACTGAAGCTTTCTGACTGTTTTGTTATTCGCCAGGTTGTCACACGGAAAAATGTCTATATATATGCCCTGATGAATTTCGGGGTCCTTCGGATGATATTTCTCTATGCACGCCGTATTATTGAGCCGCAGTTTTGAAAACTGCATTGGCCAATGTGGACTGAACTCCCGCTGAACAAAGTACTTTTCGGTATCAAAATCTTTTGCCGCACATTCAAAAAAAAGTTCATAATCTGGCCGCATCATAATGACATCTGCATCATCGTCCCATGGGATAAAGCCATGATGCCTGACTGCCCCCAAAGCCGTACCCGCAAAAAGCATATATTGAATATTATGTTCTCTGCATACGGCATCAAAATCTTTCAGCATGGAAAGAAGCAGCTTCTGATGTTCGCTGAGCGTGTCCGCGGACTGCGTAAGATTTTCCATTTTGCCCCTCTTATATATTTTTTTTAAGCAGCTTTTTGCACTTTTCCCAATCGCGGTACCCACTGCCGAGCATATGAATATCGCTGCCGAGATATTTAACATATCCTTTTTTTATCCAGGATATATGCCGTTTTCGCCGCAGAGAATTCTTGAAGCACTCGACATTCAGCTGCAACGGAATCCCCTCGCCTATCAGCCTTTCTATATCTTCCGGCGGGTATCTGTCGGCATGGGCGATGACTATCCGTATATCATCACGATCGTTTAGACGTTCGACTGTCTCCCATACCGATTCCGGCCATTTATAGAACGGTAGCTCAAGCAGCAGTTCTTTTGTCCCCTGACGACACAAGCGATCAAGTCCGTCGAGCTGATCCATTCCGTCACAGATCAGCACTTCAGCGCCAAGAATTATCTCTGGCGCGCCATCCGGCAGATTTGCTTTCAAGGCTTCGTAGGTTCTTTGCCGCCTCGCAAGAAATGATTCCACACTCTCCTTGTGCGGATAAAAATGGGGGGTCGCGCATATGGTTTTTATTCCCACGCTTTTAGCCATTTCTATCTGTTTTAGCGATGTTTTTATTCCGTCGCTTCCATGATCGCACCCGGGAAGTATGTGGGAATGATAATCAAAAGTAATGTCCATTGCAGTATCACTCACTTGGCATTGTTGGACCTGTCTTCATACGAATATTTATATCCGTACTTGTGTCCGTATTTATACCCGTACTTATAGCCGTACTTGTAACCGTACTTATCGCTGTATCTGTATTTATAAGAGTATTTAAGCGATTTCATATTCATATCGTTGACTACCACTCCGCACAGGTTTCCGCCTGCGCGATCAACCGCTTCCAGTGCCATGCTCAGCTCGTCCGAAGTAGTCGAACCAGATTTTGCAACAACTACCACTCCGTCAACAAAAGTCGAAATTATCTGTGCATCCGCGACTGTATTTATCGGCGGGGTATCGATAATCACATAGTCGTAGCTTTTTGCACACCGCTTGATGAATTGCTTCATTATATCCGATGCCAAAAGTTCTGAGGGGTTGGGTGGTATTGTGCCGGTGCACACTATCGACAATGGCAGATTTTCTACCTTTACAAGTTCAAGCGGACCCATACCGGCAAGGAAATCGCAAAGGCCCGTTGATATATCAACTTTCCAAAGTCTGCGCTGAGTCGGCTTACGCATATCTGCGTCGATGAGCAGCGTCTTTTTGCCGAGCATCGCATAGCTTATCGCAATATTTGCCGCCGTAAGACTCTTTCCTTCCGAGGGATTCGCGCTCGTTATCGCAAAGACCTTGCACGGACCTTCTTTGTCGGCCTTCATGCAGAACATCAGGCTTGTACGAAGCTTTACATATGCCTCTTTTATTGCAAAGGGGCTATCGTTGTTTATGAGCCTTTTCCTGTTGACTGAAACAGTATCAGTCGTCGTTTTTTTTCGATTTATCATCTTTATCTTTCTTATTTTCACAGCGTATCACCCCTCCTTTCGTAAGTTTCCAATAAGTATGTTCATTCTCGGTTACATCTATTTCGGGTATCTGACCCAAAACGGTTACGCCGGATATATTTTCTATATCTTCAGGCAGATATATCGTTGTATCCGAAAGCATCTTAAGTATAAGTACAACCGAAATTCCGATAACGCCGATAAGGAAGCCTATCGCCGTATCAAAAACGGTTCTCGGAGATGACTTTTCCGCTGCAACCTCCGGTCGGTCAACGACTTCGACTCCGCCCGCCTTGGTTATTCTGACTATTTCTGTCGGTGCAACATTTGCAAATGATTTTCCGACATCGCAGGCAAATTCAGCACTGTTTGATTTAATAACAACCTCAAGCAACTGAGTATCCGAAACCACTGAAACCTCGATCATTTTACTGAGATCTTTTCTGCTAAGGTCCGATTTATCTCCAAGATCTTTGAGCACCGCATCAAGCACCGAGTTGCTTTCAAGTATCTTTGAGTATGTAGTCGCAAGACTCTCTGCCGCCTGAAGGTCACTGTTGTTTATCGTGCTCGCATGATTTGATTTTTCGGCATTATTATAGACATAGAAGCTCACCCTCGACTCATATGTCGGAGCAATAAGAAATGTCGTAATTAGCCAAACTATGAGCGCACAGGCAAAGCCGGAAATGAGCAGCCAATAAAACTTGCCCAGCAGCAACCGTGCCACACTCCATAATGTTATCTCGTTATTGTCCGTCACACCGGACGGACTATTAGTTTTCACCATATTCGCGATCTATCCTCCAAATTTATGTTTCTCTGTCTTGCATCCTCATGTTCGAACACAATTTTGACCGTTTTAATAATATCGAGCAAACCAAACGCCTCTCTATATACTCGATATCAATTTGATTTTAGACAACCTTATCCGTCAAAACGCCGGTTGTATAGAGCATAACATCGCTCCTTTCAAAGCTCAGTATAATTTGATATTCAAAAGGCCAATAAAAGAGCCAATTCCATATGATATATGAAATAAGGGGTAGACAAAGAGTTTATAAAAAAAATGTATCTTTTTTCCGTGTGTCAAACTAAACAATATGTCCAGTATTACATATAGAAGCCCCTCCGCTACAAATACCCACCGTGTAAACGGCACAAACCAGCACATAAATGGACTGATAACCAAGGATAACACAAATAAGAATGGGATATAGTGTCTTATATTCATTGCCCTGGGATTCTTTCTAAAAGTCAAAAACAGCGCATTGCCATTCTTTATTGCTTGATCCAAAAGACCTTTGACTGTGTCTCGGCAATAATAGATCACTTGAATGTCTGCCGCCATATAGATTTTTCCGCCGTTTGCACGGATACGACTGTTGAAATCATTATCCTCACTTCTTGGTAATTCAGGATTAAATAAACCTATTTTATCAAAAATCTCTTTACGGAAAGCACCAAAGGGGACAGTATCAACATACCCGCTTTCGCAACCGGTTCGAAACGCCGAATTACCTACGCCGAATTTCGACGACAATATTTCCGCATTTGCTTCCCCGACAAAACCTTTTCCCACAGTTAGCACAATTCCGCCGACATTATCCGCCTCGGTATGTTCAAGGTAATAAATGCATTTTTCAATATAGTCTTCTGGATACTCTGCATGAGCATCCATACGCATAATATATTTTCCTCGTGCATTTTGTACACCTATGTTCAACGCATATGTTACAATACGTTTTGTATTTTTTAAAATGCGCAGATTAATTTCCGAATCAAATGTCTCAAGTTTCTCAATGGTATTATCGGATGACATTCCATCAATAAAAAGCCATTCAATTTGCTCTTGGGGGAAAGTTTGCTTTATCAAAGAAGCCATGCACCTCTCGATGTAGGCGGATTCGTTGTAAAGCGGCATAATGACGGAAACAACCGGTTTAACCTCCACGCGAGAATACACTCCTTATACATAGTCTCCGTTATTTTTAATAATCATAACTTTTTTCGGCCTTTTCTTTCTCGGCCAAAACAGTCTCTTTCTTTTTGTACTCCTTGCCACATACTGCAAGCACAGTCATAATCATAATCCGTATATCGCCCCAAAGGCTGAAATTTTCAATACCTTCAAGGTTGTAATGCATCTTTGCTGGTAAGATTTTCTCTATATACACCCTTTCCGTATCCTCCGCAGCATCAAGCAGCTTTGCTTCATCCTTATACAAAATGCTCGCAAGACTTGTTATACCGGCAGGAAGTAGTAGGGTTGCCATCATTTCAGGCGTATATTCGGCAACATATTTTGTGCTTTCGGGACGTACACCAACCAGCGTGACATTCCCTTGAATCACATCTATAAGCTGCGCTATTTCGTCTAATCGGCAATCTCTGATTATTTTTCCCACGCGTGTAATTCGACTATCATTGCTAACCGTAACATGTGCGCCTTTATCAGCATTTTGTACCATCGTGCGGAATTTGTGTATATAAAAATGTCTTCCGTATTGTGTAACTCGTTCCTGTCGATAGAACACCGGACCTCTGCTATCAATTTTTATTGCTATCGCTAATATCAAAAAAATCGGTGAAATGACTATTAGCATAATCAAAGACAAGAACAAATCAAATACTCTTTTGAAAAACAAACTGGTTCGTTTCTTTTCCAGAATATCATAATATTTCCGCACCTCATTTGTCTGCATTTCCGGTGGGAGCTGTTCCCATTTCTTCAAAAGCATAATTATATATACCCTTTCAGAATCTCAGAGTATTTTTCTATCACAAATGTCACATCCTCATCTGTCAGACAAGTGTGAAGCGGAAGTGTGATTTCATTGGCAAAATACGCATAGGCGTTGGGATAATCTTTAATATCAAATCCTAGTTTCTTATATGCCGTATGCATTGGCAACGGTTTGTAATGAACATTACAAGCAACACCACATTCCGCCATTCTGACGATAATCTCGTTTCGCTGTTCTGGTGTGATTCCGGGAATACGGGTTATATAGAGATGACCGGACGATTCATGTTCATCATTGTAATGTTCAAGCGTTCCAATGCCGAGTGGCTTAAATGCAGCATCATATCTATCAATAATCTCTTTTCTTCTCGCCAACATTCCGGGATAACGTTCAAACTGTTTCAGCCCTATTGCCGCCGCAATGTCGGTCATATTGCACTTATACCATGTACCAACAATATCATATTCCCATCCGCCAAGCTTTGTTTTAGCAAGAGCATCTTTTGACTGACCGTGCATGCTAAGCAATTGAAGTTTGTGATAGATATCCTCATTACTCATGCCATCGATTACACTCCATGTCAGCGCTCCGCCTTCAGCAGTCGTAAAGTTCTTGACAGCATGAAAGCTGAAGCTCGAAAAATCCGCAATACTGCCAACCATCTTTCCATGCCATTTTGCGCCAAAAGCATGAGCTGTATCGGCACATACAGCGATTCTGCCAAGTGCCTTCTGCATATCATTTGACTGCCTGAACATATTCTTTTTACGCTCAACAATCTCAAAAATACGGTCATAATCACAAGGCACACCGCCGAGATCAACAGGGATTATCGCCTTTGTCTTTTCGGTAATTGCGGCTTCCACCGCATCATAGTCCATCTCAAAGCTGTTTTTCTGCGAATCAATCATTATGATTCTTGCACCCACATGATCAATCACCGATGCTGATGCCGTATATGTATATGCCGGCACGATAACCTCATCACCTTTGCCAATACCGAGTATGCGCAAAGCCATTTCTGCACAAGCAGTTTGCGAATTGAGGCAAACACATCCATCCGTACCGATCCATTCAGCAATCTCTTTTTCAAGTTTTTTTGTTCTCGAGCCAGTGGTAATCCAGCCGGAGCGAAGCGTATCTGCAACTTCGCTTATTTCGGCTTCCGAAATATCCGGAAGACTAAAAGGAATTTTTTTTGCACATTCTGACATTTATTCTCTTCCTCGTGTTTTCGTTAAACTTCCAAATCATCAATCAAAATAAGTTCAGTACAACACTAACCCCCTCGAATCAAGCTTTATCGCGATTACAATTAAATTATTGGCATAAATAAAAAATAAAACGAGACCTACAACAATAGCAAATACTATGTCGAAGGCTCGTTTAAAAAACAAATATGCTTTGCCTCCCGAGACCTTTACAATCTCAGGGTCGATTCCTTTTAAGATTTTGAAATCATAGGTTTCCTCTATGTTCGATAAATACTGTGCGTTTCCCGTTTCCATAGCAGCCACATACTGAAAAGCCCACTGCTTTTTAGTATCCCCGGTCTCCTCTCTTCCTGTTTTCCCCACAAATCTCCTATATGACACCCGAGTGGCATCATTAGCCGTCAAACAGCTTTTAAAAATATTAAAAAACGAATTGGAATACCCGTTTTATACACAATACTTGTCAGTTTTCGTAGAGTTATCTCATCCATGAAATAACTATATTTCCAGTTTCTGACTAATTATAACACGATAATACCAAAATAGCAATGTCTATTTAGCAAATAATCTCATTTTTACCATGAAAATTTTTTACTTCAAAAAGTGATGCAGAAAATAGCTAAATTTCAACACTTTTTAATGCTTCATACAAATATACGCAACATATATTTTAATCCGCAAGAAAATTAAATAAACTTGAAAATAAATTTATATCGATAAAAAAATAAAATTTCTAAATCGGCAAAAGGTCGATTAGAGCAGTTCGCCTCACCGCTATTCAAAGTACAACCAACCCGGCAGAAAAATGGATTCAAAATTCATATCATCTGCGCTTGTTATATATAAACATCCCCACTCCCGCGCCGCAGATGAGAACATAGCCTATAATGCTCAGGACATCCGGCACATCACCGAAGACGAAAAATCCGAGCGCCGCGGCGAAGAGCACCTGCGTGTAGTCATAGACCGATATCTCCTTCGCCGGTGCGCTCGGCAGTGCAGTAGGCATTCTTCGGCTGCCTGTCGAGCCAGATATCCGCCACATTTTTCGAGGTAAAATCCCTGCCGTATTTTTCTATAAGCTCCCGATAGAGCACCGTATAGTTCGTATCGTCGTCCGCCGGGGCGCACTCGGAAATATCGGCATACATATTCTTGCCGAGCCAGCTCCCGACACGCCCGAGCAGCTCATCGGACAGCTCGCTGCGCTTAATGTATCTGTGCATCGGATAGTTCCCTGTCTCGCGCAGGAGAATGCCGAGTTCCGGATTTCTCACGCCCTCGACGGGCTTGCCGAGGAAGCAGCCGCATACCCTGCCGTACCACGCGCCGGTTATTTTATCGCGCAGGCGGGACTTGTCAACGCTGCGTTTTTCGGGGACCGTTCCCCTGCACAATTTTATCTCGTCAAGCTTGCTCGGCTCATCAAATTCATAGTCCTTTTTGAGCGGAGTGTGGGACACTATATCAAACATGACATCCGCTATGCGCTCTTTATACTCGCCGCCGGGAAGATGAGAAACAGCCTTGAAAAGCTCCTCGTATTCATCGATATCTATACCCTCTTCGCGAGACTGCCTGAACTCAACCATCAGCTCCTCGGAATACAGCTCCCACGGATGGAGCGGCGGATAGTCGGGTCTGACGCCCGCCCTGCGCTTTTCGTCGCGGACGCGCTCGGTGCAGCCGGTCAGCAATTCATCGAGCGAAACATTGAGTATCTGCGAGAGTATTATCAGATTGTCCACCGACGGCTTCGCGTGGTCGCTCTCCCACTTCTGCACCGACTGGCTCGAAACGGAGCACTTCTGCGCGACATCGTCGCGGGTCAGCCCCGCCTTCTTTCTGAAATCATATATACGGTTTCCGAGTGTCATTCGATCAACTCCTGTTTTTTATTGATTATATCAAATCGTACTTTTTTTGTTCAATCTACCACAGGTTGTTTTTGGCACACCCGGAGGTTGAAGAAATCATTGATTGTGGTTATAAAGCAATAACTTTTTTACTCAAGAGATAGAGAATACGCAAAAAATCCTACCCGCAGGTAGGATTTTTGATTTATAAACACTATATCGCCCTTATTTTTCAAAGAAAAACTTCTTTGCCGCTGCGGCAGCGGTGTTGCAATAGGCACTGTTGTCAGCAAGAAAAAGAAGAGAGAAGAAAGCTAATCTTTCGGAACACTGAAAAGAGCGGTCGCTTCGGCGGCCGCTCGATTTTTGTTTGGCGGCGGAAAAATACAAATTATTGCGCGAAAAATCCCGCCTCGAAAGCGAATGTTTTTTGAGAACTTATTGATTTTCACTTTGAAATATGATACTTTAAAATTATCATAGCATAAGTACTAATAATCAAGATATATTGACATCAAAGGTGAAAAAATCACAATGTATGAAAATATAAAGCTTTTTCAGCACGATAGCGAATGTCCTTTGGGTATACATTTTGTCGGAGAGACGCTCTGCGACGAAAAATACTGTATCGAGCGCAGGAACAGCGACATCGCCTCATTCGAGTATATCGCCGACGGGTACGGTACGCTCGAAATAAACGGGCAGATACTGCGCCCGAAAAAGGGTGACATCTTCATGATAACCGAGGGCAGCGACCACCGCTATTACTCTCAGCGTGAAAACGGCTGGCACAAGTTCTTTATCGGCTTCTACGGCCCGATAATTGACCAACTGATAGACTGCTATCTGCCGCAGAACACCTTTCTGTTTGAGGGCTGCTTTGCCGACAACATTTTTCAACACATTTTCGACATCGCCTTCAACGGCGATGACATTCAGCAGGTGCGCTCGATGCTCGCCGTCGAGGTGTTCCGCCTGTTCAATCACATAAGGGATCACCAAAAAATAGAAAGCGAGGATCTGGCGGACAGGATAAAGCGCAATATCGACAATCGCATCACGCAGAATCTGAGTCTCGACGGACTCTGCGCCGATATGAATTATTCAAAAAATCATCTGATAAACATCTTCTCCGAAAAGTACGGAATAACGCCGTATCAATACTACATCAACTGCCGCATACAGATTGCAAAGGACTATCTTGCGACCACGAATATGCCCATAAGCGAGATTGCAAGCGTACTTTCATACTCCGATCAGCAATATTTTTCATATTCGTTCAAGAAAGAGACCGGCTGCTCGCCGAAGAAATACCGCGAGCTGATGCGCTGTGATATTTCGTAAGTTTTGTTGGATATATTCTGATGATAACAGAATAGAAATATGATATTCTATATGTTGATAATTGTTTCTCAAAAAGCAGGTGACTTATGGAAGACTTCAGCTTTTATCTTGTGACCGATCCGCACTATTACGACAGCTCGTTCAAGCGCACCGGAAGCGCATACGAAGAGCGGAGCAAGACGGATCAGAAATGCGTGGCGGAGACCCCCGCCATTATCGACGCCGGCTTTGAGCAGATAGCGGACGACAAAAGCACAGATATAGTACTCATCCCGGGCGACCTCGTCTACCGCGGCGAATATCAGAGCCATGTCGGATTCCGCGAGAAGCTCTATAAGCTGCGTGACAGCGGAAAGAAGATATATCTCATCACCGCGCGCCACGACTACGCTGAGGACCCCGTTGAGTTCGACGGCAACAAAACTATTCCAGTCAAGGGCATGGAGCGCGAGGAGCTGCGCGATTTTTACCGCGAGTTCGGATTCGACGGCGCGACAAGCGAACACAGGGAGAGCATGTCATATGTGACGCAGCTGGCGGACGGGATTCGCCTGCTGGCGCTCAACTGCGACGGCGACTGCAAGGACTTCAAGGGCATCTGGGATGACCAGATGGACTGGGCGCTTAAGCAGATAAAGGCGGCGCACGATAGCGGCAACTACATATTCGCGATGACCCACTATCCCCTGCTCCCGTTTTCGTCGGTCATGTATCTGCTCGGCGATGCGAAGCTGACGAACTGGCAGGAGACGGCAAACAAACTCGCAGACGCGGGAATTGACCTTATATTCACGGGTCACATGCACGCGCAGGCGGTCACGGAATACACTTCGCCCGGAGGGAATAAAATCACAGATGTTCAGACCGGCTGTTTTGTCGGATGTCCGTGCGCCTACAGAAAGGTTACTTTCAAAGAGAACAACACCGTTGCCGACATAAAGTCGTATACTATCGAGGATTTTAACTACGACAAAGGCGGCAAAACGGCGCAGGAATATTTTCAGTGGCGTTTTGACAGAATGATAACCGATATGCTCGACGCCATGGCATATGATTTTGACAAGTTCTCGTGGTTCTTTGGCGGTCCCGAGAAGAACAAGAAGCTTCGAAAGCCGATAACCGCAGTCGGAAAGCTGCTGCAAAAACTGACGCTCAAAAAGCTCGGCAGGATGTTCTGCTTCAGAGTTGACAAGAGCATTGAAAACAAACTCGTCAAGGATGTCGGCGTGGAGCTTGTCAGAAATGTATTCGTCGGCAACGAGCCGTATGTCAAGGGCACGCCGATGTATGAAGCGATGGCAAAATTGCTCAAACGGCTGCACCCGGTAACGCACATAATAGAAAAGAAAGCGGGAAGCAAGAATCCGCTGCTCGCAGATATAGACACGTTCGTGCTCTCGATGATGGGCGACGAAAAGCAGAGAGACTACGACGCTGTCATTGAGATCAACAGGAGGCAATTCAAATGAGCGAATTAAAAGACGGAAAGCACATAAAGCTCAAAGAATACATACTTTATGTGCTCGCGGTGTTCTTCTACACCAACATGACTGGTATGATAAACGAATACCGCCGCGCGTATCTCGTTGACATACTCCAGCTGACGACTCATCAGATGTCGTTCTTCAACGTATTCACCGGCGTTGCGGGCTTCGCGCTCTCGTTTATCAATGCGATGATACTCGACAGCAAGAAAATCAAAAACGGCAACAAGTTCAAGGGACTCGGCATAGCGTCGGCTATCCCCTGCGGAATAATCACCGTTCTGATTTTCTGGACTCCCGGATTCATTGAGAGCAATCCGACGGTGCTCATGGTATGGCTCTGCGCCATCGCGCTCATACAGAGCGTCTGCTTCTACTTCGGCGGAACGGTCAACATGGTCGCGGTCGTCATGACCCCCAACAGCAGAGAGCGCGAGCAGCTGCTCTCCGTCAGAGGCATATCCTCCGCCATTGGAAACTCCGCGCCGCTCGTTATCGTCCTTGTCATCGCCGCGATAACAAAGGCAGTCAAGGGCTACGAGGACAATATGCTCAACTACTTCATCGCGGCTATCCTCTGCGGCGTTGTCGGCGCCGTTACGATGCTGCTCGGTATGAGCGCGGTCAATGAGCGCATAACCTACAGCGACGAGAAAAAGAATCCCCTCGAGGGCTTCGTCGACGTTCTCAAGAACCCCTATGCGCGCCGCGTGCTTTACAGTGAGTTTCTCAAGTCGTTCCGCGGAATCGCGACTTTCATGCAGCCGTTCATCGCCGCAGCAATGCTCGGCTCATCGAGCAAAACTCTGCTCTTCGCCCTGCCCATCGGCATAGGCAACCATGGTCGGCATGCTCATCATCAACGCCCTGCTCAAGAAGTTCACTTCAAGGGTGCTCTACATAGCTTCCGGCGTTTATTCGGTCATAATCAACATCATCGCGTTCGGCGTCGGCACGCTCTATCTCACGCACGGTAAGCCGCTTTATCTCAACATAATCTTCATCGTCTGCCTGTTCGGCACGGGACTTCAGTTCGGCGCGTCGAACCTGCTGCCGAATATGTTCCAGGCGGATATCCTCGACGACCTCGAGCTCAAGACCGGCAAGCGACTCGACGCTTCTCTGCCGTTTGTTATCTCGATCGGCGGCACGCTGTCCGGACTTATAGCAAGCGGTCTTGTGCCCTACATTCTCTATGACAACGCCGAAACCGGCTGGCAATCTATTATCGGCTATCAGCAGGGGCTGGCGGATGGCACGGCGCAGTCGCTCAGAACAAAAGTTATGCTCCTGTTCTTCTACACCGTAGTCCACGGCATAATGATGCTCCTTGCCGGAGTGCCGTTCTTCACCTATAAGCTCTCCGGAGCGGAACGCGACCGAGTACACAACGAAGTTCTAAAGAAGCGCGGCGAGCTTCCCGAGTGCGAAGAAGCCGCAAAAGAAGCTTAAATAAGACAAAAATCCCGATGCAGTGCATAACCGCATCGGGATAAAGCATGTCAGAATTTCAATTTAAAGCATTGACGCTGCCTTTTAGGACGCATTACCCCCCTATCGGCTCCGACTTCCGGGTGTTCGCGCCGAAATAGATACCGGAACGGCCGAACCGATTGGAAATCACGGTTTCGTGCTTTTATTTCAGGCCTTTTACAAGTTTAATAATCTGAACGGAGAAGGTCACAGATAATTCTGCAAGTTTATTTTTCTTTTATATTCGTATCAGAAGATATTTCACTCGTTCCAAAGGAACGAATTTCACTGAAAAAAGCATTTGCAACCGCAAATGCTTTTTTCATGGTGCGGGCGACCGGACTTGAACCGGTACGGTGTCACCACCGAGGGATTTTAAGTCCCTTGCGTCTGCCGATTTCGCCACGCCCGCATATTAACAATGACCGCCGGAGGCTTTTCCGGCGGTTATTATTATATTGTATTATCCGATGTTTGTCAACAAATTTGTGCTTTTCACGCTTCCATTCCGAACGGGTCGTCGTAGTGGTGCGCCTGTTCAAGCATCATATCCTTGACCTTCATCAGGCGCGTTGTTGTGCTGCGCTCGTTTTCGTCGAGCTTCATCGAGATATACTTTATCGTCTCCTCATACTGAGGGATCATAACATGCTCAAGGGCGTTGACTCTGCGGCGCGTTTTTTCTATCTCGCCCGCGAGCAACTGGCACGATTTCTCGACCTCTGCGAGTCTGAGCATATCGGGCATTATCTCCGACAGTGCGCTGACCGCATTGTCAAGCTCCGCCGAGGTGAATGCCGTTCCGTATGAATAAATATCGTTCTTATCAGCAGTTTTATACTGAACATCGAAAACCGGGATCATAACGCTCATCACATTTTTCTCCGAGCTTTCGAGGCTCATCTCCTGCGTTGGGAGCATCATGGCGACGCTCAGGCTCTTGTCGTTCATGGCGCTTCTGGCTATCTCCATGTTGACATTCGCCTGCTTTATCCCCTCTTCCACACGGATGCGAAGAGCCTTATTCTCTTTTACAAGATCGAGGAAGCGGCGCATGAGCTCATCGCGCTTGTCTTTGAGCAGCTTGTGTCCCCTGCGCGCCGTGGAAAGCTTGCGCTTGAGGTTTGTAAGCTCCATTCGCGTGGGGTTCACGTTCATTACCGCCATAGTCTATCACTTCTTCCCATATGGATTCAGAACTTGCCGTAATACTTGTCGAGGAATTCGTCGCTGACACGCTTGAGCTCGCTGCGCGGAAGTATCGAGAGGAGCTTCCAGCCGATGTTGAGCGTCTCTTCGATGCTTCTGTCGGTATCAAAGCCCTGCGAGACATATTCCTTCTCGAATTCGTCCGCAAACTTTGCGTAGAGCTTATCCATATCCGTCAGCGCGTCCTCGCCCAGAACAACCATGAGTTCCTTTGCGTCCTTACCGCGCGCATACGCGGAGAACAGCTGGTTCATCGTGTTCGAGTGGTCGGCTCTCGTCTTGCCCTCGCCGATACCCTTATCTTTAAGTCGGGACAGGGACGGCAGAACGTCGATAGGCGGGTTGATGCTCTTTCTGTAAAGCTCACGGCTGAGGATTATCTGACCCTCGGTGATGTAGCCCGTGAGGTCGGGAATGGGATGGGTCTTATCATCCTCGGGCATGGTGAGGATCGGAATCATCGTTATGCTGCCGGGCTTGCCCTTCTGCCTGCCTGCGCGCTCATATATAGACGCGAGGTCGGTGTACATATAGCCGGGATATCCGCGGCGTCCGGGGACTTCCTTGCGCGCCGCAGAAACTTCACGCAGAGCGTCCGCGTAGTTCGTGATATCGGTCAGAATAACAAGAACATGCATTCCGCGGTCGAATGCGAGATATTCCGCGGCGGTCAGAGCCATCTTCGGCGTTGCGATACGCTCGATGGCGGGGTCGTTTGCGAGGTTCGAGAACATAACGGTTCTGTCGAGCGCGCCGGTGCTTCTGAAGCTCTCGACGAAGTAGTTCGACTCCTCGAAGGTTATACCCATAGCCGCAAATACAACGGCGAACTGTTCGTTATCGCCGAGGACTTTAGCCTGACGCGCTATCTGCGCCGCGAGGTTTGCATGGGGCAGACCGGAGGCCGAGAATATCGGCAGCTTCTGACCTCTGACAAGAGTGTTCAGTCCGTCAATGGCGGAGATACCGGTCTGTATGAACTCCTGGGGATAGCTTCTGGCTGCCGGATTCATCGGCAGGCCGTTGACATCCATTCTCTTCTCGGGGATTATCTCGGGGCCGCCGTCAATAGGTCTGCCGAGTCCGTCAAAGACGCGGCCGAGCATATCGGGCGAAACGCCGAGTTCCATCTGTCTGCCGGAGAAACGTACCTTGCTGTTGGCGAGGTTGATTCCGGCGGAATTTTCAAACAGCTGAACGAGCGCGTTCGTGCCGTCAATTTCGAGCACGCGGCAGCGGCGGGTCTCGCCGTTTGCCAGCTCTATCTCGCCGAGTTCGTTATACTTGACTCCCTCAACCTCGCGCACGAGCATAAGAGGTCCCGAAACCTCCTGAATAGTTCTGTATTCTTTAGGCATCAGTATTCCTCCCTTGCGTCAACAACGGCTTTTATCTCGGAATCTATCGCCGCGCAGACTGTTTTATATGTGTCCTCAATGTCCTTTTCAGGGACATATTTGAAGCGTCCGATGCTCTCTCTCGAGGATATCGAGACGAGTTTTTCAATATCCGCACCCTTTTTGAGCGCGTCGAGAGAACCGTCATAGAAGCGCAGGACGAGCTTCATCATCAGATACTGCTTGCGCAGGGACGAATATGTGTCCACCTCGTGGAAAGCGAGCTGATGCAGGAAGTCCTCGCGTATCGAGCGGGCAGTCTCCATCTTGAGTCTGTCTGTCGGAGAGAGGGCGTCCATACCGACGAGCTTGACTATTTCATCGAGCGAAGCTTCATCTGAAAGCAGAGCCATGAGCCTTGCGCGAAGCGTAGTCCACTCATCCGAGACATTCTCGTTGAACCAGCTTCCGAGCGAGTCGGCATAGAGCGAATAGCTCGTCAGCCAGTTTATCGCCGGGAAGTGTCGCTTATATGCGAGCGCCGAGTCGAGTCCCCAGAAGACCTTTACTATTCTGAGTGTCGCCTGGGAGACAGGCTCCGAAATATCGCCGCCGGGAGGCGAAACAGCGCCTATGACCGAGAGCGCGCCCTCGCGTCCGTCCGAGCCGAGGGAAATAACACGTCCCGCACGCTCATAGAACTGGGCAAGTCTGCTGCCGAGATAAGCGGGGTAGCCCTCTTCGCCGGGCATCTCTTCAAGTCTGCCGGACATCTCGCGCAGAGCCTCCGCCCAGCGGGAGGTAGAGTCCGCCATGAGGGCGACGGAATAGCCCATGTCTCTGAAATATTCCGCTATCGTGATGCCCGTGTATATCGACGCTTCACGCGCGGCGACGGGCATATCTGAAGTGTTTGCTATAAGCACGGTGCGCTCCATGAGCGACTTTCCGGTATGCGGATCGATAAGCTCGGGGAACTCGTTCAGAACATCTGTCATCTCGTTGCCACGCTCGCCGCAGCCGATGTAGACGACTATATCCGCCTCAGCCCACTTTGCAAGCTGATGCTGAGTGACAGTCTTGCCGCTTCCGAACGGGCCGGGTATCGCCGCGACGCCGCCCTTAGCTATCGGGAACAGCGTATCGACGACGCGCTGACCGGTGACGAGCGGAACATTCGGCGCAAGCTTCTTTTCAAACGGTCTGCCGCGGCGCACGGGCCACTTCTGCATGAGCGTTACGGGCAGCTCATCGCCGTTTGCGGTCTCTATCGAGCCTATCTGCTCGGTTACGGTGTAATCGCCCTCAGCTATAGATTTGACAGTACCGACAACGCCGGGCTTCACCATTATTCTGTGTTCGACTATCTCGGTCTCCTGCACGGTGCCGAGGATATCGCCGCCGACGACCTTGTCGCCCGCTTTCACTTTCGGCACAAAATGCCACTTCTTCTCCCTGTCGAGAGCGGGCACCTCAACGCCTCTGACGAGGCTGTTGCCGACGAGCTCGCGTATCTTTTCGAGCGGGCGCTGAATGCCGTCGAAAATGCCCTCGATAAGTCCGGGGCCGAGCTCGACGCTCAGCGGCTCGCCCGTTGACTCGACGGGTTCGCCCGTGCCGAGTCCGGAGGTCTCCTCATAGACCTGAATGGAGGCTCTGTCGCCGTGCATCTCTATTATCTCGCCGATAAGCTTGCTGTCGCTGACGCGCACGACGTCGAACATGTTCGCCTCGCGCATGCCCGTTGCAACAACGAGCGGACCGGCTATTTTTGAAATCTTTCCTGTAGTCATATCTGTTATCACGCCTTTCGGTTGAGCGTCATTATTTGTCCAGTATGTCCGAGCCGACCGCCTTTTGGACGGATCTGCTGACATTCTTCATACCCATGCCCGTGTTTCCCTTGACTCCGGGAATGGGCACTATTGCGGGCAGAGGTCTTGTGCGGTAGCGTTCGAGCTCGTTTTCGAGCCCTGAGGCAAGAGCCTCGGTGATGAATATCACCGCATACCCGCTCTCCGCCATTTTATGGAGCATCGGCGCCGCCTCGGCGGGGTCGTCGACGGGGAAGATGTGCATTCCGAGGGACGCAAAGCCGAAGATGCTGTCTCTGTCGCCCATAACGGCTATCTTATGCATAGACTTCCCTCACTCTCGCTCTTATTGTCTCTGCGGAAAAGCCGTTGAGCTTCGCCGAGAGTATAACTCTGACATTTTTCGTCTCCGTCTCGACGGCGTTATAATAAGCCGCAAGCGGGTCGGGACCGAACGCCGTATATTTGGCTTCGGTCATCTGCTGCGCCGAGAGCTCATCGCACTTCTTTTCAAAAGCCGTAAGCCCCTCTTTGAGGCTGTCCGCAAGGGAGCCCAGTTCAGTGTTCGCGAGCATATCCGCGACTGCGTCAACGCCCTCGAACGCCGCGTGGATCAGCTCATCCGAATCGAGACTTTCGCACGGGCACAGCGCATTTTTGATATATTGAGCCGTTCTGCCTGCCGAAGCACAGCGCAGCGCCGTTTTTATATCGGCGGCAGCGCACGAGAGCTCGACTTCTTTTATCAAAAGACTGCTTCCGCTCTTTTCGGCGAACTGCTTTCTCGTTTTCAGCGCCGCCGTATCTATCGCGGTGTCCGCAAGTCTGCCGCTCTCGAGCTTGACTATCGCGTCATAAGCCGCCTGCGCGCAGTCTCTCATGCACTCGGGCAAGGAGTCGAGCTCGTTTCGCTCGACGTAGCCGATTATCTCCGCCGGATCCCACACGCTCGGTTTTACAACATAGTCGGACGGGTCGAGGTCGGAGAACTTCGCCTTGAGCGCCGCTTTGAGATTGAAGAAATCGTTGTTTATCACGAGCGCATCGAGAAGTGAAGCGTCCGGCGCGCTCTCTTTGAGCAGCTGCCACGCGGCGTTCACATGCTCTTCGAGCATCGGCGCATAGTCGTGACCGACGCCGTCGGTATGCCAGCCCTTGTCGCCGAGCAGTCTCAGCGCCGCCTCATAGCTCTCAGCCGATATCAGCTGTTCAGTCTCGGCGGGAGTGAGCAGATTCACTTCGTTCGCTCTGATTCGCGCTACGGCGTAGGCATATTCATTTTCATGCATATTTCTCACCGCCGTTTAAAATATCACGCCGCAGACTTTTTCGCGGATGGTGTCCTTCTGCTCGTTTATGAGCGCTCTGAAGGTGCAGTTTATCTCAATATCGCCGTAGACGAGGATAAACCCGTTTTCGATATCCGCGCCCTGCGCCGCGAGCTTCACCGAACCGTCTTTCAATTCGGCGTTTATTCTTTCAACGAAGCCCGACGGCACGCGGTCGAGATCGGCTTTCGAGAGCCTCAGCTCCCCCTCGCCCTTGCAGGCGTTTCTGACGGCGAGCTTTTCGAGCGCCGCGAAATAATCGTCCGCGCCCATATTGCACATTGCGTCATAAGCCGCCTCTATCGCCGCATCGACTGCCTCGACTTTAGCTGAGAGCTCAGCTCTGCGGGCAATGCCGCTTATATTCGCTTCGGACATATTTAATATCGACTGTGCCTTTTTCTCAGCGTCCGCTATAATATCGGAATAAGCCTTTTCGGCGCGCGCGTTCGCGTCCTCCGCGATATCCTGCGCCTTTTTCTGCGCCTGATCAGCAATCTCGCGGCAGCTCGCCAAAGAATCGGCGTTTATTTTTTCAATTATTCTGTCAAGTCCGCTCATCATTTCATCCCTTTCGCCGGCGCATACGCGCCGTTTTTTCGGTCATCAGATATTGAGTCCGCTGATGCTGAAGATCGAAAGGATCGAGACGAGCAGGGCGATAACGGCGTAGGTCTCGACCATTGCCGCCATGGTTATAGCCTTACCGTTCTGGTCGGGCTTCTTGGCTATTATGCTGACGCCTGCCGCCGCAGTCTTGCCCTGAGCTATTGCGGAGAAATAACCGACTATCGCTATGGGCATGCAGGCCGCAAACATCATAAGACCTTTTTCTATCGAGAGAGGCTCGAAGCCGCTGCCGATAACGCCCATTCTGTTGAGCGCAAGGAACGCTGTAAGGAAGCCGTAGAGACCCTGAGTACCGGGGAGAATCTGAAGGATAAGCACTTTACCGAACTTCGAGGGATCCTCCGTGATAACGCCTGCTCCGGCCTGACCGACAAGGCCGACTCCCTTTGCGGAGCCCATACCGGAGAGGATAGCCGCAAGAGCGGCGCCGAGGACGGCTATTGATGTTCCGAGACTTGAAAAAATAGACATTATTGTATTTCCTCCTTGAATCTGAAATGTTTTGTATCTGCTTTTAAGGGGGTGAAGGAGCGTCCTCCGCCCTCATAAAATTTTGAGAAGAATTCAACATACTGAAGCCTGTTCGTGTGGACATATGTGCCGATAAGGTTTATCGCGATGTTCGCCGTATGTCCGAGCAGGAATACTATAATAAACAATATCAACTTTGCGACTTTGTTGCCGGGCATTGTGCCGAGCAGGTTAATAACCGTCGCTATAACGCCGGTCGAAAGTCCGAGCGCCAGAAGGCGCGAATAGGAGAGGATATCTCCGAGATATCCGGACGCCGTGTTATAGAGTCCGTAGAGTCCGCCGCCGAGCTTGCCGATAATATTCTTGGCGCTCCGCCCGCTCGTCAGAACGGTCAGCACCGCGCCGACAAGGGCGACATATTTGCCTATTGTCGTCAGCGTCTGCGGCACATCGATTATGATTCCTGCACCCAGCGGTGCGATACCTGCGACGAGCAGATAGACGGGAACGACATCGCAGAATGCGTCAAGCTTCTTGCCGTCCTTCCAGAGCATATAGAACCTGACCGCAAGACCTGCGAACAGGTGGATTATGCCGAACAGGAACGAATAGAGTAGCAGCTTCATCGGGTCGTTGACCGGTTCAAACCAGACCGCCGTCGACGCTATCTCCTTGCCGAAGAACTCACGCGCTATGACCTGAGGCGCGTCGCCGAACCAGCTGCCGAACATCGTGCCCCAGAACACGGTCGAGATTCCGCAATAGAGAAACATATTGACCGTCTTTTTCATCCTGGGCTCGAGCTTGAGCTTTGCTTTGGCTATGAGCATGGCGATGACCATTATCACGCCGTAGCCCGCGTCCGAGAGCATGATACCGAAGAACACATAGTAGAAGAACGCCATAACTGGGTTCGGGTCGACATCGTCGCGGTTTGGCATCGAATACATTTCGGTTATCGGCTCGACGGGCGCGACAAAGGCGTTGTTTTCGAGCAGCACCGGCACATCGGCATCCGCGTCCGGGTCGGTAATTTCGATAGCGACCGTGTATTTCTTTTCGAGCGCGTCAATAACTTTGGGAATTCGCTTCTCGGGGATATATCCCGTGAGGACGAAGATGCGGTTCGTCATGGCTATGCGCTCAAGAGCCGCGTATTTTTCTTTCTTTATCGTGAAATAATCAATGACGAAGCTGATATCATCATGGCAGCCCGCAAGCTTCACTATTTCGGCTCGCGCCGTTTCGGAATCTTTCTCGTTCTGCTCGATCTGCTTTTGGAGCCGCTCATATCTCACGCGCGGCGGATGCTTCGTCGGGTCGGACGGATAAGCGAAATTGAGCGTTCTCAGCGCTTCGAATATCTCTTTCTCGCACTCCTTGTGGCACATCACAACCGCGCAAGTGCGCTCGCTGTTAGCCGAGATTATCTGCGCGTCGACTTCGTTTATCTCCGGCGCTGCCGCCGCTATCGCTTCGAGAAGCGACTGCGCGTCATACTGCACCGGGAACGAGCCGATAAACACCGCAGACGAATCCGTGCCCTTGCATTTCATCGAGATATCGAGGCTCAGCCACGGTTCGAGCGCGTCCATCGCGGTGCGGCACCGGACATTGTCCGCCGCATATTCGCGCATATCCGCTTCGAGCGAGTTTATCCTGTAGCACTCGCGGAGTATTTCGTCCGCCTCGTCGGCTTTTTTAAGATACTCCGAAACCTCGAGCTCCTTTCTGCCGCCGAACGACGACATGAGGCTCTGCATCAGTCCCTTTTTCTGCGGAGCATATTTGTCGAGCGTTTTCTGCGCGCTCTCCGCCGCCGCGAGGTACCGTTCAAAGGTCGAAACGGTGACGCCCGTTGACAGCTTGCAGAGCGATTCGCTCTCTTCGCAGTCGGTCAGCTCGACAGTACCCATACGCTGAAGGCAGTCGATTATCTCCTTGCTCTGCTCAAGCGGAGCGAGCAGCTCGATGCACTTCATTTTAAGCTTTGCCAACCTGACACCTCCTGACTTTTCTGTAATTTCTGAGCCGTTTCATCAGATCACCGTCTCCATAACCGCTCTGATTGCCTCGGCTCTGTGCGCTTCGGCAGCCGCAAGCACTTCGCGCTTGCGCTCCCCTGCCGCCTTTTCGGCTTTCTCCTCGTTTGCACGCGCCTGTTCGCGCGCACCCGCGATGATTTCTTCCGCTTTCTTTGCGGCCTCGGCCTTCTTTCTTGCAACTGCGCCCTCGCCCGCTTCGACCGCCGCGTCGACGGTTTTCTGCGCCTGTTCGTGCGCTGCTTTCTGCGCCTCTTTGTCCGAATTTTCGGCATCGAGCACCTTTGAAAGCATCTCGGACGCCATAGAAACACGCTCCTTTCATCGGCGAACATATATAAAGAATATTTTTCCGCCGCATTTTCTGTTATTTTACCACAAAATTATGACCGAAAAATGAACAGAAAGCACAAATAAATATTTTTTTATCTATAATGCTTATATCTATATGTCCGCATCTTACCAAATATTTTATCACACTGCAAAGCGCGATTAAATACCCAACATTCGCCCGCTGTCGCAAAGTTGCACATTCGGGCGCATTTGTCCAAAAGGTTGTAAACTCGGGGCGCATTTGGTATAATGAGACATACCCAAAACGGAGGAAAAAGATATGACGGAAAAACTCTCGGCATTCGATCTTGAAACATTTATGTCTAAGCTCGTCGACGCGCTGCCAAAGCTCGCCGGGGCTGTGATAATAATCGCGCTCGGCTTCTGGGTCAGCTCGCTTATCGGCAAACTGCTGATAAAAGGTCTGACGCGAAAGGGCGTTGACGCATCCATCCACTCGTTTCTGCGCAGCATCGTAGTCTGGCTGCTGAGATTTGCGGTCATACTCTCCGCGCTCTCGACTCTCGGCTTCAATCTGAACTCGTTCATCGCCGCCCTCGGCGCGGCGGGACTGACCGCCGGCATGGGTCTGCAAAACAGTATCGCCCAGTTTGCCAGCGGCATACAGATACTCGTCAACAAGCCTTTTAAAAGCGGCGACTTCGTCGAACTTGAGAACATAAGCGGACGGGTTCACGAGATAAAGCTGATGTACACGGTGTTTACAACCGTTGACAACAAGCGCGTTATAGTCCCGAATTCGCACATCACGAGCAACAATATTATTAACTACAACGCCGAAGGGCGCCGCAGACTCGACATGACCTTCTCCGTCTCCTACTCCGACGACATAGCCCTCGCAAAGCAGGTACTCCGCGCGCAGGCGCTCAAGAACGAACTCATCTATAAAAATCCCGAGCCGGAAGTCGTCGTCAAGCAGCAGTCGGCGAGCAGCATCGATCTTCTGCTCATGGCATGGTGCTCATCTTCCGATTATCTGACCGTCTACTACAAACTGCAGGAGGATGTCAAAACAGCCTTCGACGAAAACGGAATCAACATTCCGTTCAACCAGCTCGATGTCCATGTATCTAACTCATAAGTTTTAAAATTGTCATAATTAACAAAAAACGTCCAATTGTCTGCGGCAGATTTTTTTCGAAAAAGTTCTTTTTGACTATCAATCGGGCGCTTTTTATTATATAATGTTAGATGAAGGTAAAAAAGACAATTTAATCTGCGGAGGGAATTATTATGTCAGAAGCTTTAACTGCACCGGATTTTTCAACTATTCCGGTAGGACCGCTTGCGCTCATCGCCCTGCCCGGCTGTGAGGAGCTTGCCGCAAAGATCGACGCCTATCTCAAAACATGGCGTGAGATCCGCGAGAGCGAGCACAAAACAACCATCGCGTTCTCGGGCTATCAGCGCGACTCCTACCTCATCAAGGCGGCATTCCCGCGTTTCGGTTCGGGCGAATCGAAGTGCCACATCCAGCAGTCCGTTCGCGGCTACGATATCTTCATCGTCTGCGATATGTTCAACTACGGTCTGACCTACAAGATGTACGGCAAGGACAATATGATGAGCCCCGACGATCACTATGCGAACCTCAAGCGCGCCATCAGCGCGATCGGCGGCAAGGCAAGACGCATCACCGTCATCATGCCCATGCTCTACGAAGGAAGGCAGCACAAGCGTTCAAGCAGAGAATCCCTTGACTGCGCCATGGCTCTTCAGGAGCTGAGCGCTCTCGGAGTGGACAACCTCATCACCTTTGATGCGCACGACGCACGAGTTCAGAACGCTATTCCGAACCACGGCTTTGAAAACATTCAGCCCGCTTACCAGATGATAAAGGCTCTCGTCAAGAACGTTCCCGATCTCAAGATCGACAACGATCATCTGATGATAATTTCCCCCGATGAGGGCGGCATGGGTCGCTGCATCTATTATTCGACCGTTCTCGGCGTTGACCTCGGTATGTTCTACAAGAGACGCGACTATTCGGTCGTTGTCGACGGCAGAAACCCGATAATCGCCCACGAGTTCCTCGGCGACAATGTTGAGGGCAAGGATGTTGTCATCGTTGACGACATGATCTCCTCCGGCGAGTCGATGATCGAAGTTGCAACGAAGCTCAAGGAGCTCAAAGCAAGAAGGATCTTCGTCTGCACCTGCTTCGGTCTGTTCTGCAACGGACTTGAGGCTTTCGACAAGGCATACGAAAGCGGCCTTATCAACAAGGTGTTCACCACCAACCTCATCTACAGAACCCCCGAGCTCAAACAGCGCGAGTGGTATGTCGAAGTTGATCTGTCGAAGTACATCTCCTATGTTATCGACACTCTCAACCACGACACCTCGGTCAGCAAGCTTCTCGACCCGAAAGACAGAATAAACAACCTTCTCATCAAGAAAGGCTTCCGCACCGCAGAAGAAGTAAAATAAAAAAGTATAGTATAAAAGACCGCCTGAAATTCAGGCGGTCTTTTTATATCTACATCAAAATTGCAATCCGCAAGCTGTCAATAAACTAAGCCGGAGCTGAAAGCCCCGGCTTTTGTTCATTTTATTTTCCGGCTTTGAGATCCTTCATCATCTCGGCATAAGCCTTGACGAGGGTCGAAGCAACCGTTCTGCCGAAGGAGATGGTCTCCTGATAGTGGTCGCCGAGCAGGTCGGAACCGTCGAAGAAAATCATGCAGTAGTCATTGTCGGGCACGACATATCCGCAGGCATCGTTAGCCTCGCCGAATACATAGAGCTCAACATTCTTGCCCGCATAGTCGCTGACGATGCTGTTGAGCGACGGATAGCCGAAGCCCTTGCCGCTGTAAGCGTTCTCGGCAAGGCAGGCGCCTTTTCCGTCGATAAGCTCGGGCGATACTTCGCCGGGCAGAAGAGCAATTTTAATGTTCTTGCCTATCTCAAGATAGCCTATCTCCGTTGTGGTATAGAGAGTCTCGTTCTTATCGTAATATATCTTGTTGCCGACGAGTCTCGCCTTGCCGACAGCCTCGATAACGGGATTGCTTATCTCGACCAAGACTTCCTTGTGTCTGATGTTGAGTATGGGCTCGACTTTCGTCTCCTCGACGGGCTCCCAGTTCTCGTACCAAACGGTTATCTCGTCGAGCTTCTTCTGCTTCTCTTCGTCGGTAAGCTCGGTGTTGTTCTTTATCGCCTCGGCGGCATCGGCATAGAACTTATCGTTCGTAAGCCAATCGCCGGCGCGCATGATTTCGTCCTTGGTCATAGTCAGGGCGACTACCATTCTGCCGAGCTCGTTGCCGTAGCGGGTAGCCTCCTCGCTTCTGCGCACGGTGGCAACGCCGTCGTTTGTGACTCCGCGGGCGGAATAAATTCCGCACAGAGCGCCGTTGATGAACATGAAGTTCGTGTTGTTGTTCTCCGCGCTGCTGATTATCTGCTCCATGTAGTAGGTGTAGTCTGCGGAGAGCTCCTTGCCGCTGCTCTTGTCGGTCTTGAGACCGGTGATATAGGGATGAGCGGACATGTTGACTATATAGGTCTCGGTGCTGCCGTCGTCGGGGACGAAGCGAAGTCTTGTGAGATTGTCGACAGCGTCGAACACGCCGCGCTTGTCGTTGATGTAGTCCTCGCCGAGGTGGTCGAGGGTAGCCTCATACATCTCGCCGGACTTCATGTTCTTGCACGCCTCAACGATAGTGTCGGTGGTCTTGTCGAAGAGGAAATTCATATACTTCGGGTCGGTGCCGGAGGAATACTCGCCCTTACCGCTATAGGTGACGCCGATGTTTTTCGCAAGCTTGACGAAGAAGGGATTCCAGAGACCCTGCGTGTCGATGCAGCTGTGGCAATGGGTCGCAAAGACATTGACAGAGATTATGTTTTCGTCTTTGAGCTCTTTTGCAACGCGGTCGCGGATCTGCTTGATGTCCTCGCTCGCGATGCCGATGCACTCGATGGTCGAGAAAACGACCTTGCCGCGTCCGTCGTCAACAACAACAGTGCGGACCTTCATGTCATCGAGCACGGTTTCAACAGTGTTCGACGGGAAGTTCTGAAGCAGGTAGCCCGCAAGATAATAATGTCCGTTGAGAACATCGTCGGGGACGAGGCTCGCCTGGCTGTAGCCGAGCTGCCACTTCGCGTCCTTAGAAGCCTCGCTGACAAATTCCTTGCTGCCCTTGTAGAAGTTCTCGCTCTCGGGCTTATAGTCCTCAAGCTTGGTAAGTCCCCTCGGCAGCGGGACCATGTCCGCAATGAAGCTGATTATCTTTGTGAAGATGCAGTCGAGATAGGTCATGAGGATGCAGGTCTTCTCCTGCTCCGTCTCCATCTTTGCAAGCGCCATGATGAGTCCCCACGGGGTGCTCACATCGTACTCCTTGCCGCCTATCAAAACCTTGAGCGGTTCGATTTTTGCCAGATTCTTGACCGCGCCGGCAGCGTCCTTGGCAACGGTAGAATTGAAGTCCTTTACCGAATCCGGGACATACTTGTCGTAGTACTCATAGGCTTTCTTGGCGACTTCAATGCCGATTTTCACAAGTCCCGCGATAATCTGCGGAATTTCCGAGACCGAGACGTCAGTCGGTGCGGCATTCGCGCTCGCTGCGCTTGCAGTGGCGGCGAAAGAGCACGACATAATCATCGTCAGCGCCAGAACGACTGCGAGAATCGATTTGAGTGCTTTTTTCATCGTTTGTTTCTCCTTTATTTTTATTTTTTCAAGCTGTATATTACAGGCGCGGACTCCACGCCTATATCACGAAGAACATATTCGTAGCTCCACTTGCTCCCCCTTGTGCGCCATGCATCCGGACCTATCCAGTGGCATTTGCGCTCATAGAGATGCACCGTGCCGAACGCATTTCTGCGGTTCGTGTAGAGCTTCACCGCCATCTCATGCCTGCCCGCGCCGATATTTTTGAGCTCCAGCTCATACGGCGGGAAGATTATCTCACCCGCGTGAACGTCGTCAACAAATATATCGGTCAGCGCACCGTCGTAGTGTGGGACGGTAATTTTGATATCCCCGCCGGGGCAGTCGATGCCGAAACGGTAGGTCACACAGCCGCCGTAGAACGGCAAGCCCTGATTGACTATGCTGCCGAATGCGAGCTTATCGGGGCGCTTTACGAGCTTCTTGAGCCTGCCGCGCACCTCGACGCCGAAGTCGCCGAGCAGATAGCACCACTCGACATTCGTGCGCTTGCCGAACGGGAGGACGATATCAAGTATATTCTCTCCCTGCTCTATCTTCGGCAGTTCAACGGTCTTTATCGATTTGTCAACATACCAGCCGGTCACGGTGTTGTCAACCGCCTGACCGTTTAGCGTTATCTCCGCTTTCTCCGCGTCCTCAAGGGCGAGCGATACGCCGTCAAACGCGAGAGCGCTGTCTATCTTAAAGCGGAGCCTCACCTTATGCTCGGGCACGGGCTCGTGAATGACCCACGGCTGCATCACCGCGCCGCTTCGAAGCGGGAAACCGAGCTTTTCGCGGCAGATATTATCGGCTCTGAGAAGTTCCTCTTCTTCGCCGCTCAGCTCATCGCCGTCAAGCGCAAAACGCGCCATGTCAAGAAGCATGACATTAGGCTCGTCAAGCTCGTATTCAGTCTCATAGGGGACAAGGATTTCTTTATCCTCAAGCTTCTTCGGCTCGGCATACTGCCTCTCGGAGCGGCCGTTATAGAGCCTTAACAGCAGGCTGTCAAAGTCAAAGAGCCTCGCGCTTATCACGGTGTCGCCGTTGAGATAATCAAACTGCGCGGGCTTCAGCTCGCCGCTCAAGGTATCGTATATCACGGGCGAATATTCACCTTTTACGGTTATTTTTATATCGTCGTAAAACGCCAGATCGCAATCATATGAATCCTCCGCGTGTGCGACAAACAGCCACAGGCTGTCCGTGTCCTCGCGCAGCTGATAAATAAGCCCGTCGGAGAGATAGCCGTCCTCGTCACGGATGCAGACGGAGCGTTCGGAATCGAGCGCCGTCAGAAGCGACGCGCGCTGATATGGTATGTGCTCGCTGTTTTTGAAGAGCCTCTCTCCCCTGTCGGACGGCTGTGCGTCCTCGAGAGTCGGGGCTTCGCCGAGGAATATTACCCTGCCGCCGTCCTCGCGGAATTTTTCGAGCCTGTCGAGCGTTGACGAGCGGAGCGTCTCGCACCCTGGTACGACTATCACGTCGTACTTCATCTCGCCGACTCTCAGCGGCGCGTCCGCATGCGGGCAAAGCCCGGGCAGCAGCGACTCGCTGATAAAATCGAAATCTATGCTGCCGAACAGCAGCCACTTTGTCAGATCCTGAAAATTCTTGTCAAGCTCTTCGCGGATGAGTCCCGATTTGTCGTTGGGTCCCCAGTGGAGCCAGAAGCTCTCTACCGGGTGGATAACGCCGACCTTTACAATCGACACACCGCGGGTCATCGCCGTGTTGACTCGCGCGAAGTGATCCTCGACGCAGGAATATTTTTTGTACCACGGGGACTGATAGTTTATCGAGGCGGGATAGTCTCGCTTCGCCTCGCCTGCCATGGAAACCCACGACAGATGCGGCACGCGTACAGTGACGCCGAGAGCCGCCTGCCAGTCGCCGTTGAGTTTGTGTCCTCTGAAGTCGAAATCCCAGTCTGTAACGCCGTAAAGCTCGGAGAGCACACCTTCATAGCCGAACTGATGCGCGGCGGACTGAGCCTGCTTCGCGGTCGTGTATTCCTTCCACGAGCAGAGCATATCAATGCCGGGCAGCCCGAACGAGCGGTATGAGCGCATCGCTTCACCGAGCGCGCCCGTCTGGCTTTCGAGCGTCGGCTCGTCCATCATGTGACCCGTCAGCGCGATGCCGTTTTCGCGGCACCAGCCGCCGACTGTATCGGCGAACGCCGAAGAGAACCGCTCCGCAATATGATCGTGATAGCGGTAACGGGCGGCGGAAACTTTTCCGTCCGGCAGATCCCAGAATATTTCCGGCAGGAATTCCATGATATCCTGAGAATATGTATCTGAATATGTCTTTGCAAAATCGTCCGTCCACGGCATGATGAGGTCGTCCGTGTCGGTCGAGTTGTCCATGAGCGTCTTGCGCGTGAACTGCGGCTCGTCGGTGAAAATCGCGGGGACAGTTTCATCGAACTCGTCGCCGACGACCTCTTTGTACCGCTCGTGAGTGACCTCAACGAAGCGTTCGACCGCCTTTTTGTCGAGCGTGTTGAGATAAGCCTGACCGTTATACCACGGGTTCGCGCCGCTTATTTCAAGATAGGCATACCACTTTGTGCCCTCGGCAGAGTCGTTCTCGCCGATGCGCCTGTAGCTCTTCAAATATCCGTCGGAATCGAGCACTATGTCATAGCAGGCAAGCAGTTCGCCGTCCTCGGAGCGCACTCCGTGCGATGTGGAGTCGTCCGTGAAGCCCGCAGAGCCGTCATAGGGTCTGACGGTAAAAAGCAGGTGGCGCGCGCGAAAACGCTTATCTTTCGTGACTATTCCGCCGGCGGCGCCGGAGGGCCATCTATCCTCGTCATAGAGCCACGCGAGCATTTTTTCGCTCTTCGCCTTGTCGGTGCAGGAGCGGATGAGATGCATGAACTCGTCGCTCAGATATTCCGTATCCATGCCGGTTCTGACATGCATATGAAATCCGCCGAAGCCCATCTCATGAAAAATTTCTATCTGCCGCAGAAGTTCGTCCTCTTCGAGCTTGCAGTTCCACGCCCAGAACGGCGCGGCGCGGTACTCGCTCGTCGGGGAGCGAAACAGCTCGTCAGACAGGGTGCTGAGATAATTCTTTTTATAAAGCATATATTCCTCCGCTAAAAATATCGAACCCCTTTTTGATTATATAATTATACCATAAAAGCCCCTGTCCGTTGTCACAAAAATTGACCTCGAAAGCTGTACAATTTGACGAACGACGGGTGCTTTATAACGGTTGATTTTCCGTTTCGCGTGCTTTATAATGCTGCACGATGTATATTTGTTTAGTTCAAAGCTTCGCAATATGAACATTTTCCTGCGGCGAAGAGCAAAAAATCGGGCGGCACAGAGCTAATCTGTACCGCCCGATTCTGTTTTATATCGGCTTATTCAGCCTTTTTGCTCTTCTCTCTGTTGCCGAGCACAACATTCGTCAGGATGCCGAGGATGAGTGCGCAGGCGATGGAGGTTATCGTGACCTTGCCGAAGGAGACGGTCAGGCCGCCGATACCGGCGATAAGAATAACGGAGACAACGAAGAGGTTTCTGTTATCCTCGAGGTCAACTTTCTGGATCATCTTCAGACCGCTGACTGCGATGAAGCCGTAGAGCGAGATGCACACGCCGCCCATGACGCAGGAGGGAATCGAAGCGAGGAAAGTTGCGAAGGGTGAAAGGAACGCGATGATTATCGCGAGGACTGCCGTGCAGACGATAGTCGCAACGGAAGCGTTGCCGGAGATAGCCACGCAGGCTATGGACTCGCCGTAAGTGGTGTTCGGTGCGCCGCCGAAGACAGCGCCGACCATCGAGCCGATACCGTCGCCGAGCAGGGTTCTGTGGAGACCGGGCTCAACAAGGAGGTCAGTTTCAACTATGGAAGAGATGTTCTTGTGGTCAGCGATGTGCTCTGCGAAGACAACGAATGCAACCGGGACATAAGCCACTGCAACAGCCGCTATGTAAGAACCGCTGAGCTCGCCGAAGGCGCCGAAAGCCTTGAGGAAGGTGAAGTCGGGTATCGAAACAAAGGTTTTGACGCCCACTCCGTCAGCAACGAGTGCAGTGAAGCCGCTGAAGTCGATAACTTTGAGAGCGTCGTTTCCGGTCTTGATGCCGATGACGGTGAAGATAGCCGCGACAGCGTAGCCGGAGAGGATGCCGATGATGAACGGGATGAGCTTGACCATCTTCTTGCCGAAGACGGAGCAGAACATTGTCACGAAGAGAGTGACGAGACCGCAGATGATAGCGACATAGACGCTTGCGGTCGGCTCGCCGTTGACTGCATAGGAGCCTTTCTGGAGGTCGCCGATAGCGTTTCCTGCGAGCGAAAGTCCGATTATAGCGACGGTGGGTCCGATAACGGCGGCGGGCATGAGCTTATTGATCCAGCCGACACCGGAAATCTTGACAGCTATTGCTATAACAACATAGACGAGACCCGCGAACACAGCGCCGAGAATCAGTCCGAGATAGCCGAGCGCAACGGTGGTCGCGCCTGCGAAAGCGGCTGCCATCGAGCCGAGGAAAGCGAAAGAAGAACCGAGGAAAACAGGGCTCTTTGCCTTCGTGAAGAGAACATATACAAGGGTGCCTGCGCCTGCGCCGAAGAGCGCCGCGACAGTGCTCATCTGCACTTCGCCGCAGTTATAAACACCCGAAGTTATCATGGGAACTGCGATGGTCGCTGCCATAATCGCGAGCAGCTGCTGGAACGCAAAGACGATAAGCTTGCCGAACTTCGGCTTGTCTTTGATACCGTAAATCAATTTCATACTATTGACCTCCTCAAATTTTGCCTGTCTATACTCAACACAGTCCCGGTGAACCGCTTCTGCGTCAAAGTCTTATTTGCTGTATATCGAGACGCTTGTCTCATCGTCGAACGGCGGGATCTTCACAACGACCACTTCGCTGCGCGAGGTCGGCACGTTCTTGCCGACATAGTCGGCGACTATCGGGAGCTCCCTGTGTCCCCTGTCAACAAGCGTTGCAAACTGTATCTTCGCCGGGCGGCCGAGGGAGATTATCGCATCCATCGCGGCGCGCGCCGTTCTGCCGGTGTAGAGCACATCGTCGACCATGACGACCGTCTTGCCCTCAACGTAAAAATCAAGCTTGCCGGAGTTCACTGTCGGCTGGCTTGCGCTCTCGCTCAAGTCGTCCCTGTAGAGCGTGATGTCGAGATAGCCTTTCTTCGTTTTCACGCCGAGGCTCTCGATCTTTGAGGCGAGGATATCTGCAAGCGGCGCGCCTCTTCTCATTATGCCGACAAGGCATATCTCATCCGAATCGCCGTTTCGCTCGATTATCTCGTGCGATATCCGCGCGAGCGCACGGTTGACCGCCGCGCTGTCCATGATATAGGCCTTGAACTCCATTTGCTCACCCCGAAGCATAAAAAAATACGATTCTGCCGCACCGACAAAATCGCACAAAAACACGCAGATATACCCTATCCGCACTGAATATGACCATCTTGTCGGCATCTCTGTACCGCTCTTAAAGATTTTTTGCTGTGAATACTATATCATATTGTTCATCGGTTGTAAAGACCCAATTTATAGTTTTTTCAACTTTTTTCGCCGCCGAATCTTACATAAATGTAAGAACTCAGGCGCACAATGTAAGGCTTTGTTATTGAGAACGACCCACTCTTTTGATATAATCATTATCGACAGGAGGAGTTTTTATGAAAACCAAAAGCAAAAATAAGAAGCTGCGCATCGCGCTCGGAATATGCATACCGCTCATAATCATTATCGCTGCGGCGTTGGCAGTTGTTATGAAATACGGACCGACATTCGGATTTTATCTCGTCCCGCCGTCGGCAGAGCGCTACGGCAAGGACGCTCTTGCAACCATAGGCAAAAACGGGATATATTCGGAAAGCGACGAGTGGAAAAGCACTTACGAAGAATGTCTCAAGATGATAGAAAACGCCGAGAGCTATGAGGACACATACCCCGCGATTAAAAAGGCTCTTTCGGTTTGCGGCGGCAAGCACTCAATGTTCATGACAAAATCGGAATCGCAGGACACAACCGAGAGCTATGACGAGGTTCTGCCCACCGTTTCGCTCGACGGCGATATTGCAATAATAAAACTCCCCGATTTCCTCGTCACAGCCGAAGATTTCCTCGGCACAGCCGAAGCGGGACAGAAATACGCAAAAGTCGCGGAGGACTTCATTCACGAGAACCGCGATAAAATAAAGGGCGTTGTGCTCGACCTGCGCGGCAACATCGGCGGTGACATGGGTCCGATGGCGACGGCTGTCTCGTCGCTGCTGCCAGACGGCGAATTGGTTTATTATCACTACCGCAGCTACGATATCCCGGTCACGCTCAAAAACGGCGTTGTCAGCAATGCGGGCACGGGCGGCAGGAGCCTCTATCCCGAAGAGAAGCTGAATGTACCCGTTGCGATACTTACCGACGACATGACTGCGAGCTCGGGCGAAGCTCTGACGCTCTGCTTCAGAGGACTCGAAAACACAAGGACTTTCGGCGCACCGACCGCTGGCTACACGAGCGTCAATATGCTCTACAACATGTATGACGGTGCACAGATGTATCTGACCGTCGCGTTCGACAAGGCGCGCACGGGCGAGATATTCAAAGAGACTTCTATCGAGCCGGATGTCGCCACCGACTCCCCTCTTGAAGCGGCTCTTGAGTGGCTGAGAGGCTGAAAATAAAACACCGCACCCTCCGTAAAAGCGCGGAGGGTGCGTTTTAACAAAGCGAAAGGGTCGGCACATCTGCGCCGACCCTTTTTATTTTTTGATTATTTTGCTTTCTTGTCTTCCTTTTTCTTGTGGAAAAGAATCTTATCCACGGGGAAATAGAGGAAGAACTGGAGAGCTGAGCAGACAGCGGTAGCTATAGTGAGCGAAAGACCGCTGTTCAGATGGAACTTCGAGGTGCAGAACTCGAAAACTACGGGGTTGAACCACGCAGAGAAGCAGACGAGAGCAAGGGTGAAGATTATGTATATGGGCAGAGTAATAGCGGTGTTGGAGCCCGAGTTGAAAGTCTTTTCCTTGTTGATGAAGAATGCAACTATCTGCGCCAGAAGGTTCGAAACATTGAATGCAATGAAGAGCGCAAGTCCGCAGCGCTGACCCTCGATGACCGGATAGTCAAAGACGAACCAGTGGAATGCCTGCGTGCTCAGAGCCTTGATCGCGGGGATGTTGTAAAGAATCGCGAGAGATGCAACCTGAACGATGCAGGCGCCGAGGCTGACAACGATGAACTTGACAAACTGCCAGAGTGTGTTGATGCCGGAGCCTTTACCCGCTGCGGCCTTGTCGATATTGTTTAACTTTCCCATTTACTTCACTCCTGTGATAAAATTTTCAATTAATTTTATCATACCCGCCGAGATAAATCAATAAAAACGCCCGTACTTTTTGGATATTGATTATTAAAAACAGATAAATCGGCATAAAAAAAGATCCCGCAGGAAAACCTACGGGATCAAGAAGCGTCAATTACTCGATAATCTTGATAACAACGCCCGAGCCGACGGTACGGCCGCCTTCACGGATAGCGAAGCGGAGACCCTCTTCGATAGCGATGGGAGCGATAAGCTCAACAGTCATATCGATGTTATCGCCGGGCATGCACATCTCTACGCCCTCGGGAAGGGAGATGATACCGGTAACGTCAGTAGTTCTGAAATAGAACTGAGGACGATAGTTGTTGAAGAACGGGGTGTGACGGCCGCCCTCGTCCTTAGTAAGGACGTAAACCTGACCGACAAACTTGGTGTGGGGATGAATGGTGCCGGGCTTAGCAAGAACCTGGCCGCGCTCGATATCGGTTCTCTGAACACCGCGAAGAAGAGCGCCGATGTTGTCGCCGGCCTCAGCGTAATCGAGGGTCTTGCGGAACATCTCGATTCCGGTGCAGACGGTCTTGCCCTTCTCTTCCTTAAGACCAACGATCTCAAGCTCGTCGCCGGTTCTCAGCTGTCCACGCTCAACTCTACCGGTGGCAACAGTACCACGGCCGGTGATGGTGAAGACATCCTCAACAGGCATAAGGAAAGGCAGGTCAGCCTTACGGTCGGGAGTGGGGATATAAGTGTCAACAGCGTTCATGAGCTCCCAGATGCAAGCAAGCTCGGGGGCGTCAGGATCATTGCCGTTGTACTCAAGAGCCTTAAGAGCAGAACCCTTGATGATCGGGGTGTCATCGCCGGGGAAGCCATACTCGTTAAGAGTATCGCGGATCTCCATCTCGACAAGCTCAAGGAGCTCAGGATCGTCGACCTGGTCAACCTTGTTCATGAAGACGATGATATAGGGCACGCCAACCTGGCGGGCAAGAAGAAGGTGCTCCTTGGTCTGAGCCATGGGGCCGTCGGTAGCAGCTATAACAAGGATAGCGCCGTCCATCTGAGCA
>DOQR01000009.1:0-224715 GCA_003514385.1 Oscillospiraceae bacterium | reverse complement strand
GATCATGTTCTTGATATAGTCAGCATGGCCGGGGCAGTCAACGTGAGCATAGTGACGGGTAGCAGTCTCATACTCAACGTGAGCGGTGTTGATTGTAATACCGCGCTCTCTCTCCTCGGGAGCCTTATCGATGTTAGCGTAATCAACAAACTCAGCCTCGCCCTTCATAGCGAGAGTCTTGGTGATAGCAGCGGTAAGAGTAGTCTTACCATGGTCAACGTGACCAATGGTACCAATGTTTACATGGGGCTTAGTTCTTTCGAATTTAGCTTTTGCCATTTGGAATTTCCTCCCTTTAATTGGTTAAATAATTGTCTCATGCATCAGCATAAAACTATTCTATCAATTTACACCTGAAAATTCAAGTGCTTTTTAAAAATTACTTGTCCTTGATGACAGTCTCAGCAATGGACTTCGGAACCTCGGCGTAGTGGCTGGGCTCCATGACATACTGACCGCGTCCCTGCGTCTTGGAACGAAGGGTGGTAGCGTAGCCGAACATGTTCGACAGCGGGATGAATGCATTGATCTGCACTGCGCCCGTACGCATCTCGGTGCCTTCGATCTGTCCGCGGCGGGAGTTGACATCGCCGATAACATCGCCCATATAGTCCTCGGGGACGATAATGGCGACCTTCATGATGGGCTCCATGAGCACGGGAGCTGCCTTCTTCATCGCATCCTTGAACGCCATAGAACCGGCGATCTTGAACGCCATTTCGGAGGAGTCGACCTCGTGATAAGATCCATCGTAAAGAGTGACCTTGACGTCAACAACGTTGAAGCCTGCGAGAACGCCCGACTGCATTGCACCCTTGATACCGGCCTCTGCAGGTCCGATATATTCCTTCGGGATAGCGCCGCCGACGACCTCGTTGACGAACTCATAACCCTTCTCGGGGTTGGGCTCGATGCGGATCTTGACGTGACCGTACTGTCCGCGGCCGCCCGACTGACGCGAATACTTGGTATCGCTCTCTGCGGGTTTGGTGATGGTCTCGCGGTATGCGACCTGGGGTTTACCGACATTAGCCTCGACCTTGAACTCACGAAGAAGTCTGTCAACGATTATCTCAAGGTGAAGCTCGCCCATGCCGGCGATGATGGTCTGACCCGTCTCTTCATCAGTATAGCACTTGAAGGTCGGATCCTCTTCGGCGAGCTTTGCAAGCGCGATAGCCATCTTCTCCTGGCCTGCCTTGGTCTTGGGCTCGATAGCGACCCTGATAACGGGATCGGGGAACTCCATGGACTCAAGGATTATCGGAGCCTTGGCGTCGCAGAGCGTGTCGCCGGTAGTGGTGTTCTTAAGACCGATAGTAGCAGCGATATCTCCGGCGTAAACGCAGTCGATATCCTTTCTGTGGTTGGAGTGCATCTGCAGGATTCTTCCCAGACGCTCGTTGCAGTCCTTGGTAGCATTGTAAACAGTGCTGCCGGTGGTGACTGTGCCCGAATAAACTCTGAAGAAGCAGAGCTTACCGACGAAGGGATCGGTCGCGATCTTGAAAGCAAGAGCTGCGAACGGCTCGGAATCCGAAGAATGACGGAACTCCTCTTCACCGGTCTCGGGGTTCGTGCCCTTTATCGACGGGACATCCGTCGGAGCGGGCATGTAATCAACAATAGCGTCAAGCAGCTGCTGAACACCCTTGTTGCGGTAAGAAGTACCGCAGCATACGGGAACCATCTTATTGGCGATAGTAGACTTGCGGATGCAGGTCTTTATCTCATCAATGGTGAGCTCCTCGCCGCCGAGATACTTCTCGAGCAGCTCGTCGTCCTGTTCGGCGACGTGCTCAACGAGCTCATCATGATACTTCTGTGCAAGTTCCTTCATGTTCTCGGGAATATCCTCGACTCTGACGTCGAGACCCTTGTCATCATAGTAGACATCAGCCTGCATCTGAACAAGGTCGATGATTCCCTTGAAGTCAGCTTCCGCGCCTATGGGGAGCTGAATCGGAACTGCGTTACACTTCAGGCGCTCCTTCATCATGTCTATAACATTATAGAAGTTAGCTCCCATAATGTCCATCTTGTTAACATAGACCATTCTCGGAACCTGATACTTGTCCGCCTGTCTCCAGACGGTTTCGGACTGGGGCTCAACGCCGCCCTTTGCGCAAAGAACGGTAACAGAACCGTCCAGAACGCGCAGAGAACGCTCAACCTCAACGGTGAAGTCCACGTGGCCGGGAGTGTCGATGATGTTGATTCGGTGGTTCTTCCAGAAGCAGGTAGTCGCAGCGGAGGTGATTGTTATACCTCTCTCCTGCTCCTGCTCCATCCAGTCCATTGTCGCAGCACCATCATGCACTTCGCCGAGTTTGTGGGTCTTTCCTGTGTAGAACAGGATACGCTCCGTTGTGGTGGTTTTGCCTGCGTCAATATGCGCCATGATTCCGATATTCCTGGTCTTTTCCAGTGAAACCTCTCTCGGCATAAAAACCTCCGTATCTCGCCTTTGTGCGAATAGCAAAATATATAGGTGAAATTACCACCTGAAATGTGCAAATGCCTTGTTGGCCTCTGCCATCTTGTGAGTATCCTCACGCTTCTTGAATGCCGAACCGGTCGAATTGACGGCATCCATGATCTCGTTAGCAAGTCTCTCCTTCATCGTTCTCTCGGAACGCTGACGGGAATAAAGGGTTATCCAGCGCAGACCGAGGGTCTGTCTTCTCTCCGGACGAACCTCCATGGGAACCTGATAGGTTGCACCGCCGACTCGACGAGCTTTGACTTCGAGAACGGGCATGACATTCTCCATAGCAGCTTCAAAAACCTCAAGCGGTTCCTTACCGGTCTTCTCACGGATAATGTCGAAAGCCTCGTAAACGATTTTCTGAGCGACGCCCTTCTTACCGTCGATCATGACGTTGTTGATAAGGCGTGTTACGAGCTTTGAGTTGTAAAGCGGATCGGGCAAAACGTCACGTTTTGCTATCTTGCCTCTTCTTGGCACTTCGCTTCCCTCCTTCATAGTAATGATATCATAGGTACTCGAGTGACAAAACTCTCGTGGTGTCAATGGGAGGCATGTATTTCAATGCACTCTCGCATTGGAGTAATCACCTGCAAGAAGATTCTGTCTCTTAAGCTTTCCGCGTCATGCGGAATTACTTTTTGGCAGCCTTCGGACGCTTAGCACCGTACTTGGAACGGGCCTGCATTCTGCCGTTGACGCCCTGTGTATCGAGCGTTCCGCGGATGATGTGGTAACGCACACCGGGAAGGTCCTTAACACGGCCGCCGCGGATGAGAACAACCGAGTGCTCCTGAAGGTTATGACCGACGCCCGGGATATAAGCCGAAACCTCGATGCCGTTGGAAAGACGAACTCTGGCGATCTTTCTAAGAGCCGAGTTGGGCTTCTTGGGGGTGGTGGTCTTAACCGCAGTGCAAACACCGCGCTTCTGCGGAGAAGCAGTGTCGGTCATGATATTTTTCTTGGAGTTGAGACCCTTCAAAAGCGCGGGGGCTTTGGGTTTCTTCTCAAGAGTTTCTCTTCCGTTTCTCACAAGCTGATTAAACGTTGGCAAGCAGTACATCTCCTTTCTAAGATTTATATATGAAATCCGCGCTTCGGGCATAATTATCCCAAAACACAAGACATCACAATTTAAAATTATACCGCTGAAGGTTCTGTTTGTCAACCTTTTCGGTTCGTCAAATGACAAAATATTCGGCGTTTATCGGGGCATTATATATGATTTTTGTCCAATAAACGCATCTCTTTATAGTCACCGCTGCCGGAGTCCCCCGCAAAAGCGGCAGACTCCGGCTCGATGGTTGTTTATTATTCTGCTTTTTCCTGGTTCTCCGCCTCTTCGAGCTTCTCGGCAAGGTCGCTGAAGATGCCCGTAGTGGGAAGCACCTGAACATCGCTGTAGCACTTCATGCCGGTACCCGACGGCAGGAGCTTGCCGATGATGACATTCTCCTTGAGACCGAGCAGCGGATCGCTCTTGCCCTTGATGGCGGCATCGGTGAGGACTCTCGTGGTCTCCTGGAAGGATGCGGCCGAGAGGAAGGACTCGGTTGCAAGAGAAGCCTTTGTGATACCCATGAGCACGGGCATGCACTGAGCCTCTGCGAGCTCCTCGCCTGTCTCCTGAGCCTTGGCGGCGACGCGTGCGTTCTCCGCCTTGAACTCGAGCTTGTCAACAACAGCGCCGGGCAGGAAAGTCGTGTCGCCGGGATCGGTGATCTTGACCTTCTTCATCATCTGACGGACGATGACCTCGATGTGCTTATCGTTGACGTCAACACCCTGCATACGGTAGGTTCTCTGAACCTCGCGGATGAGGTAATCGTGAACAGCCTCGACGCCGAGAACTGCGAGAATATCATGCGGGTTGAGAGCACCTTCGGTGATGGTGTCGCCCTTGTTGATGTGATCGCCGGGCTCAACCTTGACGCGCATACCGTAGTGGATGGGATACGCCTTCTCCTCGAGGGTCTCGGGATCGGTGACGATGATGTTTCTGACCTTCTTGATCTCGCGCTCGGAAACCGTACCGGAGATCTCACTGATAAGAGCGAGGCTCTTGGGCTTTCTCGCTTCGAACAGCTCCTCGACTCTGGGAAGACCTTCCGTGATATCGGACTGGTCTTTCGCACCGCCGGTGTGGAACGTTCTCATCGTCAGCTGTGTACCGGGCTCACCTATCGACTGAGCCGCGATGATACCGACTGCTTCACCGACCGTAACAGGCTCGCCGGTTGCAAGGTTCGCGCCGTAGCACTTGATGCAGACGCCGTGCTCGGACTGACAGGTAAGCAGCGAACGGATCTTTATCTTTGCAAGGCTGTCCTCGGGCTCTTCGCCCGCGGCGACCTTCTTATCGTGGTACTCATATACCTTGTCGGCGACGCGCTTTGCGTCATCCTCGCTCATCATCTTATCCTTGCTCATGATAAGCTCGCCGGTATCCTCATCGACAAAGTCGTTGAGCAGATAGCGGCCGGTAAGACGCTCGGTGAGGCTGACTATGCGGCGCTTTCCGTCGAAGATATCGTAGACATCCGAGCCCTCTGTGCAGCCGCAGTCCTCCTCGCGGATGATAACATCCTGCGAGACATCGACAAGACGTCTGGTAAGATAACCCGAGTCCGCGGTACGAAGTGCGGTATCGGCAAGACCTTTACGCGCACCACGCGACGAAATGAAGTATTCGAGTATATTAAGACCTTCACGGTAGTTCGCTCTGATGGGGATTTCAATCGTCTTACCTGCCGTATTCGCGATAAGTCCGCGCATACCTGCAAGCTGACGCAGCTGGCTGTCGTTGCCTCGCGCACCGGAGTCAAGCATCATGTTGATCGGGTTGTAGGGATCGAAGTTCGCCTTGAGTTCTGCGGCAACTCTCTTTGTGCAGTCTTCCCAGGTCTCAATGACCATGTTCGTGCGCTCCTCATCGGAGAGAAGACCGTTCTCATAGTTGTCCATGATCTCGGCGACGTCCTTCTCGGCGTCGGCAATGAGTTCGCCCTTACGCGGCGGTATGGTGGCGTCGCAGACAGCGACGGTGATACCGCTTCGGGTCGAGTACTTGTAGCCCTGAGCCTTAATCTTATCAAGCATATCGGCTGCTATCGAGGTGCCGTGAATCTTGATGCATCTATCGATAATTTCGCCGAGTTTCTTTTTATTGACGAGGAAATCGACCTCAAGCTTGAAGTCGTTCTCCGGATCGCTTCTGTCAACAAAACCGAGATCCTGCGGGATAGGTCCGTTGAAGATAACGCGTCCCATGGTAGTGGAGACGAGCTTTCTGACGGGTTTGCCGTCTATCTCCTTGGTCATGCGGATCTTGATTCTCGCATGGAGTCCGATGGTGCCGTCGTCGTAAGCCATGGTGGCCTCATCGACATCTCTGAACACCTTGCCCTCGCCGGGCTCACCGGGCTTTTCAAGGGTGAGGTAATAGGAGCCGAGGACCATGTCCTGCGTGGGAACGGTGACCGGGCGTCCGTCGGAGGGCTTGAGGAGGTTGTTGGCGGCGAGCATAAGGAAGCGCGCCTCAGCCTGAGCCTCCGCAGAAAGCGGAACGTGAACTGCCATCTGGTCTCCGTCGAAGTCGGCGTTGAATGCGGTACAAACGAGGGGATGAAGCTTGATAGCTCTGCCCTCGACAAGGATGGGCTCGAAAGCCTGGATACCGAGTCTGTGAAGTGTGGGAGCGCGGTTAAGGAGCACGGGGTGATCCTTGATAACCACTTCGAGAGCATCCCAGACAACGGGATTCTGGCGCTCGACCATCTTTCTTGCGGACTTGACGTTGTTCGCCTTGCCGGTCTGGACAAGTCTCTTCATAACGAAGGGCTTGAACAGCTCAAGAGCCATCTCGGTCGGCAGACCGCACTGATAGATCTTCAGCTCAGGACCGACGACGATAACCGAACGTCCGGAATAGTCAACACGCTTACCGAGCAGGTTCTGTCTGAAACGTCCCTGCTTACCTTTAAGCATATCGGAGAGCGACTTGAGCGCTCTGTTGTTCGGACCGGTTACGGGTCTGCCGCGGCGGCCGTTGTCGATAAGAGCATCGACAGCTTCCTGAAGCATACGCTTCTCGTTGCGGACTATTATCTCGGGTGCGCCGAGCTCAAGGAGCTTGCGCAGACGGTTGTTTCTGTTGATAACGCGGCGGTAAAGATCGTTGAGGTCGCTCGTTGCAAAGCGTCCGCCCTCGAGCTGAACCATGGGACGAAGCTCCGGCGGAATAACCGGAAGCACGTCGAGGATCATCCACTCGGGCCTGTTGCCGCTCTGTCTGAACGCCTCGACAACCTCAAGGCGTTTGAGAGCCTTAGCCTTCTTCTGACCGCTTGCTTTCTCTATCTCCTCGCGCAGCTGCGCGGAGAGCTGGTCGAGGTCGATCTCGGCAAGAAGCTCCTTGATAGCCTCGGCGCCCATGCCTGCCCTGAAATCGTCCTCATACATCAGGCGGTACTCGTCGTAATCCTTCTCGTCGAGAACCTGATACTTTTTAAGATCCGTTGTACCGGGATCGATAACGATATGCATCGCAAAGTAGAGAACTTTCTCAAGGTTGCGCGGCGATATATCGAGGATAAGACCCATTCTTGAGGGTATTCCCTTGAAATACCAGATGTGGGAGACGGGAGCCGCAAGCTCAATGTGACCCATTCTCTCGCGGCGAACCTTGGAGCGGGTTATCTCAACGCCGCAGCGTTCACATATCTTGCCCTTGTAGCGGATTCTTTTATATTTGCCGCAGTGGCACTCCCAGTCCTTCTGGGGTCCGAATATCCTTTCGCAGAACAGTCCGTCCTTTTCGGGCTTGAGTGTGCGGTAATTGATGGTTTCGGGCTTCTTGACCTCGCCGTAAGACCAGCTTCTGATCTTATCGGGAGACGCAAGACCTATTTTTATGGATTCAAAGGTATTGTTTTCCATCCGTTGACTGCCCCTTTTTAAAATATATTTTTAAGGTGACTGTTCTCAGTCGTCGTAGTCGTCAAGCTCGCCTTCGCTGTCGGAGAAGATGTCGCCGTCATAGTAGTCATCTTCGCCCTCGGCATCGTCTGCGAAATCGGCGCTGTCATCGTCGTCCTCGCCGGAGCCGACATTGAAGATATCGCCCTCTTCGTTTTCCGTGCCGTAGCCGCCTGCAGTGCCGGCGTCGTTGACGGAGGAGAATGCCTTATCGTCTGAAGGTGCAAATCCGAGTTCCTCGTCGGTCTGCTTGAGGTCAATCTCCTCGCCGTCCGCGTCAAGAACGCTGACATCAAGGCAGAGGGACTGAAGCTCTTTGACGAGAACCTTGAACGACTCGGGAATGCCGGGCTTGGGAACGTTGTTGCCCTTGACTATTGCCTCGTAGGTCTTGACACGGCCGACAACATCGTCGGACTTGACTGTCAGTATCTCCTGGAGGGTATAGGCAGCGCCGTAAGCCTCGAGAGCCCAGACTTCCATCTCACCGAAACGCTGGCCGCCGAACTGGGCTTTACCGCCGAGGGGCTGCTGCGTAACGAGCGAGTACGGGCCGGTGGAACGTGCGTGAATCTTATCGTCAACAAGGTGGAACAGCTTGAGGTAATACATGACGCCGACGGTGACGGGGTTATCGAACTGTCTGCCGGTACGTCCGTCGTAAAGTATCGTCTTGCCGTCCTCTCTGAGTCCTGCCTGCTTGAGCGCTTCGCGGATATCATCCTCGTGCGCGCCGTCGAAGACGGGAGTCTCGACCTTGTAGCCCAGATGCTTCGCGGCGAAGCCGAGATGCACTTCGAGCACCTGACCGATATTCATTCGGGAGGGAACGCCCAGGGGGTTGAGCACGATATCGAGCGGCGTGCCGTCCGGAAGGAAGGGCATATCCTCCTGAGAAAGTATTCTTGAAACAACACCCTTGTTACCGTGGCGGCCTGCCATCTTATCGCCGACGGAAAGCTTACGCTTCTGGGCGATATAGCAGCGGACGACCTTGTTTACGCCGGGTGCGAGCTCATCGCTGTTCTCGCGGGTGAACTCTTCGACCTTGACGACGATGCCGTATTCGCCGTGGGAGACCTTGAGGGAGGTGTCTCTGACCTCTTTCGCCTTCTCGCCGAATATGGCGCGGAGCAGTCTCTCTTCTGCGGTCAGCTCGGTCTCGCCCTTGGGCGTTACCTTACCGACAAGGATGTCGCCGGAGTGAACTTCGGCGCCGACGCGGATTATGCCGCGCTCGTCAAGGTTGCTCAGAAGATCGTCGGAGACATTCGGGATATCCCTTGTGATCTCCTCGGGTCCGAGCTTTGTATCTCTCGCTTCGATCTCGTGCTTCTCGATGTGAATCGAGGTGTAGACATCGTTGCGAACCATCTTTTCGTTGATAAGAACCGCGTCCTCGTAGTTGTAGCCTTCCCAGGTCATGAAGCCGACAAGGGCGTTCTTGCCGAGGGATATCTCGCCGTGATCCGTTGCGGGACCGTCGGCTATGACGTCGCCCTTTTCAACGCGCTGGTTGAGGGTGACTATCGGGCGCTGGTTGACGCATGTGCCCTGGTTGGAGCGCATGAACTTGATTATATCGTAATGGTCGAGAATGTTCTCGTCGCTGAGAATCTCAATCTGCTCGGCGTCGACCTTTGTGACGCGGCCGGAATGTTTTGCAAGCACGACAACGCCGGAGTCGACAGCCGCTTTATATTCCATACCGGTGCCGACGATCGGGCTCTCGGTCTTGAGCAGCGGAACCGCCTGCTTCTGCATGTTCGATCCCATGAGGGCTCGGTTTGCGTCGTCGTTCTCGAGGAACGGAATCATCGAGGTTGCGACGGAGACGACCATCTTCGGGGAGACATCCATGTAGTCGACCTTCATGCGGTCGATCTCAAGGAAGCCGTCCCTGTGTCTTGCGTTGACTCTCTCATGGACGAACATTCCGTTCTCGTCGAGCGGCTCGTTCGCCTGGGCGACAATGTAGTCGTCCTCGACATCGGCTGTCATATACTCAACTTCGTCGGTGACGCGACCGGTGGCCTTGTCGACCTTTCTGAACGGAGCCTCGATGAAGCCGTATTCATTTATGCGCGCGAAAGTTGCAAGGTAGGAGATAAGTCCGACGTTGGAACCTTCGGGAGTCTCGATGGGGCACATTCTGCCATAATGCGAGTAGTGAACGTCTCGGACTTCGAATCCTGCACGGTCTCTTGAAAGACCGCCGGGACCGAGGGCGGAAAGACGGCGCTTATGAGTCAGCTCTGCAAGGGGGTTGATCTGATCCATGAACTGCGACAGCGGGGAGGAGCCGAAGAACTCCTTTATCGCCATCATGACAGGACGGATGTTGATAAGAGCCTGAGGAGTGATGTTCTCCTCCTTCTCCTGAGCCTGGAGGGTCATTCTCTCGCGGACAACTCTCTCCATTCTCGACAGACCGATTCTGAACTGATTCTGGAGCAGCTCGCCCACGCAGCGGATACGTCTGTTGCCGAGGTGGTCGATGTCGTCCGTTGTGCCTATCTTGTTCGCAAGGCAGTTGATATAGTTTATCGAAGAGAAGATATCGTCGATTATAATGTGGTTCGGGATAAGGTCGTCGTGGCGGAGTCTGAGCTGCTCAAGAAGAGCCTCTTTGTCGTCGCCGCACTCGTCGACTATCTCGGTGATTATCTGGAAGCGAACCTTTTCGTTGATGCCGGCTTCAAGAAGCTCTTCCTTGGTCACTCCCTCGGGCACATAGTCCATGGGATCGACCATGCCGTTGGAGATGATCTTGACCTTCTTGCCCTCAACATCGGCGACGGCGACCATAACGCCTGCGCGCTCGATCTCCTTAGCCTTCGCCTTGGTAACGACCTCGCCTGCCTCGGCAAGAATCTCGCCGGTCAGCGGAGCGATAACGGGCTCGGCAAGCTTGCAGCCTGCAAGGCGGGCGGCAATGGCGAGCTTCTTATTATATTTGTATCTGCCGACGCGCGAGATATCGTATCTGCGCGGATCGAAGAAGAGATTGTCGAGCAGCTGCTGGGCGGACTCAAGGGTAACGGGCTCGCCGGGACGCAGACGCTTGAAGACTTCCATGAGCGCTTCGCCCTGGTTCTTCGTCTCGTCTCTCTCGATGGTGGCTTCGATTCTCTCATCGTTGCCGAAGAACTCGCGGATCTCATCGTCCGTACCGAGTCCGAGTGCTCTGATGAAAGTGGTTATGAATATCTTTCTGTTCTTGTCTATTCTTACATAATAGACATCGTTTATGTCCGTCTCATACTCAAGCCATGCGCCGCGGTTGGGGTTGATTGTGCTTGAGAACAGCTCGATACCGGTCTTGTCGTGGGTCATATCGAAATATACGCCCGGCGAACGGACGAGCTGGGAGACGATGACTCTCTCTGCGCCGTTGATAACAAAGGTGCCGCTGTCGGTCATGATGGGGAACTCACCCATAAAAACCTCGGACTCCTTTATTGCACCCGTCTCCTTGTTGAGCAGACGCACAGTGACGCGCATGGGGGCTGCATAGGTAGCGTCGCGCTCCTTGCACTCCTGCACGGTGTGTTTAGTCTTCTCGTCAATGCGATAGTCTATAAAGGTCAGCACCCAGTTGCCGGTGTAGTCGGTGATTTCCGCTATATCGCGGAACACCTCCTTGAGTCCGGTGTCGAGAAACCATTTGTACGAGTTCTTCTGAACCTCGATGAGATTGGGCATCTCCATGACTTCTTCGATCTTGCCGAAGCTCATGCGCGTGGTCGTTCCTTTTTTGACGGGCTTAACATTCAGCATAGGCCAATTCACTCCGTTCTTTTTTCATCCGTTTCGTGTTATCACCATCAATTGACAGAAGCAGATATCCCATTTTTTTCGGGGCTATACACTTTTGTCAATTGACGGCTCGCGCAAGCTCTTTTGAAGAGCGTTGAAATGCAATAATGAAGCGGTTTTCCGCGTTTCGGGAAAGCTATAACAAGCCCTTAGCCGAAAAGGCCGGGCACACAACGCTCCATTATAATTGTGCAGTTTTACATTTTATACTATGAAGCCCGCTTTGTCAAGAGCAAGAGTGCCATTTTTCAGAGTAATTTCAAACTTTTTACAATATCCGTCACAATCCCGCTCTCTTAGCTCTTATCGGCGCTGAATTTATGCAATTTTGACCGCCTGTCGGCTAAATATAAGGTATTATATAAGCAAAAGCAGGTGCATATTCAGCCGAAAATCCGTCGATAATATCCCGTGCCGGTTTTGACTTATGCCGGCGCGTGTGTTATAATACTCAAAATTTTCAATGCGTTTACGGAGGAAGAGCATGACCGGTATTGTTGATGTCGGCGGCGGAATGCGCGGAGTTTTTTCCGCAGGCATTTATGACCGTTTTATTGAAGAGGGAATAAACTTCGACCTGTGCATAGGCGTCTCGGCGGGCAGCGCGAATCTCATCTCTTATGCCGCCGGACACCATGACCGAGTCAAGCGTTTTTATGTGAACTACGCTCAGCGCAAGCAGTATATGAGCTTCGACAATTTCATACACAGCGGCTCGTATATCGGACTTGATTATATTTACTCCACCATTTCAAACTCCGACGGCGAAGATCCGCTGAACTATGATGCTTTTACAGCGAACCTCACGGATTTCATAACCGTAGTCACCGACGGCGAGACGGGAGAGCCGATATACTTCCCTAAAAGCAGCATAAAGCGCGACGACCTGACGGTCATAAAAGCCTCCTGCTGCCTGCCCGCAGTGTGCAAGCCGATAGTTATCGACGGCAAGGACTGCTTCGACGGCGGGATCTCCGACCCTATCCCCTTTCAGAAAGCGTTCGACATGGGCTGCGACAAAGTTATAGTTGTCATCTCGAAGCCCATTGATTACCGCAAATCGCCGCAGAAGCATATGCCGATAATCAAAGCCGCGCTGAAAAAATATCCGAAAGTTTTCGACCGCCTTGCCGTAAGGCACGAGGTATACAACCGCCAGCTCGAAGAGGCGATAAAGCTTCAGGAGCAGGGCAAAGTGATTATCTTAGCTCCGCAGGACTGCTACGGCGTGAACACGCTGACCCGCGAGCCCGCCGCCCTCGAAAAGCTCTACGAAGAGGGTCGCCGCTGCGCGGACGAGCACCTCAGCGAGATAAAAGCGCCCGGTGAAAGGACCGCATAGTTAAATTATACCGGAGTTTTGACGCTCCGGTATTTTTTATTCAATAACGCAAACGCAACACACGGATTTAATATGACGCGCAACGCAAAGATGCATTTCACAGATTTGATAAAAGTTTCGGTTTGCTGTGCCGTAAAAGCATCAAAAGATAAAAAATTCAGAAATTCCAGAAAAAACTTTACTTTTTAGCGGAAACGGTGTTAAAATAGAGAAAAATCACGCGGTGCAGACCGCGGCACAGGGGATGATATCTTGGACAAGATAGATGTTAAGATAATCGAATGTCTCAAGAAAAACGCAAGAGAAAACGCTTCGGTAATCGGCTCGCAGGTCAACATGTCCGTCTCGGCTGTTATCGAACGCATCAAGAAGCTCGAAGCCAACGGCATAATCAAGCAGTATACCGTCGTGCTCGACAGCAAGAAGCTCGGCATGGACATCACCGCGTTCATCTCGGTGAGCATGGAGCATCCGAAGTACAACAACAATTTCAACGAATTCGTCAAGACCCATAAGCAGATAACCGAATGTCACTACATCACCGGCGACTTCGACTTTCTTCTCAAAGTCAACACCGAATCGACCGGCGGACTTGAATCTCTGCTCAATGAGATAAAGAGCGCCGGCGGCGTTTCGCTGACAAAGACGCTCGTCGTTCTCTCGACCGTCAAAGAGGACTACTCGGTGAATCTCGAATAAAATATCAGCACAAAAGACCTGCTTTCTATTCTCTATACAGAAAGCAGGTCTTGTTTTATTTATTTTTACATCAGCTGTTCTATGACCGCCGAATAGAGGCTCTCGGGGTCGGCGAGGATTTTATCCCGGACGCTCTGTGCCTGCTCCATGTCCGCGACATAGAGGGTCAGCGTCATAAGGTCGTTGAAAGTGAATCTGACATTGCACCCGTTTTCGAGCGGGATTATCTCGACCGGCGTCTCTTTCATGCGGCGTTCTTGTTTGAGAAGCTCTTCTGCGGTCGCGAGCGCCTTGTCGCGCACGGCGCGCGGCAGTTCGTCCTCGATATTCGCCGCCGTCTTTCCCGCCGCGGTGAGACTCAGCAACTCGTCGTCATCGCTCTTATCAACTTCAACACTTCCGCCCTCAATAAGGCTTTCGAGCGCCTGGCTCGCTTCAAAGTAGTTCGCCAGTCCCTCGCGCTGAATGACCTCCATCAGCTGGCGGCGCAACAGCCCCCGCTCGGTGTTCTTGAGCAGGAAAGCTATCAGCACTTTTATTTCATTACGGTTGCGCAGTCCGCCCGGCTCAACGCCCGCGGAAAATGCATCGTATCCGTCCATAGGGTCTCCTGTTTCGTTTGAGATTCTCTTACTTCTTCTTGCTGAAATCTATCGGGGCAATGGGCTTGCCGTAATAGCCGGTCGTCTTGAACTCATCGCTGATGAAGTTCTCGCGGCTCCACGCTCTGCCCCAGATGTTCGCCCAGCCTTCGCAGTAGAGTTTATAATATGATACACCGTCCTCTTTGCGCATTCTGACGAATTTGGGGACGTTGCACCAGATAAACGACGGTATCGCTATCACAAAAGCCCAGAGAGGTCCGAGCAGAAGCGACTGGATCGTGTGGCCGTACTCGTGCATACGGGTGTCGTGGACTCTGTCCGCCGGGCGGTCGGGATTCATAAATATAAATATTCCGAGCGACACGCCTCCGAAATTGTCGTGCGGGACATATGTAACAAACGCGTTGTTGAAGCGCTCGTGCTTATACTTTTTTCTCAGCGCGAGAAAGCCAATTCCGCCGACAAGGTTCTGCGGCAGAGCCCAGGTGAACTGGACTAAATAGAAAAGAAATTTTTTCATTATTATCCACTCCTTGCAAATCTTTATACATTATACCACACAAAACGCGATGTGTAAAATCTTTTTACCACTCGTCGTTTTCGTCGGCGAGCACGGCATAGGCGCAGCGCACACCGTCGACTCCGGCGGACACTATTCCGCCCGCATATCCCGCGCCCTCGCCGCAGGGGTAAAGCCCACGGATATTTGACTGATATATCTCGTCGCGCAGAATACGCACGGGCGAAGACGAGCGGGTCTCGGGCGCCGTGAACACGGCTTCGGGCATAGCGAAGCCCTTGAGCATTCTGTCCATCTTCAAAAGCGCGTCTGCATATGTATCCGTCACTTTCTTCGGCAGTATCTTTCTCAGGTCGCTCATCACAACGCCTGTCGGGCAGCTCGGATGAACCGCGCCGAGGCGGGTCGAGGGTCTGTCCGCAAGGAAATCGCCGACAAGCTGTGCCGGGGCTGTGTAATCGCTGCCGCCCGCAAGAAATGCCGCGTGTTCGATCTTTCTCTGCATATCCATTCCCGCGAGCGGATGGTCGCTGCCGAAATTCTCCGGCTCGATGCCGACGAGCAGCGCGCTGTTCGAGTTCTCCGCGTCGCGCCCGTATTCGCTCATGCCGTTGACTACTATTCCGCCCTCTTCGCTCGCCGCGTTGACCACCGTGCCACCGGGGCACATACAAAATGTATAAGCTCCGCGCCCGTGCTCCGGGTGGCAGGCGAGCTTATAGTCCGCCGCGCCGAGCGCGGGATGTCCGGCAAAGTCGCCGTACTGCGCGCGGTCGATGAACTCGCGAGGATGCTCTATTCGCGCACCTACCGAAAACGGCTTCTGCATCATCTTGACCCCGTGGGCATAGAGCGTTCTCACGGTGTCGCGCGCCGAATGTCCGGTACAGAGCAGGACGGTATCGGTCTCGATATCCTCAAAATGTCCGTCATGCTCGGTCTTCACGCCGTGGATATAGCCGTTTGCAACTATTATATCAGTCATTTTGCAGTTGAATCTGATTTCACCGCCGAGCGAGATTATCTCTTTTCTGATATTGCGGACAACCTCGGCAAGGCGGTCGGTGCCGATATGCGGCTTTGCCGACCAGCGTATCTCCTCTGGCGCACCGTGGTTCGCAAGCTCGTCTATAACAAAGCGGCAGAGCGGGTCTTTTATGCCCGTTGTGAGCTTGCCGTCCGAAAAAGTTCCTGCGCCGCCCTCGCCGAACTGAACGTTCGACTCGGGATTGAGTCTGCGCTCGCGCCAGAAGGTCTGAACATCTTTCTGCCTGTCTTCGATATGCGAACCGCGCTCGAGAATGAGCGGCTTGAAGCCCGCTCGGGCGAGAGCAAGCCCCGAAAACATGCCTGCGGGGCCGAATCCGACTATAACAGGGCGCAGCTCGCTCGTGCGCTTTACCTCCGGGGGGGTAAAGTCAACTTTCTTTACCGTTTCAACACCAGAGCCGCAACGCTTGAGAATCGCGTTCTCGTCGCCGTCAACATCGACTTCTACATTATACACAAAGAAAATGTTGTCCTTTTTGCGCGAATCGACCGCTTTTTTCGTCACTCTCAGTGTGCGTATTCTGTTTTCGTCAAGGCGAAGAGCTTTACCCGCCGCGCGCCTGAGATCGTGTTCGTCCGCAGTCAGCGGAAGCTTTATCTGATTTATTTTAAGCATACTTTTTCTCCGTTAAATAGATTTTGCCGCGCTCTCCCCTGCGAGCAGACCCGAAGCCCACGCCCATTGGAGATTGAAGCCGCCGCAGCCGCCGTCAACATCGAGAAGCTCCCCGGCGCAGAAAAGCCCGGGCACTTTCTTCGACTCAAGCGTTTCGCGGTCGAACTCATTTATATTGACTCCGCCGCGCGTGACCTGCGCATTTTGGAAGCCTTTGGTGCCGTCAAATGTTATTTTGAAGTTTTTCGCCGTGCGCGCGAGATTCAGCAGCGCATTTCTGCCGAGCAACTGCGTGTCCGACTTTGAATCAACACCCGCCGTCTTTATAACCGCCGCTCCGACGGCGCGCGGCAGAATGCCTATCAGCATATCCTCGCATTTCCCGCCGAGTCCCGACAAGAAATCAGCTATCTCCCGCTCCCCCATCGACGGAATTAAGTCGAGCGACACGCTGACGGGCGAACGCTTCGCCGCCTTTGCTATGTCCGCGCTTATCTCCATCGCGGCTATGCCGGAAAGCCCGTAATCAGTAAAGAGCAGCTCCCCGCGCGAGGTTCGCCCTGCGGCGCTTATCACCGCATCGTGGACTCGCATACCCTTGAGCTGCCTCAGCTGCTTGTCCGGCGAGGTCAGCTGGACGAGCGATGGGTAAAGTTCGGTCACTGTGTGCCCGAATGACGAGAGGAGCTTATACCCGCTCCCGTCCGAGCCCTGCGACGGCGACGCACAGCCGCCCGTGCAGATTATAATCCCCCGCGCTCCGTACCGCCCGTTTATCAAAAAGCCCTCGGCGGTTTTCTTTATACCCTCGCACTTGTCCTCGCATATGCTTTTCACCCCGAGGCGTTCCGCCTCAAAGCGCAGGCAATCGAGCACACCGGACGCGGTGTTGCTCATCGGATAGACTCTGCCGCAGCTGTCGCTGTAGGTCAAAAGCCCGATGCTTTTAAAAAATTGCAGAACCCGCTGCTCGTCGTATTTCTCGAACACCGAATCGGCAAATTCGCGGTTGGTGTAGCCGTGCGACCGGGCGTTGAGATTCGTCAGATTGCATCTGCCGTTTCCCGTGGCGAGTATCTTCTTGCCGACACGGGGCAGACGCTCGAGCATGGCGACGCGAAGCCGCGGCAATGTGCGTTTTGCGCTTATCGCCGCCGTAAGCCCCGACGCTCCCGCGCCGACTATCAATATGTCAAAGCTTTCTTTCATGTCAATTTCCTTTGCTTTATATCAGAAGAGCGATGCGATACACCGCAAAGCTCACTGTCCACGCTGTTATAAATTCAAAAATCAAAACTTTTAAAGTGCTCTTTGTCCCCAGCTCGCGCCGAAGAGCCGCGACCGCCGCAACGCACGGCATACTAAGCAGAGAGAAGCTCATAAACGCGCACGCCGCCTGCGGAGAAATTATATCTCTCACACTCTGCGCCGAGCCTATTAAAATACCGAGCGTGCTGACCGTCGTTTCCCTCGCGACAAGCCCGCTGATAAGAGCCACGCAGCACCGCCAGTCGCTGAGCCCGAGCGGAGAGAATATAAACGATATCGCGCCACCTATCCTGCCGAGCATACTAAATTTTGCGTCGGCGGCATGATGCATGGAGAAATCAAAATAACCGAGCACCCAGATAACAACGCTCGCCGGGAAGAGCACCGCACCCGCTTTTTTCAAGAATTCGCGCAGTCTGTCGCGCACATAGCAAAGCGCCGAGCTCACAGACGGCATACGGTATTCGGGCAGTTCAAAGATAAACGGCGGTTCGTCACCCTTGAAAACCCATTTTTTAAGTATCAGCGAACCCACACAGGCGCAGGCTATGCCGAGCGAATAAATCAAAATCACGGCGACCCAGCGCACATCCGGGAAGAACGCCGAGATGAGCATGGCATAGACGGGCATTTTCGCGCTGCACGACATGAACGGTATGACCGCCGCGCAGATTTTCTTTTCGCGCCCCGCATGCAGAGTGCGCGTGCTCATCAGCGCGGGCACGGAGCAGCCGAAACCCATGAACAGCGGGACGAACGACTTGCCGCCGAGACCGAGCAGACGCAGCGGATAATCCGCGATAAACGCGCCGCGCGCCATATATCCGCAGTCCTCGAGCAGACCCAAAAAGAAGAACAGCAGGGCTATCTGCGGCAAAAACGAGCACACCGAGCCGAGACCCGCGAGGATTCCCCCGCAGACGAGATCTTTTACCCATTCGGACGCTCCGAGCGAACCGAGCAGGCGCATCAGGGCATCGGCAAGAGTACCGTTTATAAACGAATCTGCCAGTTCGCCGAGCCTCGTGCCGAGCGAGCCGAAGGTGAGATAAAACACAGTCAATACCGCTGTCAGAAACAGCGGCACGGCAGCAAAGCGGTTGAGCAATATTTTATCCGCACGGCGGGAAAAATTTTCCCCGCTCCGTTTGCTTTTTCTGAGCGTCTTTTTGCAGACGCTGTCGGTAAACCTATATATATGCGAAACGGTCAGCAGTTCGCGGTCGAAATTCTCCGTCTCGTTCGATGAAATCAGATTTTCAACTGCCTGCGCTTCTCTATGAGAAAGCAAATCGCAGGCGCTTATGTCCCCTCGCATGAGCCACAGAGTTCCAAGTCCTATCGGAATATTCTTCTCTTTGCAGACGGGTGATATCAGTTCCGCTATCAGCTTCGCGCCGTCGGGCAGAAAATCATATCGCGGACTTGATATTTTCTCTTGAAGCGCGTTTTCGCACGCCGCGAGCAGTTCGCCAATCCCCGTATTTTCCGCCGCGCTGACGGGCACCGCACGGATGCCGAGCAGCTCGCCTAAGAGATTATAATCGAGCTTATCGCCGCGCTTTTTGAGTACATCGGTCATATTCAGCGCCGCAACCGTCGGCACGCCGAGAAGCTCAAGCTGAACGGTTAAATATAAGCTGCGCTCAAGGTCGTTTGCGTTGATGACATTGATTATCAAATCGGGCTTTTCGTTTATAAGAAAGCCGAGCGCCGCGCCCTCTTCGTCCGAGAGCGTGCGCAGAGAATATATCCCCGGCAGATCAACAAGCTCCGCGCCGTGAAAGCTTTTTATTATCCCCGAGCGCTTCTCAACCGTCACGCCCGGCCAGTTGCCGACATGGCAGTCCGAGCCCGTCAGGAGATTAAAAAGCGTTGTCTTGCCGCAGTTCGGGTTGCCTGCGAGTGCAATGCGTATGCTCATCGCAGCACCGTCAGCCTTATGCACTTCGCCTGCGAGCGTCTGAGTCCGAGCTCGCAGCCGCGCACCGTGACAGTCACCGGGTCGCCGAACGGCGACGAGATGCCGGCGGACAGCAGAGTCCCGGGAGTCAGCCCCAGATCAAGCAACCGGCTGCGCCGCGCGCCGGAAATAAGAAGCGATTCGATATACCCGCTCTCGCCGGGAGCGAGCCTGTCGGCAGTAGTTGTCATATACTCTCCGTTCCACCGCCGTAACGGTAAAATTATATTCCCACGCGCCCCGCTTGTCAACATCAACGCCGTGACGCGAATAATAATTGACTTATCACGCCGCAAGTGGTATTATTAGGCTGAGAGAAAGTGAAAATGATGGGCGTTTTTTCTGATATCCGTGCAATAATTCTATTGTAACGGACAGGTTTTTTATTTTTAAAACGCCGCCCCGAAGTTGACATAAATATAAAAACAACTTTTTCAGGGAGTGAATTTGTTTGAAGGGTATCATTCTCGCCGGCGGATCCGGCACGAGGCTCTATCCTCTGACCATGGTTACGAGCAAGCAGTTATTGCCCGTATATGACAAGCCGATGATATACTATCCGCTGTCGACGCTCATGCTCGCGGGCATACGCGAAATACTCATAATCTCCACCATAGACGATACGCCCAAGTTCGAGCGTCTGCTCGGCGACGGAAGCCAGTTCGGTCTGAAGCTCTCCTACGCCGTCCAGCCCAAGCCCGAGGGACTCGCCCAGGCTTTTATAATCGGCGAGGACTTCATCGGCGACGACAGCGTTGCTATGGTGCTCGGCGACAATCTGTTCTACGGCAACGGCCTCGGCCATCTGCTCAGAGAGGCAGCGAAGCAGCAGAACAGAGCGACTATTTTCGGCTACTATGTCGAGAATCCGCAGAGCTTCGGTGTTGTCGAATTTGACGACGACGGCGTGCCTGTATCGATAGTCGAAAAGCCCAAGCATCCGAAGTCGAACTACGCTGTAACGGGACTCTATTTCTACGACAACAGGGTCGTTGAATACGCAAAATCGCTCAAGCCCTCCAAGCGCGGCGAGCTTGAGATAACCGACATAAACAAGATATATCTCGAAAACGGCGATCTCGATATCCGCCTTATGGGCAGAGGCTTCGCGTGGCTCGACACGGGCACCGTTGACGCACTGCTCGACGCTGCGAACTTCATCAAGACCGTTGAACGCCTGCAGGGAATAAAAATCTCTGCGCCCGAGGAAATCGCCTATAACATGCGCTGGATAAGCAAGCGCGCTCTGCTCGAATCGGCGGAGAAATACGGCAAATCCTCCTACGGTCAGCATCTGCTCAGCGTTGCCGAGGGCAGGATACTCTACACGAGCAACGATATAAGCGGCATCGGTGAGCGCCCGCGCTGGGGCATCGAGAGCGAGCAGGAGAAGCGCTGACCGCCAGTAGCATTGTTATGAAAGGTAATGACGATATATGAAAAAAATTGAAACCCCGCTTGACGGCGCGTTTATTATCGAGCCGCAGGTTTTCGGCGATGTGCGCGGCTGGTTCTACGAGAGCTACTCGAAGCAGAAGATGCACGACATCGGCATAGACGTTGAATTTGTTCAGGACAACCGTTCTTTTTCGGCTCAGCAGGGCACGCTCAGAGGTCTGCACTGCCAGACTTCACCCATGGCGCAGACAAAGCTTCTGACCTGCCTGCGCGGCAGAATAATGGATGTCGCGGTTGACATAAGACGCGGTTCGCCGACATACATGCAGTGGACGGCGGTCGAGCTCAGCGGCGAGAACAAGAAAATGTTCTTCATCCCCAAGGGCTTCCTGCACGGCTTCGTGACGCTGACCCCCGACGTTGAAGTCTCATACAAAGTCGACGAATACTACGCCCCCGCGAACGACAGAAGCGTAAAATTCGATGACCCGGATATCGGAGTTGCCTGGGGCGTAAAAGTGCCTATCCTCTCGGACAAGGATATGAAAGCTCCCCTGCTCAAAGACAGCGATATCGAATTCATCTATTAAATAGATCAAAGCGGACAGAGTGCTCACCCTGTCCGCTTTAGTTTACGCTGCACCCGGCAGGTGCGCTAAGAGGTTATCTTTGCTAAAATCCACCGACCGTTTTATTTTTATATCTCAGGTTTGTCCGCTTGTAAATAGGGTTGGATATAAACCGCATCAGGAGCAAAGAAATTTCCCGCCGAATATATAATTATTAAACAAAAACATTGGGATATTTTTAAAAATTATTTGCAATACAGCGCATATAATTGTAGAAAAGAACAACTTTTAAGACTAAAAATGCTACAATAGCAGTGTTGATCGAGAGAATGGTTTTTGCTTATTCTCACAAATATCCAAGGAGAGGTGTAAACTGTGGAAAACGGTATACTGAAATATTTGCTTTTCGCTCTTGCAGGTTATGTTTCGGGAAGCATCATGTACAGCTACCTTATTCCAAAGCTGTTCTGCGGAGTCGATATCGTCAAGGAGGGCGATGATCACAACCCCGGCATGACCAATGTCATGCGCTGCGTCAGCGTCAAGCTCGGTGTGCTCTGCCTCCTGCTTGATGTCGCAAAAGGCTTCGCTCCGGTATTTCTTGCAAAGCTCTATGTCCCCGACTTCAAAAATATGCTCTTTGCGCTCGTTATAGCGGCGCCGGTGCTCGGTCACGCGTTCACGCCCATACTCAAATTCAAGGGCGGCAAGGCGATCGCCACATCCTACGGCGTTCTGCTCGCGCTGATTCCGGACAGCTTCATAGTGCTCAGAATGGCTATAATAACCGCCATATTCAGCCTGATAATCATAGTCAAGCCCGATTCGCTCAGAGTTATTATTTCTATGTTCATCTTTGCCGTCAGCAATTTCTTCTTTCATGACACCATGTCGTTCGTCATCGGCTCGCTGCTCGTCTCCGCCACGGTCATACTCAAGCACTTAATGAACTACGGCAACGAGAAATTCAAAGTCAGCCTCCCCTTCCACAAGAAGCATGAAGAAAGCGAAGGCGCGGCACAGGAATCAAAGCAGGAATAAAGCAACAAAAAACATACCGACCGTAAAGTGACAAGCTTTGCGGTCGGTTATTTTTATAAAGACAAAAGCTGCAAAGCGCAGGTCAACCCTGCATTTTGCAGCTCAAATTTTATTCTGCTCCGACGGCACGCTTGCGGTGCGAGGGATTGCGCTCGATAAGCGGAGGAACTCCGTTCGCAACGCAGCCCGAGGTTATCGCAACGCGCTCAATCGTCGGGTCTGACGGCACATCGTACATGACCGGCTGGAGCACGGCTTCGATTATCGAACGAAGTCCGCGCGCGCCCGTGCCCTTTTCGAGCGTCTTGTCGGCTATCGCCTCAAGAGCGCCCATGTCGAAGTCGAGTTCGACTCCGTCAAGCTCGAACAGCGCCTTGTACTGCTTGGTTATGGCGTTCTTCGGCTCGGTGAGAATGCGCACGAGAGCGGTCTTGTCGAGCTCATCGAGAGAAGTGAGCACCGGAAGTCTGCCGACAAGCTCGGGGATTATACCGAACTTGACGAGATCCTGATGCACGACCTGCGAGAGCAGATCGCTCTTCTTGAGGTCACTCTTGCTCTTGACATCGGCGTTGAAACCGAGCGCAGAGCCGCCCATTCTCTTCTCGATTATCTTCTCGATGCCGTCGAATGCGCCGCCGCAGATGAAGAGGATATTCGAGGTATCAACCTGGATGAACTCCTGCTGGGGATGCTTTCTGCCGCCCTGCGGGGGAACATTGGCAACCGTGCCCTCGATTATCTTGAGCAGCGCCTGCTGAACGCCTTCGCCGCTGACATCTCTTGTTATCGACGGATTCTCCGACTTTCTCGCTATTTTATCAATCTCATCGACATAGATTATGCCGCGCTCGGCGCGCTCTATGTCGTAGTCCGCAGCCTGGATTATTCTGAGCAGGATATTTTCAACATCCTCGCCGACATAACCCGCCTCGGTGAGCGTGGTCGCGTCCGCTATGGCGAACGGAACATCGAGTATCTTCGCGAGGGTCTGCGCAAGCATCGTCTTGCCCACACCCGTGGGTCCGAGAAGAATGATATTGCTCTTCTGGATCTCAACATCGCTGTTCTTCGCGCTGTTTATTCTCTTATAGTGGTTATAGACCGCGACGCTCAGCGTTTTTTTCGCCTCGTCCTGACCTATAACATACTCGTCGAGCTTCTCTTTGATCTCATGGGGCTTGGGGAGCGGCTTATCACTCGTGCGCTGACCGCCCTTGCGGCGGGAACGCTTTTCGTCCGCCTCAATTATATTGAGGCACTGCTCCACACACTCGTTGCAGATATACACCCCCGGACCGGCAATAAGCTTCTCGACCTGATCCTGTGTTTTCTGGCAGAAAGAACAGCGGACTGTCCTTTCCCTCTTATCATCATCACGCGGCATAACAGCCCTCCGGATTTATCTGTTGTAAATTATTTTATCTGCAAGTCCGTACTCGACGGCTTCCTCCGCTGTGAGGAAATTGTCGCGCTCGGTCTCGCGCTCAACAAACTCAATCGGTTTGCCCATATTCTCAGCTAAAATTCTGTTGATTCTCTCTCTGGTCTTGAGGATATGATCGGCGGCAATCTTTATCTCCGTTGCCTGACCCTGAGCACCGCCGAGAGGCTGGTGGATCATAACTTCACTGTTGGGCAGCACAAGGCGTTTGCCCTTTGCGCCCGCGGCAAACAGGAACGCGCCCATCGATGCCGCTATGCCCATGCAGATGGTCGAAACATCGCACTTTATGAACTGCATGGTGTCGTATATCGCGAAGCCTGCGGTGACTGAACCGCCGGGGCTGTTGATATAAAGGCTAATATCTTTTTCGGCGTCCTGACCCTCAAGGAAGAGAAGCTGCGCAACCACTACGCTCGCCGTTGCGTCGTTTATCTCGTCGGAGAGGACGATTATTCTGTCGCTGAGCAGGCGGGAATAGATATCGTATGAACGCTCGCCTCTGCTGGTCTGTTCGATAACGTAAGGTACTAATGCCATTACTTTTTCCTCCTTTGTTGTCCGATGCAGGTGCCGTATGCTTGCGCCCGCCCGGCGAAAAAGCCGGACGGGAGCAGTACGGATTAATTATAGTATCGTTTGGCGAAGATTATTCAGCGTCTTCTGCTTTCTTCTTCGCGGGAGCCTTCTTTGCGGGCTTCTTCTCAGCAGCCTCGGCATCGTCGGCCTTCTTTGCGGCAGTCTTCTTCGCCGCGGGCTTCTTGGCGGGAGCCTTCTTCTCGGCTTCGCCCTCGTCCTTCTTTGCAGCGGCTTTCTTCGCGGGAGCCTTCTTCGCTGCGGGCTTCTTCTCGGCAGCCTCAGCGTCGTCGGTCTTCTTCGCGGCGGCTTTCTTTGCCGGAGCCTTCTTAGCCGCAGCCTTCTTGCCGGGTTTGAGAGCCTTTGCGTTGTCAACGACAAACTTGACAACCTTCTCTTTGAGCAGATCAGCCTTGAGCAGATCCTCGGCTATAAGGCTCTTGATCTTCTCGACTTCCATGCCGTACATCTCGGCGAGTTTCTTGAACTCCTCCTCGATATCCTCGGCGCTGACTTCGATCTTCTCGTCCTCTGCTATCTTGTCGAGAGCAAGACCGAGCTTGACCTGAGAAACAGCCTGCTCGCGCATGGAGCTCTCGAAAGCTTCCTTGTCGGTGCCCATGTATGAAAGATAGGTGTCAACATCGATGCCCTGCTGAGCGAGTCTCTGAGCGAAGTTGTTGATGTTCTCCTCTTTCTGGGTGTCGAACATGACTTCGGGAATCTCAGCCTCGACATTGGCAACAAGCTCTTCCATGAGCTTTGCCTCGAACTCCTTCTCAACATCGGACTGTCTGTGCTCAAGCATATCAGCCTCGACGCCCTTCTTGAGCTCGTCGACGTTATCGTAATCAAGATCCTTCGCGAACTCATCGTCGAGCTCGGGAAGCTCCTTGACCTTTATCTCGTGAAGAGTGACCTTGAAAGTGGCATCCTTGCCCGCAAGCTCGGGAGTGTACTCCTCGGGGAACTTGACGTTGACGTCGAAGCTCTCGCCTGCGTTGTGGCCGATGACCTGATCCTCAAAGCCGGGGATGAACTGACCCGAACCGAGCTCAAGCTCATAGTTGGAACCCTTGCCGCCCTCAAAAGCCTTGCCGTCGACAAAGCCCTCGAAGTCGATGACTGCGATGTCGCCCTTGGCGGCTGCGCGATCCTCAACGGTGATGGTTCTTGCGTTGCGCTCTCTCATAGCCTCGATGCGTGCATCAACCTCTTCGGGGGTGACGGCAGCTTCAGCCTTCTCGGCCTCGAGACCCTTGTAAGCCTTGACCTTGATATCCTCGGGCTTGACGGTGACTTTCATCTCGAAGAGAACGCCGTCCTCGCCGATTGACTTAACATTGACGTCCTTCGGGCTGTCAACAGGCTCGATGCCCGCTTCCTTGTAAGCGTCGGAAACAGCCTCGGGGAAAGCTATCTCAAGTGCATCTTCATAGAAGACATCCTTGCCGTAGAATCTCTCGATCATGGCAAGAGGAGCTTTGCCCTTGCGGAAACCGGGAAGCGCTATCTTGCTCTTGGCCTTATTATAAGCCTTGAGAACAGCAGCCTTGAACGGCTCTGCGCCGATCTCGATCTCCAGCGTATAGACGTTGGTGTCAGTTTTGTTTGATGATTTTAAACTCATTCGTTTTTCCTCCCATTATACAGGTAACTTTAAGATTATAGCAGAGATATGTTAAAATTTCTACACTATTTTTCAGATTTTCTGCCAAAACAGGGATTTTTTCTTCGTTTTAGCCGCAAAATTCGCCGTCGGGCAGAAATTACGGCTGTTTTTCAATAAGTTTGGGCAAAAATTCGAGGTGATCGCCGGAGATAAGAGAAAACTTTATCCCGTCGCGCTCGCCCTCGAAAGCACTTTTTGTTGCAAAAGAATGGAGATGCCCGTAGAAGCACCGTTTTATTTTGTACTCGACGAGGACATCATATATTTCGGGGCATATCCTATCCTGCGTTATCGGCGGATAGTGGAGAAACACGACCGGCTCGCCGCCGAGCGCGATTCCGCTTTCTATCGATGTGCGGAGCCGTCCCGCCTCGCGCAGAAGAACTTTTTTGTCCGCGTCCTCCTCCGCGTCAAAGAACCAGCCGCGAGTGCCGCAAACGGAGATGTTTCCGACGGGCACCGCGCTGTTGTGGACTATAGAGAGCGTTTCAAAGCCCTTTTCTTTGAAAAAATTTTCCATTTTCCGGGTGGTGTTCCACCAGTAGTCGTGATTGCCCTTCATGAGTATTTTTTTGCCGGGAAGCGAGTCGAGAAAAGCAAAATCTTTCTGAGCACCCTCGAGCGACATCGCCCACGACACATCGCCGGGAATAACTACCGTATCGCCGTCCGAGACAACAGCCCGCCAATTTTTTTCGAGGCGCTGCACATAGTCGCTCCAGCCGTTGAATATATCCATAGGCTTGTCCGCGGACAGGGAAAGATGCGTATCCGCAATTGCAAAAAGTGACATCGTGCTCTCCTTTTCTTTTTAATAATCGGGCTTCGAGCCGGGCAAAATACTTTCAGCGGCATGAGCCGCAAAAACATTCGGAGGTAATCGAAAATGGATAAGGTCATCAAGGATATCCGCTGCAACGCCTGCAACTGCGTCCATCACGCGGACGATTACAAATGCACCGCAGGTCACATCGAAATAGGCAACACGAGCGCCTGCTCATGCCAGGACACGCTGTGCGCAACATTTGAGCTCGACAACTCGAAGAAGCACTGCGGCTGCTGAACACGGGGAACGCCCCGCGTCATATACCGAGCAGTCTGAAAACAGCCTTCTCCATGCTGTCCCTGTCGCAGACGTCCCTGAATCTCACGGGCTTGTCCCTGAGATCGGCGAGCTGCGGGGGGCAGCTTGTCTTTGTCACGCGGGCAAGCTCACCGACCATGCTGAACTCGTCAAGCCCCTCGGATGCGCCGGGTTCGACTGCGTCGAGCACGCTGCGGCTGAACTTGAACGGGTTTGCGGTCGAGTCGATAACGGTGGGAGTCTTGTCCCCCGTTTTTTCTGCATATTTTTCATAGACATTGATGCCGACAGCCGTGTGCGTGTCGCACAGATAGCCGTAGTCTTCAAATGTCTTTTTAATCGTATCTTTCGTGCCCTCATCGTCGCAGCAGCCGGCGCAGAAAACGGAGTTTATCGCGCTCATTACATTTTCGGGCATGGTGTACTTGCCCTTCTGCTTGAGGTCGCCCATCATCTCGCGCACAAACTCATCGGAATAGCCGCTCGCAATGAAGAGCAGACGCTCGAGGTTGCTCGAAATGAGAATATCCATCGACGGCGACGAGGTCGTATAGAAGCTGCGGTTGATGTCATAAACGCCGGTGTCGAAGAAATCGGTGAGCACGCGGTTTTTGTTCGACGCGCAGATAAGGCGGTCAACCGGCAGACCCATCTCGCGCGCATAGTAGGCGGCGAGGATATTGCCGAAGTTTCCGGTCGGGACGACGAAATTAATCTTATCGCCCGCCTTGATTCTGCCGTTTCTTATCATGTCGCAGTAGGCAGAGAAATAATAGACGATCTGCGGCACGAGGCGACCCCAGTTGATGGAGTTCGCGGAGGAGAAAGCCATGCCGTGCTCGGCGAGCTTCTTGCCTATCTCTTTGTCGGTGAATATCGTCTTGACTCCGGTCTGTGCGTCGTCGAAGTTGCCCTTTATCGCGCAGACGGCAACGTTTGAGCCCTCCTGCGTGGTCATCTGGAGCTTCTGCATGGGGCTGACTCCCTCGTCGGGATAGAACACGAGAATCTTCGTGCCCTCAACGTCCTTGAAGCCCTCGAGAGCTGCCTTGCCCGTGTCGCCCGAGGTGGCGACAAGAATAACGGTCTCGCGCGTTCCGACTGCCTTTTTGACCGAGACGGTCATAAGTCTCGGGAGCATCTGGAGCGCCATATCTTTGAAAGCGCAGGTGGGGCCACGCCAGAGTTCAAGAATCTCTTCGCCCGCTTTGAGTTCGTGTATCGGAGCGATATCCTGGGAGGAGAACTTGTTGTCGCCGTATGCGCCCTCGACACAGTAGGCAAGCTCCTCGGCGGTGAAATCGGTAAGATACAGGCTGAGCACACGCTTTGCGCGCTCAACATAGGACATATTCGCCATGGCGGCGATATCATCAAGGCTCACCTTCGGAATCTCAACGGGGACAAACAGTCCTCCGTCGGTAGAGATGCCCTGAGCAATCGCCCAGGATGAGCTGACGTCTACATTTTTATCTCTTGTACTTGTGTATCGCATAGAGACCATCCTTCGCGTTAAATTACATTTTATTATAGCATAACGCGCCTTGGTTGTAAAACCTTTTCAAAAAAGTGCGCGGCGTTTTCAAAAAATATTTTTTTGCATATCTCCTCGGGTATTCCGTGCTCCTCGAGATAGACGCAGATGCTCGGTATCTTCTCTATTCCGCGAAGCTCCGGCTTTATTCTGCAGCCGTCATAGTCCGAGCCTATGCTGATAACGTCCTCGGCGCCCAGCGAGAGCATATGCTCCGTATGGCGCAGGAGCTCCTCTCTGCCGCCGTTTCCGCCGAGGAAGCGGTCATAGAAATTGAGTCCTATCAGTCCGCCGCGTTCAATGATAATTTTTATCTGCTCGTCGGTCAGCGAGCGCACCTCGTTATGAACGGCGCGCGCGTCCGAATGGCTTGCGATAAACGGCGCGTCGCTGAATTCGCACAGGTCATAGAAGCTCCTGTCGCTCAAATGCGACACGTCGGTGACTATGCCCAACTTCTCCATTTTCGAGACAAGCTCCCTGCCCCAATCGGTAAGGCCGCCGCCCTCATCGCAGCCGCCCGCGGCTCGGTTTTTGTGATTCCATGTGAGGGTTATGAGCCGCAGTCCGCGCTCATAGAGCTTTTCGAGGCGCTCGAGGCTGCCGACTCCGCGCGAGCTCTCCATGGCGAGCATAACGCCGCGCGAATGTCCGCGCACGTCCTCGGAAGAGAGTATCGGGAAAACGTCGCCTTTCTTTTTGAGCTCGTCAAAATAGAAATCACACGCCGAGTCGAAATACCCCTCGACGAGCGAATCGTCCATGCTGTCGGGGACAAAGACTGCGAACACCTGATTCCAGCGCCCGAAGATGCTTCCGCGCTCAAAATCGATGTCGCGTTCATTCTTTAAAAGGCTGTCTCCGTCGTCCATGCACTCAGTAAGAGTATCGCAGTGCAAATCAAAAAAATCCATAAAATCACCCATAGAATAATATTTCCGCCGACGCCGAATATTACTCAGAAGCTGCTGTCAAACGCATTTTCTATATATTCGCAGGAAATCGGCTCGTTCTCCTTTCCGAGAGTAACTTCCGCCACATCGAAGCGCGGCTGAAGATCGTAGTTATTTTTCTGCATGAAAAGCGAAGCGGTTTCGATTATCCGCTCCTGCTTTGCGCTGCCGACCGCCTCGCGCCCCGGAGCTATCGCGCCGGGCGAGCGTGTCTTGACCTCGGTGAACACCAAAAAGCCGTCCTTTTTAGCTATTATGTCTATCTCGCCGAGGCGGCAGCGGTAGTTCGCGGTTATTATCTCATAGCCATTTTCACGCATGAATCGCGCCGCGTATATCTCGCCCCAGAGTCCGGGCTTTTCCTTTTCGCTGAGCATATTACCACCCCTCCGGCAGCTTTTTGAGAAATGTCTTTCTGTGCACGGGCGATATGCCGAATTCGCGTATTTTTTCATAGTGCAGCTTCGTGCCGTAGCCCTTGTGCTTTTTGAAGCAATATTCCGGATACTGCTCGTCGAGAGAGAGCATATATCTGTCCCTGCTGACCTTCGCCATTATCGACGCTGCGGCTATTGACGCGCTAAGGGAATCGCCTTTTATAATAGCCTTTGACGGCACGGGCAGACCCGGCAGGCGGTTGCCGTCCACAAACGCCGCCTGCGGGCGCTCGGGCAGAGCCTCGAACGCGCGGCGCATGGCGAGGAAAGTTGCGTTGAGAATATTCATCTCGTCGATTTCTTCAACGCTCGCGCTTGCAACGGCATAGACGGCGTGCTCTTTTATCTCGTCAAAGAGCAGGTCGCGCTTTTTCTCGCTGAGCTTTTTTGAATCGTTCAATCCCTCGATAATATAATCTTTGGGCAGTATCACGGCGGCGGCGAAAACCGGACCTGCAAGAGGTCCGCGCCCCGCCTCGTCTATTCCGCAGACGCACTCGAATCCGTGCTCCGCGGCGGTTCTTTCATAATAATAGCGGTCTATCTCTTCAGCCATCTCAGCCCTCCAAAAATTCTTCGCTTACAACATCGCGCAGCAGCGAGTTTAGATAATTGAGGCTGAACGACGGCGTTGTCGAGCGCACTCCGTGGCGCGACGCAAGCGCGTCGGTATAATCGGCAAGGTTATAAACACGAACATTGGAAAATCCCGAGTCATAGTGAGTGACCGTGCCCGTGAACTTCGCCTTTGTGACCTCGGTCGTGTTCTTCTGATAGTCCTTTGTGACGGTTATGTGCATCAAGCCGCCGAGCATTCTCGGGCCTCTGTCCTGCGCCGAAATAAAATTGCCGAGCGAATAGATAACGAGAACTTTTCTGCCGTCCGCGGCGGTTATGTATTCAACGGGCTGAATGACATGGGGATGCGTGCCTATAATTATATCCGCGCCCCAATCGGCGAGCTTCTGCGCGAGCTCATGCTGACGATCCGTCGGCGTGTGGGTATATTCCTCGCCCCAGTGGACGTTGACTATCGTCATGTCGCTTATCTCGGACGCCGCCTTGACGCGCTTCTCTATCCTGTCCTCATCCGCGCCGAGCAGGAGTATCGTCTTGCTGCCCTCGGGCAGGCTCAGTCCGTTTGTAGGCTCGGTCAGCCCGACATAGGCGAATTTAATACCCTTGACTGTGTTTGTCGGTATGGTCTTGTAGTCCTCTTCGTCGAGATAAGCTCCGCAAAAGACAACATTCTTGCTCTTCCAGAACTTTATGGCGTTTCTCAGCCCGCTCTCGCCCTTATCGAGCGAGTGGTTGTTCGCGATATTAAAAACATCGAAGCCTATCTTCACCATCTCGTCGCCGAGCTCGGTCGGGGAATTGAAGCATGGATATGTGCTCGGAGCCTTCTCGGGATCGATTATCGTCTCCTGATTGATTATGCTTATATCAGCCGCCGCAACGGTGGAAGCGACATTTTTATAGGCATATGTAAAATCATAGCCGCCGGTCGTCGAGCGGGCGTGCGCCTGATTATATATGACCCCGTGAATAAGATTGTCGCCCACGGCAAGGATATTCACGCTAACGGGCTCGCGGGTGTCGGCAGTCGTGCTCTCGGAGGTGTTTTCCGCCTCTCCGCCGGCAGGCACTGCCTTCTGACAGGCGCAGAGCATGAGCAGCACCGCAATAAGAGCTGTTACTCTGAGAATTGATTCCTTTTTCATGATATCCCTCTCTTTTTATATAATCAGTCGAGCGTTATTCTGCCTAATTTGCCCGCGCGGTACTCGTCGAGGAGCATGACCGCCGCGCGCTCCGTATCCGGCTCGCCGCCGCTTATCAACATACCGCGCTTTCTCGCGAGCATCTCAAGGCGTTCAAATTCCTCGCTCTCCGGCGGAAATTCCAATTTATACCGCTCCTTTATCCTCTCGGGATAGTTCTCGTTCATTATCGTCAGAAAGCGCGCAGCGATAAGCTCGATGTCGAGTATGGTGTCCTTGACCGAGCCGATGAACGCGAGGCGCAGACCGACATCCGGATCGTCAAACTTCGGCCAGAGCACGCCGGGCGTGTCGAGCAGCTCGATGCCGCTCCCGATGCTGAACCACTGGTTCTGGCGCGTGACTCCGGGCTTGTCCGCAACTTTCGCCTTGTTCTTGCCCGCCATGCGGTTAATAAACGAGGACTTTCCCGTGTTGGGTATGCCCACTACCATCAGACGAAGCGGCTTGCCCGCCATGCCCTTTTGAGCGTTCGCCTCGATTTTATCGGCGAGCATACGGCGGACGGTCGGCGCAAAGGCGTTTAAGCCCTTGCCCGAGCGGCAGTCAACGGCTATCGCCGTCACGCCATGCTTGCCGAGTTCGGATATCCTGCGGCGCGTCGCGTTTTCGTCGGCGAGGTCGCACTTATTGAGAATGACCATGAGCGGCTTTTGTCCTATAAGCTCCGGCAATTCGGGGTTTCGGCTGCTCACGGGCACGCGCGCGTCAACTATCTCGACCACCGCGTCAACGAGCGGCAGACTCTCTTTTATCTGTCTGCGCGTCCGAGCCATATGACCCGGAAACCACTGGACATAAAGATCTCCGTTTTCCAAAATTCTTCCTCCTTAGGACTATATGCGCCAATATTTTGCGCGCCGTATATAAAAAATGCTTTTCGGCTTTACTAAATGAGTATAGCAAAAAAACTTTGTCTTTACAAGCAAAAAACGCAGCCGAAGCTGCGTCTTGATTGCATATTATAGCGCGGACAGGTTATTTGTCCGAATCCGGATTGAAATTATAGTAGACATCCCACTGACCGAGCGGCATGATCCTGCCGACGACCTTGCCCATGATATATTTCTCGTCGATGAATCCGACGACGCTCATGCGGCTGTCTGTCGAGTCGTTTCTGTTGTCGCCCATAACAAAAAGGCTGCCCTCGGGAACGGTTACGGGGAACTCGACATTGCCGGCGGTATAGGTCGGCTCGAGAGTATATTTTTCGTTGAGTGCCTTGCCGTCAACATAGACAACGCCTTTTCCCGTGTCGATATCCACCGTCTGACCGCCGACCGCGATAACGCGCTTTATCAGCGTCTTGTGCATGGCGTTGGGCTGGGCGACGATAACTATGTCACCGTAATCAAATGAGCGCTTGAGCGAGCTTATCGCCACGGTGTCGCCGTTGTTGAGCGTCGGGTTCATCGACGCACCGGAGACGACGAGCACGCGGGTCACAAAAGTGAAAACAATGGCAATCACCGCAACCGCCGACACAACGACGGAGACTATATCATAGATATTGCTGACCGTCTTTGAATTCTTCGGCTGCTTTTTAAAGTCAGCCTGCTCTTCAGTATTATTCATTTGAAGTTCATTATTTTCCTGCATAACAGTCCGCCTTCAAATCTCAAGCCTTGCGGCTCAGTTTTTGATTATTTTGATTCTGTCAAACGGGTAAAACCTGAAAACGACCTTGCCGAGAACCTTGTTCTCGTTTATAAAACCGATATCAGTCGAACGCGAATCGAGGGAATCGTTTCTGTTGTCGCCGAGAACAAAGAGCTTGCCCTCGGGAACGGTCACGGGGAAAGTCATATCATAGCTCAGATTCGTCGGGGTATTCACATACGGCTCGTCGAGCACCTGACCGTTGACGCTGACGGTGCCCTTATAAAAATCTATATCCACCGTGTCGCCGCCGACCGCGATAACGCGCTTTATTATCGACTCATCCTTGCGCGTGGCGTGGGATATTATTATAACATCACCGCGCTCGTAGCCGGAAAAGCTATGTACGCACGCGACCCTGTCGCCGCCGCTGAAATTCGGGAGCATTGAGTCGCCGATAACCGCAGCGGGTCTGAACACCAGCGAAAAGAACAGCATAAGTATAATAACCGCCGACTCGAGCGTGGCAACTGCGTCATATACTATGCCCCACAGCTTTTGATTCCGCTCGGGCAGCTCTTCTCCGCTGTCCGCCTCCTGCGAGAGTGCGGCAGGATATTCAAATTTGAACCAATATTCCTCGACTCTGCGCATCGCGTAAACCCCGTTTTAAGTGAAAAAGGTGTAACAAATAAATGTTACACCCTCATTCGCACAATTATTTGACCTGGCTCTTGACTCTCGCGGCCTTACCGACTCTGTCTCTGAGGTAATAGAGCTTGCTTCTGCGGACCTTACCGCTTCTGATGAGCTCAACCTTAGCAACGTTGGGTGAATGTACCGGGAAGACTCTCTCGACGCCGACACCGTAGGAAACTCTGCGAACGGTGAAGGTCTCGGAAACGCCCGAACCCTTGCGGGCAATAACGGTTCCTTCGAAAGCCTGAATTCTTTCTCTCTCGCCCTCGCGGATCTTAACGGAAACCTTTACGGTGTCACCGATCTTGATCTGGGGGATCTCGTCGCCTGTTTTAAGCGAATCCTGTGCAATAACTTTGAGTGCGTCCATTTTATATTCCTCCGTTGATTTTCAGACGTTCATAACAAATTAGATGAAAGAGGAGCGCCCGCTTTAATGTGGTGCGGCCATGCCGCTTCGGCATTAAACCCCGTCACCGAAGCTGTGACGGATAACAAATGCTTAGATATTTTAGCACAAAGTGCCGGATAATGCAAGGGTTTTTTGATTTTATTTTTCTCAGCGCAGGCAATATTATATATAAAAGTATAGTCTGCGTTTCGTCAGTTCATGACAGGCTCATATTATACCGCATATATCGGCAAAAATCAAACCTGTAGCAATACTTACAATATTTTCAAACCGAATGTTTTTAAAGGCTATTGACAAAGTGCATACGAAAGAGTAGAATAGCTGTCGAAATTTAATATTTCCTTATTGAGAGCGGCTGAGGGAACAGGCCCTGTGAAGCCCGGCAACCTGATTATTCAAGGTGCTAAATCCTGCGGTGCAGACCGGAAGATAAGGCCGGCGGCGGAGAAATCCGTATCGCCCAGAAGTGCTTAGCGGTTTCGCCGAGCGCTTTTTTTATTTGTCAGAAGGAGGACAAAAACATGGCAAACTACTTTTTCACATCCGAGTCCGTAACGGGCGGACATCCCGATAAGATCTGCGACCAGATCTCCGACGCAGTCCTTGACGCTATACTCGCCGAGGACAAGAACGGCAGAGTTGCCTGCGAGTGCTGCTGCACGACCGGCATGGTCATGATAATGGGCGAGATAACCACGAGCGCGAAGATAGACATCCCCTCGATAGCGCGCCAGGTCATCTGCGACATCGGCTATGACAGCCCCGAAAAGGGCTTCGACGGCCACACCTGCGCTATACTTACAACTATAGACAAGCAGTCCCCCGACATCGCCCTCGGCGTTGACCGTCAGGGCGCGGGCGACCAGGGAATGATGTTCGGCTATGCGTGCCGCGAGACTCCGGAGCTTATGCCCCTGCCCATCTCGCTCGCCCATAAGCTCGCCGCTCAGCTGACGAAAGTCCGCGCAGACGGCACTCTCCCCTATCTCAGACCCGACGGAAAGACTCAGGTCACGGTCGAATATGCCGAGGACGGCACTCCCGTAAGAATCGACGCTGTTGTCGTATCCTCTCAGCACGCCGCATATATCGAGACCGAGACGCTTCGCCGCGACATTGAAAAGAATGTTATCCGCGAGATCATCCCCGCAGATATGATGGACGACAAGACGAAGATATTCATCAACCCCACCGGACGCTTTGTCACCGGCGGTCCTCAGGGCGACAGCGGTCTCACCGGCAGAAAGATAATCGTTGACACCTACGGCGGATATTCACGCCACGGCGGCGGCGCATTCTCCGGCAAGGACCCGACAAAGGTCGACCGCTCCGCAGCATATGCCGCAAGATACATGGCGAAGAACATTGTCGCCGCAGGTCTTGCAGACAAGTGCGAGGTTGAAATCGCCTACGCTATCGGCGTTGACGAGCCCGTCTCCGTTTTTGTTGACAGCTTCGGCACCGGCATTATCCCCGACTCCGAGATAGCCGTCGCCGCGAACGAGGTCTTTGATCTCCGCCCGGCTTCGATAATCAAGGAGCTCGACCTCCGCCGCCCGATTTATCGTCAGGTAGCCGCTCTCGGCCATGTCGGCAGAACCGATATCGACCTGCCCTGGGAGCACACCGACAAGGTCAATGCTCTCAAGGGAGCCGCAGGAATAAAATAAGATATATTTAAAATATATTATTGTATAGCAAACCGCCGCAAGGAAAAATCCTTGCGGCGGTTGAACTATATTTATGTATTATTCACATCTACCGAAACATCGACCTTACACATGAGCTTTGTTTTAAAAGTTATTGATACATTTGTGTAAAATCCGTCTATTCTGAATTTTACTGGCTTATTTTTACCATACCCGGTAAAATAGAACATTATTGTATGTTCTCCAACAGGTAAAGTCAGTTTCACTCGTTCACCATTATCTATTTTTCTAATTTTGTTGCCGTCGAGCACTATATTTGCGCCTACATCTTTAGCACAAAATGAATTTAATCTTTCAATAGTCACATTAGGGTTGGTAATAATGCTTTCCGCCAACCTAAGTCCCATTTTTGCTTCAGCATTTTGGGCATCAAGGTCAAGCACTTTTTCATAATACACACCCGCTTCGCGTGTTCTACCCTGATCGGAAAGAGCTCTTGCCCGCATCAAAAGGTTTTCGATTTCGCCGTTATGGCTAATTTCCACACTTCCCCTATGCTCAATAACTTGTATATCACGCACAACTTTTGTTCCACAATACTGGCAAAATCCGAAATCGCGACTTTCATCAAGAGATATATCCGCCCCGCAAGAGGGGCATTTCAATGCTATAAAACCCATTTTTTATAACCTCCTCTGTTACATCAAAATTATTATACCAAATATTTTTATCCCCTGCAGCTGTCCTTGCCGCATTTTTTGCAATGCAGACGGCTCTTGTCCGGCGTGAGATAATATTCCGCGCCGCAGTACGGGCAGTGCACCGTATCCATACCCTTGAACATAGCTATAGACAAGGAAAGAAACACGGCGGCGGCGAGATAGAAAAATATCGCCGAGGTTATCGGCACTATCACGACAACTATTGCAAACGACGGAACGACTATGCCGAGCACAATAAACACAGCCGTCAACAGTAAAAGCAGCACCGCGGCAACGGGGCGTTTTTTCCGTCCGATTATATTGAATTTTTCAAGAGTTTTGATGCGTTCGTCGTTGCTTTTCATTCCGCGCCTCCACACTTTTGCTGACCGTCAGTCATCTTGTGACATTTTTATTATAGCACAAGCAAAATAAGAGTCAATAGCGCAGGACGATATTTTTTAAATCATGATATTATCGGCTAATTTTAAAGTTGAAGGCAAGAGGGTGACACATCGCTGCCGAGCAAATAAAAAGCCGCCGTTTCCGAACTGAATTGATATCGAATCCGGCTTTCGTTCGAACCCCTCAGTCACTTCGTTCAAAGTAAGTATGGGCGGATATCATCCACCCGCGAAATCACACGATTTTATTGATACGCACCGCTACCGCGACAGCGGCACTATATGAAATTGTATAATTCACCCTATGCCTTCGCGTCCTACTATAATCAAATGATATACACTGCCCGCGTGGCTCCCCTGCAGGGGAGCCGGATTGGCGGAGCCAAGACTGAGGGGTCAACCGCTCGGTCAAAAAATAAGAATTAATTTTAAGCCATGTTTTACAGCCTCTCCGCAAGCTCGGCGATATCGGTTATCTCGGAGCTGAGTTCAAGGAGATATTTTCGTGAATCTTCATCGCGCAGGAGATATTCTCCGGCGTGGCGCACGGCTCTGTAAAAACGCCGGTCGATTTTTTCCGGGCAGCGGAGCAGCGGACACATACCCGCGCGCGGGTCGGGTACGGGCACTATAACAATTTCGTTTTCGCGCTCGACCGCGAGCGGAAACAGCGGGAATATCCTGCACGCAAGCGGTCTTTTGCGCCTGTCGCATCCGCCGCGGCAGACGACAACAGGCTCGCCGAAGTTGCCCTCGGAATCATTTATTTCAAAATCTTTACAGTTTTCGAGCAGCTCTTTTTCGCCCGGGAACAGACCCATGCCGTCATTGTCCCCGCCGGAGCAGCAGCGTGCCGAACAGAGCTTTCCGCAATTAAAAGGCTTGAGCGGGGTTATATTTTCAAGCTCGTCGAGTGCTTTTTGCAGCCCGCTTTTGAAATTATTTTTCATATATCTATCCCTCCGAGCACTTCGCCGACCTTGCCGCAAATCAGCAGATCGGCTCGCGAATCCGCCGAAGTCGGGCTCATATTGATAACTACAAGATGCTTGCCGTTGAAGTAGTTCACAAGCCCCGCCGCCGGATAGACGACCATGCTCGTCCCCGCGATTATCAGCGTGTCGGCTGAGGCTATCGCGCTGACCGCGCCGCGCACCGTTTCGTCGTCAAGAGCCTCTTCATAGAGCACGACATCGGGCTTTATCACCCCGCCGCAGGAGCAGTGCGGCACGCCTTCGCTGTTTATCATATAGTCAATATCAAAGCTCCTGCCGCATCGCGTACAGTAGTTTCTGAGCACGCTGCCGTGCAGTTCAAACACATTTTTGCTCCCCGCTGCCTGATGCAGACCGTCTATGTTCTGGGTCACGACCGCCGAGAGTATGCCCTTTTCTTCAAGCTCGGCGAGCTTTCTGTGCGCGGCGTTCGGCTTTGCAGAGACGGCATAGGAGAGTATTTTGTCGCGATAGAATCTGTAGAAATCTTCCGTCTTGCGCTCGAAGAATGTGTGGCTGAGCATCTGCTCGGGCGGGTAGTCATATTTCTGATTATACAACCCGTCAACGCTTCTGAAATCGGGTATCCCGCTCTCCGTCGAAACGCCCGCTCCGCCGAAAAACACGAGCGAGTGGGACTGCGATATTATCTGCGAAAGTTCGTTTTTCATCTGTATCACTCCGTTTCTGTCGAAGATAATTATACCATTTTTCGCACGAAATCAAAATATTTTTTACAGATGCGGCTCGAAAAATCCACAGTATTTTTATAGAGATTCAACAAACTTCGGCTTTTTCGGGATTTTTTTGAGATTTTCTATTTACAAACGCTTTTCATGCTGTTATCATAGGGACAACAAGACAGTGAGGTCATCATTATGAAGCTTTCAGCAAAACTGACAGCTAAATATTTTCCCTATTACTTTAGCTTTACCTACTTTTACGGTAAGGCTTATTTGCGTTTGACCGCAGACAGGGAAATGGCAGCACCGAGCCGCGCTTAAGGCGCACAAAACTTGGTAATCTCCCCCGCAGTTGAACGCTGCGGGGGTTTTTTATTTTACAAATTTTTACCGGAGGGAAAAACAATGGTAGTTATTCTTAGAGAAAATTACAACGAAGAGCAGCGCGACAATCTTGTGAACTGGCTTGAAAGCCTCGGCATCACGGTTCACAGCAGCCTCGGCGAGCACAACACCGTGCTCGGACTCGTCGGCGACACATCGGGAATCGACATCGACCTTATCAAGGCTCTCGATATCGTCGAGGATGTCAAGAGAATCCAGGAGCCGTACAAGAACGCGAACAGAAAGTTCCATCCAGAAGATACGGTAGTCGTCATCGACAAAGAAAAAGATATCAAGATCGGAGGCGGCAACTTCCAGATTATCGCGGGTCCCTGCTCCGTTGAATCGGAAGAGCAGGTATGCGGTATCGCGCAGGCGGTTCAGAAATCCGGCGCAACACTGCTTCGCGGCGGCGCGTTCAAACCCCGCACTTCCCCCTACGCTTTCCAAGGTCTGCGTGCAGAGGGTCTCAAGCTCCTGCTCGAGGCAAAGAAACTGACCGGCATGCCGATAGTCACCGAAATCATGGATCTGTCTCAGCTGCCGCTGTTTGACGATGTCGATGTTATTCAGGTCGGCGCGCGCAACATGCAGAACTTCGAGCTCTTAAAGCAGCTCGGTCATATCAACAAGCCCATACTTCTCAAACGCGGACTTGCTAACACCCTGCAGGAGCTTCTCATGAGCGCCGAATACATCATGGCGGGCGGCAACATGAATGTTATCCTCTGCGAGCGCGGAATCAGAACATTCGAGACTTACACCAGAAACACCCTCGATGTTTCAGCCGTTCCCGCTATCAAGACTCTCTCGCATCTGCCGATAATCGTCGACCCCAGCCATGCGACCGGCATCTCGAAGCTTGTAAAGCCCATGGCCTTTGCAGCCACCGCCGCCGGAGCGGACGGACTTATTATTGAAGTCCACAATGACCCCGAGCACGCACTCTGCGACGGTCCGCAGTCGCTGACACCCGAGGCGTTCGACGATGTGGTCAAGGGCGTCAACAGCATCCGCCCGTTCGCATATAAAATGTAAGGTTGCCAACAGTCTGTCGAAAGGATATAATAATTATGAAAACAGCAGTTATAGGCCTCGGACTCATAGGCGGTTCAATGGCAAAAGCGTTCAAAGACAACACGGACAGCGAGGTTTACGGTCTTGATATAAACGAGAGCGTCATGCTCAAGGCGAAGCTCGTCGGTGCGATAGACGGTGAACTGACGGACGATATCCTCGCGCAGTGCGACAGAGTTATAATCGCACTCTATCCCGAATCAACGGTCGAATTTCTTCAGAGCAAGGCGGATATGATCAAAAAAGGCGCGGTCGTCATAGACTGCTCCGGTGTAAAGCGATATGTCTTTACACCCGCCCATGAGCTTGCAGAAGCCCACGGCTTTGAATTCATCGGCGGACACCCGATGGCGGGCGTCGAGAGATGGGGGTTTGACAGCTCGTTCGGCATGCTGTTCAACAACGCTTCGATGATCCTGACCCCCGACGGCGGCACGGACATCGCACTGCTGCACGAGATAAAGCAGATGTTCCTCTCGATAGGCTTCGGCAGCATCACCGTTGTTTCTCCCGAACAGCACGACAGAATTATCGCCTACACTTCTCAGCTCGCGCACGTCGTTGCAAGCGCATATATCAAGAGCCCGACCGCACTCGAGCACACGGGCATGAGCGCGGGCAGCTATAAAGACATGACGCGCGTCGCGTCGCTCAACTCAAATATGTGGAGCGAGCTGTTCCTCGAAAACGGCGACAATCTTTTGAACGAAATAGATAACATTATAAATAATCTGACCGAATACCGCGACGCGATAGCGTCAAACGACAGGGCGAAGCTCGAAGCCCTGCTCGAGGACGGCACGAAGAGAAAAGCCATCTGCGGATAAAAAACAGGAGTGAAGACCATGCAGACCGTAAAAGTCAGGGCATCGACCGAATACGATGTGCTCATTGAGCGCGGGATATTAAAAAGAGCCGGAGAGCTTATAAAAGAATACACGAGCGCCGGCAGAGCTTTGCTGATAACCGACCGCACGGTGGACGGGCTATATTCAAAAGCCGCGCTCGAGTCGCTGAAAAGCGCGGGGATAAGTTGCGAAAAGTTCGTCTTTGAGGACGGCGAGGAGCACAAGAGCCTCAAAACAGTCGGCGACATCCTCTCGTTCGCGGTGCGGCTCAGCCTCAACCGGAGCGATATATTCATAGCCCTCGGCGGCGGAATAGTCGGCGATGTAACCGGCTTTGCGGCGAGCGCGTATCTGCGCGGAGTCAGATTCATCCAGATACCGACGACGCTTTTGGCGGCGGTCGATTCCTCGGTCGGCGGCAAAACGGGAGTCAATCTCCCGGAGGGCAAAAACCTCGCCGGAGCATTTCATCAGCCGTCGCTCGTTTTGTGCGACCCCGATTGCTTCGACACGCTGAGCGATTCGCTCTTTGCCGACGGCGCGGCGGAGAGTATAAAATACGGCATAATCTCCGATGAAAGTCTTTTTGAAAATTTCGAGTCAGGCAACGTAAAAGGCAATATAGAGAACATCGTGCGCCGCTGCGTCGAGATAAAAAGCGACATAGTCTCGCGCGACGAATTTGATACGGGCGAGCGTCAGAAGCTCAATCTCGGGCATACGCTCGGCCACGCAATAGAGCGGTGCAGCGATTTTGCTGTTTCACACGGTCACGCGGTGGCGATAGGCACAGTTCGCGCCTGCATCGCGGCGCAAAAGCTCGGCGTGTGCAAAGATGATATATCGGAGCGCGTGAAAAAAGTTATGGCACAAAACGGGCTCCCCGTCTCGACCGATATTCCCGTTCACGAGCTCGCGGGAGTCATGCATCGCGACAAAAAATGCAGCTCGGCGGGAATAAATCTCATTCTGCCGACTAAAATCGGCGAGTGCATCCTATATAAGACAAGCCCGGACGAGCTCGAAAGCATATATTCTCTTTGACGGAGGGCGCAATGGATATCAGGATAACACCGGGCAAGCTTTGTGGCACTCTCGAAGCTCCGCCATCAAAGTCGCACGCGCACAGGCTGATGACAGCCGTGGCGCTCGCAGGCAAAAAAAATTCCGAATCGCTCTGCACCTCCGAGGACACGCGCGCAACCTTTCGCTGTCTCAATGAGCTGCATGACGGCGGCATCCTCGACTGCGGCGAGAGCGGAACGACTCTTCGTTTCCTGCTTCCCGTCGCCTCGGCGCTCGGAATAAATGCAGAATTCATCGGCCACGGCAGGCTGCCGGAGCGCCCGATGTCGGCGCTCACCGACGCACTCAGAGAAAACGGCGCAGTGATTTCTGCTGATAATCTGCCGATAAAAGTCTCGGGGCGGCTTCATCCGGGCGTATTCAGAGTCCCCGGCAACATCAGCTCGCAGTTCATATCGGGTCTGCTTTTTGCCCTGCCGCTGCTTGACGGCGACAGTGAAATCGTAATAGAGGGCAAGCGCGAATCGGTCGGATATATTGACATGACGCTCGATACGCTCAGAAGCTTTTCTATTAATATAGAAGAGACCCAGAGCGGATACAAAATAAAAGGTCCGCAAAAATATATCGAGCCCGACTCCCCGCGCGTTCAGGGCGACTGGTCGAACGCCGCGTTCTTCCTTTGCGCAGGCGCGCTCGGCGGAGAGACGGATATCACGGGGCTGTCACTCGACAACCGGCAGAGCGACCGAGCGGTTGTGAGTATACTGAAAGACTTCGGCGCGGATGTAAAATGCGGCGATATAATTTCAGTCCGAGGAAACGGACTTTGCGGCATTAAAATCGATATTTCGCAGTGTCCAGATCTCTTCCCGACCCTCGCGGCAGCTGCCTGCGCGGCTTTGGGCGATACGATATTTACAAACGCCGCGCGGCTAAGAATAAAAGAGAGCGATCGCATCGAGGCGGTCGAAAAGATGATAAATTCACTCGGCGGTTCGGCCGAAAGCACGGAGGATTCCCTGACCGTCCACGGCACGGGCACACTCCCCGGCGGCGAGGTCGATTCGTTCAACGATCACCGCATCGTCATGGCGGCGGCAGTCGCGGCGTGCATATGCAAAAATCCCGTTGTTATACATGACGCGCAGGCGGTGAACAAATCATATCCGAACTTCTTTGAAGACTACAGAAAACTGGGAGGAAAAGCGGATGTCATCTGAAAACGGACAGAACATAAAGCTCACGGTATTCGGCGAATCGCACGCGAGCGCAGTCGGAGTTGTTATTGAGGGACTGCCCGCAGGCGAAGCGATAGACGAGGAGCAGATAATGCAGTTCATGCGCCGCAGAATGGGCGGCAAGGCGTGGAGCACTCCGCGAAAAGAGGAGGACAAGCCTGAATTTCTGTGCGGTCTGCTCGGCGGCAGAACAACGGGCGCGGCGCTCTGCGCGATAATACGCAACAGCAACATCCGTCCCGCGGACTACGAAAACATGAAAAATATTCCGCGTCCGTCCCATGCGGACTACCCCGCGTTCGTCAAATACGGCGGCGCGAACGACCGAAGCGGCGGCGGGCAGTTTTCCGGCAGGCTGACCGCTCCCCTCTGCGTCGCAGGCGCGATAAGCGAACAGATACTCGCGCGAAATGGCGTAAAAATTGCCGCGCATCTCTCGCGTGCGGCGGGCATTGACGACGCGCCGTTTGACCCCTGCAACCCGGACAACGGGATTTTTGACAAGCTCAAAGCAAAGCTCTTCCCCACCATTGACGACAAGGCGGGCGAAGAGATGACGAAGAAAATAATCGAGGCAAAAGAGTCGCTCGACTCCGTCGGCGGAATAGTCGAATGTGCGGTCACGGGACTCGGCGCGGGGCTCGGCGACCCGATATTCGGCTCGGTCGAAAGCAGGATATCTTCAATGATATTCGGCATCGGCGGCGTGCGCGGAATCGAGTTCGGCGCGGGATTCTCTGCGGCGGACATGACCGGGAGCGTCCACAACGACCCCTACTGCCTCATTGACGACAAGATAAAAACGGTCACGAACAACCACGGCGGCATCATCGGCGGACTCACGAGCGGAATGCCGATAATATTCAGAGCGGCGTTCAAGCCAACCCCGTCGATAGGTCTGCCGCAGAGGAGCGTCAATCTCGACTCGCTCGAAGAGACTCGCCTCGAAGTCAGAGGCAGGCACGACCCGTGCATCGCGGTGCGCGCAGTCCCCTGCGTCGAAGCGGCGGCGGCAGTGACCGTCCTTGATATAGTGCTCGGCAAATAAATTCATACGAGGATGGTAAAAATGGAACTTTCAGACTACAGAAAAGAACTTGACTCGATCGACGCGCAGATGCTTGAGCTTTTCAAGCAGAGGATGAACACCGTGCGCGGCGTTGCGGAATATAAAAAAGAAAACAAGCTGCCCGTCCTCCAGCAGGGCAGAGAGCGCGAGATTCTTGCCGCCGCGGCGGCGGGAGCAGGCGAAGAGCTCGAAGACTACGCCCGCACATTTTTCGCGACCCTCATGGATGTCAGCCGCTCTTATCAGGAGAGACTGACAGCAAAAGGCGGCGTTATCTCGGAAACTATAACCGATGCTCTCAAAAACACTCCGCCGATATTTCCGAAGCACGGCACCGTCGCCTGCCAGGGCGTTGAGGGCGCATATTCCCAGCTCGCCTGCGACAAGCTCTTTACTGCTCCGTCCATCTCATATTTCAAGAATTTCGAGGGCGTGTTCGCCGCCGTTGAACAGGGGCTGTGCGAATACGGTATTCTCCCGATTGAAAACAGCACCTACGGCACGGTAAACGAGGTCTATGACCTGATGAAAAATTACCGTTTCCATATTGTAAGAAGCATCAAACTCAAAGTTGACCACTCCCTGCTCGTCCTGCCCGGCACCGAGCTCAAAGATGTCAAGGAAATATTCTCCCACGAGCAGGCAATCGGCCAGTGCTCTGAGTTTCTCAAGGCGCACCCCGGCATAAAAGTCACCGTGTGCGACAACACCGCCGCCGCAGCAAAGATGCTCCACGAGAGCGGCAGGCACGACGCCGCGTCTATTTCGTCGGCGGGCTGCGCGAATCTCTACGGCCTGAAAAAGCTTGACACCCGCGTTCAGAACACGGACGGCAACTTCACCCGCTTCATCTGCATCTCGAAGAAAGCCATGATTTTCCCCGGCGCGGACAGAATAAGCCTCATGCTCTCCCTGCCGCACAGACCCGGCTCGCTCTATTCGCTCATCTCGAAGTTCTCCGTCCTCGGACTCAACCTCACAAAGCTTGAGAGCCGCCCGATAGCCGGCAGTGACTTTGAATTCATGTTCTATTTCGACATCGAAGCGTCAGTATACTCCCCCGCAGTCCTTGCCCTGCTCGACGAACTTTCGGACAGCCCGGAGCTGTTCGTGTTCCTCGGCAGCTATTCGGAGGTCTGACATGAAGTGCGCACTCATCGGTGAAAGACTCGGTCACAGCTACTCGAAGCTCATTCACGAGGCGTTCGGACTGTATTCATATGAACTGGTCAGCCTGCCGAAAGACAAGGTAGGCGAGTTCATGGAGAATGAAGAATTTGACGCATTCAATGTGACTATTCCATATAAGCGCACGGTCATGCCCTACTGCTCATACATCAGCCCCGAGGCAAAAAAAATAGGCAGCGTCAACACCGTTGTCAGAACATCGGACGGGCTTCACGGATTCAACACCGACTATTTCGGCTTCAAATCCATGGCAGAGCGCGCGGGAATAGATTTTGCGGGCAAAAAGGTCGTCATTCTCGGCAGCGGCGGCACCTCGCTGACCGCGAGAGCCGTGGCATCGGACGGCGGTGCAGAGAGAATAACCGTAGTCTCCCGCTCCGGCGAATGCAACTACGATAATCTCGAAAAGCTCGCCGACTGCGAAGTATTGATAAACACGACGCCTGTCGGAATGTATCCGAACAACGGCAGCTCGGCGGCGAGCCTCGACAAATTTCCGCACTGCGAGGCGATGCTCGATGTGATATATAACCCGCTGCGCACAGAGCTTATCATGCAGGCGCTCGAACGCGGGATAAAATGCTCGGGCGGGCTCTATATGCTCGTCGCGCAGGCGGCGCAGAGCGCAAAATATTTCTGCTCCGCCGAGATAGGCAAAGAAGAAATCGAGCGTGTATTCCGTTCGCTCGCGCTCGATGTTCAGAATATAGTCCTCGTCGGTATGCCCGGATGCGGCAAGACGACCGTGGCGGCGGCGCTCGAAGGGCTCACGGGTCGAAAGTCAGTCGACACGGATTCGCTCGTCGAAGAATCAGCGGGCATGAGCGTACCGGAAATATTCTCGCAATACGGCGAGAAACGCTTCAGGGAGATTGAAGCGCAGGCTGTCCGCAGCGCGGCAAAAGAAAAAGGGCTGATAATCGCAACGGGCGGCGGTGCGGTGCTCGACCCCGGAAATGTCCGCGCGCTCAAGGGCAACGGGCGCATATATTATCTCAAAAGAGACCTCGATCTGCTCTCGCTCGACGGCAGACCGCTCTCGAAGAGCCGCGAAACGCTTGACAAAATGTTCAAGGCGCGCGACCCGATATATTCAAATTGCGCTGACGCGGCAATTAACAATGATTTATCCCCTGTGTTGACCGCACAGCGGATAAAGGACGAGCTCGGCTCGTCCGATATATAGGAGACAGGTTTGGCAAAAGGGAGCAGAAATTCTGCTCCCTTTTGTCCTTTTCATATTGCTTGTAGTGAAGTTTGTCAAAGGTATTTTCTAAATTAAACGGTTAATATAAAAGTAGAGAAAATCAAACCGACAAACTGGAATTTGTCAATTAAGTTCTTCAACGAAATTTAGAATACGTTGCGTTGCCAACTCATTCCTGGACAGTTTTAGCAATTCGTCAGCCGTAATCCATTTATAATCAGATGTTTCTCCTTCTTGCAAAACGACACTATCCTCATCTACATCCGTAATGCAAAGATACTCCACATAAAACGATTTATGGCTGTGGTGGAGCACCCTTCCTATTTCTACCAAATTATTGGAGGTAATCCCCGTTTCTTCATAAAGTTCTCTAGCGGCACAGATTGCAGGTTCTTCACCTTGTAATGCAGAACCACCCGCTGTAGCCTCCCACATTCCGTCCAAATGCTTTCTTTTATCCCTTTGCATGATGAGATAACTCCCATCTATATGTCTAACAATTATTTCACAGACTAAATGAAAAAAGCCTTCTGGAATTACCTCTCCTCGAACCAAGGTTACACCCTGAATCTTTTTGAAATCTCTATCATAAGCGTCCCACAGTTCCATATTTCGTTTACCTCCACAAATTCCGATTTGTTGAGCCGATGCTCAGTATAGCACACTCGTGCCTCAATCGCAAGCGATCCGCAAGGGCGCACTCACTCACCACCTGCCCAAGATCGGGCGGCAGCAGTGATTATATCGGTAAGTTTCAAAGACTGTTTTCAGCAAAATGGATTGAAGATAAATACTATATTAAAGATATCTAAAATTTTCCCCGGTCAGCACAATATGACCGGGGAAAAATTATTTATTCAACCGCGCTTTAAAGCTTTTCATCATGTCCTCGACACCTGCGGCGAACGCGGACGCGGTGTGCGCGCCGATGGAAAACATCTCCTGATAATGGGCGTAATCTTTGAAGAACAGCTTTTCCGCAAGCTTGCCGTAGCCCGCGAAGAACATACAATAATCGTTGTCCGGGATAATATATCCGAGCGCGTCGTTCGCGAGCCCGAAAACCGCCGTGTCCCCGCCGACGATATCACAGAGGCTTTTGAACCCGCTCGCCCTGTTTGTAATGCTGTTTTCCGCGAGCATATCTCCTGTGCCGCTGACGAGACCGGGTGTTATCTCACCAGGCACAAGCAGGGCTTTGAACTCGCCGCCGAGTTCGAGATATCCCGTCTCCGTCTCAAGTTCATATATTCCCTTTGCGGGTCTTGTCATATCAAAGCACGCGAAGCCGAGCTTCCCGATTATCTTTTCGAGCGGATTATCGACCCTGAGCGCCGTTTCTTTGTGTATTGAAACAAGCTTCGGCTCAAGCTCGCGCTCTTCGACAGTGCATTTGCCTATTCTTTCGACGGCGCTTTTATACGCTTCACCGCTGTTTTTTGACGAGAGCAGAGAATTTTGTTCTATTTCTTCGCGCTCTTTAGTCATCGCGAGGACGAGTTTTCCGAGATCGCGCCCGAGAGCCTCGGTCTGGCGTGTAAAGTTCTCTTCCTTTACTCCGCCCGCTCCCCTGTTCGGATATATTCCGTTGACAGCGCCGTTGATAAAAATGAAGTTTTCGCCCGCCGAGTTTATCTCACGCTCCATATAGAACTGAAAATCGGCGGAGAGCATATCGCCGCGGTTGTTTTTTATCCGCAGTCCGTTTGCGTATGGGTGCGCGCCGAAGTTGACCAAAACTGTCGGGCGGCTCGCGCCGTTGTCGGGCACGAAGCGCAGGCGGTTGAGGCGCGGCGAATATTCGCGCGGCGGACGCTTGGCGAAGATGAAATCTTTTATCCCGTACTCGCTCAGAGTCATGTCGCCATACGGCTTTTTTGTCGAATATTTTTCGAGCTTTTCGACGCTGTTTTCGCCTATCTGCGCCGCAAAAAGCCGCCCCGGTTCCATATTTCTCACCGCCTCGGCAACGGCTTTCTTTGTCTTTTCAACTATCAAGTCGATAAACGCGCCGTCAACGCTCGGCAAGGGCTGCGAGTGCGTTATCAGCCTTGATATATTTTCAAAAAACTTCTTCCCTGTCACGCTCCATATGCCCATGGTGTCTATCGAGCTGTGGGCGTGGGTCGAAAAAATATTGATATATCCGACATTGTTCGTGCGGCAGAACAAATCAAGCTCGCTGCGTATGCGGCGAACGACCGTGTTTGTGAGCCCGATGCAGTCAACGGCGCAGAACACCTCAGCCGCTCTTTGCTCGCCGTCGCTTATGGCTATCGCCCGCACTTTTATATCATCAAGCACGCCGCGAACCCTGCGCGGCGGAGCGGAAAGATTGCCGCCGATATAATAATTTTTCGCATCAATATCCGGCGGCGTTATGCTCCGCTCGGAGAAACCGAGATACCAGCTGTCGCCGGCAGTGTCAGCGATGCGTATTGTATCTTCGTGCTCATCCTTCGGCTTTTTTGTTTTGAATCCCGGCGGCTCGGGCAGAATTCTATTCAGCCCACTCAAAAAAGCCGTCAGTCCCTGCTGCGCCCTGAACGCGCGGTCGGCGCCTTTTTTGAATTTTTCATCAAAAGTATACATATCTCACCTCGCGAGCAAGTAAAGCAAATTGCCTTTACATTATAAATTATTCCGATGCATGCTTTTTTGTCATTGTCCGTGCCGTATGCGGCATATTATTCCTGTGCCTGCTTCTCTTCTTTCTCTATAATACAATGTTTAAAAGAATATCGCAACCCCGGTTTATTCACGGTTCGTACAAATTTTCTTTACTTTGATTTAATGAATTTTTACTATTCAGTACACAATCGGATGTTATTATGTCAGTGTAGTGAGAGGGAAGAAAAGCCAGACGGCTACCAACTACGAAAGGACATCAGCAAGATGAAAAGCAAAAACTGCGTTCTCGTCTGTGTAACTCCGCAGAGCAAATGCGAACAGCTGATCCGTTCCGGGTCGCTGATAGCGCAGCAGTACGGAGTGCCGCTCGAAGTTCTCAGCGTATTCCATGAGAGGGACGGATTCAGCCCCGATCCCGCAGTGCTTGAAGATCTGTACGAATGCGCAAAAAGCGAAAACGCGCAGATGAGCGTATATTTTAACGACAGTCCGGCTATCCTCGCCGCAGTCATTGCCAAAAAGAAAGGCGCTGTTGACATCGTCACCGGATTTCCAAAAGAGAGGAGCACGCATTTCGTCTCCGCCCTGCACACCCTTGTGCCGGATATCCAGATAAGCATGGTCGATGTTGACGACAACGGCAAAATCTATCGCATGATCCCTCAGGAAGCCCAGCCGCACTATGAAATGGTCGGCGCTCAGGGCGTATAAACAAGACAACCACAAACTTTTCCGGTTTTTTCATTGTTATTCTCCAAAAGCCAAGACAGCGAACAGAGCAATCTGTCCGCTGTCTTGGCTTTTTATCTGAAGAACCCGTGTAAAGCTAACAAGCTTTACGACTCATTTACTGTTTCAACGCCTCTGTCGGCGGTTTTGCACAGGTGGACGCTCTTGACGAGCCCGCTCTTTTCGAGCTCGGCGCGGCATTTTTCGGCGTCGCTCTCCGACTCGAACAGTCCGAAGACGGTCGGACCGCTTCCGCTCATCTGCGCGAGCGAACTGCCGTGGCGGCGCATGATGCTCTTTATTCTCACGCGCTCCGGCACTTCTATCGTCTGCTCAAACACATTGCCCGCCTGGCGGCAAATACCCTCGAAATCGGCGTTCGCCGCAGCGTCGAGCATGCCGACCTTGTTCGGATGATATATGAAGCTCGCGGAATCAAAATCGCCGTAAGCGCGTGCGGTCGAGACGCCCGTTGCGGGCTTTGCGAGCACGACGAAGCAGCTTTTGAGCGGCGGAAGATGCGAAAGTATACCGCCCGTGTGCTGTGAGAGCATAGTGCCGCCCGCGATGCAGAAAGGTACATCGCTGCCGATTTTCAGCCCGATATCGCAGAGCTTCTGCGTGCCCATATCCGTCTCGAAAAGCCTGTCGAGTCCGACTATAACTCCCGCGCCGTCCGCGCTTCCGCCGGCAAGACCCGCTTCAAACGGAATATTTTTTTCAATGTGTATGTCAACTCCCCTACCGTTGAGCCCCGCTTCTTCGAGAAAAGCCTGCGCCGCGCGGTAGGCTATGTTCTTGCTGTCGGTCGGCAGAGCCGGTTCGGAGCAAGTGAGGCGGATAGTACCCTCGCCGTTCTCCTGCACAGTCACCGTGTCCGCAAGCGAGACCGACTGCATGACCATGAACAGCGAGTGATAGCCGTTCGGCAGTTTTGCCAGAATGTCGAGAAAGAGATTTATTTTTGCGTTTGCCCTGAGTTCGATCTTCATGACTGCACCTCTCTTTTTACTCTATCGGGATCTGCACGGGCTGGCGGTTCTGGAACAGCGTCACGCAATCGAATCCGCTGCGCTGCGCTATCTCCATGCCGACATCGACTCCCGCGCCGATATCTTTTGCATAGTGGGCGTCCGAGCCGACGGTCACAAACTCACCGCCGAGCTGTTTAAAACGCCGGACAACATCCTCTTCGGGCATAGTTTTGCCGAGCTTCTGTCTGAGCCCCGAGGTGTTTATTTCGAGCGCCTTTTCGTTTTTGACGAGCAGAGAAAGAATCTCATCTACTTTGTCCGAAAACTTCGACATATCAACGGGTATGCCGTGCTCGCCGACGATATACCGAAGCGGATATGTCATATGCGCCAGGGTATCGAACTTCGCCCAGCGCGCGAGCTTTATAAGCTCGTCAAAATATTTATTCATCAGGTCGGTTATATCCCACTGGGAATAATCAAGATACATAAAATCCTGTTCATTCTGAAAATTATGCACCGAGCCTATGACCATATCATAGGGCAGATTCGCGAGTATCTCCTCCGAGGTCGCGACATCGTACATCGGCTGACCGAGCTCCACGCCCGCGCAGACGAGCAGCTTCCCGCGAAACGCCGAGCGCGCCTTTGTGACATCGATAAACGACTGGAGCGCCACGCGGTCATAGTGATCCCGTCTGTAGAAATCCGCCTCGACATGATCCGTGAAGGCTATCGCCCGAAGCCCCGCCATTTCGGCGCATTCGCACATATACATCGCCGAATGATGCCCGTCGGGTGAGTTGTCGGTATGAACATGAGTGTCGATAATTCTTTGCGGCATCGCGCTTCCTCCATGATACTGACGGTAAAGTATACAATATGATAACATATTTTTCCGCCCAGTAACAGTATTAAACACAAAAAAGTTCAAATTGTTCAACCGCTATTGAGAATGGGCATAAAATATGGTAGAATATCTTGATATCAGATGTATATAAGTAATTCTGATAAGTGCACAGGAAAGGAAGAATAAAAATGAGAGCTGTCATGACTGTTACGGGCAAGGACATAATCGGTATCCTCGCAGAGGTGTCCGGAAAATGCTCGGAACTCAATGTAAACATAACCGAAGTGACGCAGAGCGTCCTGCAGGATCTTTTCTGCATGATAATGCTCGTTGACACGGAGAAATGCTCCGTGCCGCTGTCCGAATTTTCCGATATAATGAGCCGCCTCGGCCGCGAGCACGGGCTCGATATCCATGTTATGCACGAGGACGTGTTCGACTCGATGTATCACGTCTGATCTACGCACCTGAGAGGATCCTTACTATGATAAACACAAGAGACATTCTCGAAACGATACATATGATCGAGGATGAAAACTTAGATATACGCACGATAACCATGGGCATCTCCCTGCTCGACTGCTGCTCGCAGGATATCGATGACTCCTGCCGCAGAGTATACGACAAGATAGCGCGCAAGGCGGAAAATCTTGTCAAGGTCGGCTGCGAGATTGAAAAAGAGTACGGCGTGCCAATAATCAACAAGCGCGTCGCAGTCACGCCGATCGCCATGCTTGCCGCCGCATCGGGCGGCGACCCGGTGAAATACGCGCTCACGCTCGAAAAGGCGGCGCAGGCTGTCGGAGTCAACTTCATCGGCGGATATTCCGCACTCGTTCAAAAGGGCTTCGCCCCCGGAGACGAGGCACTCATAAACAGCATACCCGAGGCGCTCGCGAGAACCGAGCATGTCTGCTCGAGCATAAATATAGGCTCGACAAAGGCGGGCATAAACATGGACGCGGTCGCGCTCATGGGCAAGATTATCAGAAAGACCGCCGAGCTCACCGCCGACGACAACTGCATCGGCGCGGCAAAGCTCGTTGTGTTCTGCAACGCACCCGAGGATAACCCGTTCATGGCTGGCGCATTTCACGGCCCCGGCGAACCTGAGAGCGTGATAAATGTCGGCGTATCTGGTCCCGGTGTTGTCCGCTGCGCCCTCAAGAAGATTCCCGACGGCAACCTCACAGATGTTGCCGACACGATAAAAAAGACCGCATTTAAGATAACCCGCCTCGGTCAGCTCATCGCGAGCGAGGCTTCGCGCAGGCTCGATGTGCCTTTCGGCATAGTCGACCTCTCACTCGCGCCCACGCCCGCAGTCGGCGACTCCGTGGCGCATATACTCGAAGAGATAGGTCTCGAACAGTGCGGCGCTCACGGCACAACAGCGGCGCTCGCCCTGCTCAACGACGCAGTCAAAAAGGGCGGCACGATGGCATCGTCGCATGTCGGCGGTCTCTCCGGTGCGTTTATCCCCGTCACCGAGGACGCCGGAATGATAGACGCCGCACGCGCGGGCACACTGAAGATAGAGAAGCTCGAAGCGATGACGGCGGTCTGCTCCGTCGGTCTCGATATGATAGTCGTTCCCGGCGACACAACGGCAGAAGTCCTCTCGGCGGTTATCGCGGACGAAGCGGCTATCGGCATGGTGAACTCCAAGACGACTGCGGTCAGGCTCATCCCCGCCATCGGCAAGAATGCCGGCGAGGAGCTGAACTTCGGCGGACTGCTCGGCTCGGGTCCGATAATGCCGCTCAACACCGCATCTCCCGCAAAGATGATCTCGCGCGGCGGACGCATACCCGCTCCGCTCCAGAGCCTCAAAAACTGATTAAAAAGGAAGTTTTTCAATGAAGGTACTCGTCACAGGCGCCAACGGACAGCTCGGCTACGATGTTATAAAACGCCTGAACGCCCTCGGGGATGAACCCGTCGGCGCGGACAGAGAAGAGTTCGACATCACGGACGGCAAGGCAACGGAGGATTATATCACAGCCCTGCGCCCCGACGTCATCGTACACTGCGCCGCCTATACCGCAGTCGACAAAGCAGAAGACGACCGCGACACCTGCAGCAAGGTCAACGTCGACGGCACGAGAAACATTGCCCTCGCCTGCGAAAAAATCGGCGCAAAGCTCGTCTATATCAGCTCCGACTATGTTTTCGGCGGCAGCGGCACTCAGCCGCTTGAAATCGACGCGCCGAAAGACCCGCAGAATATCTACGGAATAACAAAGCTCGGCGGCGAGGAAGAGGCTAAGAAATGCCAAAAGCACTTCATTGTGCGCACCTCGTGGGTGTTCGGAATAAACGGCGGCAACTTCGTAAAGACTATGCTCCGGCTCGCCGACTCGCACGAGAAGCTGACAGTCGTTGACGACCAGACCGGTTCGCCGACTTATACACCCGACCTCGCAAGGCTTATCTGCGACATGATAAAAACCGAAAAATACGGCACATATCACGCCTCGAACGAGGGCTACTGCACATGGGCGGAGTTCGCAAAGGAGATAATGCGTCAGGCGGGGAAAGCGACTGAAATAGTCCCCTGCACCACCGCCGAATATCCCGCGAAGGCAAAGCGCCCGGAGAACTCGCGTCTTTCTAAAAAATGCCTTGACGATGCGGGTTTTGACCGCCTGCCGCCGTGGCAGGGTGCGCTCGCAAGATTTCTCAAAGAGCTTGATTTAGCATGATATTTTTAGTATAATAAATTGATGGACAACCAGTTTGACTTCTCATTTTTGAAGGGAGGACTTTCCTTGATAAGACTTGAAAATCATCTCGGCGTTATCGAGATATCTCAGCCCTATTTCGCGTCCCTCATCGGCAATGCCGCCTCCTCTTGCTTCGGAGTTGCGGGCATGGCCAACAGCAATATGCGCCAGGGTCTGCGCGCTGTTCTCAACAAGAACGGTCATTTCGCCGACCAGGGCATCTCCGTGCGCAAGGACGGCGAGGGTCTTATTGTTGACCTGCACATAATCGTGTCCTACGGAGTCAACATATCCGCCATATGCCAGAGCATCGTCAACAAAGTCAGATACACAGTCGAAGAGGCTACGGGACTTGAGGTTCACGCAGTCAATGTCTATGTTGACGGAATGAAGAACGAATAAAACCGATTTACGGCCGCCTGACAACGGCTGTCCGGGGAGGAAAATAAATGACAATCACAGGAGCAATTCTGCGCAACGCTGTTATATACGCGGCGCAAATGATCACTTCTCACCGCCAGGAGATAGACGCACTCAACGTCTTTCCCGTGCCTGACGGCGATACCGGCACAAATATGTCCATGACCATAACCAACGCCTCGCGCGAGGTCAGGGTCAAGGATGACAGCGAGAGCGTCTCGGCTGTTGCAAGCTGTGTGGCTTCAGGTCTGCTGCGCGGCGCAAGAGGCAACTCCGGCGTTATCCTCTCGCTCATATTCCGCGGAATTTCCAAGGGGCTCAAGGGTCTTGACGAGGCTGACGGTGCAGCGATAGCCTCCGCGCTCGAGCATGGCAGTTCCTCGGCATATAAAGCAGTCATGAAGCCCACCGAGGGCACAATTCTCACCGTTATCCGCACGGCGTCCGAGTATGCCCGCAAGGCAGTGAACGACGGCGAGACGGACGCGGTCAAGGTGTTTGACATCGGTCTCGAGGGCGCGAAAGCCGCCCTTGCCGACACGCCGAATATCCTCCCCGTGCTCAAAAAAGCAGGCGTCGTTGACGCAGGCGGCAGCGGACTTGTCTGCATTTTCACCGCGATGTCCGATGTGTTCCACGGCAAGGAAGTGAACCTTGACGCCGACGAGGCGGAGGAAGCGAAAAGCGAAGAGAAAGCGGACGAACACTCCGCAGACAGCCGCTACACCTACTGCGCGGAGTTCATCTCCCTCCGCGAGAGCGACAAGGATATCCGCGAGCTGCGCGCATATCTCGAAGCTATCGGCGAGTGCGTCTCCGTCACGGATGACGGAAAGAATATAACCGTCCATGTCCACACGAACGCGCCCGGAAAGGCGATTCAGAAGGGCATTGAATATGGTCAGCTGACCAATATAAAAGTTGAGAATATGCATCAGGAGCATCAGAATGCCTCGTGGGGCGCGGCTCCCGAGGATCAGCCCGAGCCGATGAAGGCGGTCGAGCCGACGAAGCCGTTCGGCTATGTCGCGGTCGCGTCCGGCGAGGGTCTGTGCGAGCTGTTCACCGAGCTCGGCGCGGATCAGATAGTCAGCGGCGGACAGACGATGAACCCGAGCACAGACGATCTGCTCAAGGCGGTTCTCGCGACCCCCGCAGAGCATGTCTATATTCTCCCCAACAACAAAAATATTATCATGGCGGCAGAACAGGTCGATCCCCTGACCGACCGCGACGTGCGTGTGCTGCACACAAAGACCATTCCGCAGGGCATCGCCGCGCTGCTCAACGTTGACGACACACTCTCCGCGGAGGAGAATCATCTCGCGATGATGAAAGCCGCCGAGAAGATTTCAACCGGCCTTGTCACCTTTGCCGCGCGCGACAGCTCGATAGATGGTCAGTCCGTCAAAGAGGGTCAGATTCTCGGCATGGAAAACGGCAAGATAACCACCGTCGAGTCGAATGTCATTCAGGCGGCGTACAAGGTCACAAAGCACCTGTTCAAGCGCGGAACTTCCTCGCTCGTCACGCTGATCTACGGCAACGGCACCACCGAAGAGGAAGCCGAGGAGCTCGCCTCCCTGCTGACCGCGAAGTTCGGCTCGGATATCGAGGTCTCTGTTATAAACGGCGGTCAGCCCGTCTACTATTTCATAATTTCGGTCGAATAAGATGAAGCTCGATACTGATATAAAATACTTAAAGGGCGTTGGCGAGAGGCGCGCCGCGATGCTGTCGCGGCTTGGCGTCTCTGATGTCAACGCCCTCGTGCGTCTCTATCCGCGCGTCTACGAGGACTGGAGCCGGATAAAAAATATAAACGAGGCGCAAATAGGCGAGATATGCTGTATAAAAGGCATTGTAGGCTCGCCAGTGCGCAAAAGTCTCATTCGTAAAGGTTTGACACTTTACAAGACGGAGATCACCGACGGCAGCGGAATAATGGGCATCACCATTTTTAACAGCCGCTTTGCGGCGGAAAAGCTCACCGAGGGCGACGAGTTTCTGTTCTTCGGTCGAGTCGGCGGCAACCTTTACCGCAAGGAGATGAACTCGCCGGAAATAGAACCCGCCGAGGGCGCGGACAGGATAAGACCGATTTATCCTCAGACGCACGGACTCAACTCAAAGATGATAGAGAAGCTCGTCCGCACGGCGCTGACTGAGTGCCGGGACGAGCTTGTTGACCCGATTCCGCTATGGCTGCGCGAAAAATACTGCCTGATGAATCTGCCGGATTCACTTTGGAACATTCATTTTCCGAAGAGCCCGGATTATCTCGAAGAGGCACGGCGCAGGCTGATATTCGAAGAGCTGTTAATATTACAGCTCGGGCTTGAAAAAATGCGCTCGCAGACTCAGAAGAACGCGGGCGCGATAATAGAGCACGATTTCAGCGACGAATATTTTTCGCATCTCCCCTTCTCACCGACCGGTGCACAGCGCAGAGCGGTAAAAGAAGCCATGCGGGACATGATGAGCGGCAGGCAAATGAACCGACTGCTCCAGGGAGATGTCGGCTCGGGCAAAACCGCGGTCGCCGCCGCGCTCGTCTATTCGGCGGCTAAGAATTCTATGCAGTCGGCTCTCATGGCGCCCACGGAGGTGCTCGCCGAACAGCACTATAAAACTTTCTTGAAGCTCTTTGAGGGCTGCGGAATAAATGTCGAACTGCTCACAGGGTCGGACACCGCTGCGCAGAAAAGGCGAAAAAAAGCAGCCCTCAAGGCGGGCGAAATCGACCTGCTCATCGGCACTCACGCAATAATCCAGTCGGATGTTGAGTTCAAGTCCCTCGCGCTCGTCATAACCGACGAGCAGCACCGTTTCGGCGTCGAGCAAAGAAACGCACTCGGCGAAAAGGGCGAGAATCCGCATCTCTATGTCATGTCGGCAACGCCCATTCCGCGCACTCTGGCGCTGATAATCTACGGCGAGCTGGACATATCAATTCTCGACGAGCTGCCGCCCGGCAGGCAGAAAATCGAGACTTACGCCGTCACCTCGGAACTGCGTCAAAGGGCATATAACTATGTAAAAAAGCACCTCGATGCGGGGCGGCAGGGATATATAATCTGCCCGCTCGTTGACGAGGGCGAGAGCGACACGGAACTCGCCTCCGCCGTGAAATACGCCGACGAACTACAGCGCGGCGATTTCCGCGGCTACACGGTCGGGCTGATGCACGGCAAGATGAAGAGCGTGGACAAGAAAAAAGTTATGGAGTCGTTCTCCAAAGGCGAAACGCAGTTGCTCGTCTCGACAACAGTCATCGAGGTCGGCGTTGACGTGCCGAACGCCGTAATTATGGTTATAGAAAACGCCGAGCGATTCGGGCTCTCTCAGCTTCACCAGCTCCGAGGGAGAATCGGGCGTGGGCAATATAAATCCACCTGCATCCTCATCACGGACGCCAAAAATGACACGGCGCAGCGGCGCATGAAGGTCATGGAGACGACGACAGACGGATTCAAAATTGCGGACGAAGACCTCAAGCTGCGCGGTCCGGGCGAATTTTTCGGCTCGCGCCAGCACGGACTGCCCGAGATGAAAATCGCAGACATGCTCGAAGACAGGAGCACGCTCGAAGAGACGCAGAGAGCGGCAAGAGAAATTATAGCGCGCGACCCGGAGCTTTCATCGCCCGAGAGCGCGGCTCTGAAAAATGAGATTCAGCGGCTTTTCGACGCAGTCGGAAGCGCAGGAATGAATTGAAAAATCCGTATTGTACCAAGCAAGTGTTTATAAACAGTTTCAGTCCCGACAGTGGTATCTGCTGGGACTTTTTGTATATATAATGCGATTATACGGAGTAATAAATTGGGACTTGTCGCAGAATCTATTTTGGCTCCCCTGTAGGAGAGCTGGATACGCGAAGCGTAGACTGAGGGATTAGTTTTGTTTTGCTCAAAGCAATAAATAAAACATATACAATGCGGGCGGATATTATTCGCTCGCGAAATTTGTAGTGACTTATTGTCTCGTATTTTGTAGGGTGCGGCGACCTCGACGCACCGATGCCGCGCAAGCGGCACGGGATCTTTGATTTTACCGACCGTAGGGACAGCCCTTGCGGCTGTCCGCTATCGGCGCAGCCGATACAGGGTTTAGCAATTGTAATTCATTGATAATTAGTTTCTCCTTCGCTACGCACTCTAATCAAAGGATGTATACTACCCGCGTTTCGGCATTTTCTTTTTATTTGAAAAAGAAAACACCTGCAAAAGAAAAGCAAACGAGCCGTTCCCGCTCGACACCCGCAACGCCGCGCCGCAGTACACAGCCCGCGACTCTCAGTCAGCAGCTCGGCACATTCGCCCGTAAACTCGCTTCGCTCAAACAATACGGGCTCGTGCGTCTTGCTTCGCAAGCCGTTCCCTCGCTCCCCTAAGAAAGCTTTCAAACACTGCGTCGTGGCTATTGAAAGTCTGATTACAAAAATCAGTTGAATCACTTACTTTTACTTTGCTACAGCTCGGGCGATAGACAAACAACGTGCTTCTACGCACATTTCGGCATCCCGTACCATCTGCAATTCTGCGTGGCAGAACAGCATAAACCCCGACTACAAATCATAGTCGGGGTTTGTTATTTGGTTTATGCCGAATATGCCTCTTATTTCGGCAGGTTGGCGAACAGCTTTACGTTGTCGAATGTGTATGTATACTTGCCGTCCTCAATGCCGTGGATTATCTCGCAGACCTTGTCGTTATAGGGGGTGGGCACGCCGTACTTTCTGCCGTAGGCGCAGACAACGCCGTTTATCGCGTCAACCTCGCACTTCTTGCCCTTTTCAAGGTCCTGGAGCATACTCGCCTTTAAGAGCCTGTGCTTCTTGATGCAAATCGGGATGAGCGCAAAGGATATCTTTTTCTTTATGCCGTTGCCCTTGTAGTCGAGGAGCTTCACTATATCCTTGCCCTGAACCGGCTCGATTTTTATTCCCGCCGCCGCGGCAACATCGATGCACTCTTTTATAAGGTTCTGACAGCAGACACGGGAGGTCTTGTTCTCCGCGGCATCGCCGAAGGTGCCGCCGATAACTGCGGACATGCCGCTGAACGCGGCGTTGATGAGCAGCTTCGACCAGCGGACGCCCATGAAGTTATCCTCAACCTCGACGGGGCACATCTTCTCAAGCAGCGCCTTAACCTGCATGAGTTTGTCGTCCTTATGACCGTTCATTCTGCCGAGACCGAAGCTCATGCTGTCGGGCTCGCTTGTGAGCTCCGACACACCCTTGCCGTGGAGCGTTGCACCCCATGCGACGGTGCAGCCCATCGTTCTGTCCTCGCCGACGACCTCGGAGACCGAGAGCTCCGGCAGTCCGTTCTGAAGCGTGCAGACGATGCAGTCGTCGGTCATATTCTTCTGAAGATTCTTTAAAACATTGACATTGTCGAGCTGCTTTGTCAGCAGGATTATCAGCTCGTATTTTTCGGTCATCTCGTCGGGAGTCAGCGCGTGGACGGGCACGGTCATATTGACGGTGCCGATTATCTTTGCGCCGTCTCTGTTGAGAGCCTCGACGTGCTCGCGGTTGCGCGTGATAAGATCGACATCCACGCCCGCCTTTGCGAGATATGCGCCAAGCACGGTGCCCAGCGACCCCGCGCCGTAAATTGCGGTTTTCATAAAAATCCCCTCTTTGATAAATTTTTATCGATATGATTATATCACGCAGAGCGGCGATTTACAAGAAAACTTTTCGTTCCCTGCGGAGTATGTCCGCGAGAATTATTTTGATTTATCCCAATAGGGGTAATCGGTAAACACGAACTTTCCCTCCGCATTTTTCCCTGTCGGCAGCTTGACATAGATGATATCGTCAACCGAGCGTTTTCTTACGGCCATAACAACCGTGAAATTCCCGTTGCCGTCATCCTCGACGTGATGCATCCAGCTGTTATAGGAGACTTCGCCGTCGTTTTTCTTATATGCTACATATATGTTGTCGTTATGCTCTATCAAATCCCTGTCGGCGACAGCTTGGCTCAGTATTTTATCTGTAAACTCCTCGGAAAAGACCTCTAAAAATTTTTTGCGAACCTCTTCCATCGTGGTCACATACCGGTATTGGGGGAACATTGGAATATACTTTCTGAATCTTATTGTCACGGGCTTCTCCCCGGCAGAATACTCGCCCGCAAAATTCAGAGTCAGCCAGAGGCTTCGCGCCTTATCCGCCAAATCCCGCGCGTCGGTCTCATGCAGAATAGACCCGTCCTCGGGATAAAGCTCATACCCGTTTATGCCGTGCAGGCTTTCTATTATTTCTCGCTTGTCGCTCTCATAGGTCTCCCAAAGCGCAAGCGCGGCCTCGGAAACTTTTTCCGAGTATGCGTTTATCCGATAATGGTCGCGCGCCGTAACAAACAGGGTGTTTTCGTCCGAAACAAGCCGCCCCACTTCCACTCTGCCCTTGTATGAGTCCGAGGAATAGCCGTTGCCGGTATCGATTATAAAGAACGTGAGCTCATTGCCGTCCGTTTTATCGACGGAAAACGCCACCATGCCCTCCGAAAAACTGGCGCTGACTACACCTACCCAACTTTTGGGCAGCGAAATCGCATAGCTCCCTTCGGAAAACTCGGTGCTTCTTATTTTATTCGAGGTTATCAGCCTGTTAATCCCGGCTCTTAATGTTTGGTAATTTTTCGGGAAGTTATTGCTCCCGCTCGCCTCAATCTCCGTTCCGTCCGCCAAGACAGCAGAAAAGCTCATCGAGCTTCCGTCGAGAACATCGGGGGGATTTGCGCCTCGGAAGCCCGCCCATTCATCTATTCTGCAATTTCCGAACAGGGCGCACACCTCGCGGTAGAGATTCTCGTCCCCGTCAACCGAGCGGATGACGTCGCGGGATTCGACAAAGCAGGACAGCTCGTTATCCCAGTCGTTCGAGCTCATATAATACTCAAGATGTACTCCGTCCTCTGTTTTGCATCCCTCATACACGGCGTTCTGTGCCGAGCAGTTGTTCTCCGTCAGCTTAAAGCTTTTAAATTCCATAGGATCGCCTCCGTAGTCATTGTTCTGTTTCGATGAGCACGCGGGAAAAATCAGCAAGAGAATGCACACGAGTGCAAAAGAAATAAAGCGCTTTTTCATTTTCCTGTTACCTTTCCTTAATATGCCGCACTGCGCCAAAAGAGCAAGGGCTTCGGTTCTCTTATGTCCGTTATATTTTCTGTTCCGAACAAGTCACTCCTTTATAAGCTCATTTCTCAATATTAATTATATCATAACGCATTGATTTTTCAAGAAATAGCCGCAAACTCGAGAGTTTGCCTCCAAAAAAAGCTACCGGGCACAAAAAGCCCTTCAAAAATGCAGAAAAACTCCCGAACAGCAATGCTGCCCGGGAGCTGATATTCGTCTTGTAAGCGGTAAAAATTCAGCGCTTCGAGAACTGGGGTGCACGGCGAGCGCCCTTGAGACCGTATTTCTTTCTTTCGGTCATTCTCGGGTCTCTGGTCAGGAAGCCTGCCTTCTTGAGTGCGGGGCGAAGCTCTGCATCATACTGAAGGAGCGCTCTGGAGATACCGTGGCGGATAGCACCTGCCTGGCCGGTCACGCCACCGCCGTTGACGCGGCAGATGACATCGAGCTTTTCGCTGGTGCCTGTAAGAGCGAGAGGCTGGCGGACGATGAGCTTGAGGGTCTCAAGGCCGAAATAATTGTCAATCTCTCTGTCGTTGATGATGATCTTGCCGGTGCCGGCATAAAGACGGACTCTGGCGACTGATTTCTTTCTGCGGCCTGTGCCGTAGAAGTAAGGAACTGAATCGTACATTATTTATTGCCTCCCTTCATTAAAGAGCCCACTCTTCGGGCTTCTGTGCTTCGTGCTTGTGCTCAGCGCCTCTGTAAACGCGGAGTCTGGTCAGAGCGGTGCGGCCCAGAGTAGAATCGGGCAGCATACCCTTAACTGCAAGCTCGACAGCGAACTCGGGCTTTGTCTTCATGAGGGTGCTGTACTTGACCTCTTTCATGTTGCCGATATAGCCGGTGTGATGATAATACATCTTCTGGTTGAGCTTGTTGCCGGTGAGGACAGCCTTCTCAGCGTTGATGATGATTACATGATCGCCGCAGTCGGCGTGAGGAGCGAATGTGGGCTTATGCTTGCCGCGAAGAAGGACGGCAGCCTGAACTGCTACCTTGCCGAGAGGCTTACCGGCAGCATCGATGACATACCACTTACGGGTGATGTCGCCCGCTTTGGGCATATAAGTTGACATACTTGTTACCTCCGATTTCTTAATGCTACGATATATTACCACATCGCTCTATGCTTGTCAAGCACTTTTTCTTCAAATTTTAATTTATGTTTTGCTATCTCCGTTTTTCTCAAGTTTTCTCGTTTTTTCATACCATTTGCTCGCTTATGATTTACGAAAAAATTTTGCCGATAGCGCGATAAAATCGACAATCTACCGCTCAAATTGACTTTATCCCCGGCATAGTATATAATAAATGTATTATATAAGCTCACGGAGGCAGACATGAAAAAAGAAGAGATAAAGCGCATGAACGATCTCTATCACCTGTCGCAGGAGAGGGATCTGAGCGAAGAAGAATTCGCCGAATGGGAGGGGCTCAAAAAGCAGTATGTCGCCGATTTCAAGGCAAGCCTTACAGCCCAGCTCGACAATACATATGTAATAGACGACAAAGGCAACAAGCGCAAGCTCGAAAAGAAGTCGGGCGACAAGTAATCTGCGCGGACACAAAAACGAAAGAGTGATATTATGTTTTGCAGAAATTGCGGAAAACAGCTCGAAGACGGATTCAAGGTCTGCCCATATTGCGGCGAACCGGTGAGCCTCGCGGAGAGCGACGCCAGACGCGCGGCACAGGAGCAGACCGCCGCAGAAGATACTCAGCCCGTACATAATGATATTCCGAAAGAGCCGGCTCCCCTGCCTGCTCCCGCACCTGTTCAGCCGAAAGTGAACAAGAAGCCCGAGCAGGAAAGCGAAAGCACCGGCGGATGGAAAGTTCTCGGATTTTTTCTCGGCTTCTTCGGTCCGCTGCTGTGGTTCCTGCCGCTCGTCAGCCTCGTGCTCTATCTTATATGGAAGAGCGACAAGCCGAAGGTCGCAAATGGCATCGGTCAGTTTACGCTGATAGGTCTCGCGGTCGGCGCGGGACTCGCAGTTATTATTGCGATAATCGTCGGAGTGCTGTTTGCGATAACCGCGTCGATGACTGTGTTTGAAATGATACACAGCTTCTTCCACGGCTCGCTCGGCGGGATAAACGATCTTGTCAGAAGCCTCCCGTTCATCGACTGAGCAACATAAAAATATTGAAACCGCCCATGTTTTTTCCTTCAGAAATTCGGGCGGTATTTTTTGCGCAATTTTGAATTTATTCATTGACATTCATTCGATATTCAGCAATTATTCATTGATTCTTTTCCGCAAGCGGTAAAGCTTTCCTCCTTGCTTATGTGGATAACTATGTGGATAATGTGGATAACTTTTGTGTTTTAATGACTATTCAGAATATATGCGTAAAGTAAAAAACTTTACAGTTTGATTTTAATAACTATATAGAAATATTCTGCATAAGCCGCATATGCAGTGACAAAAAATTAACCCGGTTGCAGGAAAACTTGCAGCCGGGTTTTATGCATAAAATTTTACGCGTGATTTTTGTCTATTTTGCCAATATCAGACGTTCGCGAGAGCCGCGTCAAGATCGGCGATTATGTCATCGACATTCTCTGTTCCGACAGAAAGTCTGACAAGATTTTCATAGACTCCGCAGTCGTCGAGCTCCTGTGCGGTGAGCTGGCGGTGGGTCGTGCTAGCCGGGTGCAGGCAGCAGGTGCGGCTGTCCGCAACATGGGTGACTATCGCCGCGAGTTTGAGGCTATCCATGAATCTGACCGCATCCTCTCTGCCACCCTTTATTCTCAGCGAAATGACGCCACAGGTGCCGTTGGGCATATACTTCTGCGCGAGGTCATAGTATTCGTCGCCCTCAAGGCCGGGATAGCGGACGGACTCGATCTTCGGATGAGCCTTCAGGAACCTTGCAACGGCGAGAGCGTTTGAGCAATGGCGCGGCATACGCAGATGCAAGGTCTCAAGTCCAAGATTGAGCAGGAATGCATTCATCGGAGACTGAATTGAACCGAGGTCGCGCATGAGCTGAGTTGTGCACTTCGTTATATATGCAGCCTTGCCGAACTGCTCGGTATATACAACGCCGTGGTACGACTCGTCGGGAGTTGTAAGTCCCGGGAACTTGTCGTTCTGAGTCCAGTCGAAGTTGCCGCTGTCAACTATTACTCCGCCGACACTTGTCGCGTGACCGTCCATATATTTTGTGGTCGAATGGGTGACTATATCCGCGCCGAACTCAAACGGGCGGCAGTTTATCGGGGTCGGGAAAGTGTTGTCGACTATCAGCGGCACGCCGTGGGAATGAGCCGCGCGCGCATACTTTTCAATATCGAGTACGACGAGTGAGGGGTTCGAGATAGTCTCGGCGAACACTGCCTTGGTGTTATCTTTAAATGCCGCGTTGAGCTCCTCCTCCGTCGCGTCGGGGCGAACGAAGGTGAAATCGATGCCGAGCTTTCTCATCGTGACATTGAAAAGATTGAAAGTTCCGCCGTATATCGCGGACGCGGCAACGACATGGTCGCCCGCGGAGCAGATATTGAAAACGGAGAAGAACGACGCCGCCTGGCCGGACGAAGTGAGCATCGCGCCGACGCCGCCCTCAAGGTCGGCTATCTTTGCGGCTACGCAGTCGTTGGTCGGGTTCTGGAGACGGGTGTAGAAATATCCGGACTCCTGCAGATCGAAGAGCCTGCCCATCTGCTCGCTCGATTCGTATTTATATGTCGTGCTCTGGACTATCGGCACAACGCGCGGCTCGCCGTTTTTCGGAGTGTAGCCGGACTGCACGCACTTTGTTTCTATATTAAAGCTCATTTTGTTCTCTCCTTTTTGTCAGTCTTTAAGAAAATGACCCATAAGCTCGAAGCCTTCTTCAATGAAATTGCCCGTCTCGGAGGCGGTTTTTTCATTTATACTCGAAACGCCGCTGTCAAGCTCTTTACCTTTACAGTAAATAAGATACGGCACGGGGTCGGAGGCGTGGGTGCGGGTCGCTATCGGGGTCGGGTGATCGGGCAGAACCATGACCTTATAATCGTCCTGTGTGTTGAGATATTCAAGGATTATAGGCATTATGCGGCTGTCAATAAGCTCGATTGCTTTGACTTTATTCTCAGGCTCGTTTCTGTGACCGCACTCGTCGGGAGCCTCGACATGGATATAGACAAGGTCTTGACCTTTACGCCATTCGTCGATTGCGGCGTTCGCTTTGCCCTCGAAATTCGTGTCGATATAGCCGGTCGCGCCCTCGACTTCGGGGGTGTTCATGCCCGCACAGATGCCGATACCCTTGAGCAGATCGACTGCCGAGACGATGCTGCCCTTCACGCCGAACTTCTCTTCAAAGGACGGCAGAGCAGGACGGCTTCCCTCGCCCCAGAGCCAGATTGAATTTGCAGGGAGCTTGCCCTCGGCTATTCTCTTCTTGTTCACGGGGTGATCCTTCAGAAGGTCGTAGCTCTCGCGCATCATGGCGATAAGCTTTTCGGCGTTCGGCGAAGTTGAAAGATACTCGCCGATAACTCTGCCGGAGATATCATGCGGAGGAGTCATCTTGCCGAGATCCGTCGTGCCGTTATGTACGATAAGGCAATGACGATAAGCCACGCCGCTGTAAAAATCAAATTCGCTGCTGCCGAAATGCTCCTGCACGGTTTTAATTATCTGCGCCGCCTCTTCGGTCGAGATATCGCCGCCGGAGTAGTCAAGCATGGTCTTTGCGCCGTAATCCGCCTCGTCGCTCAAGGTGACAAGGTTGCAGCGCAGTGCGATATCACTTTCGCTCATCTTGACTCCGATGCTGACCGCCTCAAGGGGCGAACGACCGGTGTAGCACTTCTTCGGATCGAATCCGAGCACGCTCATATTTGCAACATCGCTGCCGGGTTTGAGTCCAGCGGCAACGGTCCTGACAAGTCCGACTTCGCCCCTCGACGCGAGCGCATCGATATTGGGCTTCTTTGCGACTTCCATCGGCGTCTTTCCGCCGAGAGCCTCAACGGGATAATCCGCCATGCCGTCGCAGAGAACTACAGCATATTTCATATATCTTCACCCTTTCAGAGAATTTATGCACAAACGATGCATACCGGGCGCGGCAAGTTCGGTTAGCATATGCATACTCGCCCGCCGCTGATTTAATTATATCATAAAGTATCAGCGCATTAAAGCGGAAATTGCGAAAGATTATACACTTACACTATATAAAAAAGAGTGCAAAATGACGAAAAATTATTTATCAAAATGCGCATGCGGTATATAATTCAGCGTGGCGCAATGATATAATCAATTTGGAAGAAATATTCAAAAGGAGGATACTTATGACAAAAAGATTATTTGCAGTTTTGCTCGCGTCCCTGCTGATTCTCATGAGTTTCACGGCATGCGGCACAAAAACACCCGAGCCCGGCACGACCGCTGCAGAAGACACATCTGCCGCAGAAACCGAATCCAACGCGCAGACAAGTGCAGCAGAAACAGCGGCAAGCTCAAAATCGGCATCCGAATCCGCAGAGCCAAGCACTGCGCAGAGCGCACAGAAACCTACGTCAAATAAACCGGCATCGAAACCTGCAACGACGGCAAAATCGAATAATTCCGGTTCATCGTCAAAAGGCAAGCTCGAAGTCAGCGCCGCAAGCGTCAAAAGCGTTGCCGGAGCGAAGGTGCTCAGAGCGTGGAAGCTCAACTCAAACGGAGTGAATATCGAAATCCACCGAATAGCATATGGGGCGCAGATAACTCAGGCTTTCAAAAAAGCAAACGCGGACGGTGCTATCGACTACGACAAGACAGTCACTTATCAGCCCATAATCAATGTCGCGATAATCACCTGTTCGCCCGATCATATCGGCGTTGCCTCAAGCCAACAGCTTCTCGGTACGAATGTCGGCAAGGTTGAGGATATGGGCAGAAAGAGCGGCGCGCTCATAGCAATAAACGGCGAGGCAGGCTCAACATATAAAAAAGGCGCTCCGACAATTCGCAGTGGCTCAATCGTTTCAACCGACGGTCAGGGGCAGAAACGGCTGCTGATCTACAAAAACGGCACATGGAAAGTCGAAACGCTCACAAACGAGAACTGCAAATCGTATATCTCGCAGGGCGTTTACAATTCCCTGCGCTATCAGCGGCAAGTCATAACAAACGGCAAGGCAACCAACGAGCACGACACTTATTATCACAACCGCAACGTTTTTGCGCAGATATCAGAAAACAAATATATCCTGGCTGTCGGCGAATTTATGCCGCTCGACAATATGATGAAAGTCCTCATAGCATACGGCGCGAGGAATGCATTCCTGTTAAACGGCGGCAACTGCTCGTCGATGTATGTCAAGGGTATCGGCAACACGACCGGCACCAGAGCAACTCAGCTCAAAAATCTTAACAAGCCGTGCGTTATCGAGAGCGAATTCTTCGCGGCAAACGGTATGCTCGGATTGAACTCCGCCGGAAAGCAGAAGCTGGGCGGACCTTGCAACGAGCTCGACATAGTATATGTAAAATAAAGCCAAAAGGGTGAGACGATGAAAAAGGCTTTCAGAGCGGCTGCAATTGCGGCAATTCTGCTGTTTGCGCTGACATTTATCGGGAGCGCAAAAATCAAAAGCACATCGGCTCACCTACTGTTTTCTTCGTCTGTCAGCGTCGTAGGCAATGAATCGCGGAAAGTCACGCTCAAAAGCGGCGACAGAATAGCCATCGGATCATATCTCGGCGAGCCTATTATATGGAGAGTCATCAAAACTGGCAACAAAACTCTGCTCATGAGCGAAAAGGTGCTGTGCTTCAGGGCGTTCGACCCGTCTGAAGACGGCATCGGCAGTTCCGATTATCTCGCCTCTCCCCTGCGCGCATGGCTCAATTCGGAGAGCGGATTTTTAAATCCGGAGAATTTTTCAAATAATGACCTTTCGCTCATATCCCCCGACCGAAACGGCGATTCAATATTCCTGCCGTCAAAAGATATGCTCAAAAATATAAGCACTGCCGACCGCCGCAGAAGCCCGACCGAGCAGTGCGTCAAAAATAACAGCTCGCGCTATTTAACTCTGCGCAAATACTGCTGGTACTGGACAAGCTCGCCGGTTTCGACAAATCAGAGCAGCGTTACGGCGGTCACCACGACCGGCGGGTTCTATAAAACGCTCGCGGCGGACGAGCTGTGCGGTGTATGCCCGGCGATGTATCTTCGCAGCGGTATTCTCGTTCTTTGCGGAAGCGGAACCGCCGCCAATCCGTACGCATTGGCGGGAGGTGGCGAAAGATGAGAGAAAAGCTGAAAGAATTTCAAAATTCTCCGTGCTCGATAATCGCCGCATTCTCCGCCGCTGTGCTGTTTTTCTGCACGGTGTTCACGCGGCTGATTCTCAAAACCGACGACGGTCACTTTCTCGGCATACTCCACCGAAACGGATTCACAGTAACAAGCTGGCTGCACGAGCGGTACACGACCGTGTCCGGGCGGATAGTCGGCGAATGGCTGATGATAAACTTTCTGCGCCTGCCGCTCATTTTCTGGAAGCTGTTCATCGCCGCGCTGATTATATATATAATGTATTTTCTCTGCCGCCTGTCGGACTTTTTCGGCGAAAAGGCAAGCGCAAAACAGAGATATATCTTCGCCTGCTCGGTGCCGTTGGCAGTATTTCTGCCATGCCTCAACCCGTCGGTGTTCTGGTTTGCAGGTTCGTTTACATTTCTCGTTCCGTTCGCCGCCCTGCTTATCACGGTGACACCTCTCACATTCGATGTATTCGGAGGGCGCGTGAATTCTATAGCATATGTCGCCGCCGCGATTGCTTCTGTCGTCGCGGCATCTCAGGAGCAGTCATGTGCCGCAGTGCTCGCGCTGCAGGTGATTCTGCTGATTTTTTCGGCATATCAACGCAAACTCAGATTTCGTCAATTCATTTCGCTCCTGCCGAGCGCGGTTTCCGCCGCTGTTCTGGTTTTCTCGCCCGGGCTTCGCGGGCGCGGAGCGATGGAAGCGGCGTCGGGTTTTGAAAGATTTTTTAAAATGAATATATTTGAAAAACTGCTCTGCGGATTTTCGAATTATTTCGCTTTTTCGTTTTTCTTCTCGCTGATAACCACGGCTGTTTTTCTCGTTCTGCTCGGCGCATCGGTATATGAAGCGTTCGGCGGTTCGCGGAAAATAAAGAAAATTATATCAGTCTTTGCAATATTCGCCTCGGTGCTGTGCGTCGGAGTCAACGCCGCATATATTTTTATCCGCCGCACCACACCGGACAAGGGCTTTGAAAAGATGTTCAAGAGCGGCAATTATCTTCCGCTCGAACTCGTAGTTATCGCGCTCTGTTTTGTCTTTCTCTTTAGTATTTTCATTCTTATAGCGGCGCTCATCAAAAAGAACAAAAAGCTCGGTTTCACCGTCGGCGTGCTGTTCAGCGCCGCTGTCTGCTGCGCCGCAGTGCTCGGATTCTCTTCGTCCGTCTATGCCTCCGGTCAGCGCGTATTTTACTTCACCGAGATGTTCACGCTCATCGCCTGCGCAGCGATGTATTCTTCACTTTCCGAGAGTAAGGCGAAAAAATTCGCGGGATATGCAGTCCCGACAGCCGCATTTATTTTCTATATTATCAATTGCTTCACCTACACATTCCTTGAGATACCCATAATGGGCTAAAGCGAATTGTAAAGTGATTTACTTTACAATTATAAAGCCTATTTTTTAGCGCAAAAGTCGAAGCTCCCGTGCAACTTTCCCGATATATCAACATATTCGGGGATGCATGGGAGCTTTTGTTTTTTGATTTATAAATCATGTAAAGCTTAACAGCTTGTCATCAATGACCGTGCGGAACGACATCGAGTTTGTCATGCTCCTCGCCGAGATCGGCGCGCAGTAGCGCAAAGAACACTATCGCGAGCAATATTTCGGCGCACCAGATGGTCTTGCCGCCGAGATAGCCGCAGAGAAAAGTTGAAGCGACCGCGCCCGCGACAAACGAGCCTATCATCAGCAGATGCGCGAACATCTTGCCGCGCGCTTCTTTATTACCGCTGCGAAGCCACTTGACGAGGTTCGAGCCGACTTGGCGGACATGGTTGGTGCAGAAGGTAGTCGCCATCGGAATTTTCTTCGCCTGGCGGAATGTATTGAACTGCATCGAAGCGATAAAATTCACAGCCACCTGGCAGATCTGCGGCGGCGCATTGTCCGGGACAAATCCGAGCGCAAATATCCACGCCATTTCAAACGCCACAAACGCCGTGTCCCAGCGGACTATCTTGCGGCGGTTTATATGCTTGGGCAAAAATTCCGAAATGACCGTGCCGAGCAGATAAGCCGAAGCGGGCAGGAGATAATACAGCGCCTTGCGCCAATTTCCGCGCCCGAGCTGAACCGCCATGAGCACGAAGTTCGCTGTCTGCGCGTTACAGAACACGCCGCCCTTTTGAACATAAGTATATGCGCCGAAAAATCCGCCGACCGCTATCATAACGGCAAATATCCAGAGCTTTTCGCATTCGAGAAGCTCTTCCTCTTTTTTGAGAGCCTTTTCTTTCATCGTTCACCACACCGTTTCTTTTCTACAACGCATAAGTTTATCACTGCTCCCCGTCTGTGTCAAGAAATCGTAATGTCCGTAATGTCTTGAAAAACGCCTGTTTTCATGGTATTATTTAGGGTATTATATACCATTATAGAATGCAGTATAAAACAAGAGGAGAATAGCATGTCAAAGCTTTTGAAGTATTTGAAAAAATACAAAATTGAAAGTATTCTCGCGCCGTTTTTCAAGCTCATTGAAGTGGCGTTCGAGCTGATTGTTCCGCTGATAGTCTCAACTATAATCGACATCGGCATAGAGAACGGCGACAAAGTTTATATTATCAAACGCTGCCTACTGCTCGGTCTGCTCGGCATACTGGGTCTTTGCAGTACGCTTGTGGCGCAGTATTTCTCGGCGAAAGCGTCAGTCGGCTTCGCTTCCGATATCCGCCACGCGCTCTTCCAGCATATCGGCAAGCTCTCTTATTCCCAGCTCGATTCGCTCGGCGCGCCGACGCTTATAACCCGCCTGACGGGCGACATAAACCAGGTGCAGACCGGAACGAACCTGACTCTGCGCCTCGTCCTGCGCTCGCCGTTCGTCGTTTTCGGTGCGGTGATAATGGCGTTCACGGTCGACGCAAAATCGTCGCTCGTGTTCGTCGTTGCGGTGCCCGCTCTCGCCGCGGTCGTGTTCGCGATAATGCTCGTGTGCATACCGATGTACCGCAAGGTTCAGCAGAAACTGGACGGACTGCTGAGCAAGACGCGCGAAAACCTGCTCGGTACCCGCGTTGTCAGAGCGTTCTGCAAAGAGGAAGAGGAAATTGCGGACTTCGACGCGAAAAACAGCGCCCTGACCGAGATGCAGACGGCGGTCGGCAGGATATCCGCTTTCATGAACCCCGCAACTTTCGTGCTCATAAACCTCGCGATAATCGCGCTGATATATGTCGGCGCAATACGCGTTGATTCCGGCGCCATCTCGCGCGGCGCGGTCGTTGCGCTCTATAACTATATGTCCCAGATCCTCGTTGAGCTGATAAAGCTCGCGAATCTCATAATCAGCGTCACAAAGGCGATTGCCTGCGGCAACCGAATTCAATCGGTGCTCGATATCGAGCCCGGCACCGTCCCCGGCACTGTCACCGACGGCAACGAAAACAGCGAATACTCAGTTGAGTTTGACGGGGCGTGTCTCTCCTACAACGGGAGTGAGGAGTCCCTGCACAATATTGACCTCAAAATCCCGCGCGGCAGCTCGATAGGTGTTATCGGCTCGACCGGCTCGGGCAAAACCTCGCTCGTCAATCTTATTCCGCGATTCTACGATGTCACCGGCGGGTGCGTGCTCGTTGACGGCGTTGACGTGCGCGACTACGACACAAAGGCTCTGCGCTCGAAAATAGGCGTCGTCTCTCAGAAAAAAGCCCTGTTCGCCGGCACTGTCAGGGACAATATCCGCTTCGGCAAGCAGGACGCCACAGACGAAGAAATCTGGCAGGCGCTCGAAACGGCGCAGGCAAAGCAGATGATAGAGGACAAGAGCGGGCAGCTCGACTTTGTCCTTGAACAGGAGGGCAAGAATCTCTCGGGCGGTCAGCGCCAAAGAATGACTATAGCCCGCGCCCTCGTCAGAAAACCAGAGGTGCTCATCCTCGACGATGCGGCGAGCGCACTCGACTACGCCACCGGCGCGGCGCTGAACAAGGCGCTGAGAAACACCGACTTTGCCCCGACCGTCATAACCGTGTCCCAGCGCGTTGCGGCGATAAGAAACGCCGATACCATAGTAGTTCTCGACGAGGGCGAGATAGTCGGCGTGGGCACGAACGACGAGCTTCTGCGCTCGTGCGAAGTATACAAAGAAATTTTCGATTCCCAGCTTGAAAAGGAGGATGCGTAACCGTGAAGAACAAAACCGTTTTCAAGCGCGTTATCGCGGTCATCGGCCGCTCGAAGCTTCTGCTGTTCCTTTCGCTCATCCTCTCCGTTGCAAGCGTCATTCTCTCGCTCTATATCCCCGTCCTCGCCGGACGCGCGATAGACGGAATAAAGCTGCACGGCAACGTTGATTTTGAAGTCATAAAGAAGTGTCTTTTCGGCATTCTGATCTGCGCCATAGTCGGCGGAGTGCTCCAGTGGGTGATGAACATCATCAACAACCGCATAGCCTATAACACCGTGCGCGATATACGCTCAAAGGCGTTTTCGCATATGCAGACCCTCCCCGTGGCGTTCGCCGACTCCCACCCCTACGGCGATATTGTCAGCCGCATAACGGCGGACGCGGAGCAGTTTGCCGACGGACTGATTCTCGGCTTTTCTCAGCTGTTCACGGGCGTTGTCACGATAGCCGTGACGCTCGTTTTCATGCTCACTATATCGCCGCTCATCACTCTTGCGGTCGTGGTGCTGACCCCGATATCACTGTTCACGGCACGTTTTATAGCCCGCCGCACTTATTCAATGTTCAAAAAACAGTCCGAGACCCGCGGCGAGCAGACTGCGCTCATCAACGAAATGATACAGAATCAAAAGACCGTTCAGGCGTTTTCATATGAAGACAGAGCGGTTGAAAGATTTGACGAGAGCAATGAAAAGTTGCGTAAATATTCGCTCAAATCCATATTCTTCTCGTCGCTTACAAACCCGACCACCAGATTTATCAACAATCTTATCTACGCCGTAGTCGGGCTCATGGGCGGAATATTCGCCATCGGCGGCATGGTGACCGTCGGCGGATTTGTCAGCTTCCTCGCCTACTCGAACCAGTACACAAAGCCGTTCAACGAGATTTCCGGCGTCGTGACGGAGCTCCAGAATGCGCTCGCCTGCGCGGCAAGAATATTCGAGCTCATAGACGAAAAGCCCGAGGAGTCGGACGAAAATTGCTCGGCGCTCAGCGATCCCGAGGGAAGCGTGGAGTTCGACAATGTCCGCTTCTCATATGACAAGAGCAAGAAGCTCATCGACGGCTTCGATTTCTTTGCCCCGTCCGGCAAGACAATAGCCGTTGTCGGTCCGACAGGCTGCGGCAAGACTACGCTTATCAATCTCCTGCTCCGCTTCTACGACGTTGACGGCGGCAGCATAAAGGTTGACGGCGAGAATATAAACGACATCACACGCCACAGCCTCAGACACCATTTCGGCATGGTGCTCCAGGACACCTGGATAAAGAACGGCACAGTCCGCGAGAATATAGCGTTCGGCAAGCCCGACGCCACGGATGAAGAGATAATCGCCGCCGCCAAGGCAGCACGCGCTCACAGCTTTATAAAGCGCCTCAAAAACGGCTACGACACTGTCATCGGCGATGACGACGGACTCTCCGAGGGCGAAAGACAGCTGCTCTGCATCGCGCGCGTCATGCTCATGAAGCCGCCGATGCTCATCCTCGACGAGGCAACTTCATCGATAGACACCAGAACTGAACTGAAAGTTCAGGATGCGTTCAACACGCTCATGCAGGGGCGCACCTCGTTCGTCGTGGCGCACAGACTCTCGACCATCCGCCACGCCGACTGTATTCTCGTTATGAAAGACGGCAAGGTCGCCGAGCAGGGTACGCACGAAGAGCTGCTCGCGAAGAACGGATTCTATACAAAGCTCTATAACAGCCAGTTTGCGCAGTGAAATATATGCCATGGAACAACGGAGAAGAAAGCCTAACAGGCTGAAAGATTACGACTATTCGCAAAACAGAGCATATTTTATCACAATTTGCATAGATGACAGAAATCCCATATTGTCACGCATTGCCGTAGGGGCGACCGCATAATACAACAGTTCAAAGGTTCCGTAACTAAGCAAGTCAAAAAATCAATTTGGCAAAAAGGTTTTTATGACCATATAATCCGTGACGAATACGATTATCAAATCAAATGGCAATATATTGACGACAACCCGATCAAATGGGCTGAGGACGAATTGCATCAGGAATGAAAAACAGTCGGATAACCGCCGCAGTATCTTTCATTTGAAAGTTCGCGGCGGTTATTTTTTATTCAGTGTAAAATGGCGGCTCAGGGCGAAAATATAAAGCCCAATTCGACAAATATCATTTTTAATCTGCATTGTTGACATCGGCAAAAAGTATGATATAATTATAACAGCTGTTATAAAACGAGTGTTTTATAATTATTATTGGAGGAAGCCATGAACTACATTCGCCTGTCAACCGAAAATCTTGAGAGTGAGCACATATGCTGTGCAATATCAAACGCCAAGGATCCGCAGGTCATTGCAAAAAAGCAGTGGCTCGCCGAAAGGCTCGGCGAGGGTCTGATATTTTTAAAAGCCGACGCGCGCGGGAAGTGTTTTATTGAATATATTCCCGTCGAAAACGCATGGGCTCCGATAGACGCGCCCGGCTATATGTTCATCGACTGTCTCTGGGTCTCCGGCTCTTTCAAGGGGCACGGATATTCAAACGACCTGCTCAACGAATGTATCCGCGACAGCCGCAAAAAGGGCAAATCCGGGCTGTGTATACTCTCATCGGCGAAGAAGCGCGGTTTTCTTGCCGACCCGAAGTATCTGAAATATAAAGGCTTCATAAAAGCCGATTCGGCAGAGCCGCATTTTGAGCTGATGTATCTGCCGTTTGACCCGTCCGCGCCCGCTCCGCGCTTTCGCGAGCAGGCAAAAGGCGCTCAGACTAACGGCAGCGGGTTCGAGATATTTTATACAAGCCAGTGCCCGTTTACGGCAAAATATGTTCCGATAATTGAGAATATGGCAAACGATATGAATCTTCCGCTGCGCGCCGTGCATATCTCATCGCGCGAGCAGGCTCAAAACGCACCCTGCGCCTACACCGCATTTTCGTTGTTCTATAACGGGAAGTTCATAACGCACGAGATACCGAGCGAAAAGAAATTCGCGGCGATTTGTGAAGAGTTCGTAAAATAAAACATAGCCGGATTGACCGGCAGCGTAAAATATACTAATATAGAAAAGGGAAAAGATATCTGTCCGCCACGGCGGGCCAAAAGGAGACATTATGCTTAACATCAAAAATCTGACCAAAACCTACGGCGAGAAAAAGGCCGTTGACGACCTGACGCTGCATATCGCGCCCGGCGAGATATACGGCTTCATCGGCCACAACGGCGCGGGCAAGACCACAACGCTCAAATCCGTTGTCGGCATTCTGCAGTTCGACGAGGGCGAGATAACAATAAACGGCATCTCGATAAAAGATGACCCGCTCGCCTGCAAAAAAATCATAGCCTATATTCCCGATAACCCCGACCTCTACGAATACATGACGGGAATAAAATATCTGAACTTCATCGCGGATATTTTCGGTGTCAGCGCTGACGACCGCCGCGAGCGCATACATAAATATGCCGATATGTTCGGGCTGACTGCTGACCTCGCGCAGCCTATCTCGGCGTATTCTCACGGCATGAAGCAGAAGCTCGCGATAATCTCCGCGTGGATCCACGAGCCCAAGTTAATCATCATGGACGAGCCTTTCGTCGGTCTCGATCCCGCCGCATCGCATCTGTTAAAAGGCATGATGCGCGAGGTCTGCAACTCCGGCGGCGCAATATTCTTCTCGACCCATGTGCTCGAAGTTGCCGAAAAGCTCTGCGACAAGGTCGCGATAATAAAAAGCGGAAAGCTCATTCGCTCCGGCACAATGGAAGAGGTCAAGGGCGACTCCAGCCTTGAGAACGTGTTCCTCGAACTGGAGGGAGAAGAATGCTGAAAACACTGATAAAAAAACAGCTTCTCGAACTCAATAAAAGTTTCTTCGTTGACCGCAAGACGGGCAAGGGCAAGTCTGCACGCTCGGCGACGTTCTCGATAGTGCTGTTCATATTGCTCATGATTTTTGCCATCGGCGGAATGTTCTGCTATATGTCATATTCGATGCGCCCGCTGATAACCTATGGCATGAGCTGGCTCTATTTTGCTATTATGGGCGCTACCGCCGCGCTTTTCGGCGTTTTCGGCAGCGTGTTCAACACATATTCGAGCCTCTATGACGCAAAGGACAACGACCTCCTGCTCTCGATGCCAATTCCCGTGCGCGATATTATGGCGGCGCGCCTCATCGGAGTCTATCTCATGGGGCTGATGTATTCGGGCGTTGTGGTAATACCCGCCGTCGGCGTGTATTTCATAACTGCGCACCCCGGAATATCCGGCATAACAGCCGTTATAATGGCCGTTATGGTGACTGTTCTCGTTCTTATACTGTCGTGCATACTCGGCTGGGTCGTTGCAAAAATCGCGGTCAAATTAAAAAACAAGAGCATTATAACAGTTATAGTTTCGATAGCGTTCCTCGGCGGCTACTACTATGTCTACTTCAGGGCGAACGAGATAATCACCGGCATCGTTGCGAACAGCGCGGCTGTTGCCGCAAAGGTGCGCATGTCCGCCTATCCGCTCTATATTTTCGGCAAGGCGTTCGCGGGCGATGTTCTCCCGACAATTATAATTTCGCTCATCATTCTCGCCTTGCTCGCCGCGACATGGCTCATAATGTCGCGCACATTCTTAAAACTCGTCACGAGCAGCGGAAAGACCGCAAAGACAGTCTACAAAGAAAAGACGGTCAAGCAGCAGGGCACCGACCGCGCGCTTCTGCGACGCGAAATAAACCACTTCCTCTCGAGCCCGTCTTATATGCTCAACTGCTCGCTCGGGGCGCTGTTTATGATAGCCGTCGCTGTTTTCTCGCTGATAAAAAGCGACTGGTTTATCGGCGTTGTAACCCGCATGGATGAGGATTTGCTGGAATACGCCCCGACATTTGCGTGCTTACTTTTATGCCTGCTCTCTTCTATGAATATACTCACCGCGCCCGCGATATCCCTCGAGGGCAAGAGCCTCTGGATAGCCCGTTCGCTCCCCGTCACCTCGTGGCAGATTCTCGGGGCGAAGCTGAAGCTCCACATGCTATTCACCGCCGTCCCCGCGCTGATATGCAGCATATGCTTCTGTATTGCCCTCAAGCCGGAGCTTCTCACCGCGGCGGTCATGATTATCCTGCCGCAGATATTCACGCTTCTGTGCGCCGTTTCGGGGCTCAGAGTGAACATCAGGATGCCTAATCTCGCCTGGAGCAGTGAGAGCGAAGCGGTCAAGCAGAGTCTCGGCATCATGCTCGCAATGTGCCTCGGCTGGGCGTATATCATCGTGCTCGTCGCAGTATATCTGCTCGCGGTGCAGGTGCTGCCGAATGTGTTCGCGCTGATAATCGCGACAGCAGTAATAGCAATAATAACCGCGATATCATTTGCAAGGCTCAAGCGCAAAGGCGTAAAGAGATTTGAGACACTGTAAGCAAAAATAAATATCAGCAGCCATGGTTCGTTGAGAATCACGGCTGTTGTTTTTTGCGCTCTGCTCCGCGCCGATATGACAAACCAATAAAAAAGCGGCAGACAAGCACACCTGTCTGCCGCAATTTTATTTAATTATTTCTCAAGATTAGCCTTGAGGGTGTTGAGCTCGTCACTCAGAGCCTTGGGAAGTCTGTCGCCGAACTTAGCGTAGAACTCCTCGATGCCCTTTGCCTCGTCCTCCCAGAGGGAGTTGTCAACGCTCAGGATCTCCTTGAGCTGATCCTCGCTGACCTCGTCCTCGATGCCCTCAAGGTTGATGTCCTCAGCCTTGGGCACGAAGCCGATAGCGGTCTCCTCTGCGTCGACCTTGCCCTCGCAGCGCTTGATGATCCACTCAAGCACGCGCATGTTGTCACCGAAGCCGGGCCACAGGAAGTTGCCGTCGTCGTCCTTACGGAACCAGTTAACGTTGAAGATCTTCGGAGCCTTATCCTCGTCGAGGCCTGCGCCGATATCGATCCAGTGCTGCCAGTAATCAGCCATGTTGTAGCCGCAGAACGGAAGCATAGCCATGGGATCGCGGCGGACAACGCCGACTGCGCCGGCTGCTGCTGCGGTGGTCTCGGAAGCCATTATCGAGCCGACGAACACGCCGTGATTCCAGCTTCTTGACTGATAGACCAGCGGAGCGAGCTTAGCTCTTCTGCCGCCGAAGACGATAGCGGAGATCGGAACGCCTGCCGGATTCTCAAACTCGGAGCTGATGCACGGGCAGTTGACAGCGGGAGCGGTGAAGCGGCTGTTCGGATGAGCGCCTTTTTCCTCGCTCGTCTTGCCGTTCCACGGTCTGCCCTGCCAGTCGATGGCGTTCTCGGGCGGATTCTTGTCGAGACCTTCCCACCAGACGGTGTTGTTGTCAAGGTTAAGCGCAACGTTTGTGAAAATGGTATTCTTTCTTGTCGCGGCAAGCGCGTTGGGATTGGACTTCTCGTTCGTGCCGGGGGCAACGCCGAAGAAACCGTTCTCGGGGTTGATAGCATAAAGTCTGCCGTCGGGACCCTTTCTGATCCAGGAGATATCGTCGCCGACGCACCAGATCTTGTAGCCCTTGTTTCTGTATCCCTCGGGCGGGATAAGCATGGCAAGGTTGGTCTTGCCGCAGGCGGACGGGAATGCCGCGCAGATATATTTGACTTCGCCCTTCGGATTCTCGAGGCCGAGGATAAGCATATGCTCAGCCTGCCAGCTCTCTTTCCAGCCCTGATAGGAGGCTATACGAAGAGCAAAGCACTTCTTGCCGAGGAGTACGTTTCCGCCGTAAGCGGAGTTGACGGAGATGATGGTGTTATCCTGCGGGAACTGGCAGATATAACGCTTCTCGGGGTCGATGTCGCAGCTGCAGTGCAGTCCGCGAACCCAGTCGTTGCTGTCGCCCAGAGTATCCATAACCTTCTTGCCGATTCTCGTCATGATAGCCATGTTGAGAACGACATAGATGGAGTCAGTCAGCTCAACGCCGATCTTCGAGAACGGAGAGCCGACAGGACCCATCGAATAAGGAATAATATACATTGTTCTGCCCTTATAGCTGTCTCTGGCTATATCGTAGAGCATCTTATAAGCCTCGGAGGGATCCATCCAGTTGTTGGTCGGACCTGCCTGATCCGCGCTCTCAGCGCAGATGAATGTGCGGTTCTCAACACGCGCAACATCGTTGGGCTTGGTTCTGTGAAGCAGGCATCCGGGGAGGAGATCCTCGTTGAGCTTAGTCATCTCGCCGGTCTCGCATGCCTTGGCGCGCAGAGCGTCAAGCTGCTCCTCGCTGCCGTCGATCCACATGACTTCATCGGGAGATACAAGAGCTATCTTCTCTTCGATCCAGTCGATCACTGTCTTGTTCTGTGTCAAATGTTTCATGATATTTGACTCCTTTCGTCTAATCTATTAAGAAAGGTACCATCTTTACCCAGTATGTATTATACCCCAATAAACTCGGTTTTTCAATGACGAAACTGTTAACTTTCAGACCTTTTTTGATAAAAATTTATCAATTTCATCAATAGGCATCGAAGCTCGTGCATTGAGGGTCAGCGGGGCGATGTTTCCCGCCTTGAATTCATAGTAGCTCTGGGCGCCGACCATTGCCGCATTGTCGCCGCAAAGCGACAGTTCTGGCATAAACAGCGACCATGAATGAGCCTTGCAGATATCGGTCATCTCCGCCCTCAGGCGCGAGTTTGCGGACACTCCGCCCGCCAGAACTATCTTGTCGAAGCCGAAGTTCAGCGCCGCCTTTTCCGTGTTTTCGCGCAGGCATCTTACGACCGCCTCGATATACGACGCGCCGAGATCGGGCACGCTTATCTCCTCGCCCTTTTGCTTTGCGTTGTGGATGATATTGACAGCAGCGGTCTTGAGTCCTGAAAAGCTGAAATCATATTCGCTCCCGTCAACATGCGGGCGCGGAAGCTTGTAGCTCTTCGGGTCGCCGTCCTTCGACACTCTGTCGAGGTTCACGCCGCCGGGATAATCGAGCCCCATGGCGCGCGCCGCCTTGTCCATCGCCTCGCCTGCCGCGTCGTCGCGCGTTCTGCCGATAATATGAAAATCCGTGTAGTCGCGCACCTCGATTATGTGGCTGTGACCGCCGGACACGACGAGCGCGAGAAACGGCGGTTCAAGGTCGGGGTGGGTTATATAGTTCGCCGCGATATGCGAGCGCAGATGATGCACGGGCACGAGCGGTTTGTTCGCAGAAAATGCGAGTCCCTTTGCAAAATTCACGCCGACTAACAGCGCACCGATAAGCCCGGGCGCATAGGTCACGGCTATCGCGTCAACATCGCCGACATTCATCTCCGCCCTGTCGAGCGCCCCGCCGACAACGCCGGATATCGCCTCCGCATGGCGCCTTGACGCTATCTCCGGCACGACTCCGCCGTAGAGTATATGTTCCTTCACCTGCGACGCTATGACGCTTGAAATAACGCGTCTGCCGTCCTCGACGACCGCCGCAGCGGTCTCGTCGCAGGAGGATTCGATTGCAAGTATCTTCATTTCGCTCACCCTCATCTGTCAAAAAACTTTGTCATTATCTCCGCGTCCTCGCGCGGATCGGAATAAAAATTTTTTCTTGTTCCGACTTCTTTGAAGCCGCGTTTTTTATAGAGCGCCTTCGCCGGGTCATTTGAAACCCTGACCTCGAGCGTTATCAGCACGCAGCCGCGTTTTATTGCGCCGCGCTCCGCCTCTTCGAGCAGCTTTTCCGCTATCCCGCGGCGGCGGAATTTTTCGGACACGGCGACATTGGTTATATACGCCTCACCCACTATCTCCTGCACGCCGATATATCCGGCGACGCATCCGTCGGCAACTGCGCAGAGAAAATGAGCCTGATCGTTATCAAGCTCTTCCCGAAGCGACTTCTCGCTCCACGGATGCGAAAAACATTCGCGCTCGAGCGACGCGACGCCGCTTATATATTCTTCCGTCATCGGGACCGTTTCAACTTCAAAAATACCGATCAGCTCCCGCTCTTTATCTTTTCGTAAAGCTCCGTCAGCGCGCCGTTTATCTTCTTCGCACACTCGCGGTAGACTTCGATATCGCATCCGTAGGGGTCGTCAACTCCGTCGGCGAGCACATAGAGTCTCTCGTCCGGGATCATGCGGTTGAGCGTCTCATACTGCTCATCGGTCATGCAGACTATCAGATCGGCTTTGCGCGCAATGCTGCGGGTCAGCATACGAGATTTATGCTCCGAGATATCGGCTCCGTATTCGAGGGCTACCGCCTGCGCGTTGTCGCTCGCGGGGCGTCCGTCAAAGGTCGCAAGCCCCGCGCTCGAGCAGTCTATACCGCTCTCCCCTTTTTCTTCGAGCAGTTTTTTGAACATTCCCTCCGCCATCGGACTGCGGCAGATGTTGCCCGTGCAAACAAAAACCAGATTCATGTTTCCTCCGTTTTATCAGCCTTTCGCGTCATACCAGGTGCGCCCGGAATGGACATCCGCAGTGAGCGCCACGGAGAGCTTGACCGCATTCTCCATTTCCTCTTTGAGCAGGGCGCTCACGCGCTCTTTTTCGTTCTCCGGCGCTTCGACTATCAGCTCATCGTGCACCTGCATTATCAGCTTCGCCGCCAGATTCTCGCGCTCAAGGCGTTCGTAGACTCTTATCATCGCTATCTTGATTATATCCGCCGCCGTGCCCTGAATGGGCATATTGCGCGCCACACGCTCGCCGAAAGCGCGGGTGTTAGCGTTCGATGCGGTGAGCTCCGGCAGATATCTGCGCCGCGCAAACATTGTCTCGGCGTAGCCGTCTTTCTTCGCCTTTTCGACCACATCGTGCATATATTTGTCAACGCCTGAATAGTGCCTGAGATAGCCTTTTATATACTCATCCGCCTCGCTGCGGCTGACTCCGATATCTTTGGCGAGCGAGAACGCGCCGATGCCGTAGACTATGCCGAAATTGACCGCCTTTGCGCGGCTTCTCATTATCGGAGTGACGAGCTGCGGCGGCATATCAAAGACCTCGGACGCGGTCACAGTGTGGATATCCGTGTTGTCGTTGAACGCCTTTATCATGTTTTGGTCGCCCGAAATATGGGCGAGAACGCGCAGTTCTATCTGCGAATAGTCCGCGTCAACGAGCACATATCCGTCCCGCGCGACAAAGAACTTTCGCATCTCGCGCCCGAGCGGAGAGCGCACGGGGATATTCTGAAGATTCGGCTCGGTCGATGAGATTCTGCCCGTTCTCGTCTCGGTCTGGTTCAAAGTCGAGCGGATGCGTCCGTCCTCGCCGATAACCTTGAGCAGACCGTCGCAGTAGGTCGACCTGAGCTTTGAAAGCGTTCTGTATTCGAGTATATCGCGCACCGCGGGGTGCTTGTTTTCGAGCGATTCGAGCACCTGCGCGTCGGTCGAATATCCGCTTTTTGTCTTTTTTCTCGCGGGCAGCTTGAGCTTTTCAAACAACGCTTCGCCGAGCTGCTTTGGCGAGTTCAGATTGAACTCACAGCCGACTAAAGCGTATATCTCCTGCTCAATTTCGGCTATCCTCTCGCCGAGCTGTTTGCCGAATTCCGCGATTCCGTCGCGGTCAACAGCGAAGCCCGTCTGCTCCATTGAAGAGAGCACATGAGCGAGCGGAAGTTCGATGTCATGAAGCAGCTTCTGCTGTCCGTTTTCCTCTATTTTTTTGTCCATCGCCGCAAATAATCTTCTCAGCGACGCGGCGGCGCAGTCGTTTTCATCGCCGTTTTCAACCGGCACTGCCGCCGAATATTCGCCCGCAAGGCGCAGCGCATCATAGGACGAGGCGGAGGGGTTGAGGACATAGCCCTCAAGTTCCAGATCGCCGCACATATTCCTGCACTGAGCCGAACAGCCCTGCGCGAACGAATAGAGCGACTTTATGTCCGCCGTGTATTTCTTTATATTTTTATCTTCGAGCAGCTTTATAAAGAACGGATAAAAATTCTCATTTTCGCAGTCGCACACGAGCACTTTGTCCCCGAGATCGAAGCGGCACTTTTCGCCGTCCCAGAGAAAATAGCTCTCGCCGTCAGACTTAAGGCGCGTCATCAGCTGGCCGAAATCGTCCTCGGCGCAGACCGGGACAGGCTTCTCCTCTTTCTGCGGCTCGGAGGCGGTGTTTGATATCTCAAGTCCGAGGCGGTCGATGAGCTTGAACATCTCGAGATCCGCAAGCATTCTCGTAACCTTGAAATTGTCGGGCGCTTTGAGAATATAGCTCTGCGGGTTATTGTCGATCGGGATATCGCAGTTTATCGTGCCGAGCTTTTTGCTCAAAAACGCCATGTCCCTGTCTTTTTTCAGCTTGTCTCGCACGCCGGGTTTGATGTCTATCGTGTCGATATTGTCGTAGATATATTCTATCGAGCCGAAGCGGGCTATCAAATCGCCGGCAGTCTTTTCGCCGATTCCCGCAACGCCGGGGATATTGTCCGAGCTGTCGCCCATGAGGGCTTTTATATCAATGAGCTTTATCGGCTCAACGCCATATTTTTCGCGCACTGCCTCGGGCGTGTATCTGTCGGTCACGGGTCTGCCCATCTTCGTCGCGGCGAGCAGAACATTGACGCTGTCGGAGACCAATTGCAGGCTGTCTCTGTCGCCCGTGGCTATCGTGCAGACGGCGTCGCCGCTGTGGCGCGCGAGAGTGCCTAGGATATCGTCCGCCTCATATCCGGGCTTTTCAACTATCGGCACGCCCATCGCCTCAAGCAGCTCCTTGAGCACGGGCATCTGCTGCGCGAGTTCCTCGGGCATACCCTTTCTTGTCGCTTTGTAGCCGCCGTACATCTCATGGCGGAAAGTCGGCTGTTTGACATCAAAAGCGACCGCCACCGCCTGCGGCTGGCACTCGTCTTTGAGGCGCAGAAAAATATTCATAAAGCCGTAGATGGCGTTGGTGAATCTGCCGTCCTTCGTCGTGAGCACCTTTATGCCGTAAAACGCGCGGTTCAATATGCTGTTTCCGTCAATAACAAGAAAGTTCATGTTCAGCCTCCGAGCTTTGAGTCTAAGATACTATATTATACCACACAAGCGGCGATTTGCATACTTTTTTATATCCTTTTTCCCTTTATATAAACGCACTCGAGCTCTTTCAAATCGGACGAAAGCACGGTGAAATCGGCGCGCTTGCCGACTGCTATACTGCCCGTCACACCGTCAACGCCTATCGCGCGGGCGGGATTTATCGTGCAGGATTTCACCGCCTGGCGGACTGGCACGCCGAAGCTGATTATATTCCCGAACTCAGTAAAAATATTTGTCGTGCTCGCGGCTATCGTACCGTCGGCGAGCAGAGCCTTGCCGTCTTTTACATACACTGTCGTGCCGCCGAGCTCATATTCGCCGTCGCCGAGACCCGAGGCGCACATGGAGTCGCTGACCGCGACGCTCCTATCCTCGCCGAGTATTTTATAGAGCAGGGCGAGATACGCCGGGTGGATATGCATCCCGTCGCTTATCAGCTCCGCCGTGGCGTTCTCGGCTCTGAGCGCCGCGACTGCCGCGCCGGGCTTGCGGTTATATATCGGATCCATGCCGTTCAAGAGATGCGTCGTGTGGGTTATTCCGTTTTTGTAGCCGAGCTCCGCCTGTTCAAATGTCGCGGCGGTGTGCGCGGCGGACACCGTGCATATCTTCGACGCCTCGCGCGCGAATTCTATAGCTCCCGGAAGCTCGGGTGCCAGCGACACAAGTCTTATTTTGCAGATTTTATCGAGCTTTTTGAGCTCGTCTATGTCCGGCTCATGCAGATATTCGGGATTCTGCGCGCCGCGCTTTGCATATGAGAGGAACGGTCCCTCCATATTGATGCCGTGGATATATGCGCCGCACTCCTTGCCGAGATATCCCGCCGCATTCTCAAATGCCTTTTCTATCCTGTCATATGGCAGAGTCATCGACGCGGGGCAGAACGAAGTTATGCCGAAACTCGCGAGAGTCCGCGACATGGTTTCGAGCGTATCCGGCAGAGCGTCGGAGAAATCCGCTCCCCCGCAGCCGTGGATATGTATGTCGATAAAGCCGGGCAGGATAACGCATCCGGAAAGATCATGCTCCTCCCCGCCGTTTAAATTTTCGCCTATTTCAGCTATTTTGCCGTCCTCAACGCGCACATCCGCGCGACGCAGAGCAAAATCGGAATCGAAAATATCCGCATTCTTCAGTATCATTTTATATTCCTCCGTCGCAGTAAAAAAGGCTGTTTCATATTGAATCCAATACAAAACAGCCCCTTTGTTATTGATTATATAAATTACGCGTTGTCCTCGATGAACTTAACGATATCGCCGACAGTTCTGACATGATCGAGAACATCGTCGGGAACTTCGAGGTTGAATTCCTCTTCGATGGACATAGAGAGATCGACAAGATCAAGGCTGTCTGCGCCGAGATCTCCGGAAATAGATGCATCCTCGGTAACAAGATGGCTGTCTATCTCGAGCTGCTCGCAAATGATTTTCTGGACTCTTTCAAAAGTTGACATTTTTATTTCTCCTTATACTGTAATTTTAAAATCAACCTTTTGTTTTGAGGAAAGCGGAATTAATTTCCGTGCCTCTTATAGTATAGATATTATTAATATTATCGCCGTTTGTCAATACTTTATCTGTAAAAATTTTATTAATTTCACAGTGTGTATTTTTCCCCGATACAAAAGGCGTGAATATAGCCGCGCCGCGGGGAAAAAATAGATTTGAAAAAAATACTTTCGGGTGATGATATGGATATATTTCTCAGCTTTCTCAAGGCGTTCGCGGTCGGCGGCGCGATATGCGCGGTGGGTCAGATAATAATGGATCTGACAAAGCTCACGCCCGGGCGCATACTCGTCTGCTTCGTCGTTGCCGGAGTCGTGCTCGGCGCGGTCGGAGTCTATGCGCCGCTCGCGAAATGGGCGGGCGCGGGGGCAACGGTTCCGCTGACGGGTTTCGGCTTCGCCATGGTAAAAGGAGTAAAGGAGGCTATCGCCGAAAAGGGCGCGCTCGGCATCCTGACGGGTCCTCTGACCGCATCGAGCGCGGGGATAACCACGGCGGTGCTCTGCGGTCTTATCGCGTCATTTGTTGCGAGACCCAAGGAAAAATAAAGAAAAAGTCACCTGCCATACACAAGAGTGTATAGCAGGTGAAATCTTTTCAAAAAATCAGTTGGCTGCGGGTGCGCAGGTATCGCAGCAGGAGCAGGAGACATAATTCTCCGGCTCGTCGGCAGCAGCCTTCTTCTTGTCTATGATCTTCTTGACGGCAAACGCTATACCGACAACAGCGGCGGCAACAGCGATGATGATAGCGACGATCTTGATTATCTTCTTAGCTTTGTCCATGGTCTCACCTCCTGTTTGATTCTTATCGATTATGATTATACGCCAAACACAGGCAAAAGTCAAACCATACGATAAAAATTTACAAATGGATATTATGCCGCATCAAAAAGAAAAATCGTGAAAAGAGTAAAAAAGCAAAAAAATTAACGGCCATGGCAAAAGCCAGAACCGTTAATAATTTGTTTGCAATCTTACGCCTCGTTGAGAAGCTTTGCAAGAGCGGACTTCTTGCGAGCAGCATTGTTCTTATGAATAAGGCCCTTGGCGGCTGCCTGATCGACCTTCTTTATAGCTGCGGTGACAACTTCCTTCTTATCTGCCGCGTTGGTCTCAGCAGCAGTGTGAGCCTTCTTTATGGCAGTCTTAAGGGCTGAATTGCGGGACTTGTTGCGGGCGGCCTTTGTCTTGTTGACGATGACACGCTTCTTAGCTGACTTGATATTAGGCATTTTTGCACCTCCTTCATCATACAGTTAATAATCTTATCATAGACTTTGCCAAAATGCAAGAGAAAAAGAAAAAATTTTTGCCTTTCGCACCCATGCGAAAACGAAACGGAGACGAAAAAAATGAACTTCAGAACAGACCTTGCGCTCGAAGTGCGCGAAAATCTAGAGGGCAGCAAAATTGACGGCGTGGAATGCACGAGCTTTGAAAGCGCGGGAGCGGAAATAACCCGTTTGCGGGTCACGGACAGGCGCGGCGAAGAAGCATTGGGTAAGCCGCGCGGAGAATATATAACCGTGCAGTCGCAGTCGTTTGCGCGCTCCTCGCGCATAAGCGACGAGCTTATAGACGCGGTGGCGCAGGAGCTCTCTCGCCTGCTCCCGTCCGAGGGCACGGTGCTCGCCGCGGGGCTCGGCAATACGAATATAACCCCCGATGCGCTCGGCCCCAAATTTATCGGCGGCGTGTTTGTCACAAGACACCTAAAGCGCGAGCTATGCGAGCAGCTGGGACTCGGCAGGCTGCGCCCGGTCGCGGCGATAGCACCCGGAGTGCTCGGTCAGACAGGAGTCGAAACAGGCGAGCTGCTGCTCGGCGCGGTGAATGTGATAAAGCCCTGCGCCGTGATAGTCGTCGATGCACTCGCCGCGCGCAAGCTCGGCAGGCTCGGGAGCACAGTTCAGATATCTGACAGCGGAATAATCCCAGGCTCGGGAGTCGGCAATTCCCGCGCCGAGATAAGCCGAAAAACGCTCGGCGTCCCGGTCATATCCGTGGGCGTTCCGACGGTCGTTGATGCGCACACACTCGCCCGCGATGTGTCGGGTAATAACACAAATGAACCTGCCGAGGACGCAAAAATGATGGTCACACCGAAAGAGATAGACCTGCTTATCGAGCGCTGTTCGGGACTGCTCTCGCTCGCCGTAAACCGCGCTTTGCAGCCGGAGCTGAGCATAAAAGACCTCATCGAGCTGACAAGTTGACAAATTTGCCTGAAATTGTTACAAAAATGTTACAATTTAATCTTTCTTTGTAACCATTTTGTATTCAACTGTAATCGTTTTGTGGTGGCTTTAGCCCCATGTTCGGTATATACTATGTATCGTAGGAAAGAGAAACTACGAAACGGTTAAGGAGGACAACAAAATGGTATTACAAGCATTAGGAATCATCTTGGTATTGGCAGTCGTCATGTCAGTGGCGGCAGTAGGCAGTTCGACCTCCGGCAGAACCGAACCGTAAAAGTGTTCTGAACGGATAAAAAAACAAAACAACTTCTCGATTGCCGCCGCTTGTGCGGGCGACGGCAAATCAGTTCCCCAACACCCCCAGGGCTTCCGGTGCTCTGGGGGTTTCCCATTTTTATGTGATTTTTAAGCAGTGCAATTCGTAATATCAGCGATAGCCGAGACAGAATCGTGGCAATTTTGAAATGTCGATAACTTGCCCTTACCTTTGCGACCCACCACAATCAAATAATATCTCCTTTCCGCGTTTCGGCATTTTCTTTTTATTTGAAAAAGAAAACGCCTGCAAAAGAAAAGCAACCTCAGGGCTGCGCCCCGAGACCTCGCGAACGCCGCGCCGCAGCACTTAGCTTGCGGCTCTCAATTAGTTGCTCGGCACATTCGCGCGCAAACGCGCCGGAGCTTGAACGAGTGCGCGCTCGTGCGTCTTGCTGCGCAAGCCGTTCCCTCGCTCCTCTAAGAGAGCTTTCAAACACTGCGACGCGGCTATTGGAAGTCCGATTATAAAATTCAATTGTGGCGTGTATTTTCAATCTGCAAATACTGAGAAATTGAATTTAACAAAGCTTACATACAAACACAAAAAGAGCCGCCATATTGGCGGCTCTCGTCTTTTTTTGATTTTACTCTGCGTCGTCGGCGTTTTCCCAGTTGTGCCAGACGTTCTGAACGTCGTCGTTATCCTCGAACATCTCGAGCATTCTGCTCATGTTCTTGATATCGTCCTCGTTTTCGAGTCTGGTGTAGCTCGAGGGAACATACTCGACCTCTGCGGAGAGGAAGGTGTAGCCTTTCTTCTCGAGATCTTCGCATATTGCGGAGAAATCGTTGGGCTCGGTGCGGATATCATAAACGCCGTCGTCGGTCAGGAAGTCGATAGCTCCTGCCTCAAGCGCATCCTCCATCAGCTTCTCCTCGTCGATATCGTCGTCCTTTTCGATAACGATAACGCCCTGCTTCGAGAACATGAACGAGACGCAGCCGCTCTGACCCATGTTGCCGCCGAACTTGTCGAAATAATGGCGCATATCGCCCGCAGTTCTGTTGCGGTTGTCGGTAAGGGTCTCAACTATAACGGCGATGCCCGACGGGCCGTAGCCCTCGTACATGATCTCCTCGTAGTTGTCCGCATTGCCGTCGCCGGCAGCTTTCTTAATAATACGGTCTATGTTGTCGTTGGGAACGTTGTTCGCCTTAGCCTTGGAAATGATATCCTTGAGCTTCGAGTTCGACGCCGGATCGGGGCCGCCCTCACGCACCGCAACGGCTATCTCGCGGCCGATCTTCGTGAAGATCTTCGCGCGCTGGTTATCCGTTTTTTCTTTCTTTCTCTTGATCGTACTCCATTTTGAATGTCCTGACATATAAGCCGCGCCCCGGGCGCGTCCCTCCTTTGACTATCTGATAAAGCTTGTTTCTAACGGTTAATTATACAATAAAAGCTCGCAGTCTGTCAAGTGCTGCGCCTTTATTTGACTATCGCATCGACTATCCTCTCGGCGCTTTTGCCGTCGAGGATATCAAAATTGAAGTTTTTGAACTTCTCCTGCCTGTCTTTTCCGAAATCGCCGCTTGATATCACATCGAGCAGTTCATCGAAAGTTTTAGCCGTTCTGCCGGGCACATAGTCTTCATAATTAAAGAAGAACGAGCGCTCGCGCTCATATTCCTCAAGGTCGAATGCATAGAAAAGGCAAGGCTTTTCGAGCAGCACGAAATCCATACATATTGAAGAATAGTCGGTTATCAGCAAGTCGCATATCTGAACAAGCTCGCCGACATCCGGATATCCCGTCATGTCTATCGCACTCTCGCCCGCTTCGACTTCGCCCGTGTGAACCTGCGGATGCAGGCGTATAAGCAGAACATATTCATCAGAAAAGCGCTCAGCGAATTTCTTCGCGTTGAAATTTTTCATTATCTCGCCGTCGCGCTTCGGGTCATCGCGGAATGTCGGAGCATAGAGTGCGAGTTTTTTGCCACTGCACTGCGGATATTTTTCGTCAAACTCCGCTCTGAGCTTTTCGGTGTCGCAGGGCAAGAAGAATCTGTCCGTGCGCGCGCTCCCGAGCGGCAGTACGCGCTCCTCGGGCAAGCCGAATGCCTTGGCATAATACGGCACGACATTTTTTGACGAGCAGACCGCGTGGGTATATCGCTTGCAGCAGCGTTTTTCAAGCTCCTCAATCTCCGGCGGAAGCGCCGAGCAGAGTCCGAATCGCTTGAACACACCCTCGGCGTGCCAGAGCTGAACAACTTCCGTCTCCGGGCTGAAATTTATATAGGCGAGGGGCATAAAATTGTCGTTCAAAAAGACATACTGCGCTGTTGCAAGGCGGTATGAGCTGACGAAAAAGAACCTGAATGCGCCTTTTATGAGCTTCGCCGGGTTCTTTGAAAGCTCGATGTCGCGGCGGGTAATGAGCTTTATATCATAGCCTCCGCGCCTCTCAAGCTCCGCCTTAACCGCGCCGAGCGAATCGTTGAAATCCGCGTTGTGCGGAGATACCAAAGCCACCCTTCCCCTTTTAACAGGGAAAAGGCGGCATATTCTGAATATCACTGCGTAAATAGTATAAAACAGCTTTTTCATTATTTATCCCAATCGATGACGGTCTTGCCGAAGTTTCTCATATAGTCAGCGTTGAACGCCTTGTGGATATCCGGGATATCGCGAACCTTGAACTCATCGCCGATAAGATTCTCAAGATAGTGTCCGACCTCCGGATGCTCTGCGAAGATCTGCATCGTGCGCAGGAAATCTTTCCTGCCGCTGCGCGAAGAGCCGAAGAGATTGAGACCTTTTTCAAGCACCATTCTCGTGTTGATATCGACGAAGTTCTCGCTGACGCCCATGAGCGAAATGCTGCCCTCGGGCTCAATGAGGTCTATCATCTGATTTATCGCGGGTCTTGAGCCGGGGCCGCCGACGCACTCGAACGCGTGGTCGATGCTGACTCCCTCAGGCACCGCGTCAACATGGAATGTCTCTTTTGCAAAGGTGAAGAAATTGAGCTTGTCCTCAACCGTGCCGAAGATATAGAGCTCGGCGTTCGGATAGAGATAGTGCAGCATCAGTGCGGTTATGAAGCCGACATTTCCGTCGCCCCAGATACCGATTCTGCGGCGGTTGGAATTCGCGAACTTCTCGAAACGCGAGATGGACTGCACGCTGACGCTGACGAGCTCCGAGAACGAAGCGACGCGCATATCGAAGCCCGCGGGCACCTTGACAAGGCGGTCGTGGGGCATCTGGATATAGTCGCGCATGAAGCCGTCATATCCGCTCGAGCAGAAGTGGCTCGAACGCAGATAGTTCTCGGCGATGACCGGGTCGGTCTCGGTGGGTGTATTGGGTATCGGAATGAGCATCTCTCCGACCGAAAACTCGCCGCTCGGGTCATATATAACCTCGGCGACACACTCATGGATAAGAGCCATGGGCAGCTTCTTCATGAGCACGGCACGGTTGCGCAGACCCTGATAGTAGCGCTGATCCGCCTTGCATATCGACATCTTGACGGGGCGGAGAATGACCTCGTTCTTCGAGAGGTCTATCTCTTTGTACGCCGTGTCAATGAGCTTGGGCGCTATAAGCTGATATACTTCATTTATCATTGTTCACAACCCCCAGAAGTGCGTTTGCAACTTTGAGATCATAGGTGTAGGTTATCTTGATGTTGAACACTTCGCCGTCAACGATGCGGACGGGCTTGTTCTTTATTGTATAGATCTTGCACGCGTCGGTCAGCGTGTTCTTCTCATCCTCGGTGAGGCTGTTGAGAACGCCCTCGAGTTCCTTTATTCTGAAGGTCTGCGGAGTCTGACCCTGATACAGCTCGCTTCTTGTCGGAATGCTGCTGACATTTTCGCTGTCCTCACTGCGGACTATTGTATCCGTTGCGGGAATAACAGTGTCGCACGCGCCGTATTTCTTCGCAGCCTCGATATTTTCGTCAATTATTCTGTGGGTGACAAACGGACGGACTGCGTCGTGGGTAACAATAACGCTGTCGTCGTCAATGGCGAAGTTCTCGTTGATGAACTTGAGCGCGTTTTCGAGCGTGCCGTTTCTTGTCGAGCCGCCCTCAACAACATTTATCTTCTCCGCGATAGCCTCGCCGAGATATTTCTTCACGAGATCTTTCGTGTGGGCTATCCATGCCTTGGGGCAGAGGACTATTATGCGGTCGATTCCGGGATTGACGACAAACTTCTCTATCGTGTGGACTATTATCGGCTTTGAGCCAAGCTGAAGATACTGCTTGGGCATATCTGCGCTGCCCATTCTGCTGCCGATACCGCCGGCAAAAATCGCTCCTATGACCATCTGAAAAACACCCTTTCTTATTTTATTCCCTTGACCATACGGTCGTAGATATCACAGACCTCCTGGCTCGTTCCGGAAGCTATCATCTTGCCGTGATCGAGGATTATGGCCTTGTTGCAGAGTCTGCGCACCTGTTCTGTCGAGTGCGAGACGAAGAGCACCGTTACATTGTTTTCGAACATCGACATGACGCGTTTCTCGCTCTTGGCTCTGAAACGGGCGTCGCCGACGGAGAGCACCTCGTCGAGGATAAGCACCTGCGGATCGACCGCGGTTGCTATCGCAAAGCCGAGACGCGCGCGCATACCGGAGGAATAGTTCTTGACCGGGACATGCATGAAGTCTTTGAGCTCGGCGAATTCGACTATCTCATCATAGCGCTCCTCGATGTATTTTCTCGAATAGCCCATCGTTGCGCCGTAGAGATAGACATTCTCCTTGCCGGTGTAGTTCATGTCAAAGCCCGCGCCGAGTTCAAGCAGAGGGGCAATAACGCCCTTTGTCGTGACCGTGCCCTTGGTGGGCTTGAGAACGCCTGCGACGGTCTTGAGCAGTGTACTCTTGCCGGCTCCATTGAAGCCGAGAACACCGAGGCGTTCGCCCTTTTCGATCTGGAAATTGACATCGGTCAGCGCCCAGAAATCGTCATACTTGAGCTTGCGGGTGACGAGCTTTATGAAATATTCTTTTAGATTGTCTACCTTTTCCTGATTCTGAATGAATCTGATGCTGACGTGATTTACATCAACCATTACGTTGCCCATAATTACGCCCTCCCATCAGATGTGCAGGATGAAATCATCCTGCTTCTTGTAGAACACCAACACGCCTATGAGCAGCATCGCAACGCTGAAGACGGCGGAGTAGATTATATGATTCGGATTCATCGCCCTGCCGAAAAGCACGCAGTCCCTGAACATCGAGACTATCGAATAGAGCGGGTTCGCCATGAGCGCATACTGTGCATACCTGTTGGTTATATGCAGGGTCTCGACATTGTAGAATATGGGAGTCGCATAGAACAGCAGCATGCAGAAAACTTCGTACATATACTCAACATCCTTGAAGAAAACCTCCATGGTGCAAAGTATCATTCCGACGCCGACGCACAGCACAAAGAGGATGAGTATCGGCACGAAAGAAAGCAGGATATACGGAGTCAGGCGCATGGCGGTGTCGGTGAATATCATGTAATACGCCATAACGACCGCAAGCACAAGAAGCGAAATCAAAAACGTTATGAAGTTCGACGCGACATTCGCCATGGGGTATATGTACTTGGGCACATACACCTTTTTTATGACCGATGCGCTGTTTCTTATCGAGCGCATGGCGCGCTTGGTCGCCTGGGAATAGAACTCATAGAGCAGACGACCGCAGAGCAAATATACGGGATAGTTGAGAACCTTCGACTCATCGCGTCCGAAGATATTTCCGAAGATGAACGCGAGCACGATCATCGTCAGAAGCGGCTGAAGAAATGTCCAGAACATACCGAGAACCGAGTTCCTGTACTGGAGCTTAATGTTCTTGCGAACGATCTCGGTGAAAAGGAAACGGTACTTATAAAAATTCTTGAAGTATTTCTTCATCCGGATCACCTCCACTTTTTCATATAGTAGAACATCGAGCGGATATGGACGAGCAGGAGTTTGAAGTTGTGTTTCGACTCCCTCTCCCATTCGTGATAGACGACAACCGACGGATCAAACACGACGCGGGCATATTTGCGCACGGTGCGGGTTATATCGCTGTCTTCAAAATAGAGGAAATAACCCTCGTCAAAGCCGCCGATTTTGCGAAACAGCTCCGTTCTTATCATGAAGAAGCATCCGGAGGCGTTCTCAATGTCAAAGGGCTTTGTGTAGTCCTCGTCGAGCATCGCGTATTCGCGCAGGAGCCTGCCCGGCTTTTCTTCGTTGCGCAGGCGGCTGGCAAAAAGATATTTTATCTTCGGGTCGCGCTTGCCGAGGATCTGCATACGCCCGTCGGGAAAGCAGATTCTCGGGGCGAGCAAGCCTATATCCTCATGCTCTTCGAGATAATCCGCAAGTGCTGATATTGCGTCGTCCTTTACGGTGATATCCGGATTTATGACGACATGATACTTTGAATCAAGTCTGTCCATCACCAGATTATGACCCGCTCCGAAGCCGGTGTTTCCGGCGTTGCGGATAAGCTCAAGCTGCGGGTAGTTCTGCTCGATAAACTCCGGGGTGCCGTCGGTTGAGGAATTGTCCACAACATAGAGCTTGAAATCGGCACGGGTGAACTCGAGCAGAGAATCAAGGGTCTTTTTGATGGAATGCATATTGTTGTGCGTCACTATGCACCCCGTGACCTTATATTTTCCCAATTTCACACCTCTTTAAGTGCTGACTTATCACGGTCAGCGTCAGTCTGCGTTTTTGTATCGCAGTATATCTCCCGCCATCTGAATGCGCCAGGATATCTTCTGCGCGGCGGTGGTCTTGCCTCCTGTCACATTGCCGCCGTGGCAGCGATGCTTGATAAGAGGCTCGTATATGAACTCGACCTTGCCTTTTAGCTCGGCATTGAGTCCTATCCACCAGTCATGCATGGCGAGATTTTTGGGGAACGGCATAAACGCAGGCTCGAAATCGCGCCTGAACGCCATGCAGCAGCCCATATATGAATTCTTCAGAAAGTTTCTGACAAATCCCCTCTTCGAGCCGTTGAGGCTGAAGAAAGATTCGTCGGTGACGTTCAGTTCCCCGTCCGTCATCATTGCGTCATGCAGCACGACGTCTGCGCCGTTTTCAATCGCTTTCATGACGCGCTCAACCTTGTTCGGGAGCCAGACATCGTCCTGATCGCACAGGAAGATTACATCCCCCGAACAGTTGAGAATAGCGTTTTCAAAATTTCTGCATACGCCCTCGCCCGTGCCCTCGACATATCTGACGCGCCCGTCGTATGCCGAATAGAATTCGACCGCCGCGCGGGTCTTGCCCGCGGGGTTATCGTCGCTGACGACTATCTCGTCGTCCCTGCCGAGCTGAGGAAGTATGGATTCGATCTGTTCTCCTATATATTTCTCGCCGTTATATGCGGCAAGAGCAACCGATATTTTCATATATCAATAGAGCTTTGCGCCCGCAGGGATGCGACCGGAGACCATGAGAAGATTGAGCTTCTCTTCGCCCTCCTCCGAATGTACGGCGCTCAGGAGCATTCCGCACGAATCGATGCCCATCATCGATCTGGGCGGCAGGTTGGTTATGGCTATGAGCGTCTTGCCGACAAGCTCTTCGGGCTCATAATAGGCGTGGATGCCGCTTAAAATAATGCGGTCGGTGCCCGTGCCGTCATCGAGGACGAACTTGAGCAGCTTCTTGCTCTTGGGCACTGCGGTGCATTCTTTGACCTTGACGGCTCTGAAATCGGACTTGCTGAAAGTCTCAAAATCGACAAAATCCTTGAAGAGAGGCTCTATCTCAACTTTCGAGAAGTCTATAGTCTCGGGAGTCTCCTCCTCTTTTTCCTCTTCGACAACGGTTGTCTTCTTGGATGCGTCGCCGTCGAGCGACTTCATCGTCGGGAAGAGCAGAACGTCGCGGATGGAGTAGCTGTCGGTCAGGAGCATGGCAAAGCGGTCGATGCCGATGCCGATGCCGCCTGTCGGGGGCATACCGTATTCGAGAGCCATGAGGAAGTCCTCATCGGTGTGGTTCGCCTCATCGTCGCCGGCGGCAAACAGCTCTTCCTGAGCCTCAAATCGGCCGCGCTGGTCGATGGGATCGTTGAGTTCGGAGAAGGCGTTCGCCATCTCGCGGCAGGTTATGAACAGCTCGAAACGCTCCGTGTAGTTCGGATCGTCGGGCTTTCTCTTTGCGAGCGGGGAAATCTCGACCGGGTGCTCCGTGATGAAAGTCGGCTGAACGAGCTTGTCCTCAACATATTCCTCGAAGAAGAGGTTGAGCAGATCGCCCTTCTTGTGTCTTTCTTCAAATTCGATGCCGCGCTCCTTGGCGAGCGAACGGGCAGTTTCAAGGTCAATCTCCGCGAAGTCGACGCCCGAATATTTCTTGACAGCCTCGACCATCGTCATGCGGGCAAAGGGCTTTGAAAGATCAATTTCCACGCCGTCATATGTGACAACGGCAGTGCCGAGAACCTTGAGAGCAACAGTTCTGTAGAGCTCTTCGACAAGATCCATCATGCCGTGGAAATCGGTATACGCCTGATATATCTCAAGGAGCGTGAACTCGGGGTTGTGACGCACATCAAGACCCTCGTTGCGGAAAACTCTGCCCATCTCGTAGACTCGCTCAAGGCCGCCGACTATAAGGCGCTTGAGATAGAGTTCAAGGGAAATGCGCAGGTTGAGATCCTCGTTGAGGGCGTTGTGATGGGTCACAAACGGACGCGCGGCAGCGCCGCCCGCATTCTGAACAAGAATGGGCGTCTCGACCTCGATGAAATCCTTGGAATCGAGATAGTTTCTTATCTCGCGGATTATCAGGCTTCTCTTTATAAATGTATCCTTGACATCGGGGTTGACTATGAGGTCAAGGTAGCGGCGGCGATAGCGGGTGTCCGTATCGCGCAGACCGTGGAATTTTTCGGGCAGCGGAAGCAGCGACTTCGTCAGCAGGCGAAGCGCGGTTGCGTGGATGGATATCTCGCCCCTGCGGGTCTTGAACACCGTGCCGCGCACTTCGAGGATATCGCCGATATCCCACTTCTTGAACTTTGCAAATGTATCCTCGCCGACATCGTTTATGCGCACATAGACCTGAATACGACCCGAGCGGTCACGGATATCGATGAAGTTCGCCTTGCCCATATCGCGTCTTGACATCATTCGTCCGCATATGGAGACCTCTTTGCCCTCCATAGCTTCAAAATTGTCGACTATCTCCTGTGCATGGGCGGACTGATCCGCGGTTGTTATTTTGAACGGATCCTCCCCTGCGGCGCAAAGCTCGTTGAGCTTGTCCAGGCGGATCTGACGCAGGGCGTTTATGTCCTCCTGAGCCTCTTCGCTCTCGGCGGAGACGGGGTTGGTGTTTATCTCATCCGGCATTTTTTTCACTCCTTGGATTTATGTGAACTGTGCTTTTTTTACTTTGACTTTGCGATGCTGAGAATCTTGAGCTGAAGAATCTTTCCGGTAGGCAGCGAAACATCGACTACATCACCCTTGCGGTTGCCGATAAGCGACTTGCCTATGGGCGACTGGTCGGAGATTATGCCCTGAGAGGGGTTCGATTCGCTGGATCCGAGGATAGTATACTCGCTCTTCTTGCCGGTCTCGACATTCTCGACCTTGACCTTTGAGCCGGGGTGAACCACGCCCGCATTCAGATTGTCCTCGTCGAGGATATTCGCGTTGCGGATGTCGTTTTCAAGGCGGGCGATTTTAGCTTCGAGCTTCGCCTGCTCATTCATCGCCTCATCATACTCGGAGTTTTCGGAAAGGTCGCCGAAAGAACGCGCAACTTTGATGCGCTCGGCTATCTCATCTCTGCCGGTGGTTTTGAGCTGTTCGAGCTCCTTGACCTTGGCATCGTAGCTCTCTCTTGTCAATACGATCTGCTTTTCCATTTTAAGGCCATCCTTCTTCCTTAAATTTTAAAAATTGATACACTAAGGCCTTTTCAGGCACTTATCCACAATATTGTTATTATATTCATTTTATCGCCTGTTGTCAATAGTTTACGGCGCCGCCGAGAGCCTTATAAGCTCCGACGCGGCGCGCAGAGAAAGCGGTTTTCCGCCGTGATATATCTCGGAAAAACAAAGCTGCGCGAGCGAATGGATTCGGCTTATAAGATAAAGCGCACCCGCGAATTCAAGCGAGTCCGCGCCCGTCGGCATGAGGCGCGCATATGCGCTCGGGAGCGTTATTTTTCCCGCCGTAAAAACTTCGCCGCCGCAGACAAGCTTTTCGGGCGACGAATCAAGGTCGATGACCGCGTCTGCGCTGTCGCTGATTCCGTCAAGAACCGCCGCGCCGAATTCGTCCATGGCGTTTTCTATCGGGCGCGAATACCCGTCCGGGCACGAAGTAGCGACGCGGATATCCGAAAACAGCGGCACTGCAATGCCGAGCCTCTGGGCAGCGGAGGCGTTTTTGTCTTTTATCAGCAGCTCGCCGCGCACTCCGCACCCGCAGGACGAGCGCAATATAGAGCACGCAGTGTTGAAGAAAACGAGCTTTCTGTAATCGGAGAGATCGGGCTCGTCTATCCCGCCGCCGGGTGCTATACCCTCGGGCAGGAGCATTGTGCCCGAGCATCTGCCAGCCGCTTCGCATATCGCCGCGCGGTTAATTTTTCCGCGCCGCCTGGCTGAAATTATCTCGCGAAACGGCAGACCGCCGTATACACGCACGTCGCGCACCTGCGGAGCCTTGAACAGCCGCCTTCGCCTGAAAAAGCCGGCATCGTCAGCAATAACGAGAACCGAAAACATACTATCACCGCCGAAAATATCCTTCTCAAAGATATTATATGCCGCGAAGCGATGAAAATAGACAAAAAGAAAAAGCAGGCCTAAGCCTGCTTATCTGTATTAAAATGATATTACTCAGCGAAGCCGGACTCAACAAGCTTCACGAGCTCATCAACAGCCTGCTCCTCGTCGGGGCCGCCTGCGATGATGCGGATCTGGGTGTTGCCCATGATGCCGAGGGAAAGCACACCGAGAAGGCTCTTGGCGTTGACTCTGCGCTCGTCCTTTTCCACCCAGATGGAAGACTTGAACTCGTTAGCCTTCTGAATGAAAAAAGTTGCCGGACGTGCATGAAGTCCTACCTGATTCTGTACCATAACATCTTTAACATACATAATATATAATCTCCCACACACAAATTCAAATTTTATTCTACTGCTTATATATTATATCATAAAACTTGTCCCCGTCAACAATTTACTTGCGACTTTCGCCCTCAAAGGCGATAATTCGTTGCCTGTTCCAAAGTTGAAAATTCGGGCGGGGGCTTTGTTGTGTATTTTGACCATACAAGACACATCTTTTTAATGCAGGTTGCACATTAAATTATTGTCTTCGGGAATCAGCCCTCACTCTTCAAAGACGAGAGAAACGCTCGGTCTTTTCGGTTCAGCTCCGCTTTTTCGAGCATATCGGGTCTGCGGCGATAGGTGCGCTCAAGGCTCTGTTCCCTGCGCCACTTCTCGATGTTCGCATGGTGACCCGAGAGCAGAACGGGCGGCACCTCTTTGCCGTGCCATTCGACAGGGCGGGTATACTGAGGATATTCGAGCAGGGACGAAAAATGGCTCTCGAGCTCAAACGCATCTTCGTTAGCGAGCACTCCTGGGAGCATACGCGCAACGGCATCCGCGAGCATAAGCGCGGGCAGCTCGCCGCCCGTCACCACGAAATCGCCAATCGAAATTTCCTCGTCGACTATCTCTTCTATAACGCGCTCGTCTATTCCCTCATAGTGACCGCACAGCAGAGCGATATTGTCGAGCTTCGACAGCTCGACCACGCGCTTTTGGGTCAGCGTCTTTCCCTGCGGGGTCAGATATATAAGATGCGGGCGCGTGCCCGTGTCGCAGCAGAGGGACTCGTAGCAGTCATATATCGGCTGCACCTGCATTATCATGCCCGTCCCGCCGCCGTAGGGCGAATCGTCGACGCGGTTGTGCTTGTCGAGCGTATAGTCGCGGATGTTGCGGCAGTTTATTTCAACGCAGCCGCGCTCACGCGCTCTGCCTATTACGCTCTCCCTGAGCACCTCGCAGCACATCTCCGGGAAGAGGGTAAGAATATCAATCCTCATCTGAAAACAGCCCTTTCAGCGGTGTTATCAGGACAATTCCGTTCTCTACATCGACGCTCGAGACAACATCGGGAATTGCGGGGATAAGAGTCTCGGTGCCGTTATCATCCGTTATGTGCCAGACATCGTTTGCGCCGGTCTGGCTGACATCGGTAACGGTTCCGTAGACTTTTCCGCTGTTTGCGTCCTCGGCGCGGCAGCCGATGAGCTCGGCTATGAACCAGTCGCCTTTTTTGAGATGCGCGTCGCTGCGGCGCATATAGAGCACCTTGCCTCTGAGCGAGGCGGCCTTTTCGACCGTGTCGCAGCCGTCGAGGCGCAGCAGCGCAATATTCCCGTGGGGGCGAGCGCAAACAACGCCCACGCTTTTTTCACCGTGTGCGTCGTAGTAGAGCGTTTTGAACTTTTTGAAGAATTCGGGCGAATCGCACCACGGCTGAACGCGCAGTTCTCCGCGCACGCCGTGAATGCCGACTATCTGCCCTATTTCAAGATAGTCCTTTATCATCAGTCTATCTCAACTGCGACCTTCTCATCGCAGCGCGTTGCGGCAGCGCGCATAACAGTGCGGATAGCCTTAGCTATTCTGCCCTGCTTGCCGATAACTCTGCCCATGTCATTCTCGCTGACGTGGAGATGATAGACTGTAACGCCCTCATCATCCGGCTCGTCAACGGTGACGGTAACTGCATCGGGCTCTTCAACGAGACCCTGAGCGATGGATATAAGTAAATCCTTCATTTCGATGTTCCTTTCATAGAAAAACAAAACTCCCCGCAGACTGCCGAGAGCCATGTTTTACGCTGAGCGTTATCAGTCGATGACGCCGCTCTTCTTGAGGATATCCTTAACGGTATCGGTGGGCTGAGCGCCGTTGGCGATCCACTGCTTTGCCTTGTCTGCGTCGATCTTCACATCAGCGGGAGTCTTGAGCGGATCATAGGTGCCGATCTCCTCGATGAATCTGCCGTCGCGGGGATATCTCGAATCTGCAACGACTATTCTGTAGAAGGGGTTCTTCTTTGCGCCCATGCGGCGAAGTCTGATTTTAACTGCCATAATAATTGTACCTCCAAAAGTAATACAAAATTAATATATAATGTAAACCCTAAGGCTGACCTATAGGATAACATCCGTTTTTACATTCCGAGCTTGCTCGGGTCGAAGCCCATACGGCGCATCTTTTTCTTTGAGCCTTTGCCGTTGAACTGCTTGAAGAGCTTCTGCATCTGCTTGTGCTGGTTGAGAAGCCTGTTGACATCCTCGACCCTCTGTCCGCTGCCCGCGGCGATACGCCTTTTGCGGGAGGGATTGATTATATCGGGATTCTCGCGCTCCTTCGGGGTCATCGAGCGGATGAGCGCCTGGAGACGGTCGAACTGCTTCTCGTCAACATCCACGCCCTGGAGCTTCTTGCCCATGCCCGGGAGCATTGCGAGCGTGTCCTGAATCGAGCCCATCTTGCGAAGCTGGGTTATCTGATCGAGCAGGTCGTTGAGGTCGAACTTGTTCTTTCTTATCTTCTCCTCAAGCTCCGCCGCCTTCTTTTCGTCAATAGCTGTCTCCGCCTTCTCGATAAGCGAGAGGACATCGCCCATGCCAAGGATTCTCGAAGCCATGCGGTCGGGGTGGAAGGTGTCGAGATCGCCGAGCTTTTCGCCGACGCCGACGAACTTTATCGGCTTGCCCGTGACAGCGCGCGCGGAGAGCGCCGCACCGCCTCTGGTGTCGCCGTCGAGCTTTGTCAGGATAAGTCCGTCAATGCCAAGCGTCTCGTTGAAAGTCGAGGCAACATTGACCGCATCCTGACCGGTCATCGCGTCGACCACGAGGAGAATCTCGTGCGGGCGGACTTCCGACTTGATGCGCTTGAGCTCATCCATGAGCTGCTCATCTATATGCAAGCGGCCTGCGGTATCGATGAGAACATAGTCGTTGCCCTCGTCCCTTGCAAGCGCGACCGCCTGTTTGGCTGTTTCAACCGGGTCCTGCGTACCCTTTTCAAAGACCGGCACGCCGACCTTTTCGCCGAGCACCTGAAGCTGTTTGATAGCCGCAGGGCGATAGATATCGCACGCGACGAGCATCGGTCTGCTGCCGCGGTTCTTGAGCATGAGCGCAAGCTTTGCGCAGTGCGTCGTTTTACCTGCGCCCTGAAGACCGCAGAGCATTATCACTGTCGGCGGATGCGCCGCAGTCGCGAGGCGGGTCTTCGTGCCGCCCATGAGATCGATAAGCTCTTCGTTGACTATCTTTATGACCATCTGCGCGGGAGTAAGGCTCTCCATAACATCCGCGCCGATAGCTCTCTCGGTGACCTTGGCGGTGAAATCCTTGGCTACCTTGTAGCTGACGTCCGCCTCAAGCAGAGCCATGCGCACGTCGCGCATCGCCGCGCGGACATCCGCCTCGTTGAGGCTGCCCTTGCTTTTAAGACGCTTGAACGCCGCTTCAAGGCGTTCCGAAAGACCTTCAAATGCCAATGTTTTCACCTCTGTATAAAAAGTAAGTAGTTTTTATGTTACCGTTTCAAGCCGAATTGTACCGAGCGATTTTTCCGCATCACATCGCACAATCGAGGACTGTGCTGATTTCGCGGGCGGATGATATCCGCCCCTACAGTTGTGACTGAATTCGCAGGTTCTCACAACGCAGCTATGGCAAACTTTTTTCGCATCACATCGCACAATCGAGAACTGAGAAAAATTGTTCAGGACAAGGCGCAGGGTTCCGGGCGTGAGGGCGCGTACTTTGTGTACGCAACCGAGCGAACGGGTTCCTGCAACGCGGTCATGGGCGATTTTTCCGCAGTCCGATCACTCCATCAACGACATGGCGATGGCTTTAATCTTCACGGTATAATCATTCACTTCGCGCGACAGGCTGTGGTTGAGATTGTAGTCCCCTATCTCGCCGGCGCAGTCGATGATTTCAGTGAGTCCGCTGCGTATCTCGTCAAATTTCGAGGCGAGCTTGAGCTTCGACTCCATATCGAAAAGCTGGGCTTCGGCGCGCTTTATCGCATCGCGCACACCCTGGCGGGTTATCCCCTCGTTTTCCGCGATCTCGGAGAGCGACAGGTCGTCGTTGTAGTAATAGCCCAGAAAGTCGCGCTGTTTTTCAGTCAGCATATCGCCGTAAAGGTCAAGCAAAACAGCTATTTCCAAATTCTTTGCCACTTTATTTTCTCCCCCTTTTCATCATGATCGCGTAAATGTAAAACCCCTCTGTAAAGTTAAAACGCTTTACAGGGGGTTATTATACTAAAAATATCGTCGGCTGTCAAGCACATTTTTTCGCCGAAACCGAACTTTTTTCAACATTCCGGATGTGGAAAAGCGGCGGAAAAACAAGATTGGTTTTTTATCATCAACCGCTTGTGTTTCGAGCGGCAAAAGACAACAAAATGTGCCGTTATGCGCCCGCAGGCATGTGGAAAACCGTGTGGAAAACTTTTTTCGCGTCACTTGAGCACGACTATTGTCACGCCGTCTTCGCCCTCGCCGTAGACTCCGAGTCTGAAGCTCTTGACATACGGCGACTTGCGCAGATACTGGTTGACGGCGCTCCTAAGCGCACCGGTGCCCTTGCCGTGGACAATGGTGAACTCGCCGAGACCCATGCGGAGCATATAGTCAATATATCTGTCGAGCTCCATGATGCAGTCGTCAACGGTCAGCCCGCGGACATCGAGCCGCGCGGAGGCATCCATGTTCATCTTGCTCTCGACTCCCGTGCGGCGTGCGCCGGAGTTCGGGCTGCGCTTCTTCGGCGCGTTCTCGATAAGGCGCAGGTTTTTGAGCTTTACACGCGTCTTTGCCGCGCCCGCGAGGACTTCGACATTTCCGTTTCTGTCAACGGGCGAAAGGACAGTCGCCTCCTTGCCGAGATCGGCTATAAGAACTGTGTCGCCCTTTTTGAGCTCGCGCGGGAGAACATAGCCGTCGTTCTCAACGCCCATGGCGACCACAGGGTCGACCGCCTCGTCTATCGCCCCGAGACCCTTTCTTACTGCGGCGCGTGCGCGGCGCGCGAGGTCTGCGGCATCTTTTGTCTTCTCTTTTTCTTTTTTGAGCCTGTCGAGTTCGTCGAGCAAAGCGTAGCTCTCGCGCTTCGCCTGCTGGGTCAGCTTCGCCGCCTGTGCCTTGGCTTTCTCTATCTCCGCCTCGCGCAGAGAATCGACTTCGGCGAGCCGCTTTTCGGCTTTCTCCAGCTCGACGCGCGCCTTTGCGGTCAGCTCCTTGGCACGCTCGTGCTCCTCCTCCATGCGGCGGCGGTTCTCTTCGAGCTTGTCAACGACATCTTCAAATCGGACATTCTCGTTGTTGACGAGCTCTTTCGCCCTGTCCACAACGCACATGTCCATGCCCAAGCGCTCGCATATTGCAAGCGCGTTCGAGCGTCCGGGAACGCCGATAAGCAGTCGGTAGGTCGGGCTGAGGGTCGCAACGTTGAACTCGCAGCAGCCGTTTTCGACGCGCGGAGTCTCGAGGGCATAAGCCTTGAGCTCGGCATAGTGTGTTGTCGCGGCTATTTTCGCGCCCTTGAAATGCAGGTCTTCGAGCACCGCCATTGCAAGAGCCGCGCCCTCGACGGGATCTGTGCCCGCTCCGAGCTCGTCTATGAGCACAAGGCTGCGGTCGCCCGCCTGACCCATGATATCTATAATATTCGTCATATGCGCCGAGAAAGTCGAGAGCGACTGCTCTATCGACTGTTCGTCGCCGATGTCCGCGAGGACTTCGCTGAATACGGAAAGTCTGCTTCTGTCGCCCGCAGGAATCATAAGTCCGCACATCGCCATGAGCGTGAAAAGACCGACAGTCTTTATCGAGACGGTCTTGCCACCCGTGTTCGGACCGGTTATAACGAGTGTGTCAAAGTCCGTACCGAGCCTTATATCAACAGGGACTACTTTGTTTTTGTCAATGAGCGGATGTCGGGCGGCGCGCAGCTCTATCTCGCCATCGGAGTTCAATAGAGGCACCGTCGCGCCTATCGAATAGGCATACTGCGCCTTTGCGAAGATAACATTGAGTTCAACAGCGCACTCGTAGCTGTTTTTTATACCCTGCTCAAACTCGCCGACCATCGCGGAGAGTGCCGTGAGTATGCGTTCTATCTCATCCTGCTCTTTAGAACGCAGGACTTTTATCTCGTTGTTCGCTTCAACAACCGGCATCGGCTCGACGAATACAGTCGCGCCCGATGAAGACGTATCATGGACAAGTCCCTGCACCTCGCCGCGGTATTCCGCCTTGACGGGCACGACATAGCGCCCGTTTCGCTGGGTTATGATATTCTCCTGCATGAACTTCGAGTAGTGCGCGGAGTGGGTCATCTTGTCGAGCTGGTCGCGAACTTTAGACTCCTGCACGCGAATCTTGCGCCTTATTTCAAAGAGCTCGGGCGAGGCGCTGTCCGCAATCTCCTCCTCGGAGATTATGGCGGAGGTTATCTTAGTTTCGAGATATTTGTTCGGCTGAAGCGCCGAGAAAAGCGGGTCGAGAACGGTCTCGACTCCCGCGTTCGTGCTGCGCCACTGGGCGAGAGCACGCACGGTTCTGAGCACCTCGGCAACATCGAGCAGTTCGCGCATGGAAAGCGTGCTGCCCGCGCCGGCTCGCGCTGCGGCATTATTGACATTGCGAAGCCCGCCGAAGGACGGACCGCCGAAGCGAGCAAGGAGCATATGCGCGTCGCGCGTCTGATTCATCTGCACCTGCGCGAGATCAATATCGCTCTCCGGGCGGAGGCTCAGCGCAAGCTCGCGCGCGTCGGGGCACGCCGTGAACTGTGCGAGGCGCTCCAATATTTTATCAAATTCCAAAGCCGTTAAATGGCGGTTCATATTCTGAGACATTGTTATTCCTCTCGTTCAAGTTACTGCTTATATAATACCAAATATAAAGTTATCACATCTGTGCCGCCATGTAAAGCAAAAAGGAAAAATAAGGCCGACGCATTTGCGGCAAAAAATAAAAAGGTCACAATCTGCGTTTTCGGACGCAAACTGTGACCTTCAACATTTTTGCTCTTTGGTCTGCGCTGAATGCGGCAGCCGTAGACAGCTTTATCAGTCGCTCGTGTAAGGAAGAAGAGCAACGTGACGGGCACGCTTGATAGCGGTGGTAAGCTCTCTCTGGTGAGCGGCGCAGTTGCCGGTGACTCTTCTGGGAAGAATCTTCGCTCTGTCAGAGATATACTTATGAAGTTTGGCTGTGTCCTTGTAATCTATGCACTCAACCTTGTCGACGCAGAAAGCGCAAACCTTCTTGCGGCCCTTGCGGTTGGGTCTTCTGTCGTTTTTCTCATATGCCATGATGTTAACCTCCTCTTTGGCTAAGGTGGAAGCCGAAAGCCGCCTCGCGGCTCGGGGCTATTCGTTCGGCGTCAGACGCCGAGTTCAAGTTTTTCTCAGAACGGGAGATCGTCGCTTATCGGGATCTCCTCAAAATCGTCCGCTCCGCCTGTGGCGAAGGACGCTGCGGGCTGAACGCGCGCGGGCTGCTCATTCTGGCGGGCACCCGTGCCGGTCTCTGCCTTTGATCCGCAGAAGCTGACTTCCTCGGCAACTATCTCAAACGCGGTGCGCTTGTTGCCGTTCTTGTCTTCGTAGTTGCGCTGCTGGATACTTCCGCGAACAGCGATCATTGATCCCTTATGGAAGTAGCGGGAGACGAACTCTGCAGTCTGTCTCCAGGCGACAACGTTGATGAAATCGGTCTGCTTCTCTTCACCCTGTCTCTGGAAGCGGCGATCGACCGCAACGGAGAAAGTGGTGACTGCGACGCCGGAAGCGGTGGTATGCAGTTCGGGATCGGCAGTGAGTCTGCCCATAATTATTGCAACGTTAAGCATCTTTGTTTCCTCACTTTCTGACAACGAGTGAGCGGAGAACGCCGTCGGTTATACCGGCGATACGGTAGAACTCCTCGGGGAACTCAGGTGCAGCGCTGAAATTGAACAGAGCGTAGAATCCCTCGGGCTCATCGTCGATAGCGTAAGCGAGCTTGCGCTTGCCCCACTCATCAATGCTGTCCAGAGTGCCGTTCTGCTCGATGAGAGCCTTGAACTTCTCGATGAGAGCGGGAACGCCCTCCTCACCGTTCTTGACGGAGAAAACCATCATTGCTTCATAGCTGTTGTTTGCTGACATTCTTAAAGCACCTCCTTCTGGTCTTTTGGCTGCGGTTCGTCCGCAGCAAGGATTAGCCGCCTTTTTCCTGCGGCAATTAGTTATTTTAACAGTGTTTAGCACTTTTGTCAACATATTTTTTTACATGAGTAAAATCGCGCTAGCTCTTGTCAATCGAGCATATTAGTGGTAATATTTATATGAATCAGAAACGAACGCAGGTGATTTTCATGACAAGCCCGGCAACCGGAAGGCCCGCGCACAACAGGCGCACGGCATACACAAAAACGGCAATACGCCGCACCTTCTTCGAACTGCTTGAAGAAAAGGACTTCGACAAGATCAGCGTGCGAGAGATATGTCAGCGCGCAGACATCAACAGAAGCACCTTCTACCGCCACTATGACGACATCAATGCGCTGATGAAGAGCATCGAGGCTGAGTTCGTCTCCGATATCGATAATCAGATCGAGAGAATGGATCCCGAGGTTTTCGATGCAGTATTGGTCGGTCTGTTTGATATTGTCAGGGATAATTCCGACCTGTGCTGCTACATGATGAGATGCGGCCCGCGAAAGGGCTTCATCAATTCATTGTTCGTCAAGAACTACGACAGGACACAGATAAAGTGGAAGAAGTTTTTCCCCGAGATCACGGATAAGCAGTTCCGCTGGATGTATATAATGTTCTTCAACGGCATCGTCAGCGTTATTGCGGAGTGGATAAACTCCGACTTCCGCGAAGATCCATCGACTATCGTCTCTTTCACCACAAGCATATATTTTAACGGCTTTAGAAAATATTTCTAAACCGTTTATAATTTTTGGCGACACAAATCACTTTTTGTGTCGCTTTCTGCGCATGCTTCCAGATACTGTTCCTTGTTTTTAAGTTTGAGGACAATATATACTTTTATTAATGCGGCATAACCGCTAAAATGAAAGGAGTCCTCAGAATGAGACAGTCACTCACAGTCAGAAGAGCCGAGCACTTCGGCATAAACAGGAAGATAATCGCAAACATGACCGCGCAGAGCTGGCACGACATTCCCCATGTCGTTGTTACAAACGAGCCTGAGGCGTCCGAATTTCTGAAAGTTTTCAAAGAAATCAACGAAGGGCGCGCAAAAGAAGATAAGATCACGCTCAACGCAGTTATATTAAAAGTAATAACAGAGGCGCTCAAGAAGTGCCCCGCGATGAATGCACATATCGATTTCAAACCCCGCCTTGTCCGCGGATGCGTGACGGAGTTCGACGAAATAAATATCTCGATGCCCATGCTTCTCGACTCAGGTGAGATGATGACAGTAAATCTGCACAACATGCAGGACAAGAACCTCAGGGATATCAGAGATACGCTCGCCGATGTTCAACGCAGAGCGAAAAATTCAAACATGTCGCAGGTCATGTACGACGTCTCGCTCAACGACACGCTGCAGGGGCTTGCAAAAGGCAAATTGGTTCAGACGATATCCCGCCTCATCGGCTCAAAGACCGGAAAGTACAAAGTAAAAACCCTCTCCGGCAAGAGCAAGAAAGAATATTATGATATACCCGAGTACGACAGGCTCACAAAATACGACATTGAGCAGGGCACGATAACCGTATCGAACCTCGGTTCGCTCTACAAGGACTGGGACGGCATCTGCGCACTACTTGAGATAATACCGCCGCAGGTCGCCGCGATAGGCGTAGGCGCTCCGCGCGACACGGCGATTGCAAACCCGGACGGCACGGTAACGGTCGGCAAGAAGCTCGTTTTCACCGTCGTTTTCGACCACCGTGCGCTCGACATGGGCGATGTAGTCCCCTTCCTGAAGTCTATAGATGAGACTTTCAAGCACCCGGAAGTTATCAAGGAGTGGATTTGACGGAGCCTTTAAAAAAGGAGATAATATGGACAAACAGAACAGTTGGCTCAGCTGGGCTATTGAGCTCCAGAGTCTCGCGCAGGCGGGGCTGACATATGGACACGACCCCTATGACCTCGAGAGATACAAGCGGATAAGAGAGATATCCGCCGAGATGGTAGCCCACAAAAGCGACATCCCGGCAGAAAAGGTCAAAGAGCTTTTCTGCAACGAGACCGGATATCAGACACCGAAGGTCGATACCCGCGCCGCGATTTTCAATGACGGAAAGATTTTGCTCGTCCACGAATCGAACGGCACATGGTCGCTCCCCGGCGGCTGGTGCGATGTAAATCAGTCGGTCGCGGAGAACGCCGTAAAAGAGACTTTTGAAGAGGCAGGCTTGCGCGTCACCGCGGACAGGCTCATCGCCGTTCAGGACAGGAACAAGCACAATAAGCCAATATACGCTTACGGGGTCATAAAAGTTTTCGTCCTCTGCTCCGTTGTCGGCGGCGAATTCGTTCCGAATATCGAAACGACCGAAACAAAATATTTCGGAAGAGACGAACTGCCGGAGAATCTCGCGGGCGAAAAGACCTCGCGCGAGCAGATACTGATGTGCTTCGATGCGAATGAGAGCGAACATTGGGAGACAAAATTCGATTAAGAGAAAAATCCATATGTAAAGTGATTTAACTTTACATATGGATTTTTGTTATATCAGCGAAATTTTATATAAAATTGCCGCCGAATCGCAGTAATATCAAGTGTTCTGCGATGTTGACCCAAAAAGCCTACTCAACAGTTGAGCTCCGCGTAAAGTCATATCACTTTACAACAAAGAATCACAAAACCGACCCGAAAAATTATATCTTCGAGTCGGTTTTATTATAAAATTCAGGCTATTTCTATCTCAAACGAAACCGCCAGCGACTTCTCTGCGCCGTTGCCGCCGTCCCATTTGAAAGTTGAAGTTCCCGCGCATTTTCCCGCGCCGTAAGGCACGGCATCGGCGGCGCTGCTCATGCCGGAGTCCATCTCGGCGGCGACGAGATACATATCCTGGACATAGCTCTCCCCGCTCCTGATAATAAATCGGCGCGTGGCATCCTCGGTCATTTCTACGGGATAATCTTTGTCGTAGAACGCTTTTCCGTCCTGCGTCAGAATTTTTGTGCGTATCTCATAGTGCTGCTGATTATATATCGGGAGCGTTGAAATTATATCTTTTCCGCTGTTGTTCGTGACGGTCGCCGTGATATGCACTTCGCCGCCCGATTTGACTTTCGGATTTTCGATATAAACTTTCAGCGTCACTCCGTCGAGAGTTTTTTCGATTGTCTGCGGAGCTGAACTTATTTCGGCGGCACTTTCTGCCGAAGTGTCCTCCGGAATTGTCGTTCCCGCTGTCTCCGCGTCACCGTTTCGGCACGCCGCAAAGCTCGTTATGAGCAGAACCGATATTAATATAGAAAGTATTGTTTTTTTCATAGTTTTCGCCTCCGGACTTGATATTTATTCCGCGCCCTGTTCCCTTTGAAGATTGCGTTCAATCGGCTATAGGCATCCCTCCGTATATCTCTTTTTATTTAATATTATCAGACATTATTGTCAATGTCAATTTTCCGTCCACGATCTACTTTTCTTTTAAACAGTGTCGCCGTTGGCGGCATAGGGTTGTCGAGGTCGCCAACCCCTACAAATTATAATAAAAAGCAAAACACCCGAAGCTGTTTTCACAACTCCGGGTGCTCTCGCGTATTCATTTAGTTGACTTTCATCTCAGTTATCTTCACTCCGGGCTCGATAACATCGATGCACTTGACCGGGCACGCCTCGTGGCACTTGCCGCAGCCGACACACTTCTCGTAATCGACCTTCGCGCAGAAGTTCTCGACCGTGACCGCGCCGTATTCGCAGGTCTTGACGCACTTCATACAGCCGATGCAGCCCGCCTTGCACTCTTTTCTGGTCTGGGCGCCCTTGTCATGATTCTTGCACATGACGGCGGCCTTTGCCTCATGCAGGGGCATCAGATCGATAATGCTCTTGGGGCAGGTGTTGACGCACATCTTGCAGGCATGGCACGCGAGCGGATTTATTCTCGCAACGCCCTCGCAGATATGAATGGCGTCATAGGGGCAGACCTCAACGCAGTCGCCGAAGCCGATGCAGCCGTAGACGCAGTCTTTAGGGCCGCCGAAAAGCTGAGTCGCCATTTTGCAGCTCTTGACGCCGACATAGTTGAGCTTCGTGTCTGCATTATGCTTGTTGCCCTGGCAGAGGACGACGGCGGTCATAGGGATGACATCGCCCGCCGCAAGGCCGGTTATCTTCGCAATAGCTTTGCTGACCTCCGCGCCGCCGGGCATGCAGCGTCCGGTGTCGGTGGTCTTGCCCTGAGAGAGGGCTGCCGCATAGCCGGAGCAGCCGGAGAAGCCGCACGCGCCGCAGTTTGCGCCGGGCAGCGCCGCCTGAATCTCCTCGGCCTTTTCGTCGACCGGGACAGCCATGACCTTTGACGCAACGGCGAGCCCGAGACCGGCTATAAGTCCGATGACGGAGACGATGACAACCGCAATTATAATAAGATGCATATTATCCCGTCCTTTCTCAACCGAATATGCCGTCGACAACGCCCGAGAATCCGAGGAAGGAGACCGAGGTAAGCGATGCGGCAATGAGCGTTATGGGCAGACCCTGAAGGAATTTCGGCACGTCGCAGCTCTCGAGGCGCTCTCTGACGCCTGCGAACATGACCATGGCGAGCATGAAGCCGAGACCGCCGCCGAGCGAACGCATCATCGACTGGCCGAAATTGTAGTTGTTCTCAACGTTTATAAGCACGACGCCGAGCACCGCGCAGTTCGTTGTTATCAGCGGAAGATAGATACCAAGCGCGTTATAAAGCGCGGGCATATACTTCTTGAGGATTATCTCGACGAGCTGAACAAGAGCCGCTATGACGAGAATGAATACTATAGTCTGGAGATATTCAAGATCATTGGGCACGAGCAGCTTCGCGTTGATGGGATATGTAACGGCAGTCGAGAGCAGCATGACGAATATAACAGCGGCACTCATTCCGACTGCGGTGTTGAGCTTCTTCGACACGCCGAGGAACGGGCAGATGCCGAGGAACTTTGCGAGAATGAAGTTCTCTGTAAGGATACCGGTAAGCAGTATTGAAAGCATTATTTTCATTTGCCTGCCGCCTCCTTTCCGTCCTTTTTGTTTTCAACTTCGCCGCGAAGGGAGCAGGAAGCCGCCATCGGGCAAGCCTCGCAGCCCTTGAGCTCCGCCTTTGAAAGTCCCTTCTTGTCGGCGAGCTTGTTGGCGCAAGCCATGAGCAGACCGAACACAAAGAAGCCTCCGGGAGGCAGGATGAATATCAGCATGGGGCTGACGGAAGCCGGGATTATCTGAAGTCCGGCGATAGCGCCCGTGCCGAGCAGCTCTCTGACTGCGCCCATGAGGAGCAGCGCTGCGGTGAAGCCGACGCCCATGCCCAGACCGTCAACGGCGGAGGCCGCAACGGAGTTCTTGCAGGCGAACGCCTCGGCTCTGCCGAGGATGATGCAGTTGACGACTATCAGCGGCAGGTAAACGCCGAGCTGAGCGTCGATCTGCGGAACGAACGCCTTGACGAGCATCTGGACTATTGTAACAAACGAAGCGATTATAACAATATAAGCGGGGATTCTGACCTTCTGGGGAATCACCTTTTTGAGCGCCGCAATAGCGATGTTCGAGCACACAAGGACTATCGAAGCTGCGACGCCCATGCCCAGCGCACTCTCGACCGAGGTCGAAACCGCGAGCGTCGGGCAGGTGCCGAGCACCAGACGGAGAACGGGGTTCTCAACGAGAATGCCCTTGGTAAACTCCTGAAAAAGGCTCTTTTTCTTTGCCATTTTTTACTCCGCCCCCTTTAAATTGGAATCATAGTAGCTCAGCGCCTCATTGACTGCCACCGTGACGGCTTTCGAGGTTATCGTGGCGCCGGTGAGCGCCTGGATCTCGTTGCCGGAGGCACTGTTTTTGTTGACTGCAATATCCTTGACTTTTCCTTTGAACTGGTCGAGGAAACTGGCATTCTGGGCTTTCATGCCGAGACCGGCGGTCTCGTTGAGTTCGAGCGGCGAAATGCCGGTGACTGCGCCGTTTTTGTCGATGCCGGTCATTATCTTCACATCTCCGCCGTAGCCCTTGGAAACGGTGACAAAGACATAGCCGACTTCGTTGCCGCTTGCATCCTTGCCGACGGCATAGGTTCCGCTGCCGCCTTTCATCTCCTGCGTTTCGCCGAACTGAGTCGCGGCGGGCAGGACTTTCTGCCTTGTTTCGACCTCGGTCTGCGCCGAGAGCTCCGCTATCTTCGGAGCCGTGACTTTATTTGTAACGGCGAGAAGAGTCGTGGCAACGAGGCATATCAGAAAGAGCGCTACAGTCGGGATGGCAAATTCCTTGAAATTCTTCATGCCTTCTCAGCCCCTTTCTTCTTTTTTTCCTTGACCGTGCCGAAAGGCTTCGGGGTGGTCAGATGCTCTATATGAGGAACGAGTATGTTCATAAGGATTATTGAGAACGAGACGCCCTCGGGCAGCGAGCCGAAGAGTCTGATGAACGAGGTCAGCAGACCGCAGCCGATGCCGAAGATTATTCTACCCTTGAGATTGATGGGCGAGGTGGTGTAGTCGGTAGCCATGAAGAACGCACCGAGCATGAGTCCGCCGCTGAGCAGCTGATAGGCGACAAAAGTGAAACTGCCCTTGCCGGCTATGAGCATTATAACGGCTACAGTGCCGATGAACGACAGCGGAATTGCGGGAGAGATTATCTTTCTTATCATCAGATAAACTCCGCCGATTATCAGCGCCACTGCGCAGGTCTCGCCGAGGCTGCCGCCGCGGATGCCGATGAGCATATCAACAAGGCTCGGCAGTCCGTCGGAGAGCTCACCGCCTTTTGTCATCATGGTAAGGGGCGTTGCGGTGGTGACCGCTTCGGCGCCCTTGTCGAGCCACGAGAGGGGCTTTATCCATGTTGTCATGGCGGTCGGGAACGAGACCATGAGAATGATTCTTCCGGTTATCGCGGGGTTGACGAAGTTCTGGCCGATTCCGCCGAAGAGCTGTTTTACAACAACTATTGCGATGACGGAACCTATCGCCGCCTGCCACAGCGGAATCGACACGGGCAGGTTAAACGCGAGCAGAAGTCCGGTGACGACCGCGCTCAGATCGCCGAGCGTGTTGCTGCGCTTCATGATTTTGCGCGACAGATACTCGGAGAGCATGCATGTGCCTATCGTTACGAGGCAGATGAGCAGGACGCGCGGACCGAAGAGCCAGACGGACGCCGCAAGGGCGGGGATCAGCGCGATAATAACATTGAGCATTATTCCGCTGACCGTCTGAGCCGAGCGCACATGGGGAGATGCGCTGACTGTAAGTTTCTTTTCAGGCATTTCAGGCATTTTTGCTCTTCTCCTCTCTCAGCATCTGTTTTGCAAGGCGCATATACTGGACAAGCGGCTTTGCCGCGGGACATGAATAAGCGCATGAGCCGCACTCCATGCAGACCATGGCACCGGATTTTTCAAGCCTGTCTATGTCCTTTGCCTTTATATAGCGTTCAACAAGCGTGGGCATAAGGCTCAGCGGACATGTCGCCGCGCATCTGCCGCAGCGGATGCAGTCGCGCTCTTTCTTGACCTTTGACGCATCGTCGGCAAAGGCGAGAATGGCGTTGTTCTGCTTGAGAACGGGAATATCCGTGTTGACAACGGCAAGTCCCATCATCGGGCCGCCGGTTATTATCTTACCGGGTTCGGCTTTGAAGCCGCCGCAGAAGTCGATTATCTCGCCGACGTTCATGCCGATAGGCACGCGGACGTTCTTCGGGTCGGCTATCGCGGAGCCGTCAACGGTCAGCGAGCGGCTGACGAGCGGCTTGCCGCTCTTGAGATATCTTGCTATAAATGCGACGGAGGCAACGTTCATAACAACGCAGCCGACATCGGCGGGCAGCTTTCCGGGCGGAACCTTTCTGCCCGTGGCGGAGAGCACCATCATCTTCTCTGCGCCCTGGGGATACTTCGACTTGAGCGTCATGAGGCGCACCACGTTATCCTCCGCAACGTCTCTGTCCGCTATAGCCTTGAGCACTTTGAAAGCTTCGGGCTTGTTGTCCTCTGCGGCGATAACGACGCGCTTGAAGCCGAGTATCTCTTTCAAAGTATAGATGCTCGAGAGGATGTCCCACGAATTTTCAAGGCACTCGCGGTAGTCAACGGTTATGTAGGGTTCGCACTCCGCGGCGTTGACTATGAGTGTGTCAACATTCTTGTCGGGCGGGATGCGCAGCTTGACATGCGTGGGGAAGCCCGCTCCGCCGAGTCCGACAAGGCCGGAATCCCTGACGGCGCGAAGGAAGCTCTCCTTGCCCGTCACCTTCGGCGGCTCAAGACCGTCGAAAAGGCGCATCTCGCCGTCGGACTCTATCTCCACCGCCTGAGTGATAACGCCGTTTGCAAGCGTCGCCTGCTTAACTGCGCTGACGGTACCGGATATAGATGCGTGGATCGGCGCGCTGAGGAATTTGTCGCTGTCGCCCACTATCTGTCCGACCGAAACTTTGTCGCCCGCTTTTACAGTGGGTGTGCACGGTACACCGATATGCTGCTGCATGGGCAGGAGCACTTTTTCGGGGACTGGAATTCTTACGACTTCACAGTCTGCGGTGTTCTTGTTGTGGTTGACATGCACGCCGCCGCGTACCTGCTTGACAGCTTTGAGAACACCGTCGAGTTTAACCGAGCTCATTTCTTCAACTCCTTATGATTAATTATTACTTCTTTATTATAAACCGCGTCTGTTTTTCGAGCGCCGGCATGACCATGCGCAGCACCGTTCCAGTAACAGCTCCGGTTATAAGCGAAAATATCAGCAGTGCCGGCGCATAGCCGAGCACGGCTCCCGTCCCCGTGAGCACCGCCGCGGCGGCAAGCTGACCTGCGTTGTGGCATACGGCGGCGATTATCGACGCGCCGAGCAGACCGAATGGATCGGATTTTATTTTTGTTGCCGCCCACATCGCGAGGGTGCTGAGCACTCCTCCCGCGAGGCTCATAAAAAACGCCGTCGCGCCGCGTGTCATCAGCGCAAAGAGCGCCTTGAACACTGTTATGCACATCGCCTGCGGCAGCCCGAGAGTGAGAACAGTGAACATCGTCACTATATTTGAAAACCCCGGCTTAGCTCCCGGCGGCAGAAACGGCAGAGAGGGAATCAGATTTTCAAGAAACGAGAGCGCGATCGCCTGGGCGCAAAGGATACCTAAAAGAGCGGTCTTTCTCGCTTTCATGGGCATATCCTCCCGGTCAGGGCATCGTGCCGCTTCTCCGAGCCCTCGAGCCTTATCACAACTCCTGCGGGCAGGCACGCTGCGGTGTCGCCCGGGCGGGTGAGTTTTCCCGATTTTACGCACAATTTATCGCGGCAGTCCGCGTCTTCGAACCAGACAGCTCCGTCCTTTATTTTTATCACGACCTTGGGGTCGGTGTCGGGTGTTATTGTCATATCAGCGCTCTTGTCGAGCGTTACGCGGCGATATACTTCGCCGCCCGCATAGATGACCGCCTCGGTTTTTCCGTTCGACGGCAAAAATCGCCATATCAGAAGAGCCGCGCCGACGCAGAGTATGACCGCTATCAATGCGATATCGGCTTTTTTTATGAATCTGCGCTGCATCTGTCTCCCCCGTTATAAAAGTTTGAATCCGTCCTTTTCAAGTTTGAAGCTGTCCGCGAGAGAACCCGTGACCCTGACGCTCCTGTCATTGAACACGAACACAGCCTGCGCACCGTATTTTTCAAGCAGCGGCAGCGATTTCTCGTAGCCGAGCACGAAGCACGCAGTCGAAAGCGCGTCGGACATAAACCCGTCACTGCAAACGACCGTCACGCTGACAAGTCCGCTCTCTACGGGATAACCCGTTTTCGGGTCGAGTATATGATGATATCGCACGCCGTCGCGGTCAAAATACCGCTCGTAGCTGCCGGAGGTCGAAACACAGGTCGCGGGCAGAGTCAAAACCGCAAAGCTCTCAGTCGAACTCTCCGAAAAAGGATTTCTTATCCCGACAGTGAATTTTTCTCCCTCGCCGTAGAGAAGTATGCTCCCGCCGATGGAGACGACCGCGCGCTTTATTTTTGAATTTTCGAGCACTCCGCGCACCTCGTCGCAGGCGATGCCCTTGCCGACCGAGCCGAGGTCGAGCACCGTACCCGACGGTATTTTTATACCGCTCTCGTTTATCTCTATGGCAGAACCGGTGCCGTTGAGCGCCGAGTTTATTTCATCCTTGCCGGGCACTCTCTCATTGCCCGTACCGAAGCCCCAAAGGTCGCTGAGTCTGCCGAGCAGAGGGTCGAACGCGCCGCCGCTCGACTTTCTCAGCTCTTCGCACTTCGAGAGTATATCCCCCATCTTCTTTTCGGGGTCGTTTATCTTCCCGTTCGCAGAAGACGAAAAAAGAGTTATCTTAACGCTCTGTCCCGCCGCGTCGTTTATCTCGCTGACGGCGGATGTTTCGATATGGCGCGAGAGGAGCTTGTTTTCGAGCTCCGATATGCAGTCAAAAACCGCCTTGCCGACCTTTTTCGCGTCTTTTCCCTCAATGTCCGCGCTGACGGCGGTGTTCATCATCGCAGACGAAGACGAGAACTCACGGCTCTGCTTTATGCCGTCGTATGCCACGAGACCGACCAAAACGGCAGCCGCCGCGCACAAAAGCGCGATAATCAGCTTTTTCGAGCTTTTTTTCATCGGTCTCCCTCCGCAGTCAAAACTTCCATATACCTATAACATATATATTTTACATTGTTTTTCTTCAAACTTCAAGAACTTAAAATTGTCATTTCCGACGGCGAAAAAATATAGAAATATTTCTTTATCGATACAAAAATTGCTTTTTAAGCTCGATGTACAAAAAAATACAAAAATTTTATTGAAACTTAATAAAATTTCGTCCTTTTTATGGTGACAGAACTAAGAAAATATGGTATAATCTAACAAAATATTTCGATAATATTATCAGTTATGACGAAAATTTATTTTTGCCGTAACGCTAATATAAAGCAAATTTCGGAGATAATCTATGTTTGAACAGTCAATCAGCGTCGACAGAATGGAGCAGGCGGTCAGCCTGTTCGGCAGTTTCGACGAAAATATTAAAATGATAGAAAAAGAGTTCAATGTCGGCGTTGTCAGCCGCGGCTCGGAGATAAAGGTCACGGGCGAGGCAGAGAATGTCTCAAAGGGCGTGCGCGCAATAAATGGGCTTTTGATGCTCATCAACCGAGGCGAGGCGCTCAGCGACCAGAATGTTCGCTATGTCATCTCGCTCGTCAACGAGGGCAACGAGGATCAGCTCCCGCAGATGACTGCGGACTGCATCTGCATCACTTCAAAGGGCAGACCGGTCAAGCCGAAAACGCTCGGTCAGAAGAAATATATCGAAGCCATCCGCAAAAATACGGTCACTCTCGGCGTCGGACCCGCCGGCACCGGCAAAACTTATCTTGCGGTCGCCATGGCGGTGACGGCTTTTCGAGCAAAGGAAGTCAACCGTATAATTCTTACCCGCCCCGCAGTTGAAGCGGGCGAGAAGCTCGGATTCCTGCCCGGCGATCTTCAGCAGAAGGTCGACCCCTATCTGCGCCCGCTCTACGACGCGCTGTTCGATATGCTCGGCGCGGAGAGCTTCCAAAAGCAGCTCGAGCGCGGAAATATAGAAGTCGCGCCCCTTGCATATATGCGCGGACGCACGCTTGACGACAGCTTCATTATCCTCGACGAGGCGCAGAACACCTCGGTCGAGCAGATGAAGATGTTCCTGACCCGTCTCGGCTTCAACTCGAAGATGGTCGTCACGGGCGATATCACCCAGATCGACCTGCCTGACGGCAGGCGAAGCGGTCTCGTCGACGCGGTGAAGATTCTCAAAGATGTCGACGATATTCAAATTGTCAGGTTCAACGAGCGCGATGTGGTCAGACACAAGCTCGTTCAGGATATAATCAAAGCCTACGAAAAACACGAGGATGTGAAAAAAAGAAAATGAGAGGCAAAGTTAAGGTAATTATCACAAACGACCAGCATGAGGTCAAAATACCGACAGGAGTAAGAATGCTCGTGCGCCGCGCATGCACCGCGGTTCTGACACTCGAGGAATTTAACGATCCTGCCGAGATAAGCGTCCGCTTTGTGGACGACGAAGAGATACACAGACTCAACCGCGAATACCGCAACGTGGACAGGAGCACCGACGTGCTCTCGTTCCCCTTGGGCGAAAACGGAGTGTATGACACAAATCTTGACACGGGCGCAAAGATGCTCGGCGACATAGTCATTTCTATCCCCCACGCAGTCAGCCAGGCCGAGCGTTTCGGCCACACGCTCCAGCGCGAGATAGCATTCCTTACCGTACATTCGATGCTCCACCTGCTCGGCTATGACCACGAGGGCGGCGGAATCGAGAGCGTGCGCATGCGCGAAAAGGAGGAGACCGTCTTGACTCAGCTCGGTCTGCCCAGAAGCGGAAGCTACTATATGGGTGACGAATAAATGAAAGGTCTGCTCAAGAGCTTTGTCTATGCGGGGTCGGGCATCATCACCTGCATCAGGCAGGAGAGAAATATGCGCGTGCACCTCGTGTGCATGATATATATGTATTCATATCTCCTGATCTATGACTTCTTCGAGGTCTCGCGCACCCAGTTTGCGATAATTTTTATCGCGAACGCGATAGTTGTCATGGGCGAGCTGTTCAACACCGCCATAGAAGCGGTCGTTGACATGGCGGAGGAGAAGTTCAGTGAGAGATACAACCGCCTTGCGAAAATATCTAAAGATACCGCAGCGGGAGCCGTGCTTGTCGGCGCAATATTCGCCGTTTGCACGGGCATTGCGATTCTCGCTCAGCCCGAGGCGTTCAGGGCGATGTTCGCCTACTACGCAGAGAAGCCGTATATGATAGCCGTTTTGATCGCCAGCCTTGTGCTGAGCTTCACTTTCATATTCACGGGCTTCAATTTCAAGAAAAAAGACAAATAATATATAAAAAATCAATGACCGCTGACTGTCATATCAGCGGTCATCTATATGAGGAGAAGTTATGACTCAGACAAGAACCGCTTTCATCGCAATAGTCGGCTGCCCGAATGTCGGCAAGTCGTCGATACTCAACCGCCTGCTCGGTCAAAAAGTCGCCGTCGTGTCGCCCAAGCCGCAGACCACGCGAACGAAGATAATGGGCGTGCTGACCGAGGACGAGGTTCAGCTCGTCTTCACCGACACCCCCGGCTTCCACCGCCCGCGCACAAAGCTCGGCGAGAAGATGATAAAGGCGGTCAGCGACAGTATCTCGGGCGTTGACGCATGTCTATTTGTTGTTGAGCCCTCGGGCGAGCTGCGCGACGCGGAAAAAGATCTTCTCAAGAAGTTCAAGGACGAGAAAATGCCCGTCATTCTCGCCATAAACAAAATAGATTCCGTCAAGCAGAAGGAGTTGCTTATCGAGCGCATGGCGCAGTTCTCCGCGCTCTATGATTTCGAGGCAATAGTCCCCTGCTCCGCGCTCAAGGGTGACGGATTCGGTGATCTAAAAGACGAGCTGTTCAAGCAGGCTCAGCCCTCGCCGCATTTCTTCCCCGACGACACTCTGACCGACCAGCCCGAGCGCGTGCTCGCCGCCGAGATAATCAGAGAGAAGCTTTTGAATCTTCTCGACGACGAAGTGCCGCACGGCGTTGCTGTATGCATAGAAAGAATGCATGAGCGCGAGGACTCGAATATAACCGATATCGACGCCACAATCTACTGCGAGCGCGAGAGCCACAAGGGCATAATAATCGGCAAAAAGGGCGAGATGCTCAAAAAAGTTTCGACAAAGGCGCGCGAGGATATGGAGCGCTTCTTCATGTGCAAAATCAACCTCCACTGCTGGGTGAAAGTCAAAGAGGGCTGGCGCAACAGAGAGGGACTCATCCACAATTTCGGGCTCGACAACGAATAAAATTTTTCCTATCATAAATGCGCCGCGCAGTGAAAAAAATATTTTTACACTGCACGGAGGAGCGCACATCGCGCGTTTATCATAGATGAAAAATACGGACAAAAACACGGTTCAGAATGCATGGAACGCCTTTGAAATGAGCGGCAGAGTCGAGGACTATCTCCGCTATGCAAAGACGAATATCCGCATGGGAGGTGAAACAGCAAGTGCAGACGCAGACAGAGGGTCTGATAATCAAGTCCCGCGATATCAATGAAAATGACACCGTCGTCAAAATTTTGACAGGCGACCTCGGGCTCATCTCCGCCTTTGCCAACGGCACGAAGAAAGTGAAGAGCCGAACCGCGAGTGCCGCCGTTTCGCCGATGACATACTCCCGTCTAACCCTCTACCGCGGGCGCGAGAGCTACATAGTTGACGACGCAAAGGCGATAGACGTGTTTTTCGGGCTGCGCGAGGACATTGAAAAATTATCGCTTGCAAATTATTTTTGCGAGCTTGCGGGCGAGTTTTCGCCCGAGAACACCGAGGCTCACGAATTCTTGAGCCTGACGCTGAATTTACTGCACCTGCTGTCCGAGGACAAGCGGAGCGTAGATTTCTTAAAACCCGTCGGCGAGCTTCGTATGCTCGCGCTCGCGGGCTATATGCCCGACCTCGCCGGATGCCAATCCTGCGGGAACGAGCTGCCCGACGAGCCTGTTTTCAGCCTGCGCCATGCGGGATTTTTCTGCCGCGGCTGTGCACCCGACGGCGAGGGAATACCCGTGACGCCCGGCGTGATAAATGCGATGCGCCATATCTGCACCTGCGATGACCGCGCGCTTTTCGCGTTCCGTATGCCGGACAGCTCGCTGAAAATCCTCGGCGATATCACCGAACGCTACCTGCTTCTCCAGCTCGGGCATAAGCTGAGAACACTGGATTTTTACAAGAGCATAAAGATGTGAAAAAAATTGTCTCTCTTGAGAGGCGATTTTTTATTTGCTTCGAAACACTCTTATTTTTCTTCCTGTTTTCATGCAATTATCTATAACATATTTTGTTCCCGTTGACTTTCCGTCCCAAAAGGCGATAACTTCATCAGCATATTCTATTATTTGAATGTTTCGATATAGCGGCGCTAATTTACCATACCTTTTATAGTCCGGAAAAAATTCAGTTAATTTTTTACCGTTTCTTCGTGCGTACTCCCTTGCGCAAGTATCCACTCCGGCTGCTCCTCCGGAAACAATTTCATCAACATCACTCGGAATAAAATCTTCCAAGCAACTCACATTAAGACTTCTCGAACCCACAACAGCTATTTTCATCGGCTTTCTCACCCTTTTATACGCACTTGCGTATAAATTATATCAAATGCGTTTCTATTACGCAAGTGCGTATACTATCGTGCGAATATTTTTATAAAATTTGCACGAGGTGAGGATATGCAAATAAAAGAAGCTATCGTTAAGCGGATAAAGAACATCTGCCTTGAGCGCGGTATAAAATATAACGAGCTCGCAACACGTTCCGGCGTTACACCGTCAACAGTTTACAGTATGCTCGACCCGAGCCGCCGTGATCTGTCGGTTATAACTCTCAAAAAGCTCTGCGACGGGCTTGATATGACAATAACCGAGTTCTTTGACGACGACATATTCAAGACCCTCGAACAGGAAATTCAATAAAAACTTCAGCCGGGCGGATATCCGTCCGGCTGTTTTTATCCCGTCGTGCTCTCGTTCTGCGCGGCATTTTTTGTCGGGAAATCGAAGCCCTGCATGAATCCGTCGAGCTCGGTCGAGCAGATGTCGCCGCCTATCACCGCACCCTCGTAGACGAGGATATTCGCCTGCACCGTCCCGCTGTCGCCCTCATAGCCGGGATAATTTTTTATGTTGTATGTCCAGCGCTTTGCGCGCTTGCCCGCATACGGGGTCAGGTCGAGGTTCTGCTCTTTCTGAATCTCATTGTATTTTTCATATCCCCTGTCGAATTCGGCGGGGATTATAACCTCTGCGACCTCGACCGGGTCCTCCTCGATATCCCAGCCGAACTGAGACAGAAACGCCGCGCGTTCCGAGGCGTTCGACGCCTTGAGGCTTATCGCGTTGTCCTTTACTGCGGGCTTACCGCGATTTATCAGCAGCACCACCGCCGCCACGGCGAGCACCGCCGCGAACGCAGTCAAGGCAATTTTCAGCTTTGAGGATTTGATTGAAAACACAAACACTTTTCTCCGCCCCTTCGCGCTTATAAAGATAGTTGATATATATGCTCATTTCTCCCGCTTTATCACGGTTGACAAATCTTGCTGAAATGGTAATATTATACTGTAACTTATTTCACATTTCGGAGGCACGAAAAAGCATGAAAAAATGCAGTCTCATCCCCTTTGCCGTCCTCGCCGCAGCAGCGGGCGCAGGCGCGGCGGTCGGCAGAAAATTAAAGACCGACAAGGCTTTCCGCCGCGACTTTGACGACGCTGTCGGAAAAGGTATCCTCGCCGCCGTCGGCAAGATTGCCGACAAACTCCCCGAACCGAATTTCGGCGATGTCTCGAACTACCGGAGCCGTGATTTCTATCCCGGTCACAGCGAATTTGCATCATCGGGCAAGCGCGGTTCAAGATGGCGTCTCGGCTACGCCCGCCGCAGCCTTGTCCCCGACGACTACAATCAAAAGAACTACTACATAGCGGGCTATCTTTCCTATCCGCCTAATATAATGAGCGGGGTTATCGACGACCAGGCGGTGCGCGTTATCTGCCTCGACGATTCGAGCGGACGCGGGAGCGTGGTTTTCGCCGTCATTGACTGCGTCGGAATATCCGGCACGGACATACGCCGCATACGCGAGAGACTGGCGGACTTTGCAAAAGAAAATAATATAGTTTCCATCAATATTTCTTCAATCCACTGCCACAGCGCGATTGATACACAGGGTCTCTGGGGCGATCTGCCGAAGATGCTCAAGAACAATGTCAAGGCGACCAAAGACGGACGGTACGACGATATAATTTCCGGGCGTGACCCCGAGTTCATGGAGAATCTGTTTGAAAAGACCACAGACGCGATAAAAGAGGCGTTCAACTCCATGCAGCGCGGAAAGCTCACCTATGTGCGCACCGACGCTATCGACTTCGCGCGCGACAAGCGCCCGCCCTATGTCTGGGACAAAGACATAGTCCGCCTGCGCTTCATCCCCGACAACGGCTCGGAAGAGACTGTAGCTGCGTTCATGGCGGCTCACCCGACCGCGCTCGGCGCGAAGAACACCATGCTCAGCTCCGACTACATCGCATCGATGGAGCAGGAGATAAACAAAGCGGGCAAGAACTTTATATTCTTCCAGGGTGCGGAGCTTGCGATAGCCCAGCAGCGCGACTGCATAACCGAGCATGACGGCTCGGAGGGCTGGCAGGAATACGGCAAGACGCTCGGACGCTTCCTGCTCTCTATCCCCGAAGAGTACGAGAGGCGCGTCGCGACTTTTATAAATATTAAAAACCGCGAAATATTCATCCCTGCGGACAATCCTATACTTATCGCCGCCGCAAAGACGGGACTTGTTGACAACACCGTTCTGCACGACCCGAGCGAAAAATCCGGCTACTGCTTCGTCAGCGAAATCGGCTATGCAGAAATTGGCAAGGAGCTGTCCCTCGCACTCATCCCCGGCGAGCTTGCGCCCGAGATTCTGCTCGGCGGCGCATACGGCGCGGACGAGAGCTTCAACCGCACAGCCTGGGAGTATCCGCCCATGCGCGACATGATCCCCGAGGGCAGAGAGCTCAGCGTTATAGGTCTTTGCAATGACGCGACGGGATATATAATTCCCGACAACGACTACGGCAGCGTCATAGCAAAAGACCACTACGAAGAGGCGGTCTCGGCGGGAAAACGCGCGGGGTCAACTGTAACCGAAGCTTTCGGAGAGCTTGTCAAAAGTCTTCGATAAAAATAAAATACAACGGAGGGAAACCCCATGCGCAAAAACATCCGGCGAATCTTCAGCATCATTCTTGCGGCGATACTGCTGCTCTGCGCGAGCCTGCCCGTTTTCGCAAAGAGCGAATGCTCCTGCGGCACGCCGCCCGTTATCTACGTCGCGGCCTTGGGCAGCGCGAAGCTCTATCTTGACAAGGGCACGGAAAACGAGCGACTGCTGTTCAGACCCGACACCGCCGCTTATCTGCGCCTTGCCGCACGTCTCGCCCCGGCAATAGCGCGCCTCGCCATAGACAAGAACTATGACGCTTTCGGCGACGCGCTCATCGATGGAGTCCGCGGCATCTTCGGCGACTTGCAGATGGACGAAAACGGTGACTCCACAGACCGCGTGACCTCGGACGCCAAGCTGCCCGACAACCCCGACCACGGCGTTGACAAGAGCTACTATTTCGCCTACGATTTCCGCGAAGATCCGCTGACCGTTGCGGATAAGCTGCACGAATATATCGCCTGCGTGAAGAAGCTGACCGGACATGACACCGTGCTTCTTCGTGCCTCGTCCATGGGCGGCGTTATGACCATGGCGTATTTCTACAAATACGGCACCGACGGCATCGACGCGTGCATCTTCCAGTGCTGCCCGATTCTCGGCACACAGGTTGCGGGTGACCTCTTCACAAAGAAAATCACTATCGACCCGGACGCCCTCGTGCGCTACGCCTCCCAGCTCCCGACCGATGAGCAGTGGCAATCCGATTTGCTCGACGTTGTTCTCGATATGCTCAATTTTGCGGGCGTTTTCAAGGCTCTCGTAGGAGTTGCCGACAAGTTGCTCGAGAATCTGACCGACAGGGTGTTTGACGAGTTCATGTACCCGGTGTTCGGCTCGATGCCCGGAATATGGAGCTTCGTGACCGACGACGAATACGAGCAGGCGAAGAAAATGACTTTCAACGAGAACACATCAAAGAAGCTCATCTCCCGCCTCGACGAATATCACTACAACGTCCAGTGCAAAGCCGGAGAGATACTGAACAAGGCGAAGAAAGACGGCGTAAAAATAATGATAGTTGCGGGCTACAACAAACAGCGTACCCCTCTCGTTGAGTCATATATGGCAAACAGCGACGCGACCGTTGACACGAAATACGCCTCCGTCGGCGCGACCGTTGCCGATCTCAATTCAACTCTCCCAGACGGCTATGTTCAGAAGAACGAAACAGGTGTTCACGACCATCTTTCAAAGGACGGCGTGATAGACGCATCGACCTGCCTCATGCCCGAGAACACGTGGTTCATAAAAGATATGCTCCACTGCAAGATACACGATGGGCACAAGGCGATGTACAACTGGTTCTTCTATTCAGAGTCTCAGTCCGATGTCTGGTCAAACGAAAAATATCCGCAGTTTTTGCAAAACGATGTGAACGCGAAAACGCTCACTCCTTTAGGCACTCAGGCAAGACCCGCTGCATCGAACGGCGGTTCGGGCAGCTCGAAAGAGCCTCTGACCCCGCAGACCGGTTCGGCCTCATTTGCGGCGGTTATCCCGCTCCTGTTTGCCCTGCCCGCGGGAGTTATTTCGAGGCGGCGCAAACGCTCATAACAGAAAAATGCAACAGCCGACGGTCATGTGTTCCGCTGTCGGCTGTTTGTTCTTTATTTAACGGTTAAATATTTGTAAATCCTACTTCTTCGGGCTTGAAATAGGAGTAAATAATGTATAAAATAAGACTGTAAATCAAGTGCTGCTTTTTATACGGCACAACAAGAAAGGTCGTGCAAAGATGGCAAGATTTCTCTACTCCGCCTTTTCCGACGAAGCCGCCGACAGCATCGACGGCCAGATAGCCGCCTGCAAGGCAAACGGCGTGACACACATGGAACTGCGCGGCGTTGACGGCAAGAACATCTCCGAGTTCACCGTTGACGAGGCAAAAGCACTCAAGGAAAAGCTTGACGCAAACGGCATGAAGGTCTCTTCCATAGGCTCTTACTATGGAAAGATCGAGATAACCGACGATTTTGAGCCCCATTTCGAGGGCTTCAAGAACACAGTTGAAGTGGCGAAGATACTTGAAGCGAAGTATATCCGCCTGTTCAGCTTCTATTTCACGAAGGGCGAGAGCTACGATGAGTACCGCCCGGAGGTCATGCGCAGAGTCAGAGCCATGGCTGAATATTCAAAGGAGCGCGGAGTCCTCTGCTGCCACGAGAACGAGCGCGGTATTTACGGCGATATCCCCGAGAGATGCCTCGATCTCCACAAGGAGCTCGGCGATGTCATCGGCGGAATTTTCGACCCCGCGAACTATATTCTCAACGGCGTTGACATTCTCCCCGCATATGAGCTGCTCGAGCCCTACATCACCTATATGCATGTAAAAGACGCGATAGGCGCCGAGGAGACAGTTGTCCCCGCAGGTCATGGCGATGCTCATTTTGATGAGCTCATCCGCCGCTTCAACAAAAAAGAGGGCGAGAGATTCCTCTCCGTCGAGCCGCATCTCAAGGTGTTTGATGCACTCAAAACCATTGAGCGCGACGACAGCCTTTCAATAAAGATGGATAAGTTCACTTATCCCGACAATAACGCTTCATTTGCCGCCGCAGTCGGCGGAATAAAGGAAGTTGTCGCAAGAGTCAAGACCCTGCGCTACGGCATAATCGGCGTTGGCAACATGGGTTCCGCTCACCTCGGCTATTATCTCGACGGACTCATCCCCGAGATGGTTCTCACCGCGATAGCCGATATCGATCCCGCAAAGCTTGAGCGTGCCGAGAAGAAATGCCATGACAGAAGCTGCGAGATAAAATGCTTTGACTCCGCCGAGGCTCTCATTGACTCGGGCGAGGTCGACGCTGTTATAGTCGCAACGCCGCACTATTCTCACCCGCCGATAGTCGAATACGGTCTGACCCACGGTGTACATGTGCTCAGCGAAAAGCCCGCAGGCGTCTATACAAAGCAGGTTCGCGAAATGAACGAAGTCGCCTCGAAGAGCGACAAAGTGTTCGCGCTGATGTTCAATCAGAGGACAAATCCCATGTATATCAAGCTGCGTGAAGTCGTGCAGAGCGGCGAATACGGCGAGCTGCACCGCTTCAACTGGCTCATCACCGACTGGTACCGCACGCAGGCATATTATAACTCCGGCGGATGGCGCGCCACCTGGAGCGGCGAGGGCGGCGGCGTCCTGCTCAACCAGTGCCCGCATCAGCTCGACCTGTGGCAGTGGATAACCGGCATGCCCGCATCCATTCAGGCGCAGTGCTCCATCGGCAAGTGGCACAATATTGAAGTTGAGGACGATGTGACCATATACGCCGAATATCCCAACGGCGCGACCGGCGTGTTCATCACGACGACCGGCGACGCACCCGGCACGAACAGACTTGAAATAACGCTCGACCGCGCAAAGATAGTCTGCGAGAACGACAGGATAAGAGCCTATGTCCTCGACCAGTCCATGACCGAGTTCAGCAAAACAGCTGAAGAGGGCTTCGCGAAGCCCAACGGTCACTGGGAGGATATCGACTACGTCGACACGGACACCGAGCAGCATGTCGCAGTCACAAACGCATTTGCGGTGCATATCCTGCACGGCACTCCGCTCATCGCGCGCGGCGAAGAGGGCATCAACGGTCTGACTATCTCGAACGCGGCGCACCTGTCCTCATGGCTCGGCAAGAAAGTTACCCTCCCGATAGACGAGGATCTGTTCTATGCCGAACTCCAGAAGAAAATTGCCTCGTCTTCCGGCAAGAAAGAGCCAGTGAAGGAAGTTGTCGTTGAGGATATGTCCTCGACCTACGGCTCATAATCGAAAGAAAACAGAGGTAGAATATGAAGATATCTATCGTGGGCTGCGGCGGAATAAGCCGCACCCACATCGGAGCCGTCCGCGATATACCGGACGCCCGGATAATCAGCGTTGCGGACTGCATTCCCGAGCGCGCCGAAGCGGCGGCAAAGCAGTTCGGTGCAAAGGCATATACGAGCCTTGAAGACATGCTCGCGGGCGAGAAGCCGGATGTTTTACATATCTGCACCCCGCACTATCTCCATGTTCCGATGGCGGTCTACGCGATGGAGCGCGGAGTCGATGTGCTGTGCGAGAAGCCGTGCGCCATGACGGAAGGCCAGCTCAATGAGCTGCGCGAATGTCAGCGCATGACGGGGCGTCAGTTCGGAGTCTGTTTTCAGAACAGATACAACCGCTCGGTGCAGTACCTCAAAGATATCATTGACTCAAAAGCATACGGCGAGCTTATCGGCATGAGGGCTTTTGTCACCTGGAAGCGCGACGCAGACTATTACGCAAGCGGCGACTGGCGCGGCAAAAAAGCGACCGAGGGCGGCGGAGTGCTGATAAATCAGGCTCTGCACACGCTCGATCTGATGAATATGCTCGGCGGAAATGTAAAAGCCGTGACCGCCCATGCTTCAAACGACCATCTCAAGGGCATAATAGAAGTTGAGGACACGGTGAGCGTATTTGCCGAATTTTCGCAGGGCTTTCGCGGAGTGTTCTTCGCAACGACCGCCAATGCCGTCACCTCGCCAATAATGCTCGAAGCAAACTTTGCCGACCGTTCGGTACGCATCGAGGGCGACAGCGTGTTTGAACTAAAGGACGGCAAGCTCACTCCCGTGCTCGCCGCGGACAAATTCGACAACCACGGCAAGCTCTGCTGGGGCAGCGGACACAGCGCACTGATACGCGATTTCTACGACGCGGTCAAAAATAACCGCCAGTTTGCAATAGATGCAGACGAGGGCGGCAAGGCGGTTGAGCTCCTGCTCGCCGTATACAAGAGCGCTGAAACATGCGAACGCATAGAGTTATAAAAAAGAAAGGGAAGATTGAAATGCAGATGACTTTTCGCTGGTTCGGCGACACCAAGGACACGGTATCGCTCGAACAGATAAGGCAGATCCCCGGCGTCAAGGGCATTGTCCCCGCGCTGCACACCCTGCCCGCAGGCGAAGTATGGCCGCTCGATATGGTCATGGACATGAAGCACGAGATCGAGGCGGCAGGCCTTACGATGGAGTGCATCGAGAGCGTCAACGTCCATGAGGATATCAAGCTCGGAAACGAAAACGCAGACAAATATATCGACAACTATATCGAATCCATCCGCAATCTCGGCAAGGCGGGCGTCAGGGTGATATGCTACAACTTCATGCCCGTTTTCGACTGGACGCGCACCGACCTCGCCATGGATATGGGCAACGGCGCAACCTGCCTGTCATATAACGGGGCACAGATCGAGGGCAAGAGCCCCGAGGATATGTTCCGCGAGATTGACGAGAACTCGAACGGCTACGCGATGCCCGGCTGGGAAACCGAGCGCATGGGCGAGATAAAGGAGCTGTTTCAGAAATACAAGGGCGTGACCGAGGACGATCTCGTTGAGAATCTCCGCCACTTCCTGCGCCGCATAGCTCCCGTCTGCGAGGACTGCGGAATCAAAATGGCTATTCATCCGGACGATCCGCCATGGGGCATCTTCGGTCTGCCGAGGATAATCAAAAACACCGCAGATCTCGAACGCCTGCTCTCGCTCGTCGACAGCGACATAAACGGCATCACCTTCTGCACCGGCTCGCTCGGCGCATCGAAAGACAACGACCTGCCTGCGATGATAAGAAAATTCGGCGACAGGATATATTTCGCGCATCTGAGAAACGTCCTCAGACGCGACGGTTGGTTCAACGAGACCTCCCACCTGTCCTCGGACGGCTCGCTCGACATGTACGAAATAGTCAAGGCTCTCTATGAGAGTGGATTTGACGGCTATATCCGCCCCGATCACGGCAGAATGCTGTGGGGCGAAAAAGCCCGTCCCGGCTACGGTCTGTACGACCGCGCGCTCGGAGCGGCATATATAAACGGACTCTGGGAAGCTGTTTCAAAGTCCGAAAGGGAAGGAAGATAACCATGGTACACGAAAATCTTAACGGCCGCGTTGCGGTCATAACCGGCGGCGGTGGGGTTCTTTGCAGCGGATTTGCAAAGGATCTTGCGGCTCAGGGAGTAAAGGTCGCGATACTCGACCTGCGCGAAGAGGCGGCTCAGAAGGTCGCGGACGAGATTAAAGCGGCGGGCGGCGAAGCTCTTGCAGTCGGCTGCAACGTGCTCGAGAGCGAAAGCCTTGAGGCGGCGCGCGAGAAGATAAACGCCGCGCTCGGTTCATGCGATATTCTCGTCAACGGCGCGGGCGGCAACTCTCCGCTCGGCACGACGACCAAAGACACACTCGAGCTCGAGGACATAGCCCACAAGGCAGAGGGAGTCAAGACTTTCTTCGACCTCGACCCCAAGGGCATTGAGTTTGTTTTCAATCTCAACTTCCTCGGCACGCTGCTCACCACACAGTGCTTCGCAAAGGACATGATAGGCAAGGAGAACGCGACGATTCTCAACATCTCCTCCATGAACGCCTACAGACCGCTCACGAGAATCCCCGCATATTCTGCGGCGAAGGCAGCTGTCTCGAACTTCACCCAGTTCATGGCGGTTCATTTTGCCGATGTCGGCATCAGAGTCAACGCGATAGCTCCCGGCTTCTTCTCGACGAACCAGAACAAGACTCTGCTCTTCAACGAGGACGGCTCGCTCACCGCGCGTTCGAACAAGATAATTACTCACACCCCCCTGCGCCGCTTCGGCGTGCCCGAGGATCTGACGGGTGCTCTGCTGTTCCTCTGCGACGAGAGCCAGTCCGGCTTCATAACCGGCGTTATTCTCCCCGTCGACGGCGGCTTCTCCGCTTATTCGGGAGTGTAAAATCCATATAAATCGGATTCCCGATTTGTGGAATTCTCAAATAAAACAACGCTGTCCATTGAAATACATGGGCAGCATTCTTTTTTATTATGGTACGCGAGATTGGCAATTGGGATTTATCTTTCCGTTCATATACAAATAAACATCCGCAGCAAGTTTATCTGCCGCGGATGTCCGTTGTCCTATACACCGCCAGCTTGAGGCGGATTTTTTATATTTATTCTTTTCCTGCCTTGCTTTCTTCTTCCTCGTATGTTGTAACGATTGCCTGGGATATCGCCACCATGGTGCGCCTGACTCTGCGCGCCATCTCCTCCGGCGGCTCCGGGTCGGAGCCGTTGAGCCAGCGGATGAGCGCCGAGACCATGCCATCGGCAAGGAATGTCACAAGAAATTCCGTGTCCTCTTCGCTGTCAAACAGATTGCCGACAAGCTCTTTGAGAACCGGTTGTATCTGCATGCGGAAATAGTCCCTGAACGAGTTCTGCCCGGTTATCTGAAGCGCGCTGCGATAAAACTCGCGGTCGGCATAAAAATATTCGCATATTTCTTCAAATTTCGTAATATGATCCGGTCGGTTGCGAATCTCGCTGAACTCCGTGTCGAATATCCAGTTGACAAGATCGTATTTGTCGCAGAAATGATAGTAAAAGCTCTTGCGGTTCATCCCGCATTTCTCGCATATGTCTCCGACGCTTATCTTCGTCAGCGGCTGGGTCTTCATCAATTCCTTGAGCGACGAAGCGAGCGCTCTTTTCGTTATGAGCGAATCCGGCATATTCCCTCTTTCCTCCCTTTATTTTCCCTTTATGTTATATTATATCACAAAATTCGCTGTGCTTCAACCCCTGCGATTTTTGCGCCGCCGATTACTTCGTTGCCGCTATAAAACGCCGCAAACTGCCCGGGAGTGACCGATCTCTGAAGCTCAAAAAAAGTGACGCGTGCCGTATTTTTTGAGTCGAATTCAACATGCGCGGGCGCCGCGGGGGCTCTGAATCTTATCTTGACATCGCAGTCGAAGCTGCCGCTCATCTGCGCGCTTATCGCGTTTATGCCCTCAACCGTAAATTCCTTTGCATACTGCGCGCCGTTCTCGCCGAGGATAACAGCGTTTTGCTCCGGCACGATGCGTGTGACGAACATCGGGCGGCCGAACGCACCGAGCCCCTTGCGCTGACCGACGGTGTAGTTCATTATACCCTTGTGCCTGCCGATGACATTGCCCTGAGTGTCGAGAAAATCGCCCTCGCCCATGTCTTTGAACCCGTGCGAGCGGATAAAAGATGAATAGTCGTTGTCGGGGATGAAGCAGACCTCCTGGCTGTCCTTTTTCTGCGCGACCGGCAGAGAAAATTTCTCCGCAAGGGCACGTATAGCGCTCTTCTCCATCCCGTCTATCGGGAACATCGCGTGGGCGAGCTGAAATTCAGAGAGCATGCAGAGAAAATAGCTCTGATCTTTCGCGCTGTCTGAGCGCATGAGTTTTGTATGTTCGCCGCTTTTGTCGAGCGAGGCATAGTGCCCTGTCGCGACATAATCGCCGCCGTTTTCGAGGGCGAACTTGAGCATCGCGCCGAACTTTATCTCTCTGTTGCAGACGACACAGGGGTTCGGAGTCGCTCCGCGCAGATATTCGGCGGCAAAATAGTCCATGACCTTTTCTTTGAACTCGCCGCGCAGGTCGAGTACGCAGTGCTCTATTTTAAGAGCCTTCGCCACATTTTTCGCGTCTTCAATGTCGCCGTCCGCGCCATCGCCGGGCTTCAGGCGCAGTGTTACACCCACGATATCATATCCGCGCTCTTTTAGCAGAGCCGCGGCAACGGAGCTGTCAACTCCGCCGCTCATGCCTATAAATACGCGCTCCAAGCTTTCGCCCCCCTTTTGATTCTTTGTAGATTATACCATATCCCGCCCGACTATGCAAAGCAACTTAAATTTTACATCCCGAAATCATTTCGTTTTCTGCGGAATATTTTTATATATTTTTTGTTATGATGCTTTTTAAGTGTTATTTTTCGGTTAGCGCATGATTACCGGAAAATAAAATCTTGAAATCCGCTTGCAGAAAGCGGCAAAAAAGAGTATAATAAAAGATATATTGAGGGATTATGCGCTTTAGATACACGCACAGACCCGTGCGCCGCAATCGTATATACACGGTTCACTTTCGTTGACAATGCGGCTTTGGTCATTGCCGGGTCTTATTTCCAAGGGAGGATTTATTTTGTCAGTTGATCTACACTGTCACACGAAGTTATCAAACAGTTCCATGGGTATTGACGACCTTATTATGCTCGCAAAAAAACGCGGCGTCGATACCATTTCTATCACAGACCATGATTGCCAGGCGGGTTCCGTCCGCGGCAGAATCATCGCCGCAAGACGCGGAGTGACCGTTGTCCCCGGCGTTGAACTGTCCGCATCGGATGCCGAAACCGGCCGTCAGGTACATATTCTCGGTTACTTCTGCGACAGTCCGGACAGGCTCGAGGAGCTCTGCCACAAGAACAACGCCGCGCGCAAAAAAGCGGGGCAGTATATGATTCTCAAGGCGGCTCAGCGTTATCCTATCTCCGCCGAGCTTGTCATGAAATGTGCCGCCGGTTCGACCGGAATCTTCGAGGAACACATTATGCACGCACTCGTCGAATGCGGCATCACTCAGGATTTTCACGGCGATATATATAACGAACTTTTCAGCCCCGACAGCCCGAAAAATATTATAGTCGAGCCGAAATTCGTCGGCGTAAAAGAAGTTATCGACGCCATTCACGGCGCGGGAGGCATAGCTGTCCTCGCCCACCCGTATAAATATAACAGCGTGCCCGGGCTTGACCGATATGTAGAATACGGCATCGACGGCATCGAGGTCTGGTGTCCGTCGAGCAACGAAGAGCAGCAGAACGATATGCTCGACTACGCAAGGACTCACAAGCTCCTCGCAATAGGCGGCTCGGACTTCAGCGGAATGTATAACAAAGGCACCGTCAGCGTCGGCGATTTTGCTACGCCCGCCGCCGATTTCAAGGCGCTCAGCGACTACAAGACGATGCTCAAAAAGCGCGCCAAATAAGTTAGGAGGGATCGCAATGCGTCCCGAAGAGGATAAGGATATCAAAGTATTCCATCCGTCAAATGAAAAGAAAGAACAGGCTGATGAATCAGCCGACCTCAGCCAGGATATACTGCACGCAGTGCAGGAGCTTGACGCCCAGCGCTCAAACGGTAATCTCCGCCGCGCGCGCAAGCTCGGCAGAAGTCTCGCACAGTTCACGCCCGAAAACGCGGCGAAGCTCGGCGGGATAGACATAAAGGCAAAAGGCGGAGTCGACCCGCAGGAGCTGCCGTCAAATGTGCTCTATCAGGCGCGCGTGCTCATGCTGTTCACCGCGCAGTTGACTCTCCACCGTCTGCTGCCGCCGGTCATCTCGAACGAGGCGGTAAACGCCATGTACGACGACCTGAGCGAAGGTTTCTATGACAATGTCATGGAGGGCGCTTCGTTTTCGATATATTATCTCGCCGTCAGAAAGGCGTTCAATATCAGCGCAAATATCGGAAAGGGCTTCGCAATGCTCTGCGGAGACGAGGATTCCGACGAATACGCAAAAATCGGAACGCTGGTCTACAATCTGTCGGACGAATATGTCACCCGACGGGTCAACGAAGCGGGATTTAAAAAATTGATCTAAAACAAAAGCCGAACGGATTTTTCTCCGTCCGGCTTTATTTTATTATATCATTTCGGCTTCTTTCCCGAGATATTTGCAGTATTCCTGCGCCGTCATGAGCTTAGCCGTCCGCTCGGCGTCACCGAACTCGGCGAGCCATGAGCCGTATGGGTCGCTGTTTATACTCTGCGGGTCGTCGAGCAAATCATCGTTTATTTTCAGCACAGTCCCGCTTATCGGCGCGGAGATATCCCAAACGCCCTTGAACGCCTCGGCGTCGCCGATGACCTCGCCGGACTGATAGTATTCGCCCTCGTCGCAGAGATTGAGAAAAGATATTTTCCCGCGCTTTTGCGGCACGAAGTCGGATATCCCGACCCTCGCCGTGCCGTCGGGCATGAAATCGACCCACTCATGCGAAGCGGTGTAAAATAACCCGCGCCTTACTTTCATATCCCGAAATATTCCTTCGCGTTGTTGAACGAGATGTCGCAGACTATCTTCTTGAGCGTATCCATATCAGCGGGATAGAGTCCGCGCTCAACCATGCTGCCGATGAGATCGCAGAGTATGCGGCGGAAATATTCGTGGCGAGGATAGGACAGGAACGAGCGCGAATCCGTCACCATGCCGACGAATTTAGAAAGCACGCCGGTGTTCGCGAGCGCTTTCATCTGCTCGCGCATGCCGTCGATATTGTCGTTGAACCACCACGCCGAGCCGAACTGAATCTTCGATGCCGCCTGCGAATTCTGGAAGTTGCCGAGCATCGCGCCGAGAACATAGTTGTCCTTGGGGTTGAGCGTGAAGAGTATGGTCTTTGGCAGAAGATCTTCAACATCGAGGGAGTCGAGCAGGCGCGACAGATTGTCCGCAACCTCGTGGTCGGCTATTGAGTCGAAGCCGCTGTCCGGGCCGAGGGATTTAAACATACGCGAATTGTTGTTGCGCGTTGCGCCGATGTGTATCTCCATGCCCCAGCCGCGGCGCGCGTATTCTTTTGCAAAGAAGCGCATAAGCTCGGTCTTGTATTCGTCAACTTCACATTCGCTCAACTCCTCGCCGCCGAGAGCCTTTTTGAACACTCTGTCGAGCTCCGCCGCATCTGCGCGCTTATAGGGCACGCGGGTAAATGCGTGATCGCTCGCGCGGCAGCCCATCTTTTCAAACAGGTCGATTCGGCTCAGGAGCACTTCGGTAAGCTTTTCGTAGCTGTCGACTTTTTCGCCCGAAGCTTTTTCAAGAGCCTTCACCCAGTCGCGGTAGCCGGGCAGCTCGATGCCGAGCGCCTTGTCGGGTCTGAACGCCGGGATAACGCGGCATTTGAAGCTCTTGTCCTCGGCGATGAGCTTGTGATATTCGAGGCTGTCCGCCGCGTCGTCGGTAGTGCAGAGACACACGACATTCGAGTTTTCGATAAGCTCGCGCGGGGTGAATCCGCCAGCCGCTATCTTCGCGTTCGCGCGGTTCCAGATATCCTCCGCCGTCTTTTCGCTCAGCGGCTCATATATGTCAAAATATCTCTGAAGCTCGAGGTGAGTCCAGTGATAGAGCGGGTTGCCGAGAAGATACGGCATTATCTTCGCCCACGCCATGAATTTTTCACGCGGGGAGGCGTCGCCCGTGATGTATTTCTCCTCAACACCGCAGGAGCGCATTGCGCGCCACTTGTAGTGATCGCCCGCGAGCCAGAGCCATGCTATATCCTCGGGCGCGCGGTTCTCGTATATTTCCTTGGGCGACAGGTGACAGTGCCAGTCGAATATCGGCATCTCGTTAGCCGCGGCGAAAAGCTCGCGCGCGGTGTCGCTCTCAAGCAGAAAATCCTTGTCCATAAAAGCTTTCATTCGTATCTCCTCCCGATTTCTCGTTGATATTATTATAACCTCCGCCGCCGATATAAGCAATAGTACGCGTTGACAAAAAGATTAATTTTCTGTAATATAAGAGCGGATAAATTTGTTTTCAAGAGGTGCTCACTTTGAGAAAATTCAAGATAACGAACCCCTATGCCGGCGTTGACTGGGACAGCTGGCACCACTACAAAACCAATCTGCACACGCACTCGACCGCGAGCGACGCGCAGGTCGATTTTTCGGACATGATAAAGGCATATTACGACGCGGACTTTGACATTCTCGCCATGACGGACCACGGAGTCGTGAACCACGGCTGGAATCAGAAGCCCCGGCGCATCCCCGTGCTCTCAGTCAGCTCCATTATAAAAAAGCCGACATGGCTCAGCGACGAGGAGTACGGCGCGATACTCGACGGCACATACAAAAACCGCGGGCGCGGCATGACCGATTTAAGATACGGAATCGAGATAAACACCGCCGTGTTCACAAAAGCCCATGTCAACGGCTTTTTCACCGAATACGGTCAGGGACTCGTCGGGCACGAAAACGACTTTGAAGGGCCGGTCAAGGGCGTCGCCGAGAGCGGTGGGCTTTCCGTCATAAACCACCCCGGCGACTGGCTCGAATCATACGTCGATGTGAACCACGCTCACGAGAAAAAGAATATTGAGCTGTTTGCCGATATATTAAAAAGATATCCGTCGTGCCTCGGCATCGAGGCGTTCAACCGCATCGACACCGTCACCTGCGCCGACCGCATACTCTGGGACGAACTGCTTTCGGCGGTCATACCGAGCGGCAGAAATGTCTGGGGCTTCGCGAACAGCGACGCCCATGTGCTCTCCGATATCGACACGAGTTTCATGGATTTTATTCTGCCGGACAGGACGGAGCAGACCGTCCGCCGCGGCATGGAGAACGGCACATTTTTTTCTGTCGGCAGGCGCGCGGTATACGAGCTCGGTAAAGATTTTGTCGGCGAGGGCGAATATCCGACCGTCACGCGCATAACCGCGAATGAAAATGAGCAGAGCATAAGCATCGAGGGCAAAAATTATAATCGCGTGCAGTGGATATCAAACGGAAAAATAATCGCTGAGGGCGAAAAAATCGATCTCATCGCCGCGTCGCAGAACATCGGCTGCTATGTCCGCGCTCAGCTGCTCGGCAAGGGCGGCATATGCCTGACTCAGGCGTTCGTGCTCGACGACGGCAATATGCATGAAGTGACCCTGCGCAATATCACGCCGCAGCAGCGCAAAATAGAACGCGCCGAAGATAAATTCAAGAGCACCAGATTCTATGTTCTCGGTCAGGAGATATCCCGCGAAATAGCATACAGAAAACGCCGCAGGCAGGAGAAAAAGAAATGAAAAAATCATCGAAAAAGGGGCTTAAAATCGCCGCGATAACCGTCGGATGCATAGCGCTGGCGGTCGCCGCCGGGTTCGGCACATACAGAATAAAGAACCGCATCGACTCGAAAAAATATAATCTTATCACGCTCGACACCTCGTCGCTTCCCGCGCCGCAGGAGCCGGTGCGCGACGGTTTTGTTCAGCTCAAAAATGTCAGGATGCACTATGTCGTTTACGGCAACGGCGAGCAGCCCCTTGTCTTAATCCACGGAAACGGCGGCAGCGCGAAGTCGCTTGCCGAGGCGGCAAGCTATCTCGCCAACGACTACACAGTCTATGTGATTGAGAGCCGCTGCCACGGACAGAGCAGCGACCCGGGCACGATAGACTATGAATCCATGGCGGACGACACCGCACAGTTCATCGCCGCGATGAAGCTCAGAAAGCCATATATCATGGGGCACAGCGACGGCGGCATCATCGCGCTGACGCTCGCCGCGAGATACCCGGACATCCCCGGTGCGATAATATCCTGCGGCGCGAATACGAGCCCCAAGACGATGAAGCCGTATTTTATCATCGGCGTGAAATTCAACAATATGTTCCACCACGATAAGCTCAATGACATGATGCTCACCCTGCCTGATATCACTGCCGAAATGCTCGGCGAGATAACTGCGCCGACCTATATTGTCGCGGGCGAGCATGATATTATGTGGCCCTCCGATACGGCGTATATGTACAGAAAAATCCCCAACAGCCGCATCGCGATAATCAAGGGCGCGGGACACTCAACATATATGTCGCACGACGGCAAGCAGGCTTATGTGCTCGCCAAGGGATTTTTTGACACACTCTGATATATAAATTTAGCAGCCGCCGATTCGGTTTTTCACGCTGAATACGGCGGCTGTTTTTATTTTGCGGCTGTCCGTTTTCACCCTTTCGGCATATTATGCTATGGGGTCGTTCCCCACGAAATCCAAAACAAGCGCGGATATGCCGAAGGTGACAGATTTCTGTCCGCAGGGGAGCCGCGGCTGTGCGTCCGCGCATAAGAATAGAGGCTCCCCAAGGCGGGGAGCCTCATCGGATTTTTATCTGATAAAATGCGTCCATGCGTGTTCTTCCGTCTCCGGAAGCCCGAATTTTTCTTTGCCCAGAGCGATACTCTTCATAAGGAAAGTCATATTCCGCGCGAGCGTGCGCATGGTCTGCTTTCCCTCCTCGTCCATGTCGGCTTCGCCCTTTTCGCGCCCGTGGATCGAGTTCCAATACTGGCTCGAAGCTATCGGCATATTGGATATAGTGAAATACTTATTCAGCTCGTCAAATGTCGCGGAACATCCGCCGCGCCTTGCGCAGACTACGCTCGCGCCGACCTTCATGGTCTTGTCAAAAGGCGTGCTGTAAAAAAGTCTGTCGAGGACGGCTATCAGCGTCGCGTTTGCGGAGGCATAATAGACGGGACTCGCCACAACAAGGCCGTCCGCCTCGCGGAATTTCGGCGCAAGCTCATTGACTATATCGTCAAAGACGCATTTCCCGAGTTCACCGCACCGCCTGCAGGCGATGCAGCCCCTGACATTCATATTGCCGACCTGCACCGTCTCGGTCTCAACACCCTGCGCCTCAAAAATCTTTTCCATTTCTTTGATGGCGAGCGAAGTGTTGCCGTTTATTCTCGGGCTGCCGTTGATAATGAGAACTTTCATTTTTCATACCTCTTTCTCATATATATTAAAAATTTTACTGATTTCCCGCTTTGATTATACCACATCCCGCCGCATTTTCAACGCGAAAAATCCCCCTGCCAATCGGCAGAGGGCAAATCAAACAAATCATTTCTTTCGCGTCATAAAAGCTCCGACGAGCGAACCGACAAAAGCTATCGGCGCGAATCGGACAAACAGCCACTCGAACACATGATAAACCGTGCCGAAAACCGCAGTTTCCGGGTCGCCGAAATTCCAGCCGAGATACGGGCTGCCGAGCGATATCAGCACCGCCGAGATAATTATTATAGCCGCGCAGAGTGCAATAAACAGCCAGTGAAGTGCCGCTCTTCTCGCATTTTTTCTTCGCGCGAGCTGCAGGTTTATCACCTCGAGCTTTTCGCATATCGCTTTCAATTCGTCCGCTTCCTGCTTTGCGACATTCTCGCCGAGCAGTGTGCTCACGGGAGTTTCGAGCGCTTCCGACAAAGATATGAGCATATCCGAATCGGGAACGGACAACCCCTGCTCCCATTTGGACACGGTCTGTCGCACGACATTCAGCTTGACCGCGAGCTCCTCCTGCGAGAGTCCTTTTGATTTTCTGATAGTTTTGATGTTTTCATTGAGCATCGGTATAACCGCCTTTCTGTCAGTCGTTACCGACATTGTATCCCCTACCGCCCGTTGCCGCAAGCAACGCAGATTAACATATAGATTTTTGCGCTGATAATTCAAAACACCCGAGGGCATCCCCGGGTGCTTATCTTATTCCATATTGTCTATATAGCTGCAAGCCGCGAGTGCCGCTACGGAGCCGTCCGCCGCTGCGGTGGTCAGCTGGCGCACTTCCTTTGTGCGGCAGTCGCCCGCGGTGAAGACGCCGGGTGTCTTTGTTCTGCAGCTCTCGTCCGCGATGATATAACCATAGTCATCGAGGTCTGCAACATCCTTGAAGCTCTCGTTGTTCGGCATCTGACCGACCGCAATAAAAACACCGTCCATCGGAATGGAATGGGGCTCCTCGTCGCCTGTTGCTATCTTTATGCCGTCGAGCTCGTCGCTGCCGATGAGCTTGACTACCTTCGTGTTCATGAGAACCTTTATGTTATCTTTCTCGCCGAGCTTCTTGACAAGAGCCTTTTCGCCCCTGAACTCATCGCGTCTGTGAATAAGCGTTACGCTCTTGCAGTAAGACGCGAGGAAGAGCGCGGACTGGAGAGCGCTGTCTCCGCCGCCGACAACGGCGACATTCTTGCCCTTATAAAAAGCTCCGTCGCACACCGCGCAGTAGGATACGCCCCTGCCCGCGAGGTCGTTTTCGCCGTCCGCTCCGAGCGGTCTGTGGCGCGCTCCGGTGGCGATTATAACGCACTTGCACTGGTAGCTGTTTGAATCGGTTATGACGGTTTTTATCTTTCCGTCGACTATTTTTATTACCCGCTCAAGCTCAACATCCGCGCCAAGCTCCATCGCCTGCGAAACGAGGTTATCTGCAAATTCGCTGCCGCTTATCTGCGATATTCCCGGATAGTTTTCAACTCTCGGCGAAGAGGTTATCTGACCGCCGAAGGACTCGCCCTCGGTCACGAGCACGGTTTTTCCCGCTCTGAGCGCATAGATTGCCGCCGTGAGTCCGGCTGTGCCGGCGCCGACGATAACGATATCAAATTGCTGCATTTCTTTTCCCTCTGAATATGGCAAAATTTTTCTTTAATGCGCCGAAAACCGGGTGAAGCCGCGCTCCACCCGATCTTCCAGCGTTTATCAGTGCATCAGCACTGCTCAATGAACTTTTTGATGTTTGAAAGATTGACGAAGCTCTCGTATCCGTCGCCGTCGGTGACGATAAGAGTCGGAGCCTGTCTGATTCCGTATTTCATCGTCAGATCCTCCTGAGCCTCTGCATCAATCTTCTCGTAGCCGATATTCGCCTTGTCAAGCAGAGTATAGGCTATCTTGCAGTTGGGGCAGGTCTTTGTGGTGAAGAGCATGACCCTTGCGCCGTTTGATGCCTTGGGAGCATCCTCGTGCTTGCCGTCCTCCACGGTGTGGATGACGGTGCGCTCATTCTTGAGATGAGACGCGCCGAGGTTATAGACGGTTCTGTCCTTGAACTCCTGCGCCTTGCCGTCGTTCCAGTTCTGGACGGGGCGATAGTAGCCGGTGATACGGCTGTAGACCTCGGTCTGACCGCCACACTCGGGGCAGGTAAAGTGCTCGCCCGCGATGTAGCCGTGATCCTTGCACACGGAGTAGGTCGGGGAGATCGTGTAATAGGGCAGCTTATAGTTCTCGGCTATCTTGCGCACGAGAGAAGCAGTCGAGGTCCAGTCGGGCAGCTTCTCGCCGAGGAAGGCGTGGAAGACTGTGCCGGAGGTGTATCTCGTCTGAAGATCATCCTGAATGTCGAGCGCCTCAAAGATATCCTCCGAGAACGAAACAGGAAGATGCGAGCTGTTGGTGTAATAGGGAGTGCCGCCGTCCTTCGCTGCGGTGATGATATCCGGGAACTGAGCGACATCGTGCTTTGCGAAACGATAAGTGGTGGACTCGGCGGGAGTTGCCTCAAGGTTGTAGAGATCGCCGTACTTCTCCTGATAGTCGGAGAGGCGCTCACGCATATGGTCGAGGACTTCCTTGGTGAACTGCTGGGTCTTCTCGTGGGTCATATCCGCTCTGAGCCACTTGGCGTTGAGACCGACCTCGTTCATGCCGATAAGGCCGATAGTCGAGAAGTGATTCTCGAAAGTGCCGAGGTAGCGTCTGGTGTAGGGATAGAGACCCTCGTTGAGAAGCTTCGTGATAACCGTACGCTTAACGCTGAGCGAACGGGCGGAGATATCCATAAGCTTGTCGAGTCTGCGGTAGAAGTCCGCCTCATCCTCTGCAAGATATGCGATTCTCGGCATGTTTATCGTAACAACGCCTATAGAACCGGTGCTCTCGCCGCTGCCGAAGAAGCCGCCGGACTTCTTGCGAAGCTCGCGCAGGTCGAGGCGCAGTCTGCAGCACATGGAGCGGACATCGCTCGGCTCCATATCGCTGTTGATGTAGTTAGAGAAATAAGGTGTGCCGTACTTTGCGGTCATCTCGAAGAGAAGTCTGTTGTTCTCAGTATCCGACCAGTCAAAGTCGCGGGTTATGGAATAAGTCGGGATGGGATACTGGAAGCCGCGTCCGTTGGCGTCGCCCTCTATCATGGTCTCGATGAACGCCTTGTTGACCATATCCATCTCTTTCTTGCAGTCCTTGTACTTGAAGGGCATCTCCTTGCCGCCGACAATGGCGTTGAGCTCGGCAAGGTCGTTGGGAACGGTCCAGTCAAGGGTTATATTCGAGAACGGAGCCTGAGTGCCCCAGCGGCTGGGGGTGTTGACGCCGAAGATGAACGACTCGATGCACTTCTTGACCTCGCGGTAAGAGAGGTTGTCCACCTTAACAAACGGGGCAAGATAGGTATCGAACGAGGAGAACGCCTGAGCGCCCGCCCACTCGTTCTGCATGATACCGAGGAAGTTGACCATCTGGTTGCAGAGGGTCGCAAGGTGGCTTGCGGGAGAAGAGGTTATCTTTCCGGGGACGCCGCCGAGACCTTCCTGAATGAGCTGCTTCAAAGACCAGCCCGCGCAGTAACCGGTGAGCATGGAGAGGTCATGGAGGTGGATGTCGCCGTTTCTGTGGGCGTTTGCTATCTCTTCATCGTAGACCTCGGAGAGCCAGTAGTTAGCCGTAATTGCGCCGGAGTTGCTGAGAATCAGTCCGCCGACGGAATATGTGACGGTCGAATTCTCTTTAACGCGCCAGTCGGAAACCTTGACGTAGCTGTCAACCAGCTCCTTGTAGTCGAGGATGGTCGACTTCATGTTTCTGACTTTTTCGCGCTGCTTTCTGTAGAGAATATAGGCCTTTGCGACATCGGCGTAGCCCGCCTGGCTGAGCACCGACTCGACGCTGTCCTGAATGTCCTCAACGGCGATAAGTCCGTCCTTTATCTTGCTCTCGAAGTCTGAAGTGACCTTGAGCGCAAGCAAGTCGATGACCGTCGGATGAGTTTCCTTGTTGAGCGCGTCGAAAGCCTTTGATATAGCCGAAGATATCTTTGCTATATCAAAATCGGCGACTGCGCCGTCTCTTTTGATTACCTTGTACATCATCATGCCTCCGTTTTCTTCATTGTTTCAAGTTATACGCATAAATTGCGGTGTCTGCTTCAATTATAGAGGCAGCCGCAGCAAATGTCAACAGCAAAATACAAGATATTGTGTAGAATTTATTTTTCTGCCCCAAGATGTTCCGAGTTCCAGTGTCCGTTATATTCCCCTTATCTCGACATTTGGGACATTTTTGCGGACTATATCCGCGAAAGAGCGCAGTGTTTCGCGGCTGTGCGAGCCGAGACCCTTCTGCAAAACGAACTCGGAATCGGTGAAGTTCTGGAGAAAATATTTCTCGTCGCCCTTGAGCCACTCGCCTATTTTCTCGAAGTCCTCCGCGCTGTGCAGCTCGCGCACAACGGTCGTGCGGAACTCAAAATCGGTCTTTCCGCCCATGAGCAGGCGCACGCTCTCATATATCGGCTCCATGTCGAACTTTTCGAGTCCGACCGTCTCAGCATATTTTTCGGGCGAATTTTTGATATCCATCGCCACATAGTCAACGAGCCCCGCGTCTATAAGCGACTGCATCTTGTCCGGGAAAGTGCCGTTGGTGTCGAGCTTTACGAGATAGCCCATGTCTTTTATGCGCCTTGCAAACTCGTCGACATTTTTATTAACGAGCGGTTCGCCGCCTGTTATGCACACGCCGTCGAGCATGCCCTGACGTTTTTTGAGAAACGCAAAAAATTCTTCCTCCGGAATCTCATATTCGTCCCCGCCGGGGAGAATCAGCTCCGAATTCTGGCAGAACGGGCAGCGGAAGTTGCATCCGCCGAGGAACACAGTGCATCCCATCTTGCCGGGAAAATCGAGCAATGTAAGTTTTTGCAGACCTCTGACGCGCATACCGATACCCCTTTTCAAGCCGTAAAAATCGAGACGGAGAAAATCGGTCTTTCCGTCCCGGCAAAATCTATTATATACCACTAAAGCGCTCTTGTCACCAAAAACATCTTGAAAAATTGCACAAAGATTACCACAAAATAATGTGCATATTATCGCCGCGATACATATATGTTGCATTTTCTGCGAAAATTTGATACACTCATAGTATAATACAATCCCAATATATATGTATAACTGCGGAGGTGTCTTAATTGGCTGGAAAAAGACCTGTTGCGGCGATACTCTATGACTTCGACCGCACACTTTGCACAAAGGATATGCAGGAATATCAGTTCATTCCGAGCGTCGGCATGGAGCCCACGGATTTCTGGGGGCTCGCCAACAGCTACGCCGAGGAAGAGCATATGGACAAAATCCTGTCCTATATGTACATCATGATAAAAAAATCGCATGAGTGCGGGATTCCGCTGACGCGCAAGAGCGTCATGGAGTGCGGGCGCGCGATAGAACTGTATAAAGGTCTGCCCGACTGGTTCGACCGCCTCAACCGCTTCGGCAGCGAGAACGGCGTAACCGTCGAGCACTATGTCCTCTCCTCCGGTCTTAAAGAGATAATCGAGGGATCCGAAATAGGCAAATGCTTCAAAGAGATTTTTGCCTGTGAGTTCCTTTATGGAGAAAACGGCGAGGCAGTCTGGCCGAAGACCGCCGTCAATTATACTTCAAAGACCCAGTTTGTCTATCGCATAAACAAAGGCGTGCTCGATGTATCTAACGATAAAGATCTCAACCGTTCTACACCCGATAACAAGCGCCGCGTTCCGTTTTCCAATATGCTCTATATCGGCGACGGGCTCTCCGACGTCCCCTGCATGAAGATGGTCAAGGCATACGGCGGATATTCTATAGCCGTCCACAACAACGAACCACGCCAGCTCGAGGGCGTGAGCGATCTGCTCTATCACAACCGCGTTGACTTCGCCTTCGCGGCAGACTACTCAGAAAACAGCGAGCTTGACATAACCGTCAAGGATATCATACGCAGAATAGCCATAGACAGCACCCTGCGCGACGAGCACAGCAAGCAGAAGCGCCGCTCGAAATGCTGCTGCGCGGACATCTGACGGAGGATAATATGTCTGTATTTTTTACCGCCGCGGTGTGCGTATACAACACGGAAAAATATCTTCGCGAATGTCTGGATTCCGTCCTCAATCAGAGCTACAAAAATTTTGAACTGCTCATAGTTGACGACGGCTCGACGGACAAAAGCGGCTGCATCTGCGACGAATATGCAGAAAAAGACAGCCGTGTGCGTGTCATTCACACGGAGAATCAGGGTGTATTGCTCGCGCGAAAGACTGCGTTTGAGAATGCGCGCGGGGACTATTTCATCGTCTTTGATTCGGACGACACGGTGGACCCGAAAATCTTCACGCTAATAAACGAAGAAATTCAGAAAAGTCATTGCGACATGGTATTTTTCGACCTGAGCAAATGCTATTCCGACGGCACCTCTGCGCACGAAAAGCTTTTCGACGAAAGAAAGACCTTTGACAAGAGCAACAAGTGCGAGCTTTGGGAGTTGCTGCTCTCGTCGAGATTCAACTCTCTGTGCCTGAAATGCATAAGACGAAACGCGTTCGCCTATACTTTCGATACGGAGTTTTACCGGGGCTACAGCCGGGGCGAGGATAAGCTTCTCTCGGCGCACATGATAAGCCGGTTAAACACCTTCAGCTATCTGCCGATATCGCTTTACAACTATAATATTTTTGCTTCCCAAATGACTAAGACATATTCGTATAACAATCTTCGCCTGACGTCCTGCGCAAATGCGGAGATACGCTTGCTCATTCAGTCGGACGGCTGCTACGATGAAAAAACGGAAGATCTGCTTTGTTGCCTGAGCAGATATATATATCGCAGCTTTCTCTATCCCACCGCGACCGCACTGCCGAAAAAAGAGGCCTTAAAGCTCATTCGGCAGAGCGAGGAGCTTGAGCTTTTCAAGCTGTGTACAGACCGCAGGGCGGACAAATATTCCTCACGAGCATCAAATATAAAGTTTCTGCTTCTCAGGCATAAAATGTATTCGCTGCTCATATTTTTGACAAAACTCAAGAATAAGGCCTGAGCGCGGTATTGCCTTGACAAAAATTCTGCCGGGCGTTATAATATTCTCCCGAAAACTGCCCGTGTGGAAAGGAAGTGAAAGCCATGGGCACAGAACAAAAAAAAATCGCCGCCCAGAACAAGAAGGCTTTTCACGACTATTTCGTACTCGACAGATATGAAGCGGGAATCGAGCTTTGCGGCACGGAGGTCAAATCCATACGCCAGGGCAAACTCAATCTCAAGGACTCATGGTGCTCGATAGTCGACGGCGAATTGTTCGTCAACGGAATGCACATCAGCCCATATGAGCACGGCAACATCTTCAACCGCGACCCGCTGAGGGTGCGCCGCCTGCTGATGCACAAACGCGAGATAATGCGTCTGCTCGGTCAGACGAAGCAGGAGGGCTTGACCCTCGTGCCGCTGAGTGTATATTTTGTCAAAGGGCGCGCAAAGGTTGAGGTAGGGCTGTGCAAGGGTAAAAAGCTCTATGACAAGCGTGAAACGGCCGCAAGAAAAGACGCCGCGCGCAATATCGAGCGCAGCATGAAAAACTTCTGATTCAATCGGCAAGAGCCGTTTGATATATGGGGATGAAAGGATTTCGACGGGGAGGTTGAACTTCGGTAAGCGGGCAGCGGTGTGGGACCGCTATAAAACCCATACGTTTAAATAATAAACGACAACAAAACAGTTTTACAAGCTGCTTAAATAGCAGCCGTCTTTGCCGGGAGTACTGCGGCCCGGTACAAGGCGTCGATTAGCAGTGAACGTGCACGGGTGAGTGCTCCGTAACCCGTCATGAACAACGGAACTACCGAACCGGTGAGCCTGCCTGACGGCGCTCCGGCGAGGGAATCTTAAAAGACAGGCTACGCCCGTAGAAAGCTGTGGGGAGCCCTTTTCGGACGCGGTTTCGATTACCGCCATCTCCACCAGAAAAAGCACTCGTTCAAAGAACGAGTGCTTTTCAGTTATATTCGCCTGCGGCGAGTTTTATTGCTTCGCAGTGATATTAGGCATACGCCGAGTCATATTTGCTTCGCAAGCTTCGCGTCTTTTTATGCTATTGATTTATTTTCGGCGAGACGCTATAATTTTAACCGAAAGAAACAGGAGGTGCAGCGAGCATGAAGATTTTGCAGATATGCGACTATGCCGCAAAATACAGGGGCAATTTTATCGAGTCTCTCGAATACTTCAGAAAAAACAGCCTCGGCGACGGCGATTTTATGCTCTATGCGTTTCCCGAAAGAATGGCAGAGCGCCGCAATCAGTGGTTCTTCGACTTGAAAAAAGAAGTTCCCGCAGCGATATACAAAAGCTCCGTCAAAGAAAAAATCAGAGCTTTCAGAAAAATCATAAAAGAAAACGGCGTCGACACCGTTCACACACACTTCACCGACATGAAAACCGATATGTGCGTCAATATCGCCTGTCTCGGGCTTCGCGTGAAAAAATTCAAGCACTACAGAAGCAGCTTCGGCAGCTTCGGCACAATAAAGAAATTTTTCGCGCGGCTCTGCTACCGCAGCTGGAACGCCGTCATTTGCGTAAGCCCGCACATCATGCGGGAGGCGGAGAGCAATATAGTCTCCTGCAAGCCCGTGCTTTTAAACGACGCGGTATATTTTCCGCGAATGGACAACTACGAAAAGCTTTGTAAACCCGATTTGGGTGTTCCCGAGGGCGCCGTTCTCTGCTTTGCAATAGGCTATGACTACCGCCTCAAGGGCATCGACTTGGCGTGCGAGGCGGTCAAAAAGCTCCGAGACGAGGGACTCAACATTTATCTTGCCGTCTGCACCGCCTCAAATACACAGACTATTGCAGAGCAAATCAGAGCGCAGTTCGGCGAATTCCCCGAATGGCTGAAGCTTTTGCCGCCGAGACAGGACATCGCAAGCTACTACCGCGCCGCCGACATATATATTCAGGCCTCCAGAAGCGAGGGCTTCTGCTATGCCATAGTCGAGGCCGCCTACTGCGGAAAAACGGTTGTGGCGTCCGACTGTCCAGGAATGAAGAGCCACGCGGAAAAGAATTTTGATTTTCTCTGGTTTAAAAACGGCGATTCCGACAGCCTTTCGGAGAAGCTCGGGCAGGCTGTCAAAATGAGCGAGAGCTCGGAGCTGTCGGCAAAAAACAGGCGTTCGGCCATAGACAACTACTCAATAGAAAATATGTCCAAAAAGCTGCACCGCATATATGTGGATATGTAAAAATAAAGAGCCGAGAGAGTATTTTTCTCTCGACTCATTTTTATTTCAGCGTCAGTCCGGCGTATAAGTGAAGGTGAAGCAATGCGAGCGGAGCGTCGCCGCGCCCATTATGTTGAGCCTGAATGCGTTGCCGCGCATTGTCTGATTGCCTATTCTCATGCTTGAAATATAGCCGCAGCTGCTGCCGCGCGCGCTGTCATGCTCGAGTATTTTTATCCACTGCGCAGGGTTGCTCTGGAGCGTTATGCGCTTTGATGAATCAACCTTTGCGTTATACGCTTCGACCTTCTTGCGAAGCTCCTCGCTCGAAATGGTCAGCGTGCGCTTGACATTGCCCTCGGGGCTTGTCCTGCCGCCCGCGAGATAAGGATAGCTATTCTGACTGCCGCCCCAGACATTCGCGCTCGAAGCCGTCTTCCCCGCCGCCGTTGAAAAATACGGAGTGAACGCAGGCGAGCCGTAATATGCAAGATATTCGCCGAGCGTCGCTTTTATTGCGTTTTCGATAGATGAGCTTGTGCCGGCGTAGCTCTCGCGGAACGCGTGGTTCGAGGTAGTCATCTTAAAATTCTGGCGCTTTGCGTAGGTGTAAATCGCGACCATCTGCGACTTTATCGACTCAAGCGGCGCGGACGGACCGACCTCGGCATATGCAGTCTTGCCGAGATATTCGGCGAGCGAATAGCTCTTGCCGTTATATGTAACCTTGCTCGGTAAATTTGAATCTTTAACGAGGCTGATGCCGGGGTTGTTATAATAATGGAGCAAAATCCGCTTATAGTCCCAGCCGCGGCGCGCATATTCGGACGCACCGTTTTGGCTCATGCCGACCCCGTGGCCGTAACCGTAGACCGTGAAAACAAAGGTGCCCGTCTTTTTCGAAGAACTGTTCGGCTTTGTGGGCGTAGGCTTTTCGGTGGGCTTGGTTGTCGGTTTTTCGGTCGGGCTCGGGCGGGTCGTGGGCTTTGTGGTAATAACCGTCGTCAGGACGGTTGAACCCTCGGCTATCGAGCCGGGCACAGTGCCATTTGTCTGCTCCCCCGTTGTTTTTCCGGAGTCGGTGCTCTGCGCTGCGGTGCTGTCCGAGCTCTGCTCATTGCTTGCATCACCGTTTGGATCTTCGACATCAGCAATGATAATATCATCTATAACGCCGATTATGTCGCCGGTCCCGCTCTCGGTCGTGTCGGGAGTGCGCGCGCCAATGAGCGACGCGCCCGACTGCGAGCCGTAGCCTTTGATAAGAAATGTAACGGCAGTGCCGATAAGCACGGCGATCAGGATAACCGACGCGACTATAAGCGCTGTCTTTTTGCCCGAGTGCACCGGTGCCGATTTATGATGGGACGGATGTTCACCATCCGTGATTATTATTGACGCATCGTCGCTGACATCGTGCATGACAAAGCCGTTGCGCGCATAGTCGGCTAGCGCGGAATAGAGCCTGTGAACGCAGGCGTAGATAAACTCCTGCGTAGTCTCACCCTTGCGACTGAAAACCTTGAACACACGCGCCTTGTTCTCGTCCGCTATGCAGATTAGCATGAAATGCTTGCTGTCCTCATCGTCGTTGCGGAACACATTCGATATCGCCGCGCCGACCGACGCGCCGCTCTTTGCTCTGGCGCGCCCCGCCATGGCGGCTATGTATTCGCCGTGACTCTCGTCCTCCTGGCGCTCGACATCTACCGACTGAGCGAATATGACTTCGCCGAAATCTGATCCGTCGTCATAGGGCAGGACGGAGAACACGAACGGGCTGTTTTTGCTTGATGCAACCGCAGCGGAAAGTCCGCGCTCTTTCAAGAGTTCAACAACCTCTTCGGGATCGCACTTTTCCTCAGCACTCAGCTCGCCGGCACTGTTCGCGTCCGGCTCGGGAGTATTTGCGCTTTCTTCTTTTTTTTCAACGGGCAGGAACACAGACTTGAGTTCTTCGGCAACCCTGGCGCATCTGCCGTCGGAAAGGGGCAGAAAAACCAGCATCTGTTTTCCGCTTTTCTCTATAAAGCCGCTGTATTTGCCGTCGTCGGTCACAAGTATCTGTGCGTCGGCAGGCATCAGACACTGATCCTCATCCGCCTTTTCGAGCGCTTCGGCTATTTTATCGGAGAATGCGGTTTTTGTTCTGAGCGCGTCGAAAAGCAGCTTCTTTATCTCGATATAATGCCGCTCGGCAGCCGCGAGAACCACAGTCTCCGAATCTCCGAACGCTCCGGCAAGGGCAGAAAACAGCTCGCGGCTGTCCGTGAACTGCTCAAAGCGGCACTCCCCGTAGGCTGCGGCAAAAACGGACTCATATTCCGCTATCGCCCTGCGCGGGAGAGGCTGATTGACAAAAGCCAGGAGCGAGATCTTATTTTTCAAAATATCACCTCATTAGTTGGGATACCATCTGTTTGCGTTTTTGTAGGGGTTCTGTTTCTTGTCTTTATCATACCAAGCCTGAGGATATCTCGGGTTGGGGTTGGTCTTGACGAGCGAAGTATCAACTTCTTCACTCTCGCCGTCGCGCACCATTCGTGCCACAACGACAAGGCGTGCGTTGTCGAACTCATACAGGCAGGTCGAAAGAGTGAGAATCTTGTCGGTCGGCTTGATGTCGACGCCCGTTGTGTAGAGCTTTCTCGAATCAAGCTCGGCTATATACTGCTCGAAGCTCGCCTCGCTTATATTCGTCCAGACATAGTTGAAGAAATATCCGTTGTCCTCGGCGGTGGTCGCATTTGTGATAAACACTGCGTAGACCTTCCACTTGTAGTCGTGATAGATGGTGTTGAACTCGATTATCGGATTGTTTATGAATCCGCGCGTGGTGCGGTAATCAAAGAGCTTGCTGAATATCTTGTCCGAGCTGCGGGTGCTGTGGCCGTAGATTATGCTGTTACGGTCAAGCGGCTCGATTGAGTTCGCATGAGCCAGGAACGGGTTTCCCAGATCCGTGTATCTGTGGGTGAAGCTGCGTTTGAGATAATACGAATCGTTGTCGGTCTGGAGAATCGGAAAGTCCATCTTGAGCTTGTCTATCTTCAGCCAGCCGACGAGGTCGGTGTTCTGCGCATACGCCTCGGCGTATTTCAACTGCATACCCTCGGGAAACTTGACATTCGGGTACTTCGCCTTTATCTCGTCCCAGGTCAACTCTTCGCTGGGCTTGATATCTTTTATGTCGTTGTCAACGATATTGGGCTGAATGAGATATGTGTTTATCAGCATTCCCGCGCTGACGAACACAGTAATTATCGCCGCCATAAAGACTATCTTGCGGACTATCTCGGATACGGCGTCGCCCTTCATCGGGATGATGCCCTTTATAAATTTTTTGAAGCCCTTTTCGCTGCCGCTGTTCTTCTCGTTCTCGCTGACCTCGCGTTCATATTCGCGCAGTGAGCCGCGGTCACGCTCGCTGAGGTTGACGGCAAATGTTGAATCTGTCGGCATATCAAAATCGTCGAGCGCCTGCTCGGTCGGGTATTCCGGCTCGGTCACTTTCGGAATATCCTCTCCGCTCAGATCGTCGGGCGGGATAAACTTATACAAATTGTCCTTTTTCGGCTCTGCGGGTTTCTCCGAACCGGGCTCGATTATGGGCTCGAGCTCGGACTCCGGCTCGGATACCGGCTCCTTTTCTTCGGTAACGGCGCCACTTTCCTGCCGTGATTCCGCCCCGGTTTCATCGTCGCCGCTGTCAAGGTACCTGCGCGCGATATCTTCCATTTCGCTGCGCTGTGCCGTAGGTTCATCGTCCTCAACCGATGTGTAGTGCTCAAACATCTCCCTCATATCGGGCAGCGAAAACTCGCCGTCTTTTCTGTTTTTGTCAGACATACTCTTTCCTCCGATACAGGTTTACTTTATTTTCTCTTCCAGCATCAGGCGTACAAGGTTAAGCGCCCTCGACGCCGTGACATATCTGTTATATTCACGGTCATTTTCATGGCCGGTGACTATCTTTTCAACAACCGTACGCTCGCCGTCCGTGACCGCCGCAAAGCTCAGTCCACCGGGCAGAACACCGTCGCCTCCCGGTCCTGCAAGACCGGTTGTGGATATCGCTATATCCGCGCCGCTCACGCGCTTTGCGCCGAGTGCCATCTCGCGCGCCGTCTGTTCGCTGACAGCGCCGTAGGTGTCAAGCGTCTTTAGCGAAACGCCGAGGAGCTTTGTTTTCATATCATTCGAATAGCTGACTATTCCGCACTCGAAAACCTCGGACGCACCGGGGATATCAGTCAGCCTTTTGGGGATATATCCCGCCGTGCAGGATTCGGCAGTCGCTATCTTTTTGCCCTTTTCTTTGAGCAGAGCGACAACGCGCTCTTCGATGCTGTTCATGTCGGTGCTATATACGACATCGCCGAGCCTGCGGCATATCTCGTCAACTACAGGTGCGCACATTTTGTCCGCCTCATCGGAGGTTTCTGCTTTCGCGGTTATCCTCAGCCGCACCTCGCCGCTTTTTGCATACGGTGCAACGGTCGGATTCTTTGCGTCGAACATATCCTCTATCTCTTCGGCGACCGAGCTCTCGCCCATGCCGATTATATTGACCGTGTGCGAGACTATCGCGCCGTCGGAATATTTTTTCAAGAATCCGCGCACGCTCTCGTTGAACATCGGAGCAAGCTCGCCGGGAGGGCCGGGCAGGATAATAACGCACTTGCCGTTCTTTTCGAGCGCCGCGCCTGGCGCCGTGCCGTGATTATTCTCAAACACGGTGCCGCCGACGGGCAGCATCGCCTGCTTGAGGTTGTTTTTGGGCATATTGCCGCCCTTTGATTTGAAATATGAGCGTATGCGCTCCGCCGTGTCTTCATCTTCTCTGAGCTCGAAACCCATGACCTCACAGCAGACCTCTTTTGTCAGATCGTCGTCCGTGGGACCGAGTCCGCCGGAAGTGATAACAATATCGCTGCGCCCGAGAGCCGTTTTCAGCTCCTGCGCGAGGCGCTCGGGATTGTCCCCAACTGAGCTGCGGTGCATGACGGATATGCCCATCGCCGCAAGCTCTTTTGAGAGAAACTGCTCGTTGGTATTGAGGATATCGCCGAGCAGAAGCTCGGTTCCGACACAGAGAATTTCACACACTGCCATTGTTACTCACCTTTTGAAAAAGCTTTTATAACCGTAACTTTTGTGCCCTCGACCGCGCGCTTTATGGGCTCGTCCCATTCGGTGCCGCGCTCCGCCTTTTCAACTCCGGCTATTGTCGGATGGGTGCGCGGGTGCTTCGGGGTGAACACAGTGCAGCAGTCCTCATAGGGCTGGATGGATATATCAAATGTCTCAATCTTTCTAGATATCGCAATAACTTCGTCCTTGTCCATACCGATAAGCGGACGGAACACTGGCATCGAGGTCACAGCATCTGTGCAGGCTATTGCGGGCATGGTCTGGCTCGCAACCTGACCGACGCTCTCACCTGTTATCAGCGCTTGGCAGCCCTCTTTTACCGCAATCTCCTGCGAGATGCGCATCATCATGCGCCGCATGATAAGCGTGAACACCTCTTCGGGGCAGTTATCTTTTATAAGCTCCTGGATCTCGGTAAACGGGACAACGAAGAGCATAATGCGTCCGCTGTATTTTGCGACCTGGCGCAGAAGCGAGTGGACTTTCTGCTCGGCGCGCTGGCTCGTATAGGGCGGAGAAGCGAAGTGGATAGCTATCAGCTCCACGCCGCGCTTTGCCATCATCCAACCTGCAACGGGGCTGTCTATTCCGCCGGAGACGAGCAGAGCCGCCTTTCCCGCAGAGCCCGAGGGCATACCGCCCGCGCCTTTGAGCTGGTTGCCGTGAATAAACGCGCACTTGTCGCGCACCTCGACGTTTATTATAACATCGGGGTTATGAACATCGACTTTCAGATGGTGGAATTTTGAGAGTATTTTCCCGCCGACTTCTCTGCATATCGCGGGAGAATTGAGCGGAAACTTCTTGTCCGCGCGCTTTGCCTCGACCTTGAAGGTCGATGCGGCGTTGAGCAGGGGAGCCGTATATTCAACGCAGGTGTTGAGAATAACGTCCATATCCTTTTCGACTGCGGCGGCACGCGAAAGTCCGGCTATGCCGAAGACCTTGAGAAGTCTTTCGGTCGCTTCATCGAGATCGGCATCCTCTGGTCCTTCGACTATTATCGTCGACTGCGCAGGGGTGCAGGTGAATTTGCCGAGCGACGCGAGTCTGCGGCGGATATTCGCCATGAGCATATCTTCAAAAGTGCGCCTGTTGAGTCCCTTGAGTGCAAGCTCACCGTTTTTGATGAGAATAACTTCCTTCATATTGTGATTCCTTTTTAATTTATTTTACTTATTTTTCCTTATTGTTTTCTGCCCCTCGGCAATGCCGTCGATGAGCATATCTATCTCTTCTTTTGTGGTAAAGCGCGAGAAGCTGATTCTGAGCGGGCTCTTTCGCACTTCGTCGCTCAGCCCCATATTTTTGAGCACCGAGCTCTGATGTCCCTTTGAGCACGCCGAGCCGCTCGAGACATAGACGCCGCGCGAAGAGAGGAAGTTGAGCATCGGCTCGGAGTTTATGCCGAGCACCGAAATATTGGTCACATACGGCAGCGCGTCCTCGGGCGAGTTTATAACAACTCCGCCGAGAGCCAGAAGTCTGTCCCGCATATAGTCACGAAGTTCAGTAACTTCTTTGAGCTCAGCCGCAAGATTCGGCAGAGCCGCAGCCGCCGCGCCGAAGCCCGCTATCGCCGGCATGGGCTGAGTGCCGGGGCGCAGTTTTTCTTCCTGCGAGCCGCCGAAAACTATCGGCGACAGGCGCACACCTTTTTTGACATAGAGCGCGCCGACGCCCTTGGGTCCGTGTATCTTGTGGGAGCTGACCGTCATCAGGTCAACGCCCATCGCCGCGGGCTTGAGCGGCAGTTTTCCGAAAGCCTGCACCGCATCGCAATGAACAAGTGCGGGCGACTTCGCACGCGTTACCGCAGTTCTCGCCGCTTCGACCGGCTGAATAGTGCCCGTCTCGTTGTTGACCGCCATGATGCTCACGAGTATCGTATCGGGAGTCACGGCTTCAAAAAGCTCGCGCTCGCTGATGCGTCCGTTTTTGTCAACGCCGAGGCGTATGACTTCAAAGCCCTCGTTTTCGAGATGCTTGACCGTCTCATCAATGCTCGGATGCTCGACGCTCGTCGTCACTATCCGTCTGCCGCGCCGGCGCATGGCATGAGCCGCGCCCTGAACGGCAAGATTGTTGCTCTCCGTTCCGCCGGAGGTGAAATAAACCTCGTCATCCCGGCAGAAGAGCCTGCGCGCCACATTCGAGCGCGCGTTTTCGAGCATTTCGTCCGCCTCTATCCCCTTTTGATGCAGGGACGATGGGTTGCCCCAAAGCTCCGTCACAGCGGTTTTCATCGCTTCAACAGCTTCACTGCACACGGGGGTCGTGGCGCTGTTGTCAAGATACGCCGTCATAAGAAAAATCACTCCAAACCGCACAATTCCCAATTATACTTATATATTCTATATTATACAACATAATCACCGGACTTGCAATATATTTGAGCGGATTGCGGCGATACTGCGCGCGGCAAGTTTTTCCTGTCTGCGCATAAAACGCCCGCCCGCTACATTATATGATATAAAGTGCAACAAGGACAGCAAATAAAGATTGACAAAAATATGCAATTTGCTATAATTAAACTGCAAATGAAACCCATTACATAAAGGAGAGTTGACATTGACAAAGCGAACAAAATCGTGGGTCGCCGTGCTGCTTTTCATCGCAGTGTTCGGCGCTCTGCTCGTGACCGCAACGTTCACTGACCTCCAGGTCAGCAACATCCTCACGGCAAAGGCGCTCGCCGCCCACACCTACTACACAAACGAGACCGTATACGGCGTTGTGCTCGAGGCCGTCGGCTCGTCGCCCGTCTATCTCATGCTTGCATTCAGCTTCCAGATTCTCTTCTGGCAGGTCATGCGCAAGATGAAAAAGCATCCGTGGAAAGAAATCCTCGCGATACTCCTGCTCGTTGCGGGCACAATAGCCTATTTCGTACTGTTTGACGATGCCGTCAAATATGCGCTTCAGCACATCGGGCCTACTGCCGAGGCGTTCAAGGGCGCGGGCTTCCTCAAGGGCATATCGCTGTTCTTCGCGGGTCTTATGACTTTCTTTGCGACCTTCGCCATCAGGAACTATTCCGAGGAGTCGGTCAACAAGATGGTTATGTTCGCGGTTGCGGTGCTCTGCGTTGCAGCTGTTTCCAACGGCATTATCGCCGCAGTCAAAGAGCCCGTCGGCCGCATGCGTTATCGCGCAATGAACTGCGAGGGCGGCCAGTCGATCGGCGGATTCGACAACTTCACCCGCTGGTATGTCGCCAACGGACAGCACCTCACCAAGGACGAGATGAGAGCACTCTTTGGCACGACCGACGCTCTTAAATCATTCCCGAGCGGACACACCTGCTCCGCCGGCACGGTCTACTGCCTGCTTATGCTCCTCGATGTTTTCAACGTCAAGAGCAAGGGCAAGAGAGCCGTCAGCTGGATCGCCGCCATCACCTACACCGGCATGGTCGCGGTCAGCCGCATAATCGTCGGCGCACACTTCTTCAGCGACGTCCTCATGGGCGGCACGATAGCCTTCGTAAGCATGATAATCTTCAGAGAGATATTCATCTGCAAGGGCTCGAATGTCAAAGCGATGTTCGGCAAGGAATAAAATCAAGATAGGCAAGCACCCCGCAGGCTCAAGTCTGCGGGGTGTTTTTATGGGCAACAAAAAAGCACGGTGCATCTTTTGACACACCGTGCTTTTGTTTTTTATCAGTCTTCGCTGTTCTGCTTAGCGATGGGCTCGATCCTGCCGTATCTCGAAGCGGAAGCCGCATCGGATCTGGGCGGACGGGAGGGAGCTGCGGGACGGTCGCTGCGCGGGCGGTCATTTCTGCCTCTGCCGCCTCTGTCGCGGTTCTGATATCCGCCGCGTCCGTTTCCGCGGGGCGGTCTGGAGCCGCCGTTGAGGGGCTTCACGCCCTCTTCGAGAGTTATAACGACCTTGCGGTCATTCTCGGAACCGACGGAGTGAGAGGTCACGCCCTCAACATCCTGGAGAGCCGTGTGAATGATGCGTCTCTCATAGGGATTCATGGGATCAAGCACAACATTTCTGCCGTACTTTCTGACCTTTGCTGCGCTCTTCTGAGCGAGTGCGCGCAGGGTTGCCTCGCGCTTCTCGCGGTAGTTGCCGATGTTGAGCGAGACTCTTCTCGACTTGTCCGCGCCTCTGTTGACAACAAGGCGGACGAGATACTGGATAGCGTCGAGTGTCTCTCCCCTGCGGCCGATAGCCGCGCCGTAGTCGCCGTCATATTCGACCGCGATACTGACTTCTTCGTCAGTCTCTTCGATCTTTATCTCTGCGCCCTCGATGCCGAGGCTTGCAAGAATTTTTTCAAGATATTCCTTCGCGCCGGCTTCGGACGGAGCATCATAGCTCACCTTGACCTTTGCGGGAGTTGTTCCGAGCAGACCAAACATCTTCTTTGTCGGCATCTCGAGAACTTCGATTTCAAAATCCGAATCGGCGGATATGCCGAGCTGCGCGATAGCGTCAGCTTTTGCAAGATCGACTGTTGCGCCGGTTCCGATAGCTTCTTTTAACATCTCTGTTTCCACCACCTGGAAAATTTATTTTTCTTCTTTTTTCTGCGCAAGTGCGCGCTTGAGATTCTCTTCCCTTGAACGGCGCTCGACAGTCTCATCGACCATAGCCTTTGCGATCATCTTCTTCGGGCTGTGGGTGAACGAAAGGATAACTGTCTGAATGAGCGCGAAAACGTTCGACGCGATCCAGTAGATACCAATACCGGCGGGGAACTGGAAGGTGAAATAGAGCGAGAACAGGGGCATACCGAAAGTCATGCAGCCCATAGTCGGGTTCTTCGCCATTTCAGGGTTGTTCTTGCGCTGCTGGAGCATCGAGAAGAGGCTCGTTGCGAGAGAAGTAAGGCCCGAGAGAATGGGAATGACCCAGAGGATTCCGGGCTCTTTTATCGACGGAATCTCGCCCAGCGGTATGCCGAGGAAGGTGAAGTTGAAGTTCGCGATGCTGTCGATAACTCCCGAGCTGATGCCCTTTGAGAGCGCGATGGGTCTTATCTCATTGATATGGTTAATAACAAAAAGCTCGATAGTCTGCTTACCTGTCTTTGCGTTATATTCAGCGAGTCCTTTTGCTATTTCTGTCAGCGAATTGATTGTTGTATCATCGATCGCGAGCGCCCACTTGAGGGGGTGATAGATAACACCGATAAGACCGAAGATGATGATGAACTGGATAGCGAGCGGCAGACAGCCCATATTCATGGGATTGTGTCCTTCGCGCTGGTAGAGAGCCTGAGTCTCTTCCTGAATCTTTTTCTGATCGCCCTTGTATTTGGCGTTTATTCTGCGGATCTTGGGCTGAAGGCGCTGCGTCTTGACGGTACCCTTAGTCTGGTAGATAGAAGTGGGAATCATAAGAAGTCTTGCGAAGAGGGTGAAGAGGATGAGTGCAAGACCGTAATTGTTAACAGCTTCGAATATGAATCTGAGAACATATCCGAACGGGATACCCAATGTCGTGTAAATGGCGTCCATTATTTGTGAGTCCTCCGGTTGGATTTTTTGTCCCTCTTGGGAGGGACGGGATCATAACCGCCGGGGAATAGGATATTGCAGCGAAGAAGTCTGGCAACAGTCAGCAGAGAGCCTTTGAAGGCTCCGTGTATTTCAAGAGCCTCTATCGCATACTGAGAGCAGGTCGGATAGTACCTGCACATATCGGGCAGCTGCGGTGAGATATGCTTTCTGTAAAACTGAATAAGTTTTATCAGTATGTCCTTCATTTTCACTTCACAACTTTCACTCCTGCAGATATACCGATAACACCCAAGGCTCCCAGCTGTTTGCGCATTGACCGCTCGATGTCGGTGCTCTTGCGGGAGACCGTCTTATGACGGGCGACAAATACAATGTCCCATCCCCCGCAGCACTCGCCTTCGAGCTGCCGGAAAGCCGCGCGAATTATCCGGCGGCACCGGTTGCGCTCCACCGCATTTCCGAGCTTTTTGCCGGTGGTTATCCCGATGCGCATGACACCGTAACGGTTCCTGAGCGCATATGTGACAAGCACCGGGTCAGCGGCTGATTTGCCGCGCCCGTAAGTCCTGCGAAAATCGCTGTTAAGCTTGAGCGTCTGATATTCTGCCAAAGCAATCAATCCATCCGTGGCAATAATCCGCTCGACCTGTTAAAAGACCGTTAAAAAGGCCGATCAATAGGTGAGCTGCTTTCTTCCCTTCGCTCTGCGGCGGGAAAGAACCTTGCGTCCGTTTCTGTCGGACATTCTCTTGCGGAAGCCGTGCTCCTTCTTACGGTGCAGCTTCTTGGGCTGGTAAGTTCTTTTCATTTGCGGTAACCTCCGTTTCACAGGATATTAGTCACCGGCGGGCGCTTTGGTGGCATTCGTACCGCCGTGATCTTATGTGCAGATATGGGTATAACGCTTTCGCCTACCCTTGCAAGCTACTATTATATATCATACTTCACATCAATGTCAATCATTTTTTTGCGTCCTTGTGCAAACTGCTTGTTGAAAAAAAGGGGGTTTTATGATATACTCTATCCTATTATAAAGTATTATGATGGGGGAAGTTCACTAATGGATTCATTCAACGAGCTGTGGCAGGTAGTCTCCGACTATCTCAGGCAGACAAACTCCGAATCTATCTACAACGTCTGGTTCAGCGAGCTTGAGCCGATAAGCTTTGACGGCAGCCGCGCCGTGCTCATGACAACGGCGGAATTCAAGCGCCGCATCCTCGCGCAAAAGTTCGGCGGCACGCTTCACAGCGCATTTTTGAACGCGCTCGGTCTCGATGTCGATGTCGAGTTTATAGCGCCGGGCGAGGGATATTCGCAGTCTGACTCCTCGGGCTCTGCGGCGGGCTCATCGGAGATAGACGGCAGCACGCGCGCCTCAAACTATTTTGAAAACACATTCGACACATTCGTTGTCGGCGCGTCAAACAAATTCGCCCATGCGGCGGCGCAGGCAGTCGCGGCGAACCCCGGCAAGGCGTATAACCCGCTGTTCATCTACGGCAACTCGGGGCTCGGCAAGACGCATCTGCTCAATGCCATATGCCACGAGATAAAAAGGAACGACCCGTCGATGAAGATAGTCCTCACAGACGGCGAGGAATTCACCAACGAGTTTATCGAGGCGCTCAACCACCGCACAACAACGGAATTCCAGAACAAATACCGCAAAGTCGACGTTCTTCTGATGGACGACGTTCAGTTCATCGCGAGCAAGGAGCGCACGCAGGAGGAATTCTTCCATACTTTCAACGCCCTGACGCAGGACGGCAAGCAGATCGTTCTGTCATCCGACCGCCCGCCGAAGGACATGCCACAGCTTGAGGACAGAATGCGCACCCGCTTTGAGTGGGGTCTGCTCGCGGACGTTCAGCCGCCGGATCTCGAGACCCGTATGCTCATAGTCAAGCGCAAGGCGGACGCGCTTAACTTCGATATCAGCGACGATGTCGTTGAATACATAGCGCAGAAGCTCAAGAACAACATCCGCCAGCTTGAGAGCGCGGTCAAGAAGATGCAGGCTTATGTCCAGATACAGGGCGCGCATGTCAACACCGCCACAGCTCAGCAGGCGATAAGGGATATTCTCAGCGACAACAAGCCTATCCCCGTCGTTGTGGACAAGATAATAACCGAAGTCGCGCGCACCTACGGCGCAAATCCCGAGGACCTGCGCTCGAAGAAGAAGGACGCACAGACTTCGAAATACCGCCAGATATCGATGTACATCGTGCGCGAGGTCACGGGACTTTCCGCCAAGGCTATCGGCGCGGAGTTCGGCGGCAGGCACTATTCAACGGTGCTCTACGCCCTTGACGAGATAAAGAAAGAGAGCGACACCGACTCGGCGCTCAGAACAACTATCAACGATATCATAAAGAACGTGCAGGAGAGCTGATTTTTCTAACAGACTGACGCACCGCGAGGGAGGGATAAATGGTGCGCGATATTATTATAGCATCGTCATCCGACAAGGTGCGCGCGCAGCTGCGCGGCTTCGTTGCGGAAATGGGAATAATGGGCGTCATCGAGTGCCGCTCTGCTTCGCAGACCCTCGATTTCGCTCAGCGTCTCCCCTCGGCTATAATAATCTGCCACCGTCTGACCGACATGGCGCCCGCCGCCATGCTTCGTCTGCTCCCGCCGGGCGCCGATATGATATTGCTTATATCCTCCGCCCAGTCCCCGCTGTTCGGCATGAGCAACGTGCAGTGCATGACCCTGCCGCTCTCACGTCCTGAATTTCGCAGTGCAATAGAAAAGCTGCTCCGCTCCTCGTCCGAGTCGCGCATACGCTCGGGCGGTCAGCGCAACACGGCGGATCAGGAGATAATCGACAAGGCAAAACATTTATATATGAAAGTAAACGGTGTGTCTGAAGAGGACGCATACGCATATATTAGAAGAAGGAGCATGAACGAGAGCAGTTCTATAACCGCCACCGCGCGGCATCTGCTCAGCGAGCTCGCTAATATATAAATGAAAAGGGTCTTGTGAATGAAATTCGCCAAAATGCAGGGCACGGGCAACGACTACATATATGTCAACTGTTTTGATGAATCGATCGACGACCCTCCCGCCGCGGCGAAATTTTTGAGCGACCGCCATTTCGGCATCGGCTCAGACGGGCTTGTGCTGATTTTGCCGTCCGACAGGGCAGATTTCAGAATGGATATCTACAATTCCGACGGGTCACGGGCGAAGATGTGCGGCAACGCCGCGCGCTGCGTCGCAAAGTATGTCTGCGACAGCAAAATGACCGACAGAGATATGATATCTTTGGAGACTCTCAGCGGAATAAAATACATTAATATATATAAGACGGACGGAAAGGTCACCTCGGCGCAGGTAAACATGGGGTCACCAATGCTGAAAAGCAGGGATATTCCCGCGCTTATTGAATCGGACACCGTGATTTCCCGGCCGCTCGAAGTCGGCGAAAAAGTTTATTTCGTCACCTGCCTCTCGATGGGCAACCCACACTGCGTGGTTTTCTCTGAAAATATTGATTCTATAAATATTCAAAAAATCGGCGCCGAAATTGAAAATCACCCCGCATTTCCGGACAGGATAAATACGGAATTCGTTCAGCCGATTTCGGCTTCACACATTAAAATGCGCGTTTGGGAGCGCGGCGCGGGCGAGACCCTCTCCTGTGGCACGGGCGCGTGCGCGGCGGCGGTCGCCTGCATATTGAACGGCTACTGCAAGCGCGACACCGATATCAAAATCTCGCTTCGCGGCGGTGAGCTCTCGGTAAAATGGAGCGCCGATGGAAATGTGTACCTGGCCGGTTCGGCACAGACCGTCTTTACAGGCGAAATTGCCTACGGCGGAGGCGCAAGATGAAAATAAACGAAAACTTTTCGCTTCTCCGCAGCAACTATCTTTTTTCGACGATAAGCCAAAAAATTAAAGATTACAAAATCGCTCACCCCGAGGCGGATATAATCGACCTCGGCATCGGCGATGTCTCGCGTCCCCTGCCCAAGGCGTGCATAAAAGCCATGCACTCGGCAGTAAACGAAATGGCGGACGCCGCCACATTCAGGGGCTACCCGCCCGAACGCGGATATGATTTTCTTATCGACAAGATATTGAAATATGATTTCGCCGCGCGTGGAATAACGTTCGAAAGAGACGAGATTTTTATAAGCGACGGCGCAAAGAGCGACACCGGCAGCATCGGCGATATCTTTTCGCCCGAGTGCAAAGTCGCCGTCTGCGACCCCGTCTACCCGGTCTATATAGACACAAATATCATGGCGGGCAGGGGCGGCAAGCCGCTCGAAAACGGCAGATTTTCAAATATTGCTTATCTCGACTGCACCGCGGAGAACGGATTTATCCCTCCCCTGCCGGAGCAAAATGTCGATATAATATATCTCTGCTCCCCCAACAATCCCACGGGAACGGCGATGAATAAAGAGCAGCTCCAACAGTGGGTCGACTGGGCTAATGAGCACGGCAGCGTCATTCTCTTTGACGCCGCATACGAGGCGTTTATCACTGAGAGCAACATTCCGCACAGCATTTTTGAGCTTGACGGCGCAAAGAAATGCGCCATTGAGTTCAGGAGCTTTTCAAAGACTGCGGGCTTTACCGGCGTTCGCTGTGCATATACAATTATACCGCGCGAGCTCTCACGCGGCAGAGTCAGCCTCAACGCGCTGTGGGCGCGCAGGCAGGCGACGCGGTTCAACGGCGTGTCATATATAACCCAGCGCGCCGCCGAAGCCGTCTATTCCGACGATGGCAGGCGGCAGATAAAAGAAAATATAAACTGCTATCTCGGCAACGCAAAGAAGATAACGGACGGACTCGAAAGTATTAATATCCGCTGTTTCGGCGGCAGAAATTCGCCGTATATCTGGTTTGAAGTGCCGAACGGGCTGACCTCATGGCAGATGTTCGACAGGCTTCTGAACACCGTTCAGGTGGTCGGTACGCCGGGCTCGGGCTTCGGCACGATGGGCGAGGGATATTTTCGCCTGACCGCGTTCGCAGGGCCAAAGCGCACGCTCGAAGCAGTTGAAAGAATAAAAAACGGTCTGATATAAGACCGCACGGAGGATAAAAATGGGCATTTTTTCAAGAATAAACAAGGGACTCAAAAAGACCCGCGAGAATATGTCTGGGGCTATCGACTCGATGCTCCACGGCAAGACTGAAATTGACGACGAATTTTATGACGAGCTCGAAGAGATACTCGTCATGGGCGATGTCGGCTGCATGACCGCATCGGAGATAGTCGAGAAGCTGCGCGAGCGCGTTATGAAAAAGCATCTGCGCAAGCCTGAAGCCGTCAAGAACGAGATAAAAGAGATAGTCGCCGAGATGCTTGAGGGCGGCGAGGAAATGAGCCTTATCACTCTCCCCTCCGTCATTCTCGTCATCGGCGTCAACGGCGTGGGCAAGACCACTTCCATAGGCAAGCTCGCCGCAATGTACAAAAACGAGGGCAAAAAAGTTATCCTCGCCGCGGCGGACACTTTCAGAGCCGCTGCAATCGAGCAGCTTGAAGAGTGGGCTGACCGCGCGGGAGTCGAGATAGTCAAGCACCGCGAGGGCGCAGACCCGGCGGCTGTTATATACGACACAATTCAGGCGGGCAAGGCAAGAAACGCCGACATAATCATCTGCGACACCGCCGGCAGACTCCACAACAAGAAGAACCTAATGGATGAGCTGGCGAAGATATACCGCGTCATCGACCGCGAGCTGCCCTACAGCGACCGCGAGAGCCTGCTCGTGCTTGACGCGACTACAGGACAGAACGCAGTCAATCAGGCAAAAGAATTCAAGAATGTTGCAGAGATCACCGGCATCATTTTAACGAAGCTTGACGGCACCGCAAAGGGCGGCGTTGTATTAAACATCAAAAATGAGCTCGGCGTACCCGTCAAGTTCATCGGCGTCGGCGAAAAGGTGGACGACCTCCGCCCGTTCAACGCCCGCGCATTCGCCGAGGGTCTGTTTGACGCAGAGCCGATTGAAGACGAGGAAGAGGAAAAAGAGGACGAATAATGGATTTTCTCATAGCTACACATAACATGAAAAAACGCGCCGAGCTTGAGCGCATATTGAAACCCATCGGCGTGTGCGTTCTGCTCGCGGAAGAAGCGGGAGTCGAGCTTACCGATGTTGAGGAGACGGGCGTCACCTTTGAAGAGAACGCATTCTTAAAAGCCGACAGCGGCTGCAAAGAGAGCGGTATGCCCTGCATCGCCGACGACTCAGGACTTGCCGTTGACGCGCTCGACGGCGCGCCGGGAGTTTATTCCGCGAGATACGCGGGCGAGCACGGTAACGACGAGAAGAACAACGAGCTCCTGCTCAAAAATCTGTCCAACATTCCTATGGACAAGCGCACCGCGCGATTCGTTTCGACCGTCTGCTGCTGTTTCCCGGACGGCAGGCACATGACCGTGCGCGGCGAGTGCGAGGGCAAGATTGCCTTTGAGCCCGCAGGCGAGGGCGGCTTCGGCTACGATCCGCTGTTTTTGCCCGACGAGTTCCCCGGCAAGACGATGGCGCAACTCACCGCAGAAGAAAAAGACAGCATCAGCCACAGAGGCAAGGCGTTAAGACTCCTTGCGAAAAAACTGGAGGAAATTATATGACAAGCAAAGAGAGAGCCGCGCTTCGCGCGCAGGCAAATTCGCTCGAGCCGCTTTTTCAGGTCGGCAAGGGCGGCGTCAATGACGCACTGATAGCCCAGACGCTCGACGCATTCCGCTCCCGCGAACTGCTCAAGCTCAAGGTACTGCTCGAGACAGCACCCAAGCCCCCGCGCGAGATCGCCGAGGAGATAGCGGCAAAGACGCAGTCCGAGGTCGTTCAGGTCGTCGGCGGCAGCCTGATATTCTTCAAGGAGAATCCGGAACTGCACGAGCCCAAGGATAAAAAGAAGAAGATAACCGGCACGAAGAACCCGAACCGCCCATCTGTGCGCAAAAAAGTGCACGAAAAAAAGCTCGCCGAAGAGAGAAAAACCGCCGCTCGCCGCAAGGCTGAGCGCAATTTCAGGCGCAGCCGCGATATATAACAGCAAATTTTAAGTCAACCGGTTCAAAAGCAGGCGCATTTTCGCCTGCTTTTTTGTGCATCGGGACAAATCGGGAATTTTTTGTAAAAGCCTATTGACAGCGTAGGTATAAGAGACTATAATACGCTCATAGATACTGAACAGGGAGGAAGCATCATGAAAAAGTTTGACAGCAACATTATGATGATGGAAATGTGCATGTTCTCCATGCGCATGTGCATGTGCATGTCTTTTTCTAACGAGCTTCCGTCAAACGAATAAATCTGATATATGCAGAGATTCGGGGAGCTTCGTGAGGAGTTTCCCGTTTTTTATTTGCATTGAGGAGGAAGAAAAGTGCAGTATCTGAAATTATTCTCGCCCTTTGATATAAGGCATTGGCGAATGTGCCGCAAGGCGCATGATTAAAAAGTCCGTTTCAACCCAATACCTTATAAATTAAAATACAAAGGAGATAATCAACATGAAAAAGACAATATCGATCATTCTCGCAGCGGTCCTCGCGCTGGGCTGCATCTTCGGCTTCGCAGCCTGCTCTTCGGGCAGCAAGGGCATCACCATAGCCGTTCCCAACGACGCGACCAACGAAGCCCGTGCGCTCCTTCTTCTTCAGGAACAGGGTATCATCAAGCTCAAGGACGGCGCCGGCATCACCGCAACCGTAAGAGACATTGAGGACAACCCCAAGAACATCACCTTCAAAGAGGTTGAAGCCGCTCAGCTCCCCAATGTTCTCAAGGATGTTGACTACGCTGTTATCAACTCGAACTACGCTATCTCCGCGGGTCTTAACCCCGTAAAGAACAATCTCGCCATTGAGGGCTCCTCGAGCGCATACTCGAACATCCTCGCCGCCAAGAAGGGCAACGAGAATTCCGACAAGATAAAGGCTCTTTCCGCCGCTCTCCAGAGCAAGAAGGTCGCCGATTTCATCGCTTCCAAGTATAACGGCGCAGTTATCAGCGTTGTTTCAAACCCCGGTGACGGCTACGATCCCTCCGTCAACTACGACGCACTCAAGGGTCAGACCATAACCGTCGCCGCATCCCCCACACCGCACGCCGAGATCCTCGCCGTTGCCAAGGAGATCCTTGCCGCTAAGGGCGTCACCCTTGACATCAAAGAGTTCGAAGATTATGTCCAGCCCAACAATGTTGTTGAGTCCGGCGAGATCGACGCAAACTACTTCCAGCACGAGCCCTACCTCGACGATTTCAACAAGCAGAACAACACGAACATCGTCACCGTTTGCTATGTCCACGTCGAGCCCATGGCTCTCTACGGCGGCAAGCAGACCACTCTTGACGCAGTGAAGTAAATGTTATAAAATATAATGCCGGGCTAAGTTGCTCTTAATCGGGCTTCTTGCCGGCATTATCTTTTTATCCAGAAGTTCGGAGGCATAAAATGATCGAGATTAAAAATCTGTCAAAAACTTTCAAGACCGCCGACAGCTCGCTCGACGCGCTCAAGAATGTTTCTCTGACGATAAACGACGGCGATATTTACGGCATCATCGGCATGAGCGGCGCGGGCAAGAGCACACTCGTGCGGTGCATAAATATGCTCGAACGCCCGACTGAGGGCCAGATACTCATAGACGGGGTCGATATGGGTTCGCTTTCGAGCAAGCAGCTCAGGGACGCCCGCCGCAATATAACCATGATATTCCAGGGCTTCAACCTGCTCATGCAGCGCAACTGCCTGAAAAACATCTGCTTTCCGCTCGAGCTTGAGGGCATGAAGAAAGAGGACGCGAAGAAACGCGCGCTCGAACTGCTCGAGATAGTCGGTCTGCCCGACAAAGCGAAGGCTTACCCCGCTCAGCTCTCCGGCGGTCAGCAGCAGAGAATCGCGATAGCCCGCGCACTTGCTACAAACCCAAAAGTTCTGCTCTGCGACGAGGCGACAAGCGCACTCGACCCGAACACCACCCATTCGATCCTCAACCTCATAAGAGACATAAATAAAAAGCTCGGCATAACGGTTATTATAATAACCCACCAGATGAGCGTTGTCGAAGAGACCTGCAACCGAGTCGCCATTCTTGACAACGGCACGGTCGTTGAACAGGGCGAAGTCAGCACCGTCTTTGCCCATCCGCAGTCGGCGGCAGCAAAACGCCTCGTGTTCCCCGACGCTTCGGATGAGATTTTTGCTCCCGCTTCGGACGAGCACAGGATAAGAGTCGTCTTCAACGGCGCGTTCGCGACCAACACCCCGCTGATAACCAAGATGGCTATAGACGAGGGAATCGCGGCGAACATCCTGGCGGCCTCCACGCGCTGCATCGGCGACAAGGTCTACGGCAATATGCTCCTCGGCATCCCCGGAGGGGACAGCGAGCTTGAACGCGCGTCGAAATATCTGCAGAGTATGCCGGATATTCTTGTTGAGGAGGTTTAAAAGATGTTTGACAATGCATTCACTTCCGAGGCGCTGACAGAAGCCCTCGATATATTAAAAAATGATTTCCCGCTGGCTATCTGGGAGACGATATATGTCACCCTGCTCTCCACGCTCTTTGCGATAATCATCGGCCTGCCGCTCGGCGTGCTGCTCGTCGCGGGCGAAAAGGGCGGCGTGCTCCCCCTGCCGAAGGCTCTGATGAAGGTTCTCAATGTTATTATAAACCTTCTGCGCTCGGTGCCGTTCTTGATCTTGATGATCCTCGTTTTCCCGCTGACCCGCCTTATTGTCGGCACGGCGGTCGGCACTGTCGCTTCTATAGTCCCGCTCGTCATCGCGTCGTTCCCGTTTGTGGCGCGCCTTGTTGAAAGCAGCCTGCGCGAGGTCAACCCGAACATAATCGAAGCCGCGCAGAGCATGGGAGCTTCGCCCATGCAGATAATTATAAAAGTCATGATTCCCGAGAGCGTGCCCTCGCTGCTCTCGAACTTCACGATAGCGATAACTACCATCCTCGGCTACTCCGCAATGAGCGGAATAATCGGCGGCGGCGGACTCGGTAAGATTGCCATAAACTACGGCTACTACCGCTACAAATATCTCGTCATGATCTTTGCCGTTATCCTGCTCATAGCGCTCGTTCAGATTTTCCAGAGCGTCGGCACCCACCTTGCAACAAAGACCGACAAGAGACTCAAGAAATAATCAAAACCAACAGCCTCGGCAGATTTTGCCGGGGCTGTATTTTTTAACAAAAAGCGCGGGCACAGTTTTCGCTGTACCCGCGTTTTTCGTTAGAAAGGTGATATATCAATTAAAGGGGTTGTAGTAGAATGATCTGTTATCCTGCTGAGTTGTCTGCTCCTGCTGCTGTTGAGAGGATGCGGACGAAGTATTTCCGGTGTCCTCGACGAGCTTTACCTTGACATTAAATTCCTTTGTCTGATAGTTGCTCGATATCCTACACAGGGTCAGGGTCAATGTATCGCCGACCTTGGAGTTTTCAATCGCTTCGAGCAGAACTTCCGAAGTGCTCAGCTCCTTGCCGTTGACCGCCGTTATAAGATCGCCGACCTGAGCGCTGCTGTTTGCAAGGTCGCTGTCCGCGTTGATGTCCGCGATGATAAGCGAGCCTGCCGGCAGACCCTTTATCTGCACGATCATGTTATACTGCTGATTCGATGTATTGGAGAAGTAGCTGATGCCGAGCTTCGGGCGGTTCGGCACTCTGCCGTAGGCGATAAGATCGTCGATTATCTCTTTTGCGGACGAGATCGGGATAGAGAAGCCCATGAGCTCATAGCTGCTGTCGCTGATTTTGAGAGAGTTGATACCGACCACCTGGCCGTATTCGTTTATCAGAGCGCCGCCGGAGTTGCCGGGGCTGATAGCCGCCGTGTGCTGGATGCACTCCATGGAATAGCCTATCTGGCTGCTGACCGTTCTCGAAATCGCGGAGACCATGCCGTTCGTGAACGAGCCGAAAAATTCGGTGCCGCCGGGGTTGCCTATTGCATAGACAGTCTCGCCGACCGAAAGCTTCGTTGAATCGCCGAATTCCGCGGCGGTGAAGCCCGTAGCCTTTATTTTCAGCACGCCGATATCGGTGCGCGAATCGTAGCCGACTATCTCAGCGTCATACTGTGTGCCGTCATGCAGCTGAACGACGGCTTTGACGCCCTCGCCGCTGATAACATGGGCGCAGGTGATTATATAGGTATAAGTGTGATCTTTATTTTCGCCCATGACTATGCCGGAGCCTTCGCCGGAAGCCGAGCTTGACGACTGGCTGTATACGACTATGCCGACATTGCTCGGAGAAACTTTTTCATATATCTGAGCCGAGGTGAGCACACCGTTGCCCTTTGAAGTCGTTGTCGCTTTCGGTGTCTCGGCGATGTTCAGCTGAGCGTCGCCCTCGGAAGTGCCGGTCACAGAAGTGCCGCCCGAGCTATTGTTATTGTTTCTCTTTGCAAGCACGGTGACGGTCGCGGAGACCGCGATAACAACTGCGAGAATCGCGGCGAAAACCGCAACGCCTTTCTTCTTCGCGCTCATCTTTTTCTTCTTTTTCTCGGGCTGAGGCGGCGTGTAGCTGCCGGAATTATATGAATTTTGGCTGTTATAGCTGCCCTGTCCGGGCTGCTGCGGAGCAGAATAAACCTGATCCGGCTCAAGCGGTGCAGACTGCTGTGCGGTGTCTGCCGAGTTGTCTTCGGGCGGCGTCTCGCCGGAACTGCCGAAGTTGTTCACATAATCATCATTGTACATAAACTGAATTTACCTCCATCCATTGCCTTCGGGATATCCTTCATCTTTTGACACTATTATGGACTCTCAATATTACGATTTCTTGAACGTCGGGTAAATAACCTTTGGATTTTTATTCAACTTTTTTCCGCAAAAATTCATCTCAGCGGAAGCCAGAACACGAACTGCGTGTACTCGCCCGGCTCGCTGTTGACGGTTATCTGGCCGCCGTGCATATCGATTATGGTCTTGACTATATACAGTCCGAGACCCGCTCCCTTGACATCGTAGCTGCGCGACTTGTCCGTTTTATAGAAGCGCTCAAAGACTTTGCCCGCCTCTTCGCGCGAGATTCCCTTGCCGCTGTTTTTGACGGAGAATATCATCTTCTCGCTGTCCGATTTTATCGCGACTTCGATATAGCCGCCCTCGTTCGTGAACTTCACGGCGTTGTCGATAAGATTATATACGACCTGGTTTATCATATCCTCGTCGGCACAGATGTTGAGCGGCTCGACCTTATCAAGGCCGCGTATCTCTATCTTCTTTTCATCTATCGCGCGCTCGAAGCCGAGCATCGTTTTGAAGGTCATTGCCGAAATGTCGAACTCCTTAGGCTGGATTTTTAACTGACCCGCCTCTATCTTCGACATATTGAGCATACCCGTAACAAGGCGTGAAAGGCGCTTGACCTCGTCGGAGACTATTCTGAGATAATATGTGCTCTTCGACGAATCTATCGTGCCGTCGAGTATTCCGTCTATGAATCCGCCGATAGTGGTCATCGGGGTCTTTAACTCGTGCGAGACATTCGCGACGAAATTGCGTCTCGAAGTCTCGATAGCCGAAAGCGCGTTCGCCATCGAGTTGAACGCCGTCACAAGCTCCGCGACCTCGTCCTCGTCGCCGCCCAGCACTTTATGATAGGGCACCGAGATTCGATTGCTGAAATCGCCCTTTGCATACTGCTTTGCCGCCGCCGACATCTCGCGCAGGGGCTTTGTCATCTGATAGGTCATAACATATGTTGCAACGAATGCTATCGCGAGCGCGAGGATTGCCGAGAACAGGAACATCTTGAGCATCGCCCTGACAGGCTCGTGCAGCGAATCCGTATCCTGCGAAGCGATGACCGCGCCGCAAAGCTTGCCGGATGCCACTATCGGCTCAACGCTTATAAAATGCGAGCTCTTGTACATCCCGCCGAGCGTTCCCGTCTCGGTATATCCGCCGCCGTTGAGCTTATCCAAAGCCGCCCTTGGGACGGTATATTTGCTGTGGACTATGCACTCGCCCATGTACATCACGAGATTGGACTGCCATATATCCTTACAGCAGATTATCTTGCCGTCGGTGTCGCATATATAAATGTCCGCATCTATCGCCTGCGAGAGCTGGGCGGTCGAAACGCTCATGAGCAGAGTAGAATTCTTGTTGCTCTCTTCAAGCGAGTAGCCTTTTTGAATAAGCGCCGCGGCAGTCTGCGAGACGGTCTGCGCGTTCTGCTTTAAAAGCGCCGTCTTCTCTTCGGACTGGTAGCGCGCGATGAATATCAACAACGACGAGCCGAGAATGGTGAAGCCGATAAACAGTATTAGCACCGTCACATAAAAGTAACGGTGAAACAGACCCGAGCGTTTTGTTCTCGAGCCTGCGTTCTTTACATCTTTTATTTCAAACTTTTTGCGTGCTTTTTTCATGCACATCAATCCTTGGTCTCAAACTTGTAGCCTACGCTCCAGACGGTCTTGAGCTCCCACTTGTCGGACACGCCCTCGAGCTTCTCTCTGAGCCTCTTGACATGGACATCGACCGTTCTCGAATCGCCGTAATAATCGAAGCCCCAGACTTCATCGAGCAGCTGATCGCGGGTGAACACCCTGTTCGGGTTGCTGGCAAGGTGATAGATAAGCTCCAACTCTTTGGGCGGAGTGTCGATGCGCTTGCCGTCGACCCAGAGCTCATAGTTCGTCAGGTTTATCTTGAGCTTGTCATATTCGACCTGCTTTATATCCGCCGCCGGAGCGCCCGCGCTGCGTCTGAGGACTGCCTTGACGCGCGCCACAACTTCCTTTGCATCGAAGGGCTTGACGACATAGTCGTCCGCGCCGAGCTCGAGACCGAGGACTTTATCAAAAGTCTCGCCCTTTGCGGTGAGCATAATTATCGGCTTATCCGAGAATTTTCTGATCTCGCGGCAGACCTGCCAGCCGTCGAGACGGGGCAGCATTATATCAAGCAGCATCAGATCCGGCTGAATCTCGCCGAAGCTCTTCACGGCGCTCTCGCCGTCGTTCACTATGCTGACTGTGTAGCCCTCTTTTTCAAGATAGAGGCGCAGCAGTTCGCAGATATTAACGTCGTCGTCAACGACAAGTATTTTTTCGTTAGCCATAAGTACCTCTCCTTTGTTTTAAACGAACCCATTGTAATTATTATAGACCATTCGCAAAAGTTTGTGTGAATGACGGAATAACATTTTGTTACAAAATTTCGTATATTTACCTGTGCAGATTCTCGCCCATGCTCACGAGCTTATGCTCGATGGAGTCGACGAGCGCTATCCAGCTCGCGTTGATAACGTCCTGCGACACGCCGACCGTTGTCCAGATATCCTCGCCGTCGGACGAAGTTATAAGAACGCGGACGCTCGCCGCCGTAGCATCTTTCGGCTCCATGACGCGAACCTTGTAGTCGATGAGCCTCAATTTTCTAAGGCACGGGTAGAACACCTCGAGCGCTTCACGCAGAGCGCGGTCGAGCGCGTTGACGGGGCCGTCGCCGTCCGACGCCGCTATCCTGACTCTGCCGTCGACGCTGAGCTTTATTGTCGCCGTTGCGCTGTGTCCGTTGTCATAGGGCAGCTCGTCGAGCACCTTGTAGCTGATGAGATCGAAGAACGGCTTATATTTTCTGACGAGGCGGTGAACTATCAGCTCGAACGACGAATCCGCGCCCTCATACTGATAGCCCTCGTATTCTTTTTGCTTCAGGATATCGAGCAGCTCCGCGACCTGCGGCGAATCCTTGTCAAAATCGGGATAGAGCTTCTGTATCTTCTTGAGCACCGCCGCCTTGCCGGTCACTTCAGAAAGCAGGAAGCGCCTGCGGTTGCCGACGGATTCGGGGTCGATATGCTCGAACGATTCGCTGAATTTCAAAACGCCGTCGGCGTGCATTCCCGCTTTATGGGCGAATGCGCTGCGCCCGACAAACGGCACATCCCTGTGCAAAGTTACATTGGCTATCGACGCTATCTTTATCGCCGATGAGGTCAGATTTTTCAAATTCTCCTGCGGGATACACTCGTAATCGGACTTTATCTGCAAGTTCGGGATTATCGAAGTGAGCTTCGCGTTTCCGCACCGCTCGCCGAAGCCGATAAACGTGCCCTGTACTTGCTTCGCGCCCGCTCTGACAGCCATGAGTGCGCCCGCGCACGCCATGTCCGAATCGTTGTGGGTGTGGATTCCTATATTTGTACCCGGAAAGGCTTTTACGACCTCGCCGGTGATTTTTTCAATATAATCGGGAAACGAGCCGCCGTTCGTGTCGCAGAGCGTCAGGCAGTCCGCGCCGCCGCGCAGAGCCGCGCGCAGACTTTCGAGCGCGTAGCCGTCATTGTCCGACATACCGTCAAAGAAGTGCTCGGCGTCGAAAACGACATATTTGCCGTGGCTTTTGAAAAAGCGGCAGGTTTCCTCTATCATAGATAGATTTTCTTCGAGGCTCGTCTGCAAAACGCCCTCGACCTGAACTTTTCTGCTCTTGCCGACTATCGACACGCACGGAGTTCCCGCCTTGAGCAGAGCGGCACACGCCGCGTCCTCTTCGACTCCCTCGCCCTTTCTACGCGTTGAACCGAATGCGCACAGGCGGGAATTTTTGAGCCACAGCCTGCTCGCCCGCTCGAAAAATTCAAGCTCGCGCGGATTTGACGTGGGGTTGCCCGCCTCGATTATCGGTATGCCGAGATCGTCCAGCACACGGACTATCTCCAGCCTGTCGTTGACGGAAAAGGATATTCCCTCACCCTGTGCTCCGTCGCGCAGGGTCGAATCGAGAAGTTCTATCTTTTTCAAGTCTCTCCCTCCCGTGTCAGTCGTTTATGACCGTGTCGCCACTCTCAAGAGCGGTTATGCCCGAGCGCGAAAGCTCGGCTATTCCGTGGACGCTCATGTCCGCGATAAACGCGTCTATTCGCTCCGGCTCGCCCGTCAGCTCCGCCGTGAGCATCGTGTGACCGATGTCCTTGACCCTCGCGCCGTAGGCTATAACAGTCTTCAGGACCTGCGGTCTGTCCTTGTTGAGGCAGTGGACTTTTATCAGCAGAAGTTCGCTCGAAACGAGCTTTCCCTCTTCGAGATGCGCCACTTTTATGACATCCTCGAGTTTCAACAGCTGAGCCTCTACCTGCTTCACCTGCTCCGGCTCAACCTCGGAGACAACCGTCATTCGCGAGAACTCGGGATGCTCGGTCTCGGAGACCGTGAGGCTTCGTATATTATATCCGCGGCGCGCAAAAAGTCCCGCCACTCTGAGCAGAACGCCCGAGCGGTTTCGGACAAGCGCCGAAACGGTCAGCTTCTGAGTCATAATAATTTCTCCTTATTTGTAGATAGCCGTCGTGATATCGCCGCCCGGAGGTATCATCGGGAGCACCGCGCAGTCTGGGTCGATGCGGCAGTCTATAACTACGGGCTTGTCCATCGAGAGCGCCTTTTTGAAAACGCGCTTCGCCTGCGACGGATTCTTTATTCTCATGCCCTTGACGCCGAACGCCTTTGCGACTGCGGCTATATCCGTACCGCGACCCGGCTGAGTCGCGGAAAAGCGCTCGTCATAGAACACCTTCTGCCACTGGCGCACCATACCGAGCACGCCGTTGTTCATCACGACAACAACAACTGGGATATTATATCTGCTGAGCGTTGCAAGCTCGCTCAGGCTCATATGGAATCCGCCGTCCCCTGTTATCAGAACGGTCTTTCGCTCCGGCTTACCGAGTGCCGCGCCTATCGCCGCACCCATGCCGAAGCCCATCGCGCCCAGTCCGCCCGAGGTTATCAGCGAACGCGGGCGTTCAAAGTCATAGTACTGCGCCGTCCACATCTGATTCTGACCGACATCGGTCACTATATTCGCTTCGCCCTTCGTCAGCTCGCTCAGAGTATGCAAAACCGTGTACGGAGCATAGGGCTTCGGGCGCGGAATCCGCCTTTTGAACTCGGCTATCTCGCCGAGCCACTCGGGATTCTCTCCCGGCGGCAGCATAGTGCTGAGCTTTTCGAGCGTCTTTCCGAGGTCGCCGAGAATGTGGGCGTCGGAAATTATATTTTTGTCGAACTCCGCCGCGTCTATATCAATATGTATTATCTTCGCCTTCGGGGCGAAGCTCTCTTTGCTCGCGGCAACGCGGTTTGAAAACCTCGCGCCCGCGGCAATGAGCAAATCGCAGTTTAACGCCGCCATATTGGCGACCGGGTTTCCGTGCATGCCGACGAGCCCCAAGAACAGCTCCGCCGAGCACGGATAAGCGCCGAGCCCCATCATAGAACACGCGACGGGGATATGCAGTTTTTGAGCAAATGTTTTCAGCGCGTCCGACGCGCCGGAGCTTATCGCCCCGCCGCCGACATAGATAAGCGGTCTTTTGGCTTTTTCTATCATCTGCGCTGCGCGTTCGAGCTCGGCTTTCTCCGGCTCTCTTGCCGGGGCGGGCTCGCTCTTCGGTGCGCGTTCATATTCCTCGCTCTGAGCCGCGATATCCGCCGGGATATCGACTAAAACCGGACCTTTTCTGCCGGACTGCGCTATCGAGAACGCCTCGCGGACATCCTGCGCCACTCCGCGCTCGCCCGACGCGATGAACGAATATTTCGTCACCGGCATCGTAACGCCCGCGATATCGACCTCCTGAAACGAGTCGCTTCCGAGGAGCGAGGTCTTGACGTTCCCCGTTATCGCAACAACGGGGCTCGAATCCATGTATGCTGCGGCGATGCCCGTCACGAGATTGGTGGCACCGGGTCCCGAGGTTGCAATAACAACTCCCGTTCTGCCCGTCGCGCGGGCGTATCCGTCCGCCGCGTGAGCCGCCGCCTGCTCGTGGCAGGTGAGTATATGGCGAATTTTATCGCATTTGTAAAGTTCATCGTAGATATCGAGCACCGCACTGCCGGGATAACCGAAAACCGTATCGACTCCCTGTTCGAGCAGCACATCTATCAGCGCCCGCGCACCCGTTGAATTCATAAACACGCCTCTGAAAAATTTATTTTACCGAGAATTTGAAGCTTGTGCGGCTTCTGAACTTTTCGCCCGCTTTGAAAATGCAGGACGGGAAGTTCGGCTGGTTCGGAGAATCGGGATAGAACTGGGTCTCAAGGCAGAAGCCGGCATATTTGTTCATCAGCGTGCCGCCCTTGCCGGGTATCTTGTCGAGGAAGTTGCCGGTGTAGAGCTGAACGCCGGGCATATCCGTAGTAACTTCCATAACGCGCCCGCTCTCCGGGTCATATGCAGTCGCAAACGCGCCCTGCGTGCCCTCATCGATGCAGAAATTGTGGTCGTAGCCGTTGCATCCGATGATGAGCTGATCGTCGTCCTGATCTATATCCCTGCCGATGGCTTTCATCTGTCTGAAATCGAATGCCGTGCCGGTGACATCTCTTATCTCGCCGGTCGGTATGCTGTCCTCATCAATGGGAGTGTAGCGCGACGCGGACAGGCGAAGCTCCTGAGAGAGCACGTTCGGACGCTTATACGAGCCGAGATTGAAATACGCGTGATTCGTCATGTTTATCGGCGTGTCCTCGGTGCAGACAGCCTCATATGCAATCGAAAGCTCGTTGCTGTCATCAAGAGTATAAGTCACCTTTGCGCTCATCGCGCCGGGGAAGCCGTTCGAGCCCTCGTCGCTCTTATATTCGAGAACAAGGCTCTCGCCCTCGACTTTTGCCGCCCAGACAGCGTGCGAAAACTCGCCGCCGCCGTGCAGGCAGGTCTTGCCGTTCTCGTTCTTTACAACATCAAATTCTTTGCCGTTAACGGTAAAATGTCCGCCGCAGATACGGTTCGCATATCTGCCGACGATCTGACCCTGATAGTCCGAGCGCTCGACATGACCCTTGAGATCGTCGAAGCCGATAAGAACATCCTCGAAATTGCCGTCTCTGTCGGGCGCAAAAAGCGACTGCCAGGTTGCGCCGTATGTAATAACGGACGCACTGACGCCGTTTGCGTTCTTGAGCTCGTATATATCGACCTCTCTGCCGTCGGAAAGAGTGCCGAAAAGTTTCTTTGAAATCATTGATTTTATCCTCCTGCTGTTATATTAACTCATGGTAAATTATACATTTAATAGAGACAAGTGTCAAGCCGAACGGCGCGCCGACACGCAACAGAAAAGCTGAATCTGTCGGCAAAAATTACAGCATCCATATTGACACGGGCAAATTCACAGTTTATAATAAAATCAATTTAGTACAGTAAAGCCTTGAATTTGCGGCAAAGAACGATTCGGGGCTTGCTGAAAGGGGAATAACAATGAGTTCATCAAAAGGAAAGTATATGAACTTCAAGGAAATCGCCGCCTATTCGCTCGGCCTTTTCGGCTTCCAGGCGATAGTAGGACTCCTGAATTCATATCAGGCGGAGTTTGACGCTTCGATTCTCGGCGCGGACATCGCAGTCGTCGGTATTCTCGTGCTCGTGGCGAAGATTCTCTCCGCAGTTTTCGACCCGTTCGTCGGCAATATGATCGACCGCTCGAAGAGCAAAAACGGCAAGTTCAAATCGATGATTGCAAAATCGATCCTGCCCCTGCTCGTCATGTCTGCGGTCGTATTCATCGATGTGCCGTTCAAGACGAACAAAGCGGCAACTTACATATGGATCTTCGTGACCTACCTGCTCTGGAGCTTTGCGATGACCCTCGGCGACGTGCCCTCGCAGGGCATAGCCTCCGTCCTCACCCCCGACCCGACGGAGCGCACAAATGTCGTCTCAATTTCGAACACCTTCAAGCAGATAGGCTTCTCAGCCTGCGTCGTTATAGTGCCGATAGCCTGCCTTATCATTCCCGGAGGCTCCAAGGTGCTCGTCAAGAGCGGTGAGACGGATCTGCCGATGATAGCAAACGAGTATCTGTTCACAGCCGTCCTCACGGCCGTGCTCGGCTGCGTGCTGTTCATGCTCATCCCGCTCATCAACAAGGAGCGCGTGCCCTACTCGGCGGGCGAAAAGATTTCTTTTAAAGATATGCTGAACGCGCTCAAATCGAACAAGCCGTTCATGCTCGTTATAATCTCATATTTCCTCGGCTTCGGCCGTCAGATGGCTATGGGCATTCAGGTTCAGGCCGCCAACATTCTTCTCGGCTCGCAGAACCTCGTCGCCGTGCTCGGCATCTCGACCGCGATAGGCACGATGATAAGCATGGCCGCCTGCCCGTTCCTCATAAAGAAGCTCGACGAAAAGAAGGTCTTTATCGGTCTTTCGGTATACGGCTTCATCGCATCCGTACTCTCGTTTGTGATAGCCCACTTCTGGTTCACGAACCCCGACAACATGGTGCTCACCATCCTCTTCTACTTCTCGCTGTTCCTCATGGGTCTCCAGTTTGCGTCCGTCAACCTCATGCCCATGATAATGACCGCCGACTGCGTTGACTACTATGAGTACGAGACCGGCAAGCGCATGGAGGGCACAGCATATTCGGTGCTCACGCTGACTATCAAAATCTGCCTTGCGCTCGGCACGGCGCTCGGTCTTGTGTTCGTTCAGGTCTCCGGCTATTCGGACACCGTGCGCGAGATCGCCGCAGGCACCGCCGCCGGATTCGCGACAAAGACAAAGGACATCGTGTTCTTCGCCTACGCCGTTGTCCCCGGTATTCTCTCCCTGCTCTCCGCTATTCCAATATTCAAATACGATATCGTCGGCAAGAAGAAGCAGGAGATATCCGACGCGCTCCAGGCAAGAAGAACCGCCGCAGCCGCCGAGAAATAATCAAAGCAAAAAGTTATCCTCCGTATGGATTCATACGGAGGATTCAGTCTGTCGAAAAAGTCTGTCATTGCACGGACTCAAGGCTCCCCTGTGTAAGGGGAGCTGTCACGGCTAAGCCGTGACTGAGGGGTTGTTGTAATGAAAGTTCAAAATACTCAGCATTTTTGAAAAATTTCAACTTATTCGGAACAATCCCTCCGGCGCTTCGCGCCACCTCCCTTTACACAAGGGAGGCTTTGATTTTTGCATCCCAAAAACCGGGTTTATTGACACGTTGTATCCCCCGTATGATACCATACGGAGGATTTTTTGTTGGGGCTATTTTAGGCTCCCTTGTGTAAAGGGAGCTGTCAGCCGTCAGGCTGACTGAGGGATTGTTTTACTGCGAAATCTATATAATCACAAACGCCGTCAAAATTTTCGTTGATTTCATTATTGGGGATACGAATTATTTTAAGTCCGTATTTCTCTAAAAATTCTGTTCTCTCTGCATCTTTTTCCATGGCTTCACTTTCATAGTGCTGAGAACCATCAAGTTCTATAACGAGTTTGACTTTTGCGCTGTAAAAATCCGCGATATATCTTCCAAGTACCTTTTGTCTTGAAAAACGGATAGGATAATTGCGCAAAAAATCATACCAGAGATGCCGTTCCTCTTTTGTCATCTCTTTTCGCAGTTGCTTTGCCAACGGAACAAGCTGTTTGTTATGTTTCGACTGCATTGCAATCCCTCCGTCTCATCTTCGCCGAGCCACCTCCATTTACACAAGTGAGGCTGATAAAACTTATTCAAACATCGCCTTGAATGCTTTTATCCACTCGCGCGCTATCAGCGCGTGCCCGCTCTCCGTCGGGTGGATGCCGTCCCAAATCCAGTAGGCGCAGTCACGTCCCTCTGCGGCTTCATCAAACAGGTGCTGAAGCGGGATGAAAAATATCCTGCCGTCCTTTTCGGAAATGCGGCGGCAGATTTGCGAATATCTGCCTATCTCTTCGCGGCAAGTATTCTCTTCCTCCTTGAATCTGTCCTTTGTCGGCAGGAAGAACGGCTCCATGAGAAACACTTTCAGCTCCCCGTTCGTTTCAAACGACTGCGAGAGTATGCTTTCGAGATTCTTTTCGTATTCCTCTGGCTCAACATGATTTTCGCCCTCAAGGAAGCAGTCGTTCGTGCCGATGAGCAGGCTCAAAACATCCGGCTCTATATCGAGCGCATCCTCGCGCCAGCGGCGGAGCAGTCCGCGCGTCGTGTCGCCGGAAATGCCTCGGTTTACAAATCGAAGTCCGGCATCCGGATATTCCGCGCCGAGCATACCGCTGACAATAAATGCGTAGCTGTGCCCTATCTGATGGTTGAGATCGTGGCGGCGTTCGGGCTCTTTGTATCTGTTGCCGTCCGTTATCGAATCGCCCTGAAAAAGTATCTTCATTTTTCTCCTCCTCAGTCTATATCCGCAAAAACCGTGTCTGTTATTTCTCCGCGGCAAGTGCCGTTGCTAAGGTCAACGAGCCGCGCCTCAAACGCAGGCTCAAGCTCCTGCGGTATTCTCATTTTTACCGTCACCACGTCCTCGAACGCCGTGTCCTCAACTATGCCGCCCTGCTCCGGGATAAGCGAGGCGAGCCGCCCGTAAAATGTGTAGTCGCAGCGGATTTTTACTATACTGCACTCCGCGCGGGTCACTATGCCGCCCGCATCGACTGCGATTTTCGCCGCATGCGAATAGGCTCTGACGAGTCCCCCGCCGCCGAGAAGTATTCCGCCGAAATATCGGGTGACAACCAAAACGCAGTCGGTCAGCTCTTCTTTTTGTAGGACATTGAGTGCCGGCATTCCCGCAGTGCCCTGCGGCTCGCCGTCATCCGAAAAGCGGCATATGTTGCCCTCTCTGATTATATATGCCGGGACATTGTGAGTCGCGTCCCAGTGCTTCGACTTTATCGAATCAATAAACGCTATCGCGTCCTGCTGAGTCGTGACGGGCGATATATAGCCGATGAACCGCGAACGCTTTTCAACGAACTCGGCGCTCGCCGCCGCTCTTATGGTTCTGTACTGCATATTGCCGCCTCCCGTCAAAATTTATTCTTCTTCGCCGTCCTCGTCGTTCTTCTCATACGGGAACTCGTAGACGACCTCCAGCTTGTGCCCGCGCATCCACAGCGACGGGGTTATGCGCAGCGTGTAGCCGCAGCCGTTCGGAGTTATCCACTCGTGCATCGGCAGCTGGGGCAGACCGAAATTTGTGAGCAGTGCCATCATCACGCCGCCGTGTGTGACTATCGCCGCGCGGTCGGTCTCGGTCTTTATCAGACCGTCGATTATTTTTATGAATCCCTCGCACACGCGCTTTGCGAACGCCTCGTTACTCTCGCCGAACGGCGGCTCAACGCCCTGCTCGCCAGCGAGCCAGCGTGGGAACATCGGATAGTCTTTGAGCTCCTCCGCATCCTTGCCCTCGAACTCGCCGAAGTTGCACTCTATGAGCGAATCTATAGTAATGCACTTGTTGTCGGGATAGAGTATCGCCGCGGTGTCGGTGCAGCGCTTGAGCGGACTCGATATGACCGCGCCGACGGGCGGATAGACAAGCTCCGAGCGCATATTCTCGAGCTGCTTTCTGCCCTCTTCGCTGAGCTCAACGTCGGTGTGACCGATATATTTTCCCTCGGTCTCCTCCTTTGTCGCGCCGCTTCTTATGATATAAACTATATAGCTTTTCATGTTTCCTCCAAAAATACGCTGAGTATTTTGTTGAACTGTATGATTGAAAATTCTTGAATCTCTGATATAATGATTATACAGACTGTATAAAAGAGGTATCGTTATGGCAACAAATATAACCGCGCGCTTGTCTTCGCTCAGAAAAGAAAAGGGGCTGAGCCAAAAGGAAGCCGCCGCAGGACTCGGAGTCTCGCAAGCGCTGCTCTCACACTACGAAAACGGCATACGCGAATGCGGGCTCGATTTTCTCTGCCGAGCGGCGGATTACTACAATGTCACCACGGACTACCTGCTGGGACTGAGCGAATCGAAGCGCGGATTCGAGGGCGCGTTCGGCATCAAAGGCGACCTGCCCTCCGACTCGGAGCTCAACACATTAACTATATTCCGCGTCGCAGGAAAGCTGCGCAAATTTCTGACTTTCCCGCAGGAGAGTAATGACTCAACCGTCGACTCCCTGCACAGGATATACAGCCTCATGATGTACCGAATCATAATCGCGGAGACCGCCAAGGGCAATCTCCCGAGCGATTGGGTGCCCAATGCCGATATTCTCAACGACCCCGCCTATCTGCATATTCTCGACTGCATCGAAAGCGAGCTGATAACGCAGGGCAGCCACTCGCCGCGCCGCGCTCCCGCAAAAATGCCTATGAGCTTCAGAACAGTCATCGACCGGACGCAGAGCTTTGTTGAATCCCGCTGCGAAAAAAGCGGAATAAAGCTCGACGGCGGCTACACCACGAAATTTTAATTATATTCTCGCAACGCCGCTGTCCCTCGCCGCCTGCGCAACCGCATCGGCGACCGCCTTGCCGACGCGCTCATCGAACGCCGCAGGCAGGATATAATCGGGGTTCAGCTCATCGTCGCTGACGAGCGAAGCTATCGCCTTGGCGGCGGCTATCTTCATCTCTTCGTTTATGTCGCTCGCGCGGACATCGAGCGCGCCGCGGAAAATTCCGGGGAACGCGAGAACGTTGTTTATCTGGTTTGGGAAGTCGCTTCTGCCCGTGCCGACTACCGCCGCGCCTGCCGCCTTTGCGAGGTCTGGCATTATCTCGGGTACGGGGTTCGCCATAGCCATGATTATTGCATTTTCAGCCATCGACGCCGCCATCTCCTCTGTAACGATTCCGGGAGCGGAGACGCCGACAAATATATCAGCGCCCTTCATCGCGTCGGCAAGCGTGCCGGTGCGGTGATTTTTGTTTGTGAACGCGGCAATTTCCGCCTTTGTGGGAGTCAGATCGCCGCCCTCGCAGATTATGCCCTTGCGGTCGCACATGATAATCTCGCCTGCACCCATAGAGTCGAAGAGTCTCGCTATCGCAACGCCCGCAGCGCCCGAGCCGCTGAAAACAACGGTGCAGTCGGAGAGCTGCTTTTTGACTATCTTTAATGCATTGGCAACCGCCGCAAGGCAGACGACCGCAGTGCCGTGCTGATCGTCGTGGAAAATCGGTATATCCGTGCGCTCCTTGAGCTTGCGCTCGATTTCAAAGCAGCGCGGAGCCGCGATATCCTCGAGATTCACTCCGCCGAACGAACCTGCGAGCAGGGCGACGGTGTTGACTATATCGTCAACGTCCTTTGAACGCACGCAAAGCGGTATCGCGTCGACTCCGCCGAACGCCTTGAAGAGCACGCATTTGCCCTCCATGACGGGCATGCCAGCCTCGGGACCTATATCCCCGAGACCAAGCACCGCGGTGCCGTCCGTGACTACGGCGACGGTGTTCCAGCGGCGGGTCAGGTCATAGCTCTTGCTGACATCGTCCTTTATCTCGAGGCACGCCGCCGCGACTCCGGGGGTGTAGGCAAGGGACAGCTCGTCCTTGTTGCTGACCCCGGCTCTCGGCTGTATCTCCAGCTTGCCGCGCAGTTTATAGTGCAGTTTGAGTGATTCGCTCAGATAATCCATTTTCGTTTTCCTTTCGTGTTCGAGAATACCCGGTTATTTTTACGGCCGCCGATCAGAAAACCGGTCGGCGGCCAGATAATATCAGTCCTTCGCCCAGTCGCGCGAACGCTCGACTGCGCGCTTCCAGCCCTTGTAGAGCTCGTCGCGGTGCGACTTCTCCATCTGGGGAGTGAAAATCTTCTCGATCTCGCGGTTCTGCGCGATCTCGTCCCTGTCCTTCCAGTAGCCGACGGCAAGACCCGCAAGGTATGCCGCGCCAAGGGCGGTCGTCTCGACGGTCTTGGGTCTGTCAACTATCGTGCGTATCATATCCGACTGGATCTGTAGCAGGATATCGCTGACGCTCGCGCCGCCGTCGACGCGAAGCTCGGTAAATGTTATACCAGAATCGTCCTCCATCGCTTCAAGGAGATCCGTCATCTGATAGGCTATCGCCTCGAGGACGCTTCTCGCGATATGAGCGCGGTTGACTCCGCGCGTGAGTCCGACTATGCAGCCGCGCGCGTACATATCCCAGTAGGGCGCGCCGAGTCCCGTGAACGCGGGAACAAAATATATACCGTTTGCGTCGGGCACGCTCTCGGCGAGCTCATCGCAGCGCTTTGCGTTGTCTATCATATGCAGCTCGTCGCGAAGCCATTTTATGACCGAGCCAGCGTTGAATGCAGAGCCCTCAATGGCGTATTCGACCTTGTCGCCGATACCCCAGGCGACGCCCGTGAGCAGGTTGTTCTTCGATTTGACGCGCTTTTCGCCCGTGTTCATCAGCAGGAAGCAGCCGGTACCGTAGGTGTTCTTCGCCTGACCGGGCTCAAAGCATGCCTGACCGAACAGAGCCGCCGGCTGATCACCTATAGCGCCCGCGATCGGGATACCCTCGAGATCCTCAAGACCGATTATGCCGCCAGCGACCTTGCCGTATACCATGCTCGAAGGCTTGACCTCAGGCAGAATGGACATCGGGATGTTGAGATATTCGCACATCTTCTCGTCCCAGCAGAGATTGTCGACATCGAAGAGCATCGTTCTCGACGCATTGGAGTAGTCGGTTATATGCACTCTGCCGCCGGTGAGATTCCATATGAGCCAGGTCTCAACCGTGCCGAAGAGCAGCTGATCCGCCTCGGCGAGCGCGCGTGCGCCCGGGACATTGTCAAGTATCCACTTTATCTTTGTGCCGGAGAAATATGCGTCTATGACAAGACCCGTCTTGTCCTTTATGTACTCCTCCATGCCGTCCGCCTTTATCTGCTCGCAGAGCTCTGCCGTGCGGCGGCACTGCCAGACGATGGCGTTATAGACGGGCTTTCCCGTCTCCCTGTCCCACATGATAGTGGTCTCGCGCTGATTGGTTATGCCGATAGCCGCTATATCCTCGGGCTTCACTCCGCTCGAAGAAAAGACGGAGGTCAGCGCCTGAAACTGGCTGAAAAGTATCTCCATGGGGTCATGCTCAACCCAGCCCGCAGCAGGATAAATCTGATCGAACTCCTTCTGCGCTTTGGCTATAATGTTGCCCTTCTTGTCAAAAACGATAGCTCGCGAGCTGGTCGTTCCCTGGTCGAGTGCAAGGACGTATTTTGCCACTTGTATCCTTCCTTTCAAATATATATGTCCGTTCTCTGCGCGGGCGTCCGTTCAAGTTATACGCCGCCTTGCAGAGCAAAATACCACTATAAAATAATAGCTCCAAACATACAAAAAGTCAATGTTATTGGCGAAACACTTCGGCACTTTGACTAAAAAAATAAATAATTATCTTTTTACTGCCAAATAGTTCTTTAACATAAATATTAAAAAGTTTTTCTGATATATAATAAGCTCCGTAAGCTTAAAAATTAAAGGAGTGTTAATTAACCATGGGAGACAAGCTTTCAGTCGTCACGGGCGCTACGGGTCACGTCGGCTATGCACTCGTTAAGGAACTCGAGGCACGCGGCGAAAACTTCAGAATACTCATCAGAAAAGACAGCAAGATCTTTGACGGCATCAAATGCGAGCGCGTATTCGGCGACGTCACCGATCCCGCTTCTCTCGAAAAGGCTTTTGACGGCGCGGACGTCGTCTATCACCTTGCAGGCGTTATCGAGATAAACAAGGGCAACGAGGACATGACCTGGAAGGTCAATGTCGACGGCACAAAGAACGTCGTTGAGGCGTGCAAAAAGTGCGGCGTAAAGCGCCTTGTCTATGCATCCTCCGTTGACGCTTATCCCCCGCTCCCCGACAATCAGGTCATGCGCGAGATCTCTCACTTCAATCCCGAGGGTCTTGACGGAACATATGCAAAGACCAAGGCTACTGCCACAAACTATGTCTTTGCGAACAACGATGACAAGCTCGAGACTGTCGTTGTCTATCCCGGCGCTTGCTGCGGTCCCTATGACTTCAAGGTCTCTTCCGTCGGCGAGATGGTCAGAATGTTCCTCAAGGGCAAGTTCCCCGTATCGCTCTCCTTCGGCGCATATAACTTCGTTGACGTGCGCGATGTTGCAAAGGGCATGATCGGCGCTGCCGAAAAGGGCAGACCCGGCGAAGGTTATATCCTCACCGATGAGGTCGTCACCGTCGACCAGCTGATACATATGCTCGCAGACATCTGCGGCTTCAAGGCTCCGAGCCTCAAGATTTCTCTCGGTCTTGCAAATGCGTTTGCTCCTCTCATGGAGGTCTATTACAACGCCGCGAAGAAAACCCCGCTCTTCACCCGCTACTCCATCCGCAAGCTGACCTCGAACTGCAACTTCAGCTGCGATAAGGCTAAGGAAGAGCTTGGCTACGCCCCCATGGGCGCAAAGCAGTCCTTCACCGATATGATCGACTGGATCAAGGAATACGAAGGCACCGGAAAGAAGAAATAATCTTAACCGATAATTGAAATGGCCGTCCGTTTATTCGGACGGTCGTTTTTATATTCTGTTGAGCACAAAATGATTCTTCCTAAACTTCAATATCCCTTCGTCCCTGAGTGCGCAGAGCTGAGCGGACATTGCACTGCGGTCAACGCACAGATAGTCGGCGAGCTGCTGGCGGTCGAAAGGAATGTCAAATTCATTTTTTCCGCTTTTCATCGCCTGCGCCGAAAGATATGACAGCAGCTTTTCGCGCGTCGTGCGCTTGCCCATGTGCCCGAGCTTCGAGTTGAAATTCAGATTTTTGCGCGCAAGCTCGGATATCAGATTGCCGACGAGCTTTGCGTGCCCGACGCACGACTTCGGGCACGAGCCGAGCACATGTCCGACTTTCAGCCGCATTATCTCGCATTCGCTCTCCGCCTCCGCGCCGACGGTCAGCTTTTCGCCCGTGCAGGCGAACGACTCGGCGAAGATTCCGCCCTGAGTTATCCGCGCCATGATGTTGCGGTTGCCCCAGAAATCGTCCTGCACTATCAGCACATTCCCACTCATCACGAGCCCGAGCGAGTCCGTCTTTTCGCCCTCGGGCATTATTATTTCGCCCTTTTGATATCTGCGGCTGCGCGCATCGAGGGCTTCGAGCAGTTCGGGCAGCTCGGCTTCTTCTATGTCCCAAAAGAGCGGCGCTGTTTTTATTTTTTCAAAATTTTCCGACATATTTTTATCACTCCGTTGTTTTTGCAACAGTATTTTTGTCCCGATTCTACTATAATAAACGCGTCAGGTCAAGAAAAAACAAATTTTACGCTCGGAGGAAATTTTATGAAGCGCAGAATAATACATATTGACGAAGAAAAATGCAACGGCTGCGGGGCTTGCGCCGCAGCCTGCCATGAGGGCGCGATTGCCATGGTCAACGGCAAAGCCAAGCTCATGCGCGACGACTACTGCGACGGGCTCGGCGACTGCCTGCCCGCATGCCCCACAGGCGCGATAACTTTTGTCGAGCGCGAGGCAGCCGCCTACAACGCCGAAGCGGTCAAAGAAAACATGATGAAGAAAAAGCTCGGCGGACATCACGGCGGATGTCCGGGTTCAAGGCTCATGACGATGAACCGCGAGGAAAATGCCTCGTCGGCACAGCCCGCCGAAATGCAGAGCCGACTGCGCCAGTGGCCGGTTCAGATAAAGCTCGTGCCGGTGAACGCGCCATATTTTGACGGCGCAAAGCTGCTCATCGCCGCCGACTGCACCGCCTACGCCTACGCGGCGTTCCACGAAAAATTCATCAAAAACCACATAACCCTTGTCGGCTGCCCGAAGCTCGACAGCGTCGACTATTCCGAGAAGCTGACGGAGATAATCGCGAACAACAATATACAGTCCGTGACGGTCGTCAGAATGGAAGTCCCATGCTGCGGCGGGCTCGAACACGCCGCAAAAACAGCATTGCAGAACAGCGGCAAATTCATCCCGTGGCAGGTCGTGACGATATCGACTGACGGGCGCATCCTCGACTGAGCGGTTGATTTATCAGCCCCTTTGCGGTATCATATACTGCGGAGGCGTTGAGATGAACAAAATCAACTATCAGCTCGAACTCGACCGCGAAATTGATGAAATAAAAAAGCAGGGGCGCGTGCCGTCCCTGCTGCTGCACAGCTGCTGCGGACCGTGCAGCAGTTATGTGCTCGAATATCTGACAAAATATTTTGATGTCACCGTGCTCTACTTCAACCCGAACATCTACCCCGCAGAGGAATATGAACACCGGCTCAGCGAACAGCGCAGGATAATATCTCTCCTGCCCGCTGAGCACAGTGTAAAAATGCTCGAATGTGAATATAATCATACGCAGTTCACCGACGCGGCAAAGGGATATGAGCAGGAGCGCGAGGGCGGTTCGCGGTGCGAAAAGTGCTTTTATCTGCGGCTCGAACGCACGGCGCAGGTGGCGAAGAAGCACGGCTTCGACTATTTCACGACCACTCTTTCCGTAAGCCCGCACAAGAATTCGCAGATACTCAACCGCATCGGCGAGGAGATGGGCGAAAAATACGGAGTGCGCCATCTGCCCGCAGATTTCAAGAAGCGCGAGGGCTACAAGCGCTCGATAGAACTTTCGAAGCAGTATGATCTATACAGACAGAACTACTGCGGATGCGAGTTTTCAAAGCAGGGGTAAAATTATATAAATTCGTCCGCCGCATTTATATCTAATACGGCGGACATCTTTATTTTATCCTCAAAACACCACAACGAGAAGCATCTTGAACTGCTCCTTGCCGTAGACTGCGTGCGGGTGTCCGGCGGGCATGACTATGCTCTCGCCCTCGTGCAACTCGTAGTCAACGCCGTCTATCGTTATTTTTCCGACTCCCTCGAGGCAGGTGACAAATGCGTCGCCGCCGGAGGCGTGGGTGCTTATCTCCTCGTCCTTGTCGAAAGCGAAGAGCGTTATACTCAGCGCGTCGTTCTGGGCGAGGGTCTTGCTGACCACCTGGCCGGGCTGGCAGAGCACCTGATCTCTCAGAGTCAGAACCTCTGATTTTGAAATATTTTTCATGAGCTCTTTCATTTTCTTCTCCCCTTTTTATATATTATCCGCACATAAGACTAAATTATGCCTGCACACAGTATACCACCGCCGCTTGGCAAACGCAAATATAGCTATAGAAAATCCTTGCGTCTTATGTTAAAATAGTATACGGATAATTTCAAGGGAGTGTGCCAGATGAAAGAGAACAAGAAACTTGTCAACGAAATAATCAGCGATGTCAAGCACGACATGAGCAACGAGGATATCATATCCCTGCTTGCCGACAGCAGGATATCGGCAAACCCCGACAAGGAGAAATACACATTCGGTCAGCGCGCCGCGGATAAAATTGCGAAATTTGCCGGCAGCTGGGCGTTCATATTCTCGTTCTCCGCCCTGCTGATACTCTGGATGGTCGGCAATGTCATACTCGCCAAACGCGCGTTCGACCCCTATCCGTTCATACTGCTCAACTTAGTTCTCTCGTGCGTCGCCGCGCTGCAGGCTCCGCTGATAATGATGAGTCAGAACCGCCAGGAGGAAAAAGATCGCCGCCGCGCCGAGAACGACTACAAAGTCAATCTCAAAACCGAGATAATGATCGAGGATATCCACGGCAAGATGAACCGTATTCTCGCCCGTCAGGCAATACTGATGAAGCTGATGAAGATAGATGAAAACACGATGAAGCAGATAACGCTCGAAAAGCAGGAGGAGATGTGCGCCGAGGCGTGCAGAGCCGAGAAGAGCAGAAACGAGCACAGCGAGCATAAAGAACCCGAAGAAAAGCCCGAAAGCTGAATTTCACCTTGCTTTTGAATCACGTTTATTGTATACTGACCCTTGATAAAGGCCCTTCGGAGGAAAAGAAAATGAAGCAGCTCAATATTATTCCCAATCCCAACAAAATCGACTATCTCGGTGGAAGCGTCAAGATGGAAAACATCGATTCCGAAAGCTTTTCCGCGCGTCTGACGGACAAACTGCCCGAAGAGGGCTATGTGCTCGAAGTGACCGAAAACGGTGTTGAAGCCACCGCCGGCGGCGAGCGCGGAGCTTTCTATGCGAGCCAGACATTGAAGCAATTAAAGCAGCTCGATATCTGCCCTTGCGTGAGAATCGAAGACGCCCCCGCGTTTGAATACCGCGCATTCATGCTCGACTGCGCGCGCCACATGACGACGGTCGAGAACATCAAAAAGCTCATCGACGCCGCCGCGCTCGTCAAGATGAACACCATGCACTGGCATCTGACCGACGACCAGGGCTGGCGCGTTGAAATTGACAGCCACCCCGAGCTCATTACAGTCGGCTCCCGCCGCCGCAGCTCGGATTTCGGCCAGTACCACTTCGCCGAGGAATATTCCGGATATTTCACAAAGGATGAGATCCGCGAAGTAGTCGCATATGCCGACGACAACTATATTGAAGTAATTCCCGAGTTCGATATGCCCGGACACACGCTCTCCGTGCTCGCCGCTTATCCCGAGCTCTCCTGCAATGGCAAGCCCCTCGAGGTCGGCACGAAGCAGGGCATCTTTGATGATATCCTCTGCGCCGGAAACGACGATTCACTGAAGCTCGTCTTTGATGTGCTCGGCGAGATGATCGAGCTCTTCCCCGGCAGATATTTCCACATCGGCGGCGACGAAGCGCCCAAGGTTCGCTGGAAGAACTGCCCGAAGTGCCAGGCGCGCATGAAAGAACTGGGTCTCAAGGACGAAGAAGAGCTTCAGGGCTGGTTTGTGCTCCAAGCGATAGATTTCCTCAAAAAGCACGGCAAGACGGCGATAGTCTGGAACGAGAGTCTCAACAGCGGCATGATGCCCAAGGACATCATCGTTCAGCGCTGGATGGACAAAAAGGATCGCTCGGTCGAATTTGCCAACAACGGCGGAAAGATGATAGTCTCCGAGTTTTACTATTACTACTGCGACTACCCCTACGGCATGACCTCGCTCAAGAAAACCTACAGCCTCGACCCCTATATCAAGGGCTTGACCGAGGAGGGGAAGAAGAACGTGTTCGGCGTCGAGTGCCCGATTTGGACGGAGTATGTCCGCGACTTTGACAGGCTCTCGTATATGTGCTTCCCGCGCTTCTGGGCTGTTGCCGAGGCCGGCTGGACAAAGAGAGAGAATATGGACTGCGAAAGCTTTGAGGAGCGCTTTGAAGCTCTGCGCCTGATGCTCGAAAATATCGGCATAAAGCCCGCTCCCCGCTCCGATTGGAATCCCAATCCCCTGCGCTGCCTCTCCGAGCTTCGAAAGTTCTTCAAGGGCACGACGAATCTCGGCAATATTCTCAACATGATTCGCAACAATCAGGCATAAATAACATAGAGAAAGCTCCGCACTCGTCTGCGGGGCTTTTTTGTTTTGCGGCTCAAATCTTTTGGCAAAATAACTAAAAATCTATTGTAACCCCCGCGGCAATAATATATAATTGTCATGTACCGCAGGTTAAAATTATTTTGACGGATAAATCAAAGAATTTTCCGAAAGGAGCAATCAAATGAGTCATGTAGACATCCGCTTCACGGACAAGAACTCCGAGCGCTTCATGCTCGCCAGAAGGGTCTACAAGGTCATTGAGGACCTTGAGAATGAATATCTCTACCCCGACAGCGAGACGCTCGGCGGCTTCAAATTCCGCGACGGGCAGTACAAATTTTCACAGATCGACGAGGGCGAATGGACGGATTTCGACTCGGAGAACGATTACTGGGGCTATAAAGAGGACTACGCGTGGTTCCGCCACAGCTTCACAGTTCCCGAGCGTTTTGCCGGCAGACCCGTGGTCTATCAGCTGACCCCCTCCGCAAGCGGCCCGTGGAATCGCAGCAACCCGCAGTTCATCATGTACTTCAACGGCGAGCTGCGTCAGGGCGGCGACTCAAATCACAGCGAGATTCGCCTGCTCGACTGCGCCAAGGGCGGCGAGAAATTCGACTGCTGCCTCAACGCATATTCCGACGCATGGGAGTTCAAAGGCAAGCTGAGAATGGGCGCGCGCCTCAAGGTCGTCGATGACCTTGTCAACCGCCTCATCTTCGATCTCAAAACCCCGCTCAAAGTCGCTTCCCTCTATGACGCGGACGATCTTCCGCGCATCGATATAGTCAAGGCGCTCAACGACGCCGTCAATCTTATCGATTTCAACACCGCCGATTATGATACTTTTGCGGCTTCCGCCGAGGCGGCAATCGACCTGCTCGACAGGGAAATATATTCAAAAGATGCCATGGACGCGACCGCCTGCTGCATCGGTCACACACATATAGATGTCGCATGGCTCTGGAGACTCCGCCAGACAAGAGAGAAGGCCGGCCGCTCCTTTGCGACCGTCCTCAAGCTCATGGAGGAATATCCCGAATACAAGTTCATGTCCTCACAGGCTCAGCTCTACGCCTTTGTCAAGGAGGACTATCCCGAGGTCTATGAGGGCATCAAGAAGATGATCGCCGCAGGGCGCTGGGAAGTCGAGGGCAGCATGTGGGTCGAGTCGGACACCAACGTCACCTCCGGCGAATCCCTCGTCCGCCAGTTCTTAGTCGGCAAGCGTTTCTTCAAAGACGAGTTCGGCGTTGACAACAAGATAATGTGGCTCCCCGATGTTTTCGGCTACAGCGCGGCTCTCCCGCAGATCATGAAGAAAGCCGGCATCGATTATTTCATGACCACAAAGATATCCTGGAACGAGTTCAACAAAGTGCCCTATGACACATTCATGTGGAAAGGCATCGACGGCACGGAGATTCTCTCCCACTTCTCGCCGAGCACCGACTGCTTCGACGAAGGCGACTGCTGGCAAACTACATACAACGCCTATCTCAATCCCGAGCACATCCTCGGCGGCTGGCACAGATACTCGCAGAAGGATCTCAACAAAGAGTATCTCTGCACCTTCGGCCACGGAGACGGCGGCGGCGGACCGACCCGCGATATGCTCGAAATGGGTCACCGCATGACAAAGGGCATCCCCGGCTGTCCGAAGGTCAAGCAGGAGTTTGCAATAGACTTCTATCACGACCTCGAAAAGGAAGTCAAGGGTTCGCGCAGGTTGCCCAAATGGGCGGGCGAACTCTATCTTGAGTTCCACCGCGGCACCCTGACCTCGCAGGGCAGAAACAAGCGCTACAACAGAAAGAGCGAGCTGCTCTATCACGATATGGAGACTATCTGCGCCATCGCCGACTCAAACGGCATCGCGTCCTATCCCCGTCAGTTCATCAACGACGGCTGGAAGATAATACTCCTCAACCAGTTCCACGATATAATCCCCGGCTCTTCGATAAAAGAGGTCTACGAGGATTCCAAGGAGCAGTACGACAAGCTCATCTCCGAGGGCAAAGCTGAGATAGCCGACACTCTCGGCAAGATAGTCTGCACTCCGGACGGCAACGCCCTGACCGTTTTCAACACCTTCGGCGCAGAGCGCAACGATGTCGTTATTACCGACATGCCCGCCGTCGATCACTTCTCGATAGTCGACGCCGACGGCAATGTCATGCCGTGGCAGAAATCCGCCGACGGTCGCCTTGTGTTCTTCGCAAAGGGCGTGCCCGCAAAGGGATACAAGACTTTCCGCATCGTTCACGGCGGTGAGTCCGGCGAGAACACCGTAAAGGTCGAGAACAAGACTATAGAGAACAAATTCTTCACCGTCAAGTTCGACAAGGACATGAACATCGCGTCGCTCATTCACAAGGCGACCGGCAGAGCAGTCGCGCCCGAGGGCGAAGTTCTCAACAAAATTTATGCCTACGACGACAGACCGTTCAACCACGAGGCATGGGATATCAAAGTCTATTTCGATCAGAAGTACACCGAGATAAACGATGTCAGCGCAGTCGATGTGACAGAGAGCGGACCCGTCCGCACGGTCATAAAGGTCACGCGCAAGTTCCTCTCCTCGACCATCGAACAGAGCTTCATCTTCTACGCAGACCTGCCGCGCATCGACGTTGACTACACGGTCGACTGGAAAGAGAAGAAGATACTTCTCAAGGCGGACTTCCCCGTTGATGTCAACGCCACCGAGGCCACTTATGATATCCAGTTCGGCAACTACAAGCGCCCGACCCACCGCAACACGCTCTGGGATTTCGCGCAGTTTGAAGTCGTCGGTCACAAGTGGGTCGATCTCAGCGACAACAGCTTCGGTCTCTCCGTCCTCAACGACTGCAAGTACGGTCACGACATAAAGGACGGTCACATCAGAACGAGCCTCCTACGCTGCGCGGTCAACCCGAACAGCGAGCAGGACAGAGAAGTTCACCACTTCACCTACTCCATCTACCCGCACGCGGGCTCGGTCGACACCTCCGATGTCGTCAACCAGGGCTATTCGCTCAACCTGCCGCTCTACTGCGTCAGCGGCAAGGCGGCTCATGACAGCTATTCTCTCGTGAGCACCGACAAGGACAATGTCATCATCGAGACCGTCAAGAAGGCTGAGGACAGCGACGACGTCGTCATCCGCGCATATGAGACATGGAACAAGACGACCGACTGCGTCTACACCTTCGACCGCGCCCCGAAGAGCGTATATGTCTGCAACCTGCTCGAAGAAAACGAAGAGCAGCTCGAAGTCAGAGGCAACACCGTTTCGCTAAGATTCAAGCCCTTCGAGATAAAGACTGTAAAAGTCACATTCTAAAACCCACAGCACAAAGCCCCACCCGCCAAAATGGGTGGGGTCATTTCATCGCAGCACAAGCATCATACCGAAAATGCGCAAATAAAATTCACGGCAAATTGCAAATCCGCTTGACAAAGCCCGGCACATTTGCTAAAATATCATAGCCGTTAAAAATACGGACAGGTATCGAAGTGGTCATAACGGCCCTGACTCGAAATCAGGTAGTCGCGCAAGCGGCTCGTGGGTTCGAATCCCACCCTGTCCGCCAAAAAGCCTTCACGTTTCAAGCGTGAAGGCTTTTCTTTATTTTGTCAACATTTTGTCAACAAAAGTTATTTCAAATCAGGCAAGATTGATGTATAATTGTTTCACAGACATTAATGCAGGCGGTGAAACGTGTGAACTCAAGCAAACATATGATAGTCGCCAACGGGCGGATAATTACCGAAGACATTACCGAGCTGAAATACAACGCCATAACCCAAAAGTATGAGGTAACCTTTAAAAATCAAAAGACATATTCATATAACTCAGAAAATATTCATTGGCTGAAAGACCCAGTAGTTCTGGATCCGCTGAATTATCACATATCACACAACGGGATTTCGCTTTGGGGCATACGCGCCATCTATGTTTTTACCGATATAAATCAGCGTTATTGGCACATTTGCTTTGAGAACGGCTCCGCGCGCGATTACAGTGAAGATGATTTGCAAATAGAAAAGTCTGTTCTTGATGATGAGACCGCAAAAAATGTCCTTGACTATCTTAAAAGGTCGGCGGAACTCTGTAAATTGAAAGCAGAAACCGGAGAGAAGCTTTTGCCGATTCAGTATGCCGGAATAGATTTCATCGACGAAACATCAGTGCTGGCGTATTACTTGAATCCTACTCTTTACACTGCCGCTTTAGCAAAGCCGACGCATCTTATTTTCCCGTTCGGCTGCAATGCGAGTCAGTTCAAAGCCGTAAAGAATGCGTTAGAAAATAAGCTCAGTGTTATCGAAGGACCTCCGGGAACCGGAAAGACGCAAACGATACTTAATATCATCGCGAACATTATCATCTCGGGCAAAACTGTGCAGGTCGTGTCTAACAACAATTCTGCGATACAGAATATATACGAAAAGTTTTCGGAATACGGGCTTGAATTTATTATCGCTTCACTCGGCAGATCCTCTAACAAAACCAAGTTCTTGACATCCCAAACAGATTCATATCCCGATTTCAGCGGATGGTTTTTCCGCGAGGCAGAACAGCCGGAGTTCATTGAAGAAATAGGCAGGCTCTCCGAACAGCTTCAAAACGTGTTTGAGATGCAGTCAAATCTCGCCGAGGCAAGACAGGAGCTCAACCAAATCATCACCGAACAATACCACTTTGAACAATATATCACAGAAACCGATTTGCCGGATCGTTCAATGATAATGATGCGCAGAACGGTTAAATCCTCCGATATTCTCAAGCTTTGGGAAATATGTCAGCGATACGCCGACAACGACAAAAAAATCCCGCTGATTTTCAAGCTGAGAAGCAGATTCAGATTTGGTATGTGCAAGTGGGATTTTTATAAAAACAAGCCCGAGCATATAATATCGGCTCTCCATGCACTTTTTTACAGAGCCAAAGAAGAAGAGTTGCAAAGAAGAATCAGCTCTATTGAAAACTCTCTGAAAAATATAAACGCACACCAGCTTCTGAATGATATGCAGACAAAGTCGATGCAATATCTGAAGCACCGATTGTATATTAAATATTCAAAAAATGAAAGCCGCCCAATTTTTATAGGAGATGATTTCTGGAAAAAGCCTTACGAATTTCAAGCTGAATATCCTGTGATACTCAGCACAACATTTTCATCTCGAAGCAGTTTATACTCCAGGGCTAAATTTGACTATGCAATAATGGATGAAGCCTCTCAGGTTGATATCCCAACCGGGGCGTTGGCTCTCTCAAACGCCAAACATGCGGTAATAGTGGGAGACTCAAAACAGTTGCCGAATGTTATAACTGACGAAGACCGAAAAATCGCCGATGCTATTTTTAAATCTTTTGAGCTCCCGCAGGGCTATAACTTTGCAGAAAACAGTTTTCTCTCTTCGCTATGCAAAGTTATCCCAAATGCTCCGAGGACACTCCTCCGAGAACATTACAGGTGTCACCCGAAAATCATAAATTTTTGCAATCAAAAGTTCTATAACGGCAATCTTGTAATTATGACGAAAGATTGCGGCGAATCTAATGTTCTGTCTGTTATCAAAACTTCAATCGGCAATCATTCGAGAGAACACATGAATCAACGCCAAATTGATATCCTTACAACAGAGGTATTGCCTAAAATAGAGTCCGTTCCCGGCAGCATAGGAATTATTGCACCGTATAACAATCAAGTTAACGAAATAAAGAGACAGCTCCCGGACAATGGCATAACAACAGCTACAGTTCACAAGTTTCAGGGACGCGAAAAAGATACAATAATAATGACAACCGTAGATGATAAGATATCGGATTTCACAGATGACCCATATCTTCTCAATGTTGCTATATCGCGAGCCAAGAAGCGGCTCATACTGATAACATCCGGCAATGAGCAGACAGACGGGCAGAATATACGCGACCTTGTCGACTACATCGAATATCAGAACTGTACCGTTACAGACAGCGCATTATATTCGGTGTTCGATTATCTCTACAGTCAGTACACTCAGGCAAGGCAGGACTATCTAAAGAAACACAAAAGGGTCTCCGCATACGATTCGGAAAATCTTATGTACGCACTCATAACCGAGGTTCTGAGCGAAAGCGAAAGAAATGACCTTGATGTCATTTGTCACCAGCCGTTAAATATGATTATAAGAAATCCGCATCTTTTGAGCGATGAGGAATGCCAGTATGCGATGAACAGCTCAACGCATCTTGATTTTCTGATTTTTAATAAGATATCGAAAAAGCCTTTGCTCGCAATAGAAGTTGACGGATATTCATTTCACAAATCCGGTACAAGGCAAGCCGAGCGCGACAGGATGAAGAATTCAATTCTCGACAAATACGGAATACCTTATATCAGATTTGCAACAAACGGCAGCAATGAGAAAGAACTGCTGAGGCAAAAATTAGACAGCATTTCATGAGCTTTTACGTGTCTTCGGATTATATCTAATCTTCTCGACATCTTTTGACAATATACAGAAAACTTATTCAGTTTTTATCCACACCACGAATTTTTGCCGCACCTCTTCCCTCAATTTTGGCGGGCTTTCCCGCTTAGGTCACAGGCAGCACTTTCATTTACCAAAACCGCACCCCGTTTATCAGGCATTGCAGCTTGACAAGCGGGGTGCGATTCACATTTACGGGGGATTACAGAAAAGATCAGGTCAGACTGATTTTGTCTATTCGTTCGAGCTCGTCGCTTGCGTAGTGAAGTGCCTTGCAAATATCGCTGTAAATCGTCTTGTCCGGGTTCGCCGCATAGCTTAAAACACGGCTGACGCTGTCGGTTACAGCCCATATTTTTGTTACTGCCACGGCGAATCACTTGCGCTTTCCGGCTCACCGATTGAGTGATAAGCCTTCAATAATTTGCTCACAACATCGTTGAAGTTTGCATTTACATTGGCTTCTGAAAGCGACTTCCAATTGTCACGAAGTGAGGTCAAACCTCGGTAAGCTTCGTAAAATTCCTGCGGCAAGGTTGCCTGAACTTCCTTCCCAAGACCAAGTTTTCTAAGGTAAGCGGAGAGCGAAAGTCCGCATTTTTTAGCGGCAGTTTCCATTTTTCTTTTCTCTCCCTCAGTCACTCTGATATTGATCGCAGTTGTTCTTTGTCTCATATTTTTTCATTCCTTTCTCCTAAGAATCGGGGTTACAGGGGCGGCAAGCCCATTTCGGCAATTTGCCGCCGGTTTTGTGTGCTTCAAAGGCAACACAAAACCTATGCTCGCTATCCTTACAGATTGGCATTACCTGTATAGCCATATATCCACTTTCTCAAAAAGTGACGATAGTGACGACTGTGACGGCTTTTTCCTATATAGTGGATTTATTGTCATCGCTGTCATTGCCGTCATTCTTTTTTAAGTAAATCAGTCGGCTTGTGCCTGTGCGTTTTGTTTTGTACTCGATGCCTTGCGGCTGAAAAACTTCCGAAGAAAATCGGGCAAGCATTTTGGTCACGACATTCGGTGTAATCTCGGTTTCGTTCACCTGCGTTAAAAGTTCCGTTGCCGTGCCTCGCCATTCTTTTACTTCCGAAATATAATCAACCATCCGGAAAACAAACTTTGGAATTTCTTCACGATGAATATCCTCCATATCCTTTCGTTCGACTAATTCCCACAAGTGACTTCGGTTGTCAAACTTCAAGGTCAGCTCCTGATATGCAATATCTCGACCGGTGGCAAGCAGCGTTCCGGTTTCGTTAGCACGGCTGCGCTTCAAAACAAAATTCGTATCTGCCGCACCTGTGATACCGGTGGAGCCTGACACCTCGTTGAATGGGTCGCTGATATCCTTCAGCTTTCTGACATGGTGAACAACCATAACAGCGATGCCGTACTTATCCGAAATATTTTTCAGCGCTGTTACATCGTCGTAGTCGCCTGCATACATTCCGCTTTTCCCGCCGGTGCTTTTAGAATCTCGCACCTTTTGAAAGGTGTCGATAATGACAAGCTTTGTTTTCGGAAAGTCGGAAAGATACTGTTCGATTTGCTGTTCCAAACCGTTGCCGATTTGAAAACTCGTTGTGGCAATTCGAAGTTCGGGCGGTGCTTCGTCTGTGATTTGATACAGGCGGCTTTGTATTCTTGCGTAAGTATCCTCCAAGCAGAGATAAAGTACATCGCTCTTGTGGGTTTCAAATTCCCACACAGGTTGTCCTCTCGCCACTTGAATACCGAGCCAAAGCATAAGCCAGCTCTTGCCGATTTTACTTGAACCCGAAAGCACGCTGAGTCCTTGCGGTATCAAGCCGTCCACCACAAATAAGGTTTTTCTCATCGGCGTTGACAGCAGCGTGTCCGCATCAATCGTTTTCAGCTTTTCAACTTGCATTCTTCACACCTTCTTCCATAACATAATTGATGACATTGACCTTCGGAATCTTAAAAGCGTTTCCGATTTTAACGCCGGAGATATATCCGTTGTTAATCAAGTCGTATGCCAAGTGTCGGCTCACGCCGAGCATTTGTTGAAGCTGAGCTACCGTAACAATGTCCGGATAGTCCGGGAACATCATCTTGTAAAGCTCTTTCAATTCTGTTTTTCTCATCTTCTTAACCTCCTTTGTGAGAAAAAAGCTGCACGGTATGTACAGCTATGTAAGAGGCAACAGATAGAATGGAGGTTTCTTTCTGTTGCCGTTTCGCCGTTTTACCCGAATGTCGTTTTTGTTATCCCTGCCCCCATCTCAGCGGCGTTGCTTCGCTTTCGTCGTCTCCGACTGTCATCGCAAAGTCATATCCCATTCGGACGGTCATTAAATTTTAGAAAATCAAACATCACACAATCTTGATTTGCAGATTTATTATAGCTATGTATTGACACAAAGGCAATACTTTTGTATAATGTTATTTGTAGTTATATGGATTTGCTAATTATTCAAAAATTCTCATTTTCTAAAATGGAGGTCTTAGCAATGAGCGAAAACCTACTCCAAACAGAAGATAAATACAGTGCCGTGTCCTTTGGATTTGCTCCAAACAGATGGCACGTAACGAACGACGAAAAATCTTGCGTACTTTCTGTAAGCGACGAATACAACTATTCGAAACTTCTTGAGTTGTATAATGCTATCGAAGTCGATAAACGAGAAGCGATTGCTTGGGCTGTTATCGGCAAAAAAGAATTTGTTTTATCGGACGGTGAACTTGCTCAAATTAAGCAGGATACTGCCAATACGCTCGCTTGTTTGCGAGCTGTTACACAAAAAATAAATTCTGCATTTGACTTTCTTCCTATGGGCGACAGCAGAGCTTATATCTCACCGATTAACACCGCTTCTGTCTTTTTTTCACCGGGCGAAGGAATTTTGAATTTTCTCTATGCTGATTTTGATTCGGCGTATAATGAATGCCTGAATCGCACAAAAAAAGACTTGCCTGATGAGACAAGTCTTGATATATCTTTACTGACCGAAAAAGAAAAGAAATTGTATTATTATTTGGCTTTAACCGAAACGCAAAAACGCTTTAAGCCATTGATAGAAGCTTCGCTGTTTACAGCGGAATTTCCGCCGATTCTGCTTCATTGCTCAAAGCAGGAGTTGACGGACTATTACCAGTACCTTAAAAAAATGCAAAATAATCTATTGCATTTAATTGAAGCGACATTTGACGAGAATTTTTGCGACGGATTTTTCAATCGCCTAACCCACAAAACGAGATTTGCAGGCTACTGCCGTAAGCACGGATTGCCGGCAGAGCAACGGCGAATGATTGTGCATAGCATCAGCATTGTTGACGCAGAACATCAGGTGGAAAATGTACTTGAAGGCTATATAGAGAGTGATTTTGATTTGGATATAAAAATGGCTGCCGCTTCGGAGGTTTCTCCGAGTGTTCAAAATAATTTAGATAAGTTCGGTTTTACTATGCCGGAAATGATTTCCCTGTCTGCAATGCAAGCCGACGAGTATGAAACCTGTATTTGTGAAAGCATTGAACAGCAAATTGAGTTTGAACTGATACAGTTGTTGAAGGCCGACATCGGAATGCGAAAATGTAAACGCTGCGGTAAGTATTTCATTATGAAGGGCAACTACGACACCAATTACTGCGACCGCATTTCCGAAGGCGAAACCCGCAACTGCCAGGATTTAGCCGCACAGGAAAACTACAAAAAGAAAATGGCGGACAATGCCGCCATTCCCTTGTATCAAAGGTATTACAAGCGTTATGCTGCCCGTGTTCGTGTAAGGCAGATTAAAGAGCCTGATTTCAAAAAGTGGAAGTATCAGGCGATGACAAAGCGCGACGAATGCTCCGACGGCAAAATCACCCTTGCGGATTTTGAAGAATGGCTTGAGGACAGCTTTCCGAATAGGAAGAAGAAACGTAAGGCCTAAATTTGTAAATCTCAGCTGAAATCATCTAGGATTTTATGACGTTCACGCTATGTTGATAAAAGATCATATACTATTTTTATCGGACTCAATACAAACCATAACACATCGGCGGAAAAAGCATAAAACTGTTGCGATGCATAAGAAAATGCATCTTATCAAAAGTTCATCAAATATACATATCACCACGGATAATGCTGTCTAAACGTTCCTGAACAATAGTGCCATCCGCTTCATCCCAAATGCTTTTAAGATTGTCAATGACCTTTTTATTTTCTTTATCCGACAAAAGCTCAGGAGCAGCAATGTAAAGTAATATTAATTCAATTAATGTAGCGTTGCCCATAACCATTTTCTTAGCAACATCGTCCCAAATAATCTTTTTCCATAAACGATTTTGTATCCATAACAAATCCTTTGGAATTGAGTGTATTATTTCTGAATATGATGTTTGATAATTTTCTTTTATTCTCACCGCAGCTCTAGCAAAAGGATACAATGCAATAGGTCTAAAGAAAATGCAACCTCCGTCAGAATTTCTATATTCTCCCACTTTTACATTAGGATTCTTTATCTCAGAACAATGATCTAATATAGCTTTCCAAAAGCATTTGCATTCTTCGGTGAACGCTGCAATAATATTGTTAGATGGCCTATGCCTAATATACTCATTAATTTTCGCTCGTCCTCTAACAATTTTTTCTTCAAGACCAATAACATCTATATCCTTAACATATAACCATAGTAATTCTTTGTTGCATTCGTAATAAGTTATAATCGTTGTAAGTGCCATATCGTTAGTTTCTGGTATGGATTTGTTTTTTGAATCTAAAATTCTACCGTCAACGAACAAATCTGTATTATCTAACAAATTTCTAGAGGCGATTGCAACAACATCGTCTTCATCTAACGCAATAATATCTCTTAATGAAACAGGCTTTGCGTAGCGATTTAATGTGCTAAACATCCTTCTTGTTCTCTGCATACCCGTTTCATCTTTTGAATGGCCAATAAAAATGACCGGAACTCGTTCTTCTTCCATTGTCGGATTATCTTCAATTGCTTTTTTAATGCCCGCAACGCGATGTTGACCATCTACAGGAAATATTTTGACATCATCAGTTAAGGTGATAACCCCTAAGTTATAGTTATCTTCTCCTTGTTCGTCTTCGATCCTGATTTCATTCCATTTAGGCTGCCCGTCATATACTGCGAGTATTAACGAGTTGAAAAATCTTTCACTCTGAGTTTCTAAATAATTAGCAATACTTTTATAGTTTGAAGTAATGCTTCTTTGAATCATCCCGCTTAATAAATCGGAATGATGAAGTTCATCATCAATCGGACGTACATAACGCGATACTTCTTTAAAACTAAGGGAACTTACATAGTAAAACCATATTCCCATTTTTGAACGAATTGCTGGTATTTTCAGTGACATAATAATTCTCCTTAAAACAGATTTTGTTCGGGTAAAGTATAGTGATCTGGTATCTGTGAATTCATTGGAGGTATAACCACTCTTAGCAATTCCCGTTCAACCTTGTCGATAAAATCATCTGTGCCATTGATAGGCAAATAATATAAATATAGGCCTCTACCCCAACGACTTATCATACGAGCAACCTTAGGACGTGTATCATTTATATATGTGGCACATCTCTTACGAAGGCTATAGTTTGTTGCACGGTGAGCTCTCCCTATATACATAATATATCTATGATTTTTCTGTATTATATCTGGTTTTAGCATGAATATGTATATGCCGCCACAATCGTTGGGAAGTTCGCATATACTATCGTTTACCGCTGTTCCATCTTCGTTTAAATATTTTATATATTTCCAACCAGATGATACAACTGCTTTTATTCCTTCATCCATAGTATCCCATTTATCAATATTTAATTCAAAGTCGACTTGGAACAATATCGACTCTTCAAATATATCTACATTTTGAGGCATAGCGATTACCACCATAAATTAAATAATTATACATACCTTTTCATATATTGCTAGAATTACAGTCGTTCTGCATTTTTTCAATCATCAATACCATATCTACGTCGAAGTTTGCGAAGTGCCTTAGCTTCAATCTGACGAACACGCTCTCTTGTAACACAGAATTTTTGACCGATTTCGTCAAGCGTATATTCATGGTCATAACTAATACCATAGCGAAGACGAAGCACCTCTTGTTCACGGTATGTAAGTTTTGATAGTTTTATTTGGAGGTCATCTGTGTCAAAGTTCCTTTCAACTAACGAAATCATATTTTCATACCCGATACCATCATCTGAGAACAACAACTCATTCTCTCCATTTTCCGACAATTCTTCAATGCTTTCATAAGGAGCAAGATAGTCAAATAACCGCCTCGCCTCAACTAAAGTACATTCAAGCTCGGTTGCGATGCTCTGCAAAAGTTCAATACCCGGCTCAGTTCTATCTTCAATATCGCCGAAATAATCTTCCATATTATCATAGATAGCGAAAAGCTTGTCTTTAATGTGAATCGGAAAATAAACTGACGGATTAAGCGTTGGAGCATCTCTCATTATGTACTGTCTTACCCATAGTGGAAAGTATGATGCGAAGTTTTCCTGACGGGCAGTTTCGTATTTATCTATTGATACATGGAGACCCATCATTGCGTTCTGAATGGTTTCGTCCAAGGGAAGATGATATCTTTTTGCGTGTACTAACGCGATTCTCACAGCCACCTTCATATACATCTCAAAAATACGGTTCCGAGCATATGCATTTTTGAGTTTCACCTGCGGCATCAGATTCATCCACTCTCTGCGCTGTGGCGGCTTTATTCCACGAATGTATTCAATGAAGTCCGAGAAGGTATCATCTATCTTCAAAACCTCTGAAAATACTTCTTCGTAATCAACATTGCTTCTGTCGTACTCATCCTCTTCATCATCGGTCAAGGCATCATCGCGAATAATGACACCTTTCGACAAAAGATGATCACAGATATACTCTACATCGAATAACGAAATTCCATTCTCTTCAAGTACATCAAAGATATGATCTTCGGAAATAAAACCGTGCACGGTATATTCCTGATATAATTTTTCAATAATTTCCTCGTGCACGGTTTCCACCCCCTTTTGTACCTCATGTGATTAATTCTTTGCTAACTGGCACAGATCAACAATGCTCTCGGTTGTAACCGACTCGTTGTACCTCTCATCAAACTCTTCCATAAAGTCGTAGAGATTTTTCAAATAATCTTCAGCACTTCTTGCAGGTTCAATCAATTTTTCAAAAAGCACCTCAACACCGCCTCTAACATAGTTTTCGTAGAGTTCTTCGTCCGGTGCTGCCTTTTCTTGTCCGTAATAACGGAAAGCTTTGTTGATTCTCTCGTTAAAGTCAGCCTCGTGCTTTTCATCAAGCAACATAATCAATCGATAGTTAAAAAGTAGGTTCTGCTGCTCTTTTATAAGCTTGTCCGGGAATATCTTAGTTGCATCTCCGGTTTTATCAAGCTCTGCTTTTCTCTGATATAAAAAGCCGATAATAGGAGCAATAGCGTAAACATCATAGTTGGTATTGAAGAGCTTATGATGCTTATCGTCATATTCCGCCGTAAGTTTCACAACATATTCAGCGTGTTTTCCTCTAAAAGAATATTCTTTATCAAACATCATTCTCACCTCGTAACCAAATTAGTTTCAAATTCGTTTTTCTTGTCAAATTCAAAACGGCTACCAACCTTATCGCCCATATAGGTTTCTGCTAGTTCACCGTCAGTATCCTTAATGAAAATGATAACCTGCTCTGCAACCTTGGGAAGCGCATCACAAACAGTACGGATACGGGTCTTATCGAATGCAGAAAGCGGAGCATCCATCACAAGTGGATAAGGCTCGGACACAAGCATTTCATTTTCGGGATTCTGACTCTGACGAGCCATTTTGATAACACCGGCAATAAATGCAAAGATAACCGAAATACTCTGAGCTGTAGAGGTCTCAACATCCTCATTAATACCTTCAAACTCATTGACAATAACCTGAATGTTGTACTTCTCATCAATACTGAGAGAAAAACCACCGTTATAAATGCTCTTGAAGATTTCATTGACAGTTTGCTCAAGTTGTTGCCTGGTTTCGGTTTCCTTTTCCTGATAGAGAGAAAGCAGCGTAGCGTACATATACTGAGCATATGCCTTATAAACTTCAATCTTTCGATTGTTCTCATCCTTCAATGAGAGTTCCTTACGCTCAGTTTCTCTGCGTTCTTTATCTCTTTCAAGCAGAGCCTGATTACGGTCAAGGTCTCGTCTTTCAACAGAAAGATTGCGAAGTGCTCTTTCATAGGTGCTTAAACGCGCCTGTAACTCGCCAACATTTTTCATCTTTTCGAGTTTCTCTCGAATAATGTTGATTTGATTCTGGTATCCGGTGTATGTATTATCAAACTCTCTGATGAAGCCAAACTTAGTAGAAATATCCTCAAAGAGTGTATCAGAACTCTTGCACCTTAGTTCGCACTCACGAACAAACTGACCGATTGATGTGCCGATAGACTGCGGCGGAATAAACTCAAGCAGGTCATTTAATTCCTTGTATGCTTCATTACCGAATTCAATATCGGCACCGCAAATGCACTTTTTACGCTTAATAAGAAATTCAATAGTCTTAGCATGGATATAAGGAATACCTGTGTCAATCTTATCTGCAGCAGCAAGTTGAGAAAGAGCGTCGCTCATCATCTTCTTGGCAAAATAAGAATGCGCATTATTGTTAAACACTTTTAGCAGTGAATCCTCACTGGAAGCTTTTTTTGCAACCAGTTCTTTTATCTTTCGAACAAGCTCGTCACGTTCTTTTGCAAGAATCTCACTATCCTTGTTTAGACGAATTTCTTCCTCAAGCTCTGCCTTCTTATCTGTAGCAATAGCTTCTTCGCCGTCAATAGCAGCAAGTCTTTCTTCAATGGCACGAAGTTTTTCTTCGTACTCTTCAATTTCCTTGGTATACTGAGCTATCTTACTGTCACTCTTAGTGTCATAACTCTCGTTGTACATCTTGATAACCGAGTTACGGCCACCAAGATGGTCAAGCGCAGATTGAAACGCACTAAGACCGAGAAGACTGCGAACTGCTTGGGCAAATTCAGCACTCTTGCCTTTACGGATTTCCTTACTCATATTGCCTATTCGCTCACCGTCAAAGAAGAAATACTTTGAAAGTTCTTTAGGAAGAATTTCCTTCATACGTAGTTCCGTTTCCCCATCGGGAACATACTCACGTTGACCGTCAGCGTTCTTGTAAGCAATCTTGAAGGTGGTCTGGTTATGTCTTCTGATAGAACCGGAATTATCCTTTGAATAAAGCTGCTCACGGATACAAAGATATTCGATATTATTGTGTTGAAGTGCCAACTCTACACGGACCTTCTCCTCGTTTCCCGGTAGCATCGATTGTGCAGTTGCCTTGCATAGCATAGACTTGTCATCGAAGTCAGTGTCCCCATAAAGGCACCAGGTAAATGCTTGAGCAAGAGTAGTTTTACCGGAGCCGTTTTCACCCATAATTACGGTTACATTACGAACCGGATCGGTTGAGAAGGTAATCTCCTGTTCACCTTTGAATTGGCGGAAGTTCTTCAGCTTTAACGATTTTAATAGCATTGTACTTCCTCCTCAATCATCTTTTTTATTTTCTTTGCCATCTCAGTATCATTGAACTGCTTTGTCTTGATATTCGTTTTTTCACGAACGATTATGCGTTGCAGCATACGCTGTGCCTTTTGAACATCTATTTCAACACCGTTCACTTCCATTTTTTCAGGAGCCATAGCCATAATCCTCCTCTTCGTTATTCCAATTTAATTCTTGTATTCCATATGCATCCTTAATCTCATCAATGAGACTTGCGGATTCAACCATATTAACAGCAATACGGGAAAACTCCTCAGCTCTCCTCAATTCATTTTTTACAAGTGTTGAATTCCGTTTGACCTGTGCCTCTGTCAGCGAGGTTACCGACTCGGTATCGTATGGCAAGGTGATGAAATCATAAATTTCCGCATATTCCTTACCCTCTGCTAGTCTCAGCACACGACCGCGTCTTTGGATATACTCCTTAGGGTTGGTCGTACTTGCTAAAATGAACGCCGTTTTTATCTTCGGTATGTTGACACCTTCATCAAGACATTTAATGGCGATAAGAACCTTCAATGTATCACCGGCAGAGAATTCCCGTTTGAGAACCTCACGCTCTTCAACACTTTCCTTTGATGTAAACTGTGACACTTCCATACCGAGCTTATTGCCCAGCAGGTCGGTCACTGCATCAATCTGTCTGATATCCTCACTGTCAACATCAGTACGGTCTTGATTTTGCTCAAGTCCCTTAGTCGCACCGCAATAAACAAGAATGTGTTTATCATGGATATATGGCTGAATAACCTCTTCAAGCATTGTCAGCTTGTTCTTGGCACCGGCAACGATTCGAGAACGCTTAAGAGCAAGTTTTTCTCCCCTGCTGCTTAGCTTCATCTTACCGTTCTTACCCTTCATAATACACTTTCCGATTTCATAACTGAGATTATCGTATGCCTCAAGTTCTTCTTCAGTAAGTGTAACAACGATGGGATAGTATTTATACTTAGTAAGCTTCTTCTCTTCGATTGCTCGGTCAAGAGTATATTCAATACATTTCTCGCCAAAGAAATCATAGAGCTTTGCTGTACCTTCCTCGTCATTATGCCGGTCGAGGGTTGCTGACAATGCCAAACGATATTTGTAATTATCATAGAGCAAACAACTTAAGTACGGCGCGCCGAAGTTATGAGCTTCGTCTACCATTAAGAGTGTGTCTGATTTTATCTTTGCTAACTGGGTTTGAACATAATCGGAACTGAAAGTTGCATTAGTGCAGATAAAGCAGAAGAATTCTTTTCCTCTCACCTTTAACTTTTGGTCTCGGATTGCATCCTTCAAACGCTTTGGCCAATCCTTTTGCGAGGAATCACTATATCCGATTATCGGGTCAATATTGAACTTTAAAATATCCTCTACCCATTGCTCGACAAGGTGCTGATAAGGACAGACGATAATTGCTGCCAGCTTATGCCCTATATTCTTGCTCAGGGTTGTCAGAGCGCCAAGTCCCGTGTATGTCTTACCGGTACCGGTAGCCATATCAAAAATTCCTCTGTAATTGCGTTTCTGCCATTCAGTAATTGCTTCATCCTGATAGTCATGAAGCTTAAACCACTCAGGAAATTTTGGACCATATTCAGAATAAACACCTAAATCTGTATGTAAAACTGTATCGATGTCAGGTGCGTATTCCTTTTTATCAATCTCAAAGTCCGGTACAGAGCGTTTATATTTTTCAATGATTTCTTGCTTCAATTCGGGAAAATCAATTATCTTGATATTCGGCTCGGTATCGTTCCAAATAGATGCAAAGGCATTTTCCTTTGCGATTACACGATCCTCTTCGTCCTTCCAAGAACAGTAAACATCTATAGTTTCATAGTTGAGAGTCATTGCTGTAGCCGACTCATTCATAGATCCTGCGAAGGCTACCCTGTTACCTTCTGCATCGGTGATAATGCCCATCTTTTCGTGGTACATTCCCATACGGTCAGAGTCCTCTGTGAAGGCAATCTTAATATCCAAAACACCGTCTGAAATAAGATTCGCCAACAGGTTGAGCCGCGCCTTTTCAAAAGGCGTCTTACCTTCTGTCATTTCTCTGCGGATTGCTTCCTTAACAACCTGATCTCTCATTGCATATCCGCTTTTAATTGCCTCGATGTCTTCATCAGACAGATACGGAGATGCAACCAATTGTATTTTACCGCCATTCTTTGCAAGTTCAGAGATATCCTTTGATATCTCTACCAAAGAAGAAGAGGAGAAAAAGCCAACTGCTCTTTGATATTTTACGGCACGGCTAAGCAACGGAATATAAAAGTCCTTTGCGACACTGTCAAGCAGAGAACGATATTCTTTTTTTATATCGAGTTCTTGAAAACTCACAGCATCACACCACCTTATACTTATATTCAGCTAATGTTGGAAATTTTCTTCCGTTTGAAAATTCATAATACTTGCGAAGAGCATTTGAATTGTTACCGTTATGATCGTTAGTTTCCTGCTTTACTCTCATAAGAGTATGAAACATTTTTTCGTCATCGGAAACAACATCATCAAGGTCTACTCCAAGTTCTCTTTCAATTAGTCTTGCCTTACTGAGTCTTGAATTGACGGCCTTCATTTTGCTCTTAATTGATTCATCAGACAGCAAGTATTCTTCAAAATCTCTTTCTCTCATATACTCACCTATGAATTCAATTCAATATAATCGAGTGCAGCTTCTAAAACATCAAAGTCTTCATCAGTGTTAAAGTAGCTTACGCTAAATCTAACAGTTCCTGCAGGAAAAGTACCAATGAATTTATGTGCAGTCGGTGCACAGTGAAGTCCGGTTCTGACAGCAACATTCTGTTCGCTGAGAATCTGCCCTATATTATCGCTACCATATCCATCAAACAAACACGAAACGACACCTATCGACTCTGCATCGATAGTATCAATAATCCTGATATTCTCATACCTTGAAAGAAGTTCAACAAGACGCTTAAAGTTTTCCTGCTCTTTCTCATAGATATTTTGAATACCTGTTTCTTTAATCCATTTAAGAGAGGCATTTAATCCTGCAATGGCAGCAATATCAGGACTTGCAACCTCATATCGCTCCGGAACACTTTCCGGTAACGCTTGATTAGCAGATTCCACACCGGTACCGCCAAACAAAAGTGGTTGAGGTTTTATTGCAAAACTGCTGACAACACCTGCAACGCCAAGCGGCGAGTATAATGTCTTATGTCCTGCAAACACGGCAAAGTCTATATCCTCACCACTTAGGTCGGTATCAACAAGGCCCGCTGTTTGGCACATATCAACGATATTAATAGACCCAAACTCTTTTGATAGGTGACAAAGCTCCTTAATCGGAGATACCACACCGCAGACATTACTCGCATGGCTTACTACCATCCAATTAGGCTTTTTCTCAGCAAACTGATTACGAATCCTTGCAATATCATAGGTCATTGTCACCTTGTCAAAACAGAGCGTTTCAACCTGAATATCATACATCGACTGCAAATGATAAAGAACACGGGTTACTGCATTGTGCTCAAACGGAGAAATATAAACCGTGTAGTTATCGTTAATAGGCAATCCTCTTAGAATAAGGTTGATTGCCTCTGTTGCAGTATGAGTAAAAACAACCTTCTTTGCAGGACAATGAAAAAGTTCTAAAAGCAGTTCTCTTGTTTCCTGAACGAGTGCCGATGCTCTGGAAGCGAGCTTATGCTGACCCCTGCCAACATTCACGCCGCACTCACGGTAGAATTGATCTGTAAAATTATATACGCATTCCGGTTTCGGAAATGTTGTTGCAGCATTATCAAAGTATGCCACCTTTTCCATGCATCTCACCCCTTTCAACAAAGCTTTTCAAGAATTTCAATAAGGATCTGTCTCTTCTCCTGTTCAGTAATGGACTGCCCCATTTCGTCAATAGAATTGGTAATTTCATTATAGAGTAGTTTGGCTCTGTTGCTGTATTCGCTTCTGTTAAAGGTCTTGACTACCTCTCTGCCCTCACTATCAGTTGTAATCAACTTATAGGAATCAGCAGCAGAAGTTTCGTCAATAATCTGCGAGTCGTACTCCTCAATAGTTTCTTTAAAAACAGTAAGGTCTTTGATGAAGGTTGCAATAGTTTCTTCGTTCCAATCCTCTACTCTAAGAGCAGTTACTGCCTTAGCAAGACGCTGTGTGAAGGTTGTTTCGTCATTGGTAATCGTCTTCATCAAATCAAGAATCTGATTCTCACTGTTCGCAAATAGATGCTGTATAGTTGTCTCCTTCAAAGAAGAATACCAATCCTGAATGATTGAAGTAAGCGAACCTCTTACATCCTGGCCTTTGGGAGTAAAAAGGATCTTAAGATCAGAAACAAGTGCTTTAAGCAGCGATACAATAGCAACGTCATACTCTTTTTTTGTCTGAGCGATATTATCAACTACATCAGCACTAAACTCTTTAAATCCAAAGAGCGCAAACACCTTTTCAAACAAGTATTCTCTCGGGTTAATATCAAGCTGCTTCAAACTGTTTACAAATTTACGGTGGCTAGCGGAAATAGTCTTAAACTCTTCCTTACCTTTATAAGTCTTTGTCATTTCCTTGGCGAACTTTGGCAAAGACATATACCAGCGATTCATAGCAGAAACGATATAAGCAAAGCTATTATATACTTTTTCCTGCTCGTGAATAAACTCTTCAAATAATTGTTCGAGTTGAGCCAGATATGCAGTTTTTTCCTCGTTCCAGTCCTCAAGAACAACTGAATAATTGCTTGGGTTGTCATTGATTCCGTTAAGCAAATCTGCAGTTATTTTCTGTTCCGAATTACCCTTTTTAATAACCAGGTTGCTACGGTTCAGATGGATAATAGCTGCAATATAAATCGGAATAACACCGGTCTTAAGACCGATACCATATTCAGGTTTTGTCAGACGATCATACAATGTTGCGAAGTTCTGCTCACCATTAATACCTGCATTAGCAAAGAAGGTCTGAATAGTGCAGAGCATATACTTCATATTCTCGTCTTCAGGTGCAACTACAATTTCAGGTGCTTCTGCGACATTCTTTACAACACCTGTCTGCACAAGGGTGCTTCTCATAATCGAAACATCCTGACCCGTACCGGAAAGTCCAAGATTAGGTTCAAGCTCAGTGCTCAGCAGTCCATTAAGGAGCTTTGCTCTGCTGTTGATAGCCACTGTTGGCAAAATATTTTTGTTGATAGACTCATTATTAATAATCGGAGCATGTGGGTAGACTTTCTCACAAATCTCAGAGAGAAGAGCTGACATCTGAGCCTTACGGAAGACAGCAACCTTCTTGCCGGCATAGTAATAGTCAGCACCACCGGTCTCGGGTCGAGCATAAGAAAAAATGAACGAGCCGATAACTTCTTCGAGATCCTCAATATAAATCTCATATTCATCTTTCAAAAGTTCATCGTCTACAACGAGGTTTTTAAGTTCACAAACTGCACTGTATTCAAAAGCGACCTTCTCAATATAGGTAAACTTCTTAGGCAAGCAGAATACAACTCTTTCCCCGTATGTATCGGATGTAATCTTCTTTGCAATCTTCGCAATATCTTCCTTATTTTCAGGAATTACTGCATATATCACACCGTCAGCCATTGTATTCGAGATTTTTAAATTCCAATCTTCTGTGGACCAAAATTCCTTACTGTCAATGAAAAGAAAATCAAAATAACGGGTAATCTCGTGCTCGTCGTTGTATCTGGTAGGATACATATAACTATCGAAAGAAGAGTTATTGAGAACATCCTTTACTCTTAAAGTTGCCTTATTACTCTCTATTCTTTTTTCGATTTCACCGGGAATGTCAACACCGCTGCTCTCTTTGAGCTTCAAGTAGTTATTGCTTCTCTTGAGATAAACAATGCAATCCTTGTTTATAAGTTCTTCAAGTGCATTGCTGATTTCCTTTGTATCTGTAACACTCTCACGAAAGGCATCAACGATGATGTCGTATACAGGAGGCAGTTTCTCATACTGCTCAACCATGTAAATTAAGGAAATAGTTTTGATAATCCTCGCGTGAATAGAACCACCGTCAAGCTTCTGTAGAATATTAGAAGTGAGTTTATAAATTTTATGAATCTCACTGGTATAAACCTCTTTTCGGAAAAGGGGTTCAAAATAATCGTACAGATAATCAGGTGTCAATAACGGGAACTCACCGTCTGCACTCTCAAGGAAAGAAGACAGAGTATGCTTTTCCTGAGAGGACAAAAAAGTAAACAAGGTTCTTTCGTTTTGAGCAACTTTTTCAGAAAGACGCGGCAGAATAAAGGTCGATACCGGATGCAAAGGATAGCAACCGTAAATAGCAGAGTTCACGCCTTCCGTATCCTTGCCGTCGATCAAACCGTTTGCAACATAGCGTTCCTTGAGATCCTCAAGCTGTGGCTTGTATTTAGATACAAAATCCTTCCAGAAATCAGGTTCCTTCTTGATAACAGCAGAAATAATTTCATACATCTGCGCAAAGTTGTTGTGAAGTGTTGTATGCTTAAAGCGACCGGACACACCTCTCCAACCGTCTACTTTCTCTTTAGGCAGATTGTTGTCGATATAGTTTGAGATATCCTTATGGCAAATGAGCATAAGGTGCATCTGCTTTTTATCACTACGTACACATTTCTCTGCAAAATCCTGCAACAGCTTAATATCGCTGATTGTGGCGTTACCTATGCTCGATTCAAGATATTTACTAAACTCATCATAAACAATGTAAACTCCGTCATACCCGACCTCACATAGCTTGTCTACAACCTTTTCGTAGAGCTCCACAACATCGAAACCAAGGAAAGGATTGAAACTACTGCCGGAAGTCAGGCTCGGATATAATTCGACGAATTTTTCATACGCCTCAACATTGTATTCCTTTAAGGAAAGAATGAACTGTTCAATAGGTTCATTTAAGGCTTCTAAAAACTTATTATAGGTTTCAGGGTAATCTTTCTTCCAACTCTCAATCGCATTGACAGACGCCTTAAAATGAGTTTCAGGCATAATGTCGCTGAGGTTTTCGTCATTAAGTGCCTGTTGCAAAGCAAAAAGGAATGACTGAGTAAGACTTGCGCTACTGCCTCCGACAACAATGGGAAGCAGCTTTCTTCCACTGTCAATAAACTCATTCGTATAGTCATAGAGTTTCGGATTGCTTTTCTTCATCTTTTCGAGCAAATTAGCAAAAAGCGCCTTATCTTTCTTATAGAGAAGAGAAAGCAAAACAAGAATAATATGAGATTTTCCACGTCCGTAGGCACCAATAAGGATTCTTGCTCTTTCAGTAGAATTCGGTGCCGTACTCAGCATAACATCCTCAATGATGTCTAACGAGGACATGGTAGGAATAAATCCGGAAATCTTACCCGTGTTATTCAGATCATACGCGATATTTACAGAAGTCTGAAAACCTTTTGCTACATCTATTTTATTGTTAAACACGGCAACAGCCTCCTGTCTTTATTTATTGATTGCCTTATAATACTCTTCCACACACTCAAGGAAGGTCATCGGCTTAGCAATGCGGATAACATCAAGTCCTGCTGTACGAACAACCTTGATGTATCCCATCAATTCGATTTTGTAGAGTAATGCTGTCAATGTGATTATATCAAGATTAAATATCTTACCGGCATTACATACATCATTCTGAATTGCAGAAATCTTAATTTCCTCTTCGCCGTTCGCCTGATCGAGAATAACAGCAAGCAGAACTAGAGGATGAAGAGTATCTTTCTTCGGAACAGATTTCTTATAAAGCTTTTCCTTTCGGTTGCTGATATCAATCAATCCGAGTTCACCAAGAGGACAATCAATATTGCTCTCCGGCTGAACTTTTTCAGGAGAAGATTTGATACGGGGTACATATGTGTTGATGATGCAGTTATAATCATCTTCCAACGATCTTTCAGATACCTCTTCACCGTTAATCATAATATAGTTAGAGAGCTGCTTTACAAAATCCTCCTTGTTAAACTCACTCTGCTTGAACTCATTGTAAAAGAAGTACCAGGCAGTTGCTTCGTCTTTATTAGATGCAAGCATGTAATGCAGTAACCAAAGTGTACCCATTTCCTCAATGTAGGGGTCGTTCTTAAAAACGATCTCTCCAAAGGGTGTAAATGACTGCTCTCTACGTCCTGCATTTGGCTCCGTGGTAAGTTTGACTGCCTGCAGCCAATACCTCAATGCCTTTACCATGTTTGCACCGATTCCGAGAATATCCATAGGGTTACCTTTTGCTCCCATAAATACTGTCGGCTCTATTTTCACATTTCGCATACCTTTATTTAACCATCCTTTACGGATGAAAAAGGTATCGTGTGCTCTAAACTTCATATTCTTGCTCCTTTAGTCCTTAGTCTTCAGGTAACGGTCCATTAGGCAACCGCCATCTAAGTACTTTGCAGTAACACACATCTTGCACCTTTTGCATTTCTTATCGTTGATGTAATAGGTATCACCGATAATAGAGATGGCACCGAATCTACAAAGGGACTCACACTTTAAGCACTTACGGCAAGCATTAAATTTCTTGATCTGATAACCAATCATTCTCTGCAAGTCATCGTGCTTTGCTACATTCATTGTTTTAACTTTTACCGCATATTCAAATCCGTCCTGTGAGAAGGGTTGAATTGAAATAATCGGCACATTAGTCTTAATGTCTACAACGATTGTTTCGTTGATTAACTTGCGACCAAGCTCGGGGGCTATTCTTCCAAAGGGTGTAAACAAACCAATAAGGCAATCATCTACCGGTCGCTTCAGTTGATATACTTTAGCATTTTCTTCGGTTGTGCAGTTGGTAAATTTAATCTTTACATCAGATGCTGCTGCCACACCGTTACCACCCTGACGAGCTTTCCACTTGCCAGAGTTAATATACTCTTCGGGGTCGGGCTTTCCGATGCGCTTTGCAAAATCAATCAGGAAACTATGCCACTTCTCATACTGCTCAGGCATATATATCCGAGAAAGGAATTCTGCACGAATGTTATTGTTCGGGCAACACCAACAGCCAACACGATCGTATCCCAAACGATATGCATCATTAAATTCAACTTCTTCGCCGAGAAGATAAAGCCAAATATCAATATCTTTCCAGAAGAAGATAGGTGTTGCAACCGTCTGCTGCTGAATCTTTGTAGACTCAGCATTATCTTCTATTCGGTTGTATTTACTTCTGCTTACGGATTCGCATTTGCGGATGCCGTAGTAAGTCAGAATACTCTTATCTCTGTAAAGGCTAGAAATAACGCGAGAAATAGGTCCTGTCTTAAACATAAAACAGCACCAACGAAGCATTCTTGCCGGAGGTCCAATGTCCTCACAGACCTCGTAGAAATTCTGCTCCTTATTTTTGGCAACCTTGAAGATAGCCTTAGGATTATTCTTCTTAAATCGCTCAGCATATTCAATCGTGAACGGGAACTCAAGGGTGGTATTACCGAAGATATGTACAAGACTAGGATCCGAAAGTGCTTTTACCACTAGATCAGCGGTTACCGTGGAATCCTTACCACCGGAGAAGGACAGAACAATGTTTTCACGAGGGTATTTAGCTGCCGACTCCTGAATAAAGATATTTGCTTCATACTTCAGGTAATCAAGGCGACCTTGGTTCGCTCTGATAAAGGTTGCTATGTTCTTATTAAAGAAATCGTAGTTATTCTGTTCCTTGTATTTTTCGAGTTGTTCTCTGATATACGCGGCTGAATACTTCTTATACCACGCAGCAGTTACAACTATAGGTTTTCCATCTATATAATAGCGATTATTTGACGCCCATACGCTTTTTTTGATATAGGCAAGTGGCTTGTCCGAGAGAATTTCTAAAAGCAAACGCTCTTCCGGGAATACAGGTCTTAAGTCTGCAACTAGATACGATGTATTACCACCACAAAGAGGACAAGTATCACGGTCTGCGCCGTTTACTACTTTGATAAGCGGAACCTTGCATTTATCACACCAGTGCAGTTCATAAGGAATATCTTCCTCGGTCTTTATTCCGCAAACACTGCAAATTTCTTCATCGGTTTCACGGTTGCAATTCTTGCACCACACCAATAATCACCTCCGTTCTAACAATATCACATTTTATGTCCGATAAAACGGACATTGTGGTTAGCTAATAATCTTTAATCTTATTAATCTGTTCTATTGCGTACAGCGGCAGATTCAAAAGCCAATCTTCCTTCTTATAATCAGCCATTGAAGTACGAACAGACAATTCAGGTTCAAACCTCTCTCGATAGGTTTTGAGACTCTTTGCTCTCAGGTTTGTTTCGGCTTTTACTTCAATAGGAACAATCTGTTCACTGGTATCAACGACAAAATCAATTTCGCAAGAGCCTCTGTCATTGGTGTAATAGTAAATGCCTAAATCTTCAATCGTTTTTAATTGCTGGCAAACATATTGTTCGGTCAAAGCTCCTTTGAATTCAACGAAAAGGTCATCGCCGTCAAGAAGTGTACGCTGACGAAGACCTGTCATACATCCGAGGAGTCCCACATCGACTATGAAAAGTTTGAATGCTTTCAAATCCTCATAAGCTTTCAACGGAATACCTGCCGCATTCACACGACTGACCTTGTGCACAAGTCCGCAATCGGAAAGCCACATAATCGCAGTTTCATATTCTCTTGCTCTGCCGCCTTCACGGACAAGACCATAAATAAACTTCTTATTTTCTCTTGCGAGCTGCGACGGAATACTGTTCCAAAGCATACGGATTTTCGGGACAATCTCATTTGGTGCGTGTTTTGAGAAGTCTTGCTCGTATGCCGCAAGGATTCTTTTCTGAATCGCACGAACCTCATTGAAATCTTTACTTTCGGCAAAACTTTGAACTGCTTCCGGCAGACCGCCGACAAAATAGTAGTGTTTCAATGCGTCAATATAAGTTTGCTTAAAGCTTGTGATCATTTCATAATCCTGATTTTTCAAAAGCTCTGCAAAACGTTCATTGCCGGTTGCCATTAAAAACTCACTGAAAGAAAGAGGATAGAGCTTTAAGAAATCGACCTTGCCGACAGGGAATGAGGTGCCCTGATGTAAAGCAATTCCCAAAAGAGAACCGGCGCATACAATGTGATACTGCGGGGCATTCTCATAAAAATATTTAAGAGAAGCAAGTGCTCTCGGAACTTCTTGAACCTCGTCAAAAATCAGCAGGGTGTTGTCTGGATTGATTTTGCGTCCGGCATACAATTCCAGTCCCATAATCAGACGGTCTGTATCCAAGTCTGCTGAAAACAAATCCGCCATTCTTGAATTGGAATCGAAGTTAATATATACAGTATCCGCATAAGCCTGTTTACCAAACTCCTTCATCAGCCAAGTCTTGCCGACCTGTCTTGCACCTTCAATAATCAACGGCTTGCGGCGCTTACTGTTTTTCCATTTATATAATTTTTCAATCGCAATTCGGTACATACTGCACCCCCATATTATAAATCAATATTAGTATATCACTATATGCCAAAAAATGCAACGATTATTTGAATATTAAATCCGTTTTTTACATCGAACTTAGTGAAAACGCTCTTACTTTATTAATTCTGTTATTCCAAAGTATCATCTCAAAGTTCCAAAGTATCAATTTGATACTTTGGGATAGCTATGAAAATAAAAAATCAGTACCAACGATGAATTAAGTTCAAAGTTGGCACTGATCTTAATTAGATAAGCAGATAATATGGCTTATTCGTTATAATTGCCCATATATGACTTCATTATTTACCATTTCTGCCGCTCTGTTTCGAATATTATTCATTCTCCTCACCCATACCATATTGTCGGTGGCTTTGAGTTGTTCGGTTACGCCTTCCTTTTCGGCGAGTTCTTTTACCAGCCGGAGAAAAAGTTGTTGTGCCTGTTCTTCGATGTCGGCAAGGTGGGAATGTAGCTTGCCGGATGTGAGTAAATTATAGTACAGCACCTTATGATGTTGTTTCAAATATCGTTTGTGCCTTAATGCCCACACGCCGATATTACCCGTTTCTTTTTCCGCCGGTAAAGCTAGGTTCGGCAGTAGATAATCGCCTTGTTGCGTGTATGTACCGCCGAGTTGTTCAAATAATGTGTCCGTCATAGTAAAAACCTCCTTTGATACTTAAATTGTATCAAAAGAGGTTCTCTTTTTCGAATGTGCGATTTATGAATTTGCAAATTCCGCCTGCACCAAAAATTACAGCGAATATTTCCAGACTTGTGCCACTTTTTACAGCGAGCATAACAAATATTCAGCGGAAATTCACTCTTTTGTTTTCAATCCTCGTATAACTTGCCAACGAGGGAATTCTTGAAGCGCTCGGATATGCCAATCGGATTTGCGGGTGAGGGTGCGAAAATACTTTGAGCAAAAGAATTCTATTAAATATACTTTCGGAATGTGATTCACATTGTTCCTCTTGAATGATTTAAGATGTCCTTTCTTACACCAATTATTGATAGATGTCGTGCCATATCCGATTACTTTTGAAATTTCGGTTGTGGTCAGCACATCGGGATATTGCACAAAAAGTTCCGTATAATACAGCTTCATATTTTCAAGAACCTGTTCGGGTACTTCGGTTTTCATTTTCACTGTATAGTTCCCCTTGTACCAACCTGCCGGTGCTGAATAGGATTCGGGAAATACTTTTCTCTTTTCAAGATATGTAATAACATCAGCCTTTTTGATTTTGTAACAGCGAGTTTTCTTGCCCGTATATTCGCACGGTATCTTTCCGCTGCGAAGCAGATACAAAGCCGTTGATTTACTGATGTGGCAGATTTGATAGAGTTGGTCTTTGGTAATAACATCGGGGATTGAATCCCAGTTGATTGCGGTTTCATCCATAGCAATACACCTCGTAAATATTTTTATCGGTGTAGGTTTTCCTGTGTATTGCCATTGTTGATGTGTTTATTCTGTTCTTTCCGCAGTTCTCTCCAAAATAGTGCCTGTTCTTTCCAAAAACAGCAAAAATGCCGTTATTCGAATTTCTCTGTATTTATCGGGATTTCGGCGGCATAACTGACAAAAAGCCTTTCATATCAAGAATTTTCAGTGAATATAAAACTTCCCAAAACAGCCTTCAAAAATCGCTAAACAGCCATTAATCCATAAAACTCGAAATCAGGTAGTCGCGCAAGCGGCTCGTGGGTTCGAATCCCACCCTGTCCGCCATGAAGCGTTTTGTCAAGTGCT
>DOQR01000005.1 GCA_003514385.1 Oscillospiraceae bacterium | reverse complement strand
GCGGCACTGGTCGGGGTGCTGTCCAGCGTAGGCGGCAAGCCGCTTCTTTAAGTCGATGTTGTGGGTGCGAATATGGATAAGGGGGTCTTTCTCGTCAAACCATATATCGGTGGTCTTTTCCTGCTTGGTAAGCCCTGTTCTCATAAGCTCTCATTTCTGCGCCCCTGTTACGCAATAGGGGCATTTTTCGGGTGTTTTTCCCGACTCTTGACTTGGGGAAAATGAGGACAAGGCGGACAACCCGGACAGCAGCCCGGCGACACACCGCCCGACGGCGATCCGCGCCAAAACGGTTCGTGACAGATGTTGAGCGGTTTGAGAAGATGTAAAAAACAAATGAACCGTATATAAAAAACCGAGCGGCCGCAGCAGTTTGCTGCGGCTGTTGTTTGTAAATACAGCACAGGGACAGGCAATGAAGAATAAAATATCCGAAAACAAAATATTTATTGCAACGCCGCTCATACTCGGCGCACTCTCATTATTCGCGTTTGCGCTTTATTTTTACAGCGCAAATCACGCGCCATACACATATACCGATGTTATAATTGCAGGACCGATACTCTCATTTATCGGCGTAATTATTTCTTTCATCACACGAGAAAGCAGAAAAGCATGTCCGACATTATGGATATGCGGGCTTGCCGCCTGCACGTTCGGCTTTATAATATGTGTTATGGTTATTTTGATATTGGTGATGTTTGTTGCGGCGAGGGTCAGCGAATCGTGATGTTGATAATTGGAGTTTGAGGGTATAAAAATTTTTGCACTTATTTATCGCAAGCGTAAAGCCCCGTCGGATAACCGGCGGGGCTTTGCTGTATTTGCTGTATTTTATTTGCCTTCGTTTTGGAGCTTCTGCATATCCGCGGCGCGGATAGCGGTTCTCATTATCTTGCCGCTGCTGGTCTTGGGCAGCTCTCTGACGAACTCGACAACGCGGGGATATTTATACGGTGCGGTCGCGTGCTTGACATGGTTCTGTATCTCCTTGACAAGCTCGTCGCTCGGCTCATAGCCCTTGGCGAGGACAATGGTCGCCTTGACGACCTGTCCTCTGTCGGGATGCGGCAGAGCGGTGACTGCGCACTCGAGCACGGACGGATGCTCCATCAGCGCGCTCTCGACCTCGAACGGACCGATGCGGTAGCCGGAGCACTTGATAACATCGTCGTTTCTGCCGACGAACCAGTAGTAGCCGTCGCCGTCGCGCCATGCGGTGTCGCCGGTGTTATAATAGCCGAACTTGAAGCTCTTCTCCATCGCGGCGTCGTCTTTCCAGTAATCGCGGAAAAGTCCGGTCGGATGACCCTGATCGACACGGATGCAGATAGAACCGACCATACCGTCCTCGCACTCCTCGCCGTTTTCGTCGAGCAGGGCGATATCATAGCCGGGTGCGGGCTTGCCCATTGAACCGGGCTTTATCTCGACCCACGGATAGTTTGCGAGCAGGACGGAAGATTCACTCTGGCCGAAGCCCTCGTATATTCTCATGCCCGTCAGTCTCTCTATCTGATGGAAAACCTCGGGGTTGAGCGGCTCGCCCGCGAGGCAGGCGTGCTCAATGTAGCTGAAATCGTATTTTGAAAGATCCTCTTTTATCAGGAAGCGGTATATTGTCGCGGGGGCGCAGAATGTGCTCGGGTGGATACGCTCCATAGCCTCAATCATATCGATCGGATGGAACTTCTCGGTGTCATATGCGCCGACAGCCGCACCGCAGATCCACTGGCCGTAGATTTTGCCCCATGCGAACTTCGCCCAACCAGAGTCGGTCTGGGTCATATGTATCTTGTTCTCCTTGACGCACTGCCAATATCTCGCGGTTGTTATCTGACCGAGAGCGGAGGAGAAATCGTGGCGCACCATCTTGGGCATTCCGCTTGTGCCGGAGGAGAAGTAGAGCAGAGCCGTGTCTGTGACAACGGTTCTCTTCTCGGGATCGGTCGGGCGCTCAAACTCGGTCGAATAGCCGCCGATAACGGAGCGGTAATCTATTGCGCCGTCAACGGGCTTGTCGCCGACGGTGACATAATATTCGAGGTTCGGACACTCGGGCAGGGAGTCACGGACGTGCTGAACAACATCGTCGTCGCCGACGGTTATGAGCATTTTGACGCCCGCCGCATTTATGCGGTAGACATAGTCCTTCTTCATCAGCTGGAACGATGCGGGGATGACCGTTGCGCCGATTTTGTGGAGCGCGGTTATGATAAACCAAACTTCGGGGCGCTGCTTCAGGACGAGCATGACTATGTCGCCCTTCTTTATTCCCTTTTCGAGCAGGAAGTTGACAGCCCTGTTGCTGTTGTCTTTTATGTCTTTGAAGGTGTAGCGCGCCATGTCGCCGGCATCGTTCGTCCAGACGAGGGCGAGCTTCTCGGGCTCGATATCCGCCCATGCATCAACAACATCGAAGCCAAAGTTGAAATCATCGGGCACATTTATTTTGAAATTCTGCTTCATATCCTCATAGCTGTCAAAATCATAACGGGGACAGAAGCGCTTGATTATATCATCCATTTTTTCTTTTTCCTTTCGGGGGGTGTCGCAGTTTTATTCGTTGATAACGGTCAGGAATCTTGTTCTTCCGTCTACCGCCGCCTGGCCGTGCGGGAGGTTCGGATCGAAGTAGATAGCGTCGCCCTCATTGAGGATAAACGAATTCTTGCCGACCGTTACCTTGACCTTGCCCTCAAGGACGAGATTGAACTCCTGGCCGGAGTGCATAACGAGCGCGGGCTCGGTCTCCTGCTCTTCGAGCGTGACGAGCATCGGCTCCATCTGGCGGTTCTTGAAGTTAAAAGCAAGGCTCTCGATATAATAGCCCGAATATCTGTCAACTCGAACTCCGTCGCCGCGTCTGACGATAGTGTAGCTGTCCATTCTCGGGGATTCACCGGTCATGAGCACGGTGCAGTCCGTGCCGAGTGCCGCCGCTATGGCGTAGAGCGCGCTGACGGGGATATCTTTTTCGCCCGACTCGTATTTTTCATATTCATCATGGGAGATATTCAGCTTCTCCGCCATTTCGGTTATTGATATTTCAAGGATCTCTCGCAGTTCCTTAATTCGCTTGGGTATCTGTAAAAGCTCGTCGTTCATTCTGTGCCTTCCTTTCCGTATATATGCGGTCTTGATGCGAACTATATTTTATTATTTTACTCTACATATATAGTTTTTTCAAGTGTACAGAGCAAATATAGGCTCAAAAATAATTGCGGTTTTGTTGTTTTTGCAATAGAAACGCGGGCGTTTATATGCTATAATATAACACTGAAAACGAAGTGAGGAGGCTCGGTATGACAAACATCACCGAAGATATCAAATATATCGGAGTAAACGACCGCGAAATCGACCTGTTTGAGGGTCAGTACGAAGTACCCAACGGCATGGCATATAACTCATATGTCATTCTCGACAAAAAGGTTGCCGTCATGGACACGGTGGACAGGCACTTCACCGCCGAATGGCTCAAAAATCTTGAATCGGCGCTCGCCGGCAGGCAGCCCGATTATCTCATAGTTCAGCACATGGAGCCCGACCACTCGGCGGGCATCGCGGAATTTTCCGCAGCTTATCCCGACGCTGTGATAGTCGGCAACGATAAGACTTTCACGATGATAAAGAACTTCTACGGCGGGGATTTCATCAAAAATTCGCTTTCCGTCAAAAACGGCGACACGCTCTCGCTCGGCGAGCATGAGCTGAATTTCGTCTTTGCGCCGATGGTTCACTGGCCGGAGGTCATGATGACTTACGACGCAAAGGACAAGGTGTTCTTCTCGGCGGACGCGTTCGGCAAGTTCGGCGCGCTCGACGCGGACGAGGACTGGGCGTGCGAAGCGAGAAGATACTATTTCGGCATCGTCGGAAAATACGGCGGACCCGTGCAGACGCTGCTCAAGAAAGCCGCCGGGCTCGATATCGCGGTCATATGCCCGCTCCACGGACCTGTTCTTAGCGAGAATCTCGGATATTATCTGAATCTCTATGACATCTGGTCATCCTACGGCGTCGAGAGCGAGGGAGTCTGCATCGCATACACTTCTGTATACGGCAACACGAAAAAGGCTGTCGAGTATCTTGCCGAGCAACTCAGAGCCAACGGCTGCGCAAAAGTCGCGGTCAACGACCTTGCACGCTGCGACATGGCGGAGGCTGTTGAGGACGCGTTCCGCTACGGAAAGCTCGTGCTCGCGACGACCACCTACAACGGAAGCATATTCCCGTTCATGCGCGACTTCATCGACCACCTGACCGAGCGAGGATATCAGAAGCGCACAGTTGCGTTTATCGAGAACGGCTCATGGGCGCCGACCGCCGCGAGAAACATGGCGAAGATGTTTGAAAACAGCAAGGATATCGAGCAAATCGGTACTGTCACTATTCGTTCCGCGATGATCGACGAGAACAAAGCACAGCTCGACGCGCTCGCAAAAGAGCTTGCATAAAAGAATAAGCAAAACTGCCGAACCCGTAAAAAGATTCGGCAGTTTTTATTTTAGTATAGATTCAAGCTTTCGGAATACATCTTTGCTCTCCGGCAGGAACGGAAGAAGCTGGAAATCATGGAAAAGTCCGTCGTATTTATAGAGCTTCGCATCGACGCCTGCGCTGAGCGCATTGGCGAAAGCCGTGTCGCTGTCGCTTTCCCCCACCTCTGCCGTACCGCAGAAAAAGACTGTCGGCGGAAAGCCTGAAAAATTGGCGAATGACACCGAGAGATACGGGTCGAGAAGATCGTGCTCTCCGGCATATTTCGGGCGGCGTCTGAAATACGCTTCGTGATCTTTGAATTTTTCTTTCCTTGCAATACCGTAAAACGGGTCGCTGTGGCAGTTTCGCTCATATGATTCGCCGCAGGCTGTCATATCGCCCCAGAGCGAAAAGCAGACGAGTTTTTGTGGCATCGGTCTGCCGGAATCACGAAGCTTCTGCGCGAGGGCGAGCACCAGATTTGCGCCGCTGCTGTCCCCAAGGACTACAATATTTTGGGGCTTTATGCCCTTTGCTGTCAGCATATCCCACGCGCTCATGACATCGTCGAGCTGCGAAGGGAAGATATATTCGGGCATGGTTCTGTAATCAACGCTGAAAACGGCGGCTCCACCTGCGGCACGGCTGTATTTCAGTGCGAGGCGGCGATAAGCATCAATAAGCTTTATTTTGAAGCTCCCGCCGTGAATGTGAAAAATCACTGTGTCCGTTCCTGACTTTTCGGGAATGAGACTTTCGACAAAACATTCGCCGCAGGGAGTTCGGGTCATGATATAGCCTTTCAGAGGCTTATATCTGCTACCTTTATTTTTTGTCGCCGCGCCCGCGTTCGAGCTCATATTCTCGTTCTTTATAAATCGGGAATGAAACACGGCGCTGAGCAATGCGCTTGTTATTCTTGCCGGCACGGAAGCCATAGTTATACTCCCCTGCCGAGCACGGCGTTCATATTTTTGACCAGCGGGTTCATGATGAATGGAATGAGCGTGCCCGCCTTTACAAAGCAATAGACTTCGTTCCACAGGGCATAAAATGCGAGCTTCTGTTCCGCTTTTTCGCTCGCGCCGTATTTTTTGAGATATGTGTTGCATAGGAAGAAACGTTTACCGGTCAGGTTATTGAACTGGAACAGATCATATTCGCGGTCGGCATACATGGAGTTGAGCGGATCGATGAAACCGGTTATCCGGAGTCCCTTGCCGACCATTATGTTGCCGACATTCAAATCGCCGTGGATAAGGCAGGCGTCGGAGATGGACTGGGAGAAGATATCCGAAAATTTGTCTCTCGCGCGGCTCATGGTCGAGACTATTTCGTAGGACAGCTGTCCGTCCTCCGAGAGCTGTTTTGCAGCCGAATATACCTCATTCATAAACGGCTCATAGCACTCGAGCCAAGACGAGAACTGCGGGTTCATTGTGTCACCGAATTTGTCGCTCCGACATTCGTGGATGCCGTGGAGCGCATCGGTCACTTTATCAGCGAAAGCCAGCTTCGCGCTCTTCGGATAAAGCAGCTTGCCGAACGACATAAAGAGCGTGCCGCCATCGATTTTGTCCATAATATAGCAGTCGAGCGGTATACTGCCGTCGGCGCCGCGGGAATATAATACTTTCGGCATACGCACGCCGCAGTTTTCGGATAAAAGCTGTAAATCGCGAGTCTCTTTTTCGAGCATTCCGTCGGCGCGCAGAAACTTGACGACCGCCTCACTACCGTCGCCGAAGGTCACGCCGACCGCCGTACCGAACGATCCGCCGCCGAGATTCTTTGTTTTAACGCCGCTTTTGCCGAGTCCCTCTTCGCAGACGGCAAGCGCATATTCCGCCGCTTTTTCGGGTTCAAGGGATTTCGGGATCACTCTTCCGACATTCATAACACCGCTCCGTTCCGTATTTTTTCAATACAAATTCTATCAAATTCCGCAGAAATATAAAATATCCCGGGGACGCTTTTTTCTATCCCCGGGAAACTTTATTCTGTCATTTTTCTGTATGCGTTCGGCGTCATGCCGTAAGATGCGAAGAACTGCTTATAAAGCCCCGACGGGTTGTTGTACCCCGCCTCGCGGGCGATTTCGTCTATCGGAAGATCGGTGCCTTCTATAAGCTGAGCCGCTTTTTGCAGCTTGTAGGACAGCAATAATTCCGAAAAGCTCGTGCCGAGATGTTCTTTTATCATGCGCCCGGCGTATTTTTCGCTGTAGCCGAGCGTTGACGCGAAACCACGAAGAGATGCGGAACCGACATTCCCGGCGAAATAGAGATTCAGCTCATCAGCAAGATGCTCGTCTCTATCGCGCTCACCGCGCAGAAGTTCAATAAATAAAAGTGAGAGATAATTTTCAATAGCGCGTTCGGAATAGTCAGCACCGCCGTAATATTCGCCGAACAGGCGCATGACGATGAAATTGACCTGTTCGGAAGTTTTATCAAACACGGTCATTTCACTGCCGAGTTTCAATCCCTCGGTGCATTTTGCAAATAGCTCCGCCGGTATGACGGTTTTTATTATATTATCGCCCTTGCGGCTCTTTTCAAGAGAATGCACCGTACCCGGAGGAAGAAGGCACGCCTGACCTTTTTTGAGCGTCAATTTTCGCTCTGGATTTCTGAAGCGCTGGGTACACTCGCCGGACAGGACATAGATAAATTCATAGAACGAGTGCCCATGATAATATGGCTGCTGGCAGGCGGTATGCTTTCGCATATGAAATTTGTCGGACTTCCTTGTCGGGATAAGCGGCTGGCCGTTTGCATCGAGCGTCTTTAGCGTTTCTTTATCGAAGCCCGCCGATATTATTTTATCCGCCTCTTCAAATTCTTCGGATATCATCTGCCTTATGGCAGTTTCCGACAATGTGGCGTTATAGTCCTCACGCTCGTGCCGGTCAAAAAGCTGAGAAAAGCCGCTGTTCGTCATAGCACTATGCCTCAATCATTCGCTTCTTCAGGTTCTGCCGCCGTTACGGGCTCTGCCGCAGGAGATGTAGTCTCATGTGCCGTCGGAGCTTCGATCGGCTGAGCTTCAACCCGACTCGTCTGCGCGGGCGCGGTATGGTTGCTCTGCGCGCGTGTGCCGGAGGCGGTCGAGCCGCCGAGGGTCGGGACGAGTCCCTGATTATACAGGTCTATCGCCGAGACATGGTCGCTGCCGATATTAATATTCGTCTTGCCGTAGAGCGCCAGCTGAAGCTCGCGCGCGGCGACGGGATAGTCAATGACCCAAGTGTCAAGCTGCATTCTCGCCACGCGGCCGTAATAAGTATAGAGCTTCGCCACAACATAGTTGCCCTCAGAGGGCATGACCATCTGCGCTATATCGTAGTTCATCCACTTCTGGGCGAACGCCTGAGTTAAAAGCGAGATTATCTCTCCCCTTCCATAGTTCGTGTGCACGTTCGGCAGGACGATATCCATAGCGTTGTTAAGCTGACCCAGAGACGCGCCCTGCGCACTCTTTATAAGCGCGGTTATTATCGTGCGCTGTCTCGCGGTTCTGCCGAGGTCGCCCGCCGCATCGACATGGCGGATGCGGGTATAGACGAGCGCCTGCGCTCCGTTGAGCTTCACGGCATCGCCGGACTGAATCTTATCTATCTGAGTGGTCGTGCGGTTGATATACTCCGCCTCATACGGCTCAATTTTCAACGTCACGCCGCCGAGCGCATCGATAAGCTTCGGGAAGCTCTTGAAATCGACGCTGATATAGTGATCTATTTCTATCTTGTAGTCGTTTTCGAGCGTTTCGATAAGAACGGGATAGCCGCCCCATCTATATGAATGGTTGAGCTTGCAGCAGCGCTCGGGATTTCTCGCCGCGTCGGGGATATTCATATATGTATAGCTGTCACGCAGGAAAGAGACGAGGGTTATCTTCTTCGTGCGCTTGTTGAGTGAGAGCAGGATAAGGGCATCCGAGCGGCCGGTGTTGCTCTCGGCATCGTCAACGCCGATAAGCAGGACGTTTATAACATTCTTGCTCGAATATTTTTCGCCGCCGTTCTTCGCCCACGCCGTTATGAGCGCGTCAAGACCGGAAGTGTCCGCCGCATCATACATATTGTCGAACTCATCTTCGGGCGCGAGAGTATAATCCGGGTCGACCTTTCCGTCCTTATCTATATTGATAAGTCCGACTTTTGTAAAAATATAAACGCCAAAGATTACAGCCGCAAGCACCAATATTGCAGCTGCAACGGCTATAAATATCTTCAGATTTTTCTTGTTGTTGTCCATGAAGAACTCTTTTGCACTTCGTTTCTTTTCGCTCACGAAACATTCTCCTTTGTTCGCGCGCATACGCGTTTTCTGTTTTTATCTTACCATACAATGAAAGCAATTTCCACCGTCTTATATATTTTCGTCAAAATACACATAAAAAGAGCAGCCCATAAGGACTGCTCTCTTAGCTTTATTTCGATTTCTGGGGCTCGTTTTTGGAACTGCTCTTTGTATTCTTGGCAGTCTTTGTGCTCTCTGCTCCGTGAACATAGGCATAAGTGTAGTTGTACTTATATTTGCCGCGGTAGTAATATCCGCTGTGCTCATCTTCGACGCAGTTGAGAACAAAGCCAACTATCTTCGCATCGGCAAACTCAAGCTGGCTGACGACATTGACGAGCTCCTCTTTCTTTGTCGAGCCGGGACGGACAACTATAACAGCACCGTTGGTATGCTTTGAAATGACAGCCGCATCGATAACCGCAGAAACGGGCGGAGTGTCAATGAATATATAATCATATCTCTCTTTGAGCGTCTCCATGAGCTCAGCAAGAGCCTCGCTGCTCAAAAGCTCACTGGGGTTGGGCGGAAGATAGCCCGAGAATATGACATCGAGATTATAGTCGTCTATTCTGACTATGGCATCTTCAAGAGCGCAGGCGTTGACAAGCACATTCGTAAGACCGGGCGACGACTTGCGCGCAAGAAGCCTGTTGATATTCGGGCGGCGCAGGTCGCAGTCTATAAGCAGGACTTTTACATTGGTCTCGGCAAAGGTTATCGCGGTGTTGAGCACATTTATGCTCTTGCCGTCGCTCATACCGCAGCTTGTGAATTCGACGACCTTGCAGCCCTTGCCGGGCATCGAGAAAATGATGTTGCTTCGCAGGGTGTTGTATGCTTCGTCGACGATGAAGCTGGTGTTGTCGCCGAGGATATATTTACGCTCGGACGGAGAATGGTGGCTGCTTACTTTATTCTTTCTTCTGATAAGCTTCATTTAGACGCGCCCCCCTTCTTTGAAAAAATGGCTTTCTTTCTTTCGCCTTTATCGTCATAGAGAGTGAAATTCGGTATCTTGCCGACGACGGGAGCATCGAAGAGCTTGGCTATATCATCCTCGTCCTCGATATAGGAATTGAAGAGAACGAGCAAAACGATTATTGCAAGAGTGAGTCCCACACCTATAACGCAGCCGATAAGGGTGAGTTTCTTGTAGGAGGGATATGCTATTTCTTCGGGCACACGTGCAAGGTCGACGACCTTGACCGAGCTTCCCTCAACAAGATTCATTATGGCGTCCGGGGCAACTTTGGCTATCTCATTGACTATCTTAGCCGCCTCTTCGGGGTCGTTGTTGTTGATGGATATTTTAAGTATGGGTGTGTCCTCAACAGCCTCGGCGGTAAACGATGCGCGTATAGCATCGACATTGTAGTTCTCTCCGAGCTTTTCCTTGACTCTGTTGAGAACATTATCGCTCGTAAGCAGTCCCTGATATGTAGTAACCAGGTTCTGGGACGCGCTGAGGTCGGATGAATATATCTTTTCGTCGTTCTCGCCGGTGTAGTTCTGAATATAAATAGTTGCGGTCGCTTTATACTGCGGGGTTATAAAGAACTTGGCATAAAGGAACACGCCGGAACCGCAGACAATGCCGACAAGCAATATCAGCCAGAGCCTTTTGAGAACTTCAAAGAAAAGGCGTTTAAGGTCAACATCAAATGTTTTAAGTTTTTCCATAAGCAATCCCCTCTCGGTATCGTGGATATACAACATTATAATTATACATACAGCGACACGGTTTATCAAGTTATTTTTACTTTTTCTTACTTTACACCAAAACGGCGCATCATTTCCTTATAATTTTTGACAGCCTCGCCGTCTGCATCCTTCACTCCGCGCATCCACGCACGAAGCTCTCGGAACTGAGTGAATATTATTTTAACCGCCCTGACGGCATAGGCTATCGGCAAAAATATCGGGAATTTGTTAACTATCCTGCTGCGGCGGCGCATCTCGGACGAAGAGATAAACAGCTTTCGTCTGACCGCCGCGGCGAAAGAGTTGCTGCCATCCTCATTTGCAAGGTACATTACCATATTGGCAGCCTTGCCGTAACTCCCGGACTCAAAGACATATTCACCCATCTCATCGAGTAATTTACTCTCCGGTTCATCGCCGAACCAATGGAGCGAGAGAGCCTTGAGATTACTCATAACCTCATCCAAATTATAGCGTTCAAAGACGGAGTTTATCTTCACCCAATCGAGCTCGTCTTTATATTTTTTCATATAGAGCGCCATATCGGCAAAGAATCTGACGCCGACTCCGCCCTGATGGAAATGGCCGAACAGATGACCCATAAGAAAAATATAATTGTCGCTTAGGTCGAAGTGATATTCAAAGCCCTCGCCGTCTGTATGTTGCCACGGCGGCGCAAAATACCCATCGAGCCCGGTCTCGCGCTGATGATCGAGCACGGATTCGTGAACCTCGACCGAGATAAACGGATCACGGTGGAAAACATCATGGTGACCTTTATGCCCTTCAAAGCTGTACCCCGCCTGCGTGAGAACTTCTTTTATCTTCTCGTGGCTGTCGAGATCGGCGTAGACATCTATATCCGCCATCTCGCGCATATCCTCGGACGGATAGAGCTGGGCGACATCCGCGCCTTTGAGAAAAATATGCTTTATCCCCGCAGACGAAAACAGGTTTTCGAGCTCGCCGCGCGTCATCTTCTGATTTGCACACTTGAACATGAGCATATTATGGCTGCCCTGGAGTTCCGTGACGATATTCGTCGGAACATTTCTATTCCCGCGCAGAGCGTACCACAGTATATTTGTCATATTATGCGCACGAGCAATCACCAACAGCCTTTCAAAATCGCCGTTGAAATTCTCCGCACTTGCACCGTCAAGCACCGTGCGGACAAGAAAAATATAATCTTCGTAAACCTTTTTCACTTCAAACCTCCGCTTTCAGCCGTTGAGAACGGCCGAAGTTATCTTCCTGACTATTTTATCATCCTGAACGATGCTGAATTTTCTGGCAAAAAGACAGCCTGAACTCATCAACTCGTCATAATCTTCCGATTGGAATGTGTACGGGTGACCGCGCGTCCAGTCGATATAGCGCAGACACGCCTCGTGGTCATCGTCGAACTTCTTGCTGTGCAGATTTGCCGCGAAATCCGAATTTATCATAACCGTCTGAACAAAAAATTCATCCGGGATATATGTGTGCTTAAACTGCCTGAACACAAAAGATTTTTGCGAGATAAGATATTTTGCAAACTCGCCCGTCACGCTGAACCACTGCGAGCCGCGCTGTATCTTCTTGCCCTTTATCCTGTTTATCCCGAGTATACGGCCGATAACCGTTTCGGTCTTCGTGATAAAGCGATTAAAAAGGTTTCTTCTGCCTGAGGCAAAATGATAATATCTGACGCGCTCAAGTTCCTTTTCGGTCGGCTCGGGTGCGCCGAAATGGACGAATTCCTCGCCCTTATGCGCATCGAAATAACGGTGTATTTCATCCTGATTTTTCAGCGGCAGATCCGCACCGGAAAGAAGATGAACATAGTCATATTCGCGCCCGCTCTCAAACGCCGCTTCGAGCAGCCCATACTCGCATCTGACCATATCGAATCCACCCCACCTTATATGGATACGCGGGACGAACTCAACGCGGGAGTTTTGCAGAATATTCTGGATTCCGGCGATATCGAGCTTTGAATGGGAATCGATGTGTATATAAATGTCATTGCGCTCGTCATCAATACATTTGAGCAGACTTTCGAGCAGGTCAAACTGATCGTGCGCTATTATCAGATATGCGTGCATGGTACACCTCCAATCAGCATTACTATTTTATTTTTTACGCGCCGAGGCGGAATACAGCGGCCACGCGAAAGCGAAAATTATTGCTTTTACCTTTCGCTTCGCCGAAGCATCGCACCCGAGAAACGCCGCAAGGGCGCCGCGTATTTTTTTTATGACCTCGCGCTTGAACCACGGCTCGCGGTCGATGCCGGAATGCATACTCTCCTCCGCACAGAACATGAGCACACGCATACGGATATCCGCCGTTTCTTTGCGCCCGAGCGACTTTCCGCACTCGCTGCCGCAGATATATTCGAGAACAGATACGCGGTCGATTACTTTTTTGTCATTGAGTCGATTCATGAGGCTATCCGGAGCGGATTCATAATGATAGAGCCGTTTATCCGTATCTGCCTGCACTGAAATATTCTTGCTCACTTCATAGTTGAAAAGCCAGTCCTCGGCGATTACTAAACTTTCGTCGAAACGAATCTTCCCTATCGCCTTTTGGGAATAGACGGAGCGCCAAACATTGTTGTGCTTGCCGCAGGCGGAATAGGCAATTATAGAGTTTTTGTCGCTGAGCACCGTCACTTTGTCATCAGCTTCAATTTCATTCGGGCGTGAAGAATCGAAATAACCGCAGCCGGAGCGATCGGCGTTGTTCTCAAGCGCATTCCGCATTAGGGTTTCATACATATCAGATTCTATAAAATCATCGGCATCGACAAAGCCGACATATTCGCCCGACGCCATATCGAGTCCGGCGTTTCGCGCGGATGACGCGCCGTTGTTCTTCTTATGTATCACCCTGACGCGCCAATCGCGCTTTGCCCATGAATCGCACATCACGGGGCAGGCATCCGGCGAGCCGTCGTCGACCAAGATAAGCTCTATATTCCCGTATGTCTGCGAAAGTATACTTTCGACACATCTGTCAAGATGCTTTTCCGCCTTGTAGACGGGAACGATAATGCTGAGAAGTTTATCCACCGAATTCACCTCTTAACGCCCTTGAGTCTGAGCAGAAGTTTTGAAAAAAGATTGAACGGATACGCCGCAAAAAACAGGCGGACAGCCGACCTGCCCGTATCACCCCGGCAAAGGCGGCATATTGATTTATAAAATCCCAGCGCGGTTTTGAATCTTTCATCAGTCACGCCGATACGGTTGGCAAGAAGGGTATTAACGGCCGCATCATAGGCATATCGGCGCACGGCTTCCACCGTCTTGTCAAATCCGCGATCCGAAAAGAACTTCGCCTGAATTGCAAGAGCTTCAAGAACATCAAGTCTGCGCGGCGTATATTCAGACATGATGCTCCCCTGCCGGCTGAGATAAAAATACAAGGCATCCTTTCTGACGGAAATACAACTGCATCTGTCAAAAAGTCGAAAATATGTAAACTCATCCTCGTTGAGTCTGCCCTCGGGGAAAAATATACCGTCAAACAGCTCACGTCGGTAGATCTTTCCCCACGAGACAACATAGGCGGACGAGCCTTTTTTAGCCATGTTTTCGAACACGCCGCCTTTTGAAAGAAGCATGTCCGAATCAAATGACGGGGCTTTAAGCATTTCTCCGTTTTCGTTGATCCTAACAACATTCGCAATACAAATATCGCTGCCATCGCACCGCGCAGCATCAACAAGCAATTCAATACAGCCCGCAGATATCGCATCGTCGCTGTCGAGAAAGAAAACATACTCACCCGACGCTGCGGCGAGTCCTGCATTGCGCGCAGACGAGAGACCGCCGTTAGGCTTATGTATCACCTTTATGCGTCCGTCCCGCTCAGCCCACGCATCGCACATGGCGGGGCAGTCGTCCGGCGAACCGTCATCGACAAGGATTATCTCAAGGTCGGTGTATGTCTGCCCGACAACGCTTTCAACACATTTGTCAAGATATTTTTCAACTTTGTAAACGGGGATTATTACGCTTATCATCCTGTTTTCACTTAGCCTTTTTAAATTTTCCGAGAACACCGCCGACAAGCGATTTAACTCTCAAAAGCAACTCCTTGAAATACGGATTTCTGAAATAGAGAAGAAAATAAAGAATATTCGTTGCCGCAAAGCATACGATACCCTTGACTATAAATCCGAGTATGCCGGAGAGAGGAATCATATCGGCAAGCAGCTTCACGCCGAAAGCGGCGCCGCAGCTGATAACCAATGTTGCAATGAACGAGACAAAATATCCCCAAACCGACTTTTTGAAATGATCACGGAAGAGAATAATCGGTTCATACCAGACATAGGTCAAAAGTTTTGAAACTGCTGACGCAAAAATGATGCCGGCCATGCCTATCCATTTGCCCATGAGTATGGAGAGTCCTATATTGAGAACTGCTGTAACAGTCATTATATACTTTGTCTTTAGATAGATTCCCGCCGCTTCTCTGTATATCCATATGGGATAGAGCAGACAGGTTAAAAGAAAATTGATGCAGATAGCACAAACGGTATATTTATCAACAAGGAAATCCTTACCAAGCCATAAGATTATGAAATCATCAACGAGCGCAAATGTACATGCGCTGATAACTATTCCGAACCACGCAGACATCGTCTGTATGATTTTAAAAATCCGATACTGCTTCTCCTTGCTATCAGATACCATCATATTGCCGAGACTCGCCGTGAATGAATAAAATACAATACTGGCATATTTGGTCAGCATATTTATCGGCATAAGATAGTTTGAATAATCGCCGACAGCAACCGTACTTACCATTTTAGATATAAGCAAATTGTCCGTACCGTTTATTAAGACCGATGAAAATTTATAGAGGAATATCGAACCCATGTTGCTGAATATCCCGCGCCTGTCCGCCTTTGGAAGCGGCTCACTCTTCTCCTTTATATAAGGGTACAGCTTATTCGCCTGATGCGAAATTATCAGATTGTTTATAATGGTAAATACAACATCAACCATAAGATAAGCGATATAGTTTCTCGTTACATATGTAATCGCTATTTGGATAATAGTAGAAATTGTACTGCTAACAGACATGTATCTTGAAATAACATAGCCGTGCTGATGTGCAGTGATAAGTGTCTGCTTATAGGCAAAAAGATATGAACAGACCGTTTTGAATACAGCTATCGCATAGTACAGATACATATGCTCTATCTCGTGATCAAGATTTACAAAGGAATCAAGAAACGGGACAAACGCAACGCCCGCAACGGAGACAACCGCTGCTATTATAAGATAAACTTTGCTGTAAAACTTATTCAGCGCGGCTATCTTTTTTGTGTCGTTTTCCGCTATCGGCTTATAGTAGCTGTATGCCATCGCCGTACCGAAGCCAAGGTCAGCAAGGCAAAGCAACGAGATAACATTCGTGAATAAGCCGTTGAGTCCAAGCATTTCTCGCCCGAACACATGGATAAACACGGTTTTCGAGACAAACGACAGCACTTTTTCCAATGTGGAATTTAAAAAACTTGCTATAGCAGTTCTTGTCGATTTTTCAGTACGTGAAGACGCCAATTTTTCTACCTCTTATTTAATGATTTCAATAAGCTCATCATAATAGGGCTTCAACACAGTATTGTCATAGCCGAAGCTTCTGCCTTTGATTTTTTCATAAAAAGCGGCGATATCTGCGCAATTTTCAACACTTTGTATATACTCGGCATCGGACAAACACCAGTCATAAACACCTTTTACCTTGTGGCTCATGCTGAAGAAAACGGCACATGGTGTTCCGGTTATCGCTGCGAATATCATTCCGTGAAGCCTGTCTGTTATCACAAGCTCGGCATGTCTGAATATTTCAAACTGCTTTTCGAGCTCTTCACTACGGTTCTCGGGAGGCACATTGTGGTCAAGACACATATCGGCCTCTTTGACGCTGTCAAATAAATTATGCGCCAAATCGTAAATCTCCGCAACGAGAGCGTCATCCATTGTTTTTTCGCGATCTTCTCTCAGGCAGAGGACTACATCACTACGCTTCTGACTCTCACGGCATTTGTTAAGTGACAAAACCATATCCGGGATAAGATTAACTCTTTGGGGATTATCAAACAGTTGAAGTGCATTATCATAAGAAAATTTCTCTCGTACGCATAGAGTAATATTACTATTGTAATTATATGTCTTTCGCGCATCCGCAAGCCACGCTCTGCCACATTCGTCATCAGAGAAAAAGACAGTGTTTGGTAAGATCACAATTCTATTATCCGGCAACAGTTCTATAATTTTCTGAAGCAAAACATCTGCTTCAGGCCAAATAGTACCAATATATCCTCCTCCATGAAACAGAATATCACTTTTACCAAATAGCAATTTTAAACTTTTGCAATGTCTGTAATATTTAAATATTCTGCCTAGCTTTTTCTCCGTAATTTCGCACAAAAAACAATCTTTAAAAAGGCTCTCTTCAGCTACGGCAATAGCATGATCACCCAAATTGCCATGTTCCGGGGTCATCAAAAGAAATTTAAACTTATCTCTATATTTCAGTTTTTTAAAGGCATTTGAAAATATAAGCTTCCAGATATAAAGATAATATCTGAATCTTGCAAGAATCTTTCTTATTCCTTCAGGCAGTTTCCGCATTTTACAAATCACTCCAAAAATTTATCAAAATACGCTACACACAACTCATCTGCCAAGCAATCCGTTTAAAGATACAAATAAGCGTGGACTTATAGCAATGATAGTTGCTGAAATTTTATATTTTACCGAAAGGTACTTGTTTTTCACAATATCTTTTCTGTACTTTCGAATTTCATTGACTATCGTACCGAAAAATGCTTCAACCATCTCTTTTCCGCCACTGTCTTCCTCATCCTTGCTTAACAACCTTGACAGCGTTGCAAAAAGTACACGCGCATGGCGCGAAATGCTCTTCTCATACAACTCACTATCCGGTTCGCTCAATTCAACAAATTTCTCTGTTATCCTATACAAATTCACACGTGCGGTCGTTGCCTCTGCAGAAGTAATAGAGTCCGCACGACGGATATAATGATAGAATCCCTCATCTGTTGATATAAACCTTGATGCTTTTTTCATAAGCCGATAATTCATATCAAGGTCTTCAGCATATTTTATAGTTTCATCAAAGCGTGTATCAGAAAACAAATCCAATCGATAAAGTTTCCCACACGCCTCCGGTCGAATATTGTCGAGAATAAACTCTCCCAGTATATCAGAGCCTTCCAGTCTTTTATTTCCGGAGTTCTCTTGAAAAGTCGTTCCGTCTTCATATTCAACGCTGAATCCGCACATTATAATGTCCGCATCTTCGCCGATTGTAAAAAGGCTTTGCACAGTATTCTTATCGATCCAATCATCCGAATCGACAAACATCACAAATCTGCCGCAGGATATATCAAGTCCTGCATTTCTCGCAGAAGACAGTCCTCCGTTCTCCTTATGTATGACCTTTATGCGGCTGTCCTTTTGTGCCCAGCTGTCGCACATTGAGGGGCAATTATCCGGTGAACCGTCATCAACAAGGATTATTTCAAGATTTTTATATGTCTGACCAACGATGCTTTTCAAGCACTCATCAAGATATTTTTCAACCTTATAGACAGGCACTATCACACTGACAAGAGCATCCTGCATATTTATCTCTCCTTTGTGCAAATATTGTCAATCTGCTTTTTTGTCCCTTGCCTTTCTTATTCCGCGGATCATAAGGTTATAAAGTCCGGGGCAAAGCCACAGTACAAGCGTTTTCATCTTATATTTAAGCGAATATTGTTTTTCGAAAAGTATCCGTTTTTTAAATTTAAGTATTTCGCCTCTGATTTCATCATACTTATAAAAATATTTTTCATTAGTTAGCACTCCGCTGAGCAGGGTAAACGCAGCGGTCATATACCCCCTTACGCAGCGGTCGTAGACTTCTGGAACCATATCATATTTGAACATCTCTTCAAATACTTTCACCATATCGAAAGAGTGATCATTCAGCACCCATGCATATCCGCTCAAATATTTATGAAAATAATTATATTTTTCTTCATTGACAAATGATATCTTTCCCGCCTTCTGCGAAATCACAAAGTTGAACAAAAGATCCTCGGAATACACTATCTCGTCGCTGAACTTTACGCCGTCAAAGAGCTTCGCTCTGAACAGCTTATTCCAAATAAATCCTCCATCTCCTCCCGAAACGACATGGTAGAGATATCTGTTGCGATCACATATGGAGCTATCCAGTAAATTCTTATAGCCCTTCTTTTCCCCGGAGCGCTCGACAACACAATATCCACAAAACGCAATGTCGCTCCCGTTTTCGGCTAAGCTCTTCATAAGGAGCTCATAGAAATCATTTTCTATCCAGTCATCCGAATCGACAAATCCAATAAAATCGCCCGTTGCCGCGTCTAGAGCCGCATTTCTTGCCGATGAAACACCGCCGTTTGGCTTATGTATAACCTTGATACGCGGATCCTTTTGCGCCCAAGAATCGCACATAACGGGAGAACTGTCCGGCGACCCATCATCAACAAGAATCACTTCAAGGTTTTCATATGTCTGAGAAATTATGCTTTTGACACATCGGTCAAGATAATCCTCAACATTATACACCGGAACAACAACAGAAATTTTTCCTTCATCAACCATGCAAACTACTCCTATTGTAAAATCACATAATTATAGACTATCGATGACCCTGTAGAAATCATCAATCACTTTATCGTTTTGCTTTGAAAAATCGATATCTTCTATATTTTTCTTTATTGTCACTCTTTTGTTACCATCCGAAATGAGTCCGCATATTTTGCGGGAGATATCTTCTGCGGAAATATCAGCGATAATACCGGTCACCCCGTCCTCTAATGCAGCTTTACCGCCTACTGTCGCGGTCGAAACTATCGGCGCGCCGCAGATAAGAGCCTCCCTCAAAACCAACGGTTGAGCCTCATTCAACGACGGCTGAACCACAAGGTCGCACTGTGCAAAATATTTATACGGATTAGACCGCGATCCCAAAAGAACGAATTTGTCATTGAGACCGTAACTGTCGATCTTTTTTATAATATCATTATAATAGGCAGAAGCCTCTTCATCTTTTGGTCCAATAACATACCATCTGAAATTATCGATGCTCTGAGAAACTATCCTGCATGCCTCAAGCGCGAGCGCAATGCCTTTTTCTGGGCTTATTCTTGCACAGGTGACAGCATTAAACGTTTCCGGGTCAAACAGCCGCTCACTGCACTTTGCCAGACTTCTTATGTTTTTATAGTCAATTATATTTCCAACAACACCTAACTTGGGTTCAAGATACGGTCTGGCATTTGCAATTATATCTCGGCACTGTTCATTGACCGTGATTATTCTGTCGCAGTAATCCGTATACTTTTTGTCAAGATAATAGCCGTCCTGACTTATATGATACCACATAATTTTCTTTGACTTATCGTTCAAGCAATTAAACAGACTCTTCATTGCCGCATGATGATATCTGATAACTACATCGGCATGCTCTCTTTTTACATACATCAAAACCTTGACTCTGACAAGCATGTTGTAAATGCGCTCAGCTTTTTTAGCGCCCATAAGCTTACTTACAAGGTTTCTAATTGCACTGGGGAACCGATCACTTACCTTTAAAATCTTTACCTCGGAATCATCACTGAGTTTGTTTAAAACATCATATTCCTTGCCCCACATTATGAGAATTGCTTCATAGCCGTGTTTTTCAAATTCTGCACTATTGAGCAGATTAATAAGAGAGACTTCCACTCCGCCGAATTTTAAATCCTCTATCAAAAAAACAATTTTTCTGTTTTTCATTTTAAACACCTACCAAATTATAAAAGCTCTCAACAGCGACATTGTTCATCTTATCAAAATCAATTTTTTCAGTGTTTTCTCTAAGATGTCGAAGTAAATCGCGATTCTCGTAAAGCAGATATATCGTATCAGCAATTTTATTTTCATCGCACTGCGTTATGAGTCCCGTATTTCCTCTTTCTATCAAATATCTCGCACCTATGGTATCGGTTGAAACAACAGCTGCACCGCATATCTGTGCCTCTGCAATAGTTAAACACCACGACTCTTCTCTCGAAGGCTGAACATATAAATCACAATTTCTGAAATACGGATACGGATTGCTCTTCTGTCCCGCAAAAATAAAGGTTCTCTCAATTCCTTCGTTCTTCACCATTTCTTTCAGCGACTCAGCATACTCCAATCTATCCTCCGCAGCATCGCCGATTATATACCATCTCATATTGGGAATTTTATTTTTAAGTATCTTTGCAGCTTTTATTGCAATATCTATCCCCTTCTCAGGATCAAGGCGGCCGCAGGTCACAATATTAAATGCATCGTCCAAAAGCAAATCTTCGGCAGTCTCCTTTGACCTTTTCACTACATCTGCAGCTGGAATGATATTTGATACAACACAGAGCTTGTCAGCGAGATACGGTGCCGCCGCCGCGATAACCTCTTTACAGGAATCATTGACCACTACAACCCTATCGCAATGTTCCGTATATTTTTCATTCAGATAATAATCATTAAATTTACTCGAATGATACCACGCTATTTTTTTTGTCTTTCCCCTTATATGGGTAAAAAGAGTTTTAATTGCTGCTTGATGATAGCGTATTATTACATCTGCTCTCTCCCATTTCACCGCATTTATCACTGCTATGCGCGTGAACACATTTTTGAAAAATTCAGCTTTCTGAGTCCCAATAAGTTTGGATATTACAGGATACAGCAATTTCACAATTCGCGGGCGGACAATTTTTATCTTTATTCTTTCATTTCGCCTGAGCAAACCAATATTTTCATAATGATTTCCCCACATAATAACAGTGACCTTAAATTTATGGGTCTCAAAATCCAGCAAATTTAAAAGATTTACCAGAGACACCTCGACCCCGCCCGGCTTTAAATCCTCAATAACAAATAAAATCCTTTTCACCTCAGACATTTGGCTTCACCTCAGATAAACTTCTAAAAGTTCAACATATTTTTCAGTCATAAACACTGAACCACGCCTAAGCGCCGTTACAAGCAACTTTGTGTGCATAGGAAGTTTTCCCATATCGACATGTGCTGCTGCCGAGCGTATATCCACATCCGCACAAACATTCTCTATAACCTCTCTGCGCTCCTTTTTTGAATGCGTGTTGGCCTTTTTTGCCTCATTACGAAGCAGGAAATTGACCATATACAAAAGATAATAATTGAGCTGAGAGGATATGTCAAAATTTGAATCAATATTCTTTTCTTTGAGCCGCTTATATGGCAGGAGGACTATATCCTTTAGCCTTTCGTCATAGGCGGTGGACATAGATTGACCGGTGATTCGATAATGATAAGTCGGATTTTTTATACAAACTGCGCTTTGCGAATCGAGCAGGCACGGATATATGAATGCAGCATCCTCTCCCATACGGATACGCTCATCAACGGTCATAAGATTTTTTTCAAGGATATCTCTCCGGACAAGCTTGCTCCAACAGCTCGGTTTGATGCCGAAATCATAGAATTTGCCATCAAAAAGCATAACGGGGAATATCTCTTTTTCAAGACGAACGCGGTCATAAAAGCTCTCTTCAAAGCACTGTTCGCTCGGCTCCGCACGGTCACCATGGTCACAGAGGAATTCACTGAGCACCATGTCGGGTGAATACTCGCGAACGGCGTTGTACATATTCAAAAAAGTGTCCGGCTCGACCCAGTCGTCGCCGTCGACAAAGCCAATATAATCGCCAATTGACGCCGCAAGTCCTGCTTTTCTTGCGCTGAGCAGACCGCCGTTTTCCTTATGCACGACCTTCATGCGCGCATCTTTCGCCGCATATTCATCGCATATAGCGGGGCATCCGTCCGGCGAACCGTCATCAACTACGACTATCTCCATATTCTCAAGCATCTGTGCCGTGAGACTGTCAAGGCACTGACGAAGATATTTTTCAACTTTATAAACCGGCACTATAACACTTATCATAAATTAGGCACCTTTAACCTCTTAGCTTTTTGTAGATCAGATATGCAAGTCTTCCAAAGAAATTCAATAAGCTTCTATTGGCACTGTAAACATCTATTACTTCATAATTTCGGAAGAGTTATATGTATGAACACGCAAGGGATTTTTGATTCCGATAATATTCAAATCCTTTACATCTACCGTCTTAACCGTCTTTTCGCGGTAATATGAACTAAAGTCGCTGTCAACCTCAAGGAAGTTGAGCCGCTTGCCGTATTCCTCCGAACAGTCCTGCGACACGCGCATAAGCTTGCCGCCGTATTCAAACATTTCGCCTGCCGCACGAGCAGTAACCGGATCGTTAACAACGCATCCAAGTTCTGTAGAGCAAAGCTTCATATTCTCATTGACACCGAACAAAACAAGTTCGCTGTTCTTTGTCCCCTCCATATCGCAGGCAAGCGCATAAAGCTTTCCTCCGCGGTTCAAAAGCGTTGTATCGGCAAAAACGACATCTTTGGCAAGATTCACGGATTTCTCCCATTTATCGGGAAAATCGACCGCTCTGTACATATCGAGGGTACGCCCGGCCCCAGTTTCAGGCACGATATATATTTCGCCGTCATGTTCAAAAATCTGCGGATATGACATATGATAAGGCTCAACAATTATCTCTTTCCAGCGCGAAAAGCTGCCGTTTGCTTTTAGCTTTGAATAGCCGATAACACCTCGTCTGCGCAGATAGTCAAACAGCTCGGCAAAAATATACGTCTCGCCGTCGCGCTCGAACACAAACGGGTCGGCCACCCAATATCTCAGACTGTTTTTTATAGCTTTAAACGGCGTGGTCTCGTCGGTCAAAAGTGCATGTCCGCTTTTTTTCAAAATGCCACGCGGTAATAACCCAGTTCCATCAGAAATCCCCCGCAATATTTTCAAACATATATTTAATCATAATTACAATTATGTGTTTTTGGTCGCATATTTTTCGCTGTTGCAAGAATCTACTAAATCTGCAAAGTATAGATTATATATCGGCGGTATTTTTTTAAATATCCTCCCAAAGAACAAACAAATTTTATCGCATATGCGTCTAACACCGACTTTTTTGAATAAAAACTGTACCGCAAATTCTATAAGCAAACATACGAAAAATAGAAGCATCGCACAGAGCACTATCCATATTACCAAAGAATTCTCAAAATTACGTGCAAGTATTTGAGGAACTTTTGAGACAACATATTCTCTGATTATCCAATTATCATGAATCAGATATACCCCAAAAGTCAGCGGCCCCACAGAGCACGCAAAACGTTTTATGCCATTTTTCAGTTTCATATTTATAAATAACATAAATATAAAAACAACAGCCGGAACGGTAAACGGCGAAATATATGGATATACTGACAGCGTGCAACTTATCTCCGTATTTTTATATTGTTTAAAGAATGCCGGGATGAAGGCGTTATCAAGATACAGAAATAATGAAAAAACCACAAAACCGATGAGATAAGCGATTTTCTTTCTTTTTTCCGGAGTAAAGTGAAGTCCGAAATATGCACCGGTCATATACATAGCAACGAACCAAACCGTACTGTATCCCGACTTAAGAATAAAAATATCAATATCGGTATACTTCTTTACTATGGGCGCGACAAAGCAAAACAGGACATAAATCACTACCAAAAAAATACGATAACATTTCTTTGACATTTTGTGCGCGATCATATTTATTATCGGCATCAGCAAAAAGAGTAATGTATATCTTGTAAAGAACCAATATTCATGGTGAACCAACGGAGTAAATATTCTTAATATTGTATCTGCCGTAACCCGTGTTTTTAATATAAGTGTTGATATGATAGTTATAACCAGATTATAGAAAACTACCTCTATCCAAAGATACATTATTCTTGAAGGTTTATATTTGGTGTTGATATTTATATAACCGGATATCAGAAGATATGTATTCACTGCCCCAAAGCAAAAGAATATCACCAAATCCACCAATCCGTATTTAACAGATAATATGTTCTGTTCATGCAGAATGCCGCTGTGTAAAATACAATGTTGTAAAACGATAGCAAACATTGCAACGATACGAAGGCAATCGACCCCGCAATTTCTTTGCTTTTTATGCTCAGAACTCATTTTTATTCCTCCAAGGACGGATTATATTCCAAATTTCGCAGAGTGTATCACGCTTACAAAGCAAAGGAAATACAGATTAAACATCGACAAAGCAATTATCATCAGGTTCAGTATAAGCTCATTTGACCTGTAAACAGAAATGTCTCTCTTTATGGTACTTTCTCCATGCGGCGCAAAATATATTTCCTGCCGCTTCTTCCTGTTCAAATCCAGGCACAACATGATAATCAGCGATCCAAACATGGGAATGACCCAATGCATAAATCTTGTGAATATAAGATAACTCGAAAGCGAACCAACAGAGAAAAACAGCAACAAAATAAAGAAATAATTTATAGACTCAACATTTTTAACATCATCCATATTTATTCGATAATTCATATAGATGCACATAATTATTACAGCCAGAAGCAGAGCTATGCTTAAAATTGTTACTCCGCTGGTAAAACTAATTACTCTGACTTTATTTATAGCCGTCTTTTCCAAAAGGACTTCAAAAAAGCTGTTATTAAATATCTTGCCAAAAAATTCAATAATATATGAACCAAAGAATATGCCCACAAGAGATATAGCATTTAAAATCTTCAGCCTGAGTCTCATATTTATCTCGGTAAGCAATCGTAGCCCCAAAAATATAACTGCAGCGGAATGTATTCCCATAGCCACGAAATAACCCAGACAAAAGATTTTCTTCTTTTCGACCAAATCAAAATATATGCAGAACATCGCAACGGCAAATGCCAAACCGTTTCTTATTCCGCTACATGTGTCATAATACCAATAAGTACTAAGTAAAAAGAACGTACCGACAAATATATACAGCTTGCTTATCTTGTAGTAATTTGCAAATCGCCATATAACAAGGAGCATACTACCGTAAGTTAAAAATATGGTTATGGCCGGAAGAAAATTATTGTTACCGAGTTTACTTACAAAGAAAAAATACAGTCCGCAAACCGGAACAGCATCGAAATTTCCGTAGCCGTTGCGTTGCAAATCAAAGTAGCCGGACAAGGACTTTTTTCTCAGTAAATCAAGCGAGTTGTAATATCTCAGCAAGTCATCGGTCTCAAGCGGTTTAACATAAAACGCCATAACTGACAGGGCAAGTACAAGGGCGAGGAACAGCCATTTTATATGTTTTCTCGGGACGAACGGATAGATAACGCAAAAAGCAATAACTATCGCAAAATAAACTATCATTAAATCTCCCTCCCGATTTACGATTCATAAAGTGCGTCCAATTTATGCGCGACACTTTGCGCCGAATAGCGTGCTTTAAGTTCGGACAAATCATTTTTCGTTCTGTCAAAGTTTGAAAATTCGATTATTTTTTTTATCCACTGTTCTTGAGAAGCATCCAAAGGCAAACGTGCAAAGGCGTCGGTTGCCTGTATCTCCTCAGGTACGCCGGTTGAAACTATGCACGGCAAACCGGCAGCCTGCGCCTCGATAGGTGCTATTGGAAGTGCCTCAAATCTCGACGGAAACATAAAAATATCCATCGCGCAAAGCAAATCCGGTATATCATCTCTGCTGCCCATAAACATTACTTTATCCGCTACATTAAGCCTTTCTGCCAAAGCACGGGTTTCACCTTTGTCTGTTTCCTCACCTATAAGCATAAGACGAGCATCAGGACGTGATTCAAGAAGCTTTGCAAACAGCGAAACAAGAAACATCTGATTTTTAATCCAATATATTGTACCTGTGTGACCTATCAAAAGTTCATCAGTCAATCCGAGTTCCTTGCGCTTTTGGAGTCTTCTTTCAGCACTGAAAGAATATTCGTCCGTATTTACGTAGTTCGGCAGAACTATACCACGCTCACAAAAGAGTCGCTTTCCGCACATATACTCTCCGGCTTTTTCACTGCATCCGACGATATCGGTTGCATACTTCCCTACAACAACACGCATGGCGGCATGGTAGATATCACTCACTGCCTTTTTGGCTTTTCCCATAATGCGGTTTTCTTCGGTTGCATGACTATGTGCTATACGCTTTTTAATTCCCGCCTTATATGCTGCACGCATTATTATCCCATTATAAAAGAGCTTATGTGCGTGGACAATATCATATTTTTCTTCCTTAAACAACTTTTTGAAAAAAAAATAGTCTTTTAAATAGTTGTCATATTTTTCTGGCTTAACGATTATTTTCGCACCGTTTTTATCCAATATCCCGACCAAGGATTCGTCATAATGCAATAGGTTTCTTAGCAGAAATGTTGTTTCATATTTTTCTTTGTCGAGCAGCTCGTAAAATCTGACTGCAGCAATTTCGATTCCGCCGCGACGAAGATTATCCAAAACAATAATAACCTTTTTCTTATCTTTCATTTCACCCATCGATTTTAAAATCACCTCAGTTTTTTCACTTGATTCAAACTCTCAAACTATAGATTTCGTATATTCGACTTTTCTCAAGCCATCAGAAACGTGGTGCATTCGGCACTTTTAGCACTGTATCTTATCACTCGTAAAAATCTACAAGTGTCTTTGCGCATTTATTTATGTCCCAACCGCATTCTTTGACTTTTTCAAATGCAGCCGCGCGCAGATCGCCCGGCATTGTCTCGACTTCTTTTGCCCAAGAGGCAGGGTCAGCGTCGATCGACAGGCGTTTTATGTGATCGGTTATGCAGACTTCATCCGTCACGGTATCGGACATAAGTACTGGGAGCCCTGCCGCCTGCGCTTCGACGACCGAAACGGGCAAGCCCTCTCTGAATGACGGGAATATAAAAATATCCATTGCGCTGAGCAACTTCGGAACATCAGATCGTCTGCCGAGAAAATGTACGCTCTCGGATATTCCGAGACTCGCGGCAAGCTCTTTGAGTTCATCCGTCTCCTCCGCGCCCGCCATAAGAAGCGCTGCATCAGGGTGCGCTTTCTTTATTTCAGCAAACACACGCATAAGATATGGGTGGTTCTTCTGCGGAGGAGCCACTCTGCCAACATGGCCGACGACCAATTGGTTCGTGCCGAATCCGAATTCGCTGCGTGCGTCAAATCTTTTTTCTTCAGTAAACTCATATGCAGAACAATTAATAGCATTAGGGAGCACAGTAAAGTTCTTGTCGTCCCCGTACCAGAAGCGTCCTGCGTCGCGGCCGCAGGCAAAAAGCCTGTCCGCCAAAAAGCGTGTCGGAACATTAAAAAGTCTGTTACGCCATTCTTTTTTTGGATTGAGTGAATACCATGTTGAATGGCAGTGCGCCGCCACCTTTTTTATTCCGTGCTTTCTCGCTTTGGGAGCAATAAGGCAGGTCAAATAAGGCGCATGAATATGCACCGCAGCATATTCTCCCTTATGTTCTTCAAAGAAGTCGTCAAGCTCGGATGAGATGAGACTTTTAATTCCGGGCGTATTTATTCTGAACACGCGTCCGCCGAGTGCTTCTATATCAGCGCGTCTGTCACGCTCGCGCTCCTTGAAATACATAACATCGAATTTTATATCTTCCGGCATCGCACGAAAGTAGTTGAGCACGACGCTCGCCACGCCGTTTGCGACGCCTATATCCGGCACAAAGTGCAGTATCCTCATATTGCCGCCCCTATTCTCAGATGAGTCCGAGATTGCTGTAGATAGTCAGCATCTCGCGGTTGACACTTTCGGTTGAAAAATCCTTGACCATATCGAGACCGTTTTCTCCGAATGCGCGAAGCTTCTCGCGGTCGTTCATAAGCTCGAGTATTTTTTCAGCCATCATCTCGCTGTCGCCGACGGGAACGAGATAGCCGTTGACCCCGTTCTCAACTACATCGTTGTTGCCGCGCACATCGGTAGCGACTATCGGATTACCCATAGCCATGGCCTCGATGAGATTTATCGGCAGACCCTCCTGGAAGCTCGACGCAACGGACAGATCACTGAGACCGACAAGATTGTTTATATCGCGGCGATAGCCGAGAAAATCGACATTTTCGGCAATACCTCGTTCGGAGACCATCTGCTTATACTCCTCGAGCCTTATCGGCTGACCGGGCAGGAGCAGCTTCACATTTTTATTCTTCTGCACTATTTTTTGAAGCGCATCGAAAAGCATCGGCTGATTCTTTCTGACCGAGAGATCTGCGGGATAGATCATAATAAAAGTATCGTTGTCGTAGCCGTATTCGGCTCTGAGTCTCGCCTTTTCTTCGTCGTCGACCGCCTTGAAGCGGTCAAGTTCGACTCCAACACCGTGAACCCGATATATCTTTCCGGCTCTAAACTTCTTCTCATGCGCGAGCGCATAATCTTCGCTGTTTATAGTTATAAGGCAGTCGGTATATTTTGAAAGATACTTTTCAACCGGATAAAAGAACAACCAGTTCTTGAACGGCGCACCTTTGAAGAAATGGAAACCATGAGCCGTATAAATTACTTTTGTTCCTTTTTTTCGAGCGCCAGTTGCCGCAAGGCGCGCGATCACCGCGCCCATCGGAGTGTGGCAATGTATGGCGTCATAATCATTGCTGTCGATAACCTTTTTAAGCGTTTTATATGCCTTTATGTTATTGGGTCTCAGAGGCTGACGTTCGAACGAAACTTCAAATGTTTTGTCGATTGCCGACAGATCGAGTCCCGGCTTGTCCGCGGAATTGTCCCTAAACGCGGCATCAACTTCGACTCCGTGAGCTTTCAGCTCACGGATAAACGGCATATGGAACTGTCCGATATGGCTGCGCACAGTGGCGACAAATAAAACTTTCATCGGTTATTCTCCAATCGTTTTAGCGTTGCGACCGATAGCGGCAAATCCGGTGCGCATTACTGCATATTGCTGACTATTTCTTCAACGCATTGTTTGAGAGCCGCAGAATTTTTCAAAAGCTCCCGTTCGCTCATAGCGGCGCACTTCTTTTCATAATCGCGTATTGCGCTCACACCCTCGTCGAAGATGCGTCGCATCTCGTTGATATCGCCAATCTCTGAAACATCGCAGAATGCGCGGGAAAGTATCGCGCAGTTTGATCCGAGCCTGTAATGCTCTGGAATTACCATTTCGGCGGGCAAAAGTCCGTTTCCGAGCGAGGCTATTCCGCCAAAGCCATAGTTCTTGATTCCGTCGGCTTTGAAACGTTCAACAAGCCTGTCTACTGTGCCATCTGCCAGCTCCTCAAAAAGGAACTTCTTGCCGTAGGAATGGGAAAGATCATTGAGACCGATATGTATTTCATCAATGCCTCCGACTGAAATTATATCGTCTATCTGTTCCGCAGCTTCTCTGGTTTCGAGCAAAAGCGAAGTTGTTGCTCTGCCGTCGACCGCTTTTATAAAAGTCTCAACTTCACGGACGGTTTTGAAATACGGCAGCATGACAACATCGGGCTTGCAGGCAAGAACACCTTCGAGTTCATCCGAAAAGCCGTCAAAAATCGGGTCGGTTCGCACAAATATCTGCGCATTTCTGACCGTCGATTTCACTTTCGGGATATCCGAAATACTGTGCTTTGATTTCACGGAATTCCAGTTTTTCTGGCGTTCCTCCTTGCCGTACCGTTCGAGGTCGATAAATATTCTGTCAACGCCCGCTCTGTCAGCTATCGAAGCTATCTCCGGGTCATTTGTTATGTATATTAACTTAAGCATCTTTGTTCTCCTTCGTCTCCGAAGTTTCACCGACATTGTCGTTGTCTTTCATCGCCAGGACATTCCAAACGGTTTGGAACAGAATTTTGCAGTCAAGTCCGAGCGAGAGATTATCCACATACTCAACATCGTACTTTATTCTGTCGTTCCAGTCAATCGCCTTTCTGCCGTGAACCTGCGCAAGACCGGTTATTCCCGGACGCACCTCAAAGCGTCTGCGCTGAAAGTCAGTGTATTCTTCGAGCTTCCACGGGTGATAAGTAAGGGTCGGACGTGGGCCGATAAAACTCATATCGCCTCTGAGAATATTTATAAACTGCGGCAATTCATCAAGGCTGGTCGCTCTTATTATTTTTCCGACACGGGTCACACGGCTGTCGCCCTTATACGAATACTGACCTGTTCCCATATGCTCCGCGCCGACACACATCGAACGGAACTTATACATTTCAAATACTTTTCCGTCTTTTCCGAGGCGCTCCTGTTTGAAAATCACGGGACCTTTTGAATCAAGCTTCACAGCCGCGGCAACAGCGAGAAGGAGCGGCGAGGACACCACCGTGCCTATGAGAGAAAATGTTACATCCAGAGCTCTTTTAACGCCTTTATACAAAAACATCCCTCCAAAGATATGCGCGCTTGCGAGCGCATTTACCTAGCTTTAATTATACCAATATATATGAAAATTTTCAACAGTCTTTTGTTGTAAAAACACATTTGTATAAATCACATAAAAATTTGCAAAAAGCAAGCATAATTTCTGAAATTCGGACATTTTCAAACAAATACGGCATTACTTTTTAACGCAAAAACAGCAGCACGGCAAAATACCGCACTGCTGTTTTTATTTATTCTGCAGATACCGCAACGCGCTCACCTTTGAGAACCATCTCCTCCTCTTTTTTGAGGAAGGTGACAGAAGGCGCTTCCGTTCCGGGTTCTTTGTATGTCTTGACTATTTTCTTAACGACCCTGCGCACATCGGCATTGTCATCATACATTATTTCACTGAGTTCCTCGAGACCGGCAAAGAAATCGTTCTCGTTTATATCAATAGGTTTGCCGATATGTATGAGATTGTTTGCAGTCGCCTCGAGTCCCTCTTCGTCCATAAGCAACTCCTCATAGAGCTTTTCTCCAGGGCGAAGGCCAGTAAACTTTATATCAATATCCTTGTAAGGCGTATACCCCGAAAGTCTGATGATATTTTCCGCGAGGTCGACTATCTTCACAGGCTCGCCCATATCGAGAACAAATATTTCGCCGCCCTTCGCGGAAGCGCCTGCCTGGAGGACGAGGGACACTGCCTCCGGAATGGTCATGAAATAACGGATAATATCCTTGTGTGTGACCGTTACGGGGCCGCCGTTTGCTATCTGATCCTTAAAAAGCGGAATAACGGAACCGTTCGAGCCGAGGACATTGCCGAATCTGACCGCGACGAACTCGGTATCGGAATGTTTGTTATAGGTTTGGACTATCATCTCACAAATACGCTTTGTCGCGCCCATAATGTTCGTGGGATTGACCGCCTTATCCGTCGAAATAAGTACAAAGCGTTCGACACCGAACTTGTCCGCCGCCCGAACCGTTTTGAGAGTGCCGAAAACATTGTTCTTGACTGCCTCGTTAGGGTTGTCCTCCATAAGAGGCACATGCTTATGAGCCGCGGCATGATAAACGATGTTCGGATGGTACCTTGCAAATACGGATTCAAGACGCTTGCCGTCTCTGACGGAGCCTATGAGGACTTTGACATCGACTTCCGGATGCGTGCGCAGAAGCTCGTTCTGAATATTATAAGCGTTGTTCTCGTAAATATCAAAGATAATAAGCTTGTGCGGCGAATGTTCCGCTATCTGACGGCAAAGCTCGCTGCCTATCGATCCGCCGCCGCCAGTGACGAGAACCGTCTTTCCGCTGACATAGTCCATGACGGAATCGAGCTTTATTTTTATCGGCGGACGGCCGAGAAGATCTTCTATATTGATGGAACGGATATTTGAAAGTCCCATCTTCTTATCTATCATCTGTCCGATGCTCGGGAGCGTCTTGACGACACAACCGGTCTTTGAGCAGCGCCGAAGTATCTCACCCTTGCGTTCCGGAGTCGCGGACGGAATGGCAAAAATTATAGTCTTGATATTATATTTTTCGGCAGCTTCCTCTATCTTATCGCATTTGCCTATGACTTTAACACCGTATACAGTGCTGCGCTTTTTATCCGGCGAATCATCAAGAATACAAACCGGATAATATTCCATATTGGGACTTGTTTTTATCTCGTGGATCAATATATTTGCAGCGTCACCGGCACCGATTATCATGGTATTGTTGCGGTTTGACTTTGGTGTAATACCTCTCCACGGCTTGCGTCTGAGCGTTCTGAGCACCATTCTGACAGCCACTACGCCAGCACCGGAAAGCAGAACCGCCATAATATACACACTCGGCGCAAAATAAGGGAATTTCAGTGCAGTTCTGATGAGGGCAAATGCTATCGACGAGCTCATAGCACATACCGCAACTATACACGCATCGCGCATGGAAGCATACTCCCAAAGCACCTGATAAGTTCTCGACAAAGTGAACACGCAGGCATATATAACGGCAAGCACAACCATACTCAACCAGAAACTGCCGCGGGTGATCTCTTTTACAAGTGCTTCAACTTGGAATTCGTTTCGCATCCATATAGAAAACATAAGCGAAAGAATCAGCACAGATGTATCAATAAAATATAAAAGCGTCACTATCAAATCGCGCTTTTTCAAAGTTGCCACTCCGTTTCCCATCTCTATTATTGGTTAAATTATATATTCATATTTTCACACTGTCAATACAGAACTTAAAATATAATTTGTGTATAATTTGGGTATTTTTGTACTTAATTCAAGTTACAACGTAAAAATTAAATCGTTATATCGAAATTAATTAGTAATAAAAATGTGGATCAGTTCAATACCAACCCACACAGCCTTATTTTCCTCTCAAAGCGAACTTTAATTTACGTTTTATTCTGCTCGTTATCAAAACATCCAATCTGTAAACTAAGAATACCATCCTGCATAATGCCTTGCTTCTTTTTAGCACCGTTTTTCCCTGAATAAACGGAAGGCAATTCCACGGAACCTTCACTTCTCCGTCATAAATTTCCAGTTCCGTAACCGCAATGTTGCCACTTTCAAAGGACAGGCGCAAACTGCTCACCTTTGTTCCTAAAGGTAAGTCAATCTTAATTATATTTTTGTTTCCTGCAATGCGAGCATTCATAAGTTCAATTTCGTCACCGAAAATGTGAACGGTTTGCTCTGCACCATCCTGTGGTTTGAGATAAATATATATTTTTTCCGCAGATACAATTTCGTCCCAATTATACTGTATCCAAGGAGTACTATCTAAAGGTTTCCACGATTTTTGTGAAGGTCTGCCGCATATATTGACATCTGCGATACAAAAATCATTAAGTACACATGCTTCTCCAGACGAGACACGCACCTTTGCTTTGTATGACAGCGAGTTAACGCTTCTGTACCAATATGTAGCGTCGGAATTGACTACCTTTTGAAAGAATATTTTTCCTTCCTGAGTCTTATATGAATTCAATGCTTTGTACACCGAATTATTCCAATAATCCAATCCTAACAGATTTTCAGAAACTTTCACACACATGCGGTCATCCCACAGATACGGATAACAGACCGAGTCATTCTGCGTATTTCCCGATCCCAGCGACTCAACGGGGATTGCAGAAAAGTAATCATTTTTGCCGTTCCACACGGACATATACGCAAATTTTTTAAGTACCAACGGTCTGTATTCCGGATCGCATTTAATAATCTCACCTATTGCTTCATCAAGCATCAGAGAACAGATTTTATGATCATCATGGTCATCAACATCAACGCCGATTATCAAATCCGGTTTTATATCCGCAATAACCGACATAACACTTTTTTTATACGAATCCCTGTTATACGGCACATGATAGCCGTTTTTTATATACGAAAAATCAACCGCTTCTTCATTAAGCGCATATGTCTCCATTTTTCCGGCATGTGAACAAGCTCTGTCGGCAGCAAAATACAGACATTCGCCCTTCCATCCGTCACCGAAGCCGAGAAAAATATAATTTTTGAATGGTATGCCCAGCAAAGCGGCGGCTCTCTTCATTTCTGCAAACCTCTTCTGAGTCACCTTCGGATAATAATCACCGTATGTACACATGAGCACATATATTTCCGCATTGCCCTTTTTCAACTGATCTATTACTGTTCCTGCAACATTTATTTCGTCATCAGGATGCGGCACAACTATCAGTACACTTTTTATCATTTTAACTCATCCACCAAAAAGGTCTTAATTTGTATTACAATAAAGCATCAGAAATTAGAGCTGTTCCAGCCCCAATGCTCCGCCTCTTCGTATTTGACATAGATATTGGCGGGAGCTATTCCTGTCTCTGCGGACACTGCGTCACAGATAGCCGCAGTCAGCTTATCATAGACCGCATCCGACGCACCGCCGAAAAGGCTCAGTTCGATATAAGCCATGGGCTCATCACTTTTGCCGCCGAAATACATTGTCGCTTTATCGTCAAACGAAAGCATGAGCCAGCGCTCGGTCTTTCCCGGAACGAGAGAGATTATCTTGCCGTATTTTGCGGCGAGTGCATCTCGCTTTTCTTTTGCAAGTTCGATATTTGTTTTCGTGCTGATATAGGGCATGGTTATACTCCTTTTCTGTTATCAGTTAATTCTGATGAAGTCCCCTGCCGGGACAGTTATACCGCTGACGGTCACATCGGATTCGGTATAGTTGACATAGATTTTTGCTCCTGTGTCGTACTCCGTGCAGAACACGCCGCCCATTATCTCGCTGTGCGAGGTCATGCGCGAAGCCTGGAGATCCTTGAGAGCCGCATCGGCACGCTCATAGAACTCTGACGCTGAAGCTATCCAATTTTCGTAATAGACTCCGGAGGCCTCTGTACTGTCTTCGCCGGACTTATTCTTTTTGTCCGCATAGGTACCAGAATATGTCCACTCATAAGCGGGACTTGCACCGTATTCGACGCAGCGCAGGAACGAAGTTTTGGCGTTTTCACTGAAGTTGAGCGGCTCTCCGGAATAACCGACTATTCCGTGAAGAACGAGCTGCAAAAACGGCACACTGACATATGCCGAGCGGCTCTGTGACGCAGAGGTCGGCAGATGCGAAATAAAGCTGACATTCTTTATGACGCGGAAATTGCCGGTGTCGGTCATAAGCTTCATATTAGCGGTTAGCGACGGAAGCTGTTCGGATATCATTTCCGCACTCTTCTGACGATTGAAGCCGTTCTTATAATCGGAATAGAGCAGACTGCCGACATCGTTGAGACAGAAGCCGGTAAACTGTGAGAATCTCGTATCTCTGAGTATCTCGATTATCGATCTTTCAACATACTTCATGCCGAGTAGACGTTTTGCGTATTTGTCTTTTCCGAGCGGACTCTTGTTTATTGCATTGTACTCTGCCTTTTTGCTGAAGATGCTACCGGCGGTCTTGCTCGAAGAGAACGAATCCCCCTTTGCCGCGGAGAGCAGATTGACATCGAGATACATCTCCATGTTCTGCGCGTTGACATATTCGACAAGATCTTTCAGGTCGGAGCGAGTGCCGAGACGGGCAAGCAGAGACGCCGTCATTATGCTCGACTGATCCGTTCCACCGGTCAGTGCGCCCTTGTAGCGCAGTTTTATTGAGTTTATGCCCTTCGACTTCATTCGCGTGAGCATATCGAGAGCCTGCTCGAAGTCGGTAAAGGTCTTTTCTTTTCTGAGATTCAGTCGCTTGAACGAGAACAGGGTGTCGTCCGAAACGCCGATAACGGTCAGATCAAGAGGCAGGTACTCCTGCTCTTCGGCCGTTCTTGTCGAGAGTATTCGCTCCCTTATCAGCTGTTCACGCGCCGCAGCTGCCATGCCCGTATAATCTGCATTCGAGCCGCCGAGGAAGCGTATGCAAAGCCCGATATCGCCGTCATAGGACTCGGAGCTCATATAAAACTTTCCTTTTGATTCAGTGCAGGGTGTGATATCAAACGACACGCCGGCTTCATAAAAATCGTTGCCGCCCCTGACTCTGTCCGCGCTGACGGTAGCTATCGCATCGCCGCTGTTGATTATTGTGACAAAGGCGTTGTTCCCCTGCTTCATACCATATGCGGGAATAAGAGCATTTGCGGTGCCGCTGTTTGCGTGGCCGGATGCCGCGTCGCCGCCATAAACCGGGAAGCTCAGTTCGCTGTCAAATGAATCGTCTCTCGTGTCGGTCTTTATGAGCGCGCCGCTGCCGTCGGGGACAAAGATATAATCGCCCTGCTGGGGCTCGGAATAAGCGCCGAAGAAGTTGAGAAGGCTGAGTTTCGTGAGCTTTGCGTCGGAATCCGCAACGAGATTTTCATATTTCGCGCTGACATAGACGCTGCCGTCTTTTATCTGATAATTGACGACAAGCTTGAAAGCTATATCGCCTTTTTCATATTTTTCTTTGTGTGCAGTTGCGGTGTCGGGAGTTAGAATATAAGTAACACTCAGAGCGTCGTCGGCAAAGCTGCACTGGGCATTCTGGAACGACACGCTGTTATCCTGAGTATTGAGCTTATAGAGTGTGTCTCCGCTGACGATTTCAAGAGTCGCCGTTGCGGCACCCGAATTCTCCTGAGTCGGGAGCGCAGACCAGAGCTTTTCGCTGTCGTCATGGGAAAGATCGGCGACGCAGACGGAATATGTGCTCTCGTCAAAGAGCAGCTCGATAAGTCCGGATTTGCCGACCTGCTGAAGGTTGGCTTTATCGCCGACGGAATGGAGCAGAGTCGATTCCGCCGCGCCCGCCTCGGTGGGCGTGCCTTTTATTTTCGTCACGGCAACAGGGTCGGAGCACGCGCTCAGGGAGCAGAGCATTGCCGCAGAAAGCAGCAGAGCCGATATCCTCGCCGTTATTCTTTTTTTCCTGTTTTTAATAGCCATAACAAGATCTCCCATATCTATAAAATCGCCGCTTTGCGTTGAACTCTTCATTTGATTATATCATCTTTGAGCCGTTTATTCAACCTCGCTCACTTATCCACATCGAACCAGAAGCGCACGCCGCCGTGTTCGTTGACAACGCCGCACTCCCTGCCGAGCCGCTTTTGAATGGCTTTGACTATCGGCAGACCGAGTCCGAAATGGAAATCCTCGTTCTTGCGCTTCTTTGAAGATTTGTAGAAGCTGTACCATATTTTGTCAAGCTCGTCCTCGTCTATCGGGTCGCCGGAGTTATAGACGCTGACTCTGTATGTGTTCAGATTATCTTCAACCGTCAACTGAACTATCTTCTTGCCGCCGATATTCGACACGGCGTTTGACAGAAAGTTCTGGAGCACGAGCAGGATAGTCCGCTCATCGCTGTGGACGGTCAATCCGTCCGGAATACGGTCGATGAGCTTTATCTCGTTTTCGTTGAACATCATTGAGAACGCCGCAAGCTGACCTTTTATCATCGCGCTCAGATCGAGCTTTTCGCGCGTCGGGACATATGAGCCACTCTCGAGCTTTTCAAGATTAAGCAGCTCCATGACTATGCGGTTCATCTTGCCGGTCTCTTCTAGGATTATGTCGCAGTATTCCTCGCTGCCCTCGGGGTTGCTGTTTATGCCGAGTTTGAGTCCCTCGGCGTAGCCTTGAATAATGGCTATAGGAGTCTTGAGTTCATGCGAAACATTGGCGATGAAACTCTTCCGCGACTCGTCGACAAGCGCGCTGTGTTCAAGTTCTTCGGTCAGTTTTTCGTTTTTGTCCTGCAATTCGTCGAGCGTTTCGCTCAGGGATTCGGAGAGTATATTGATATTCTGTCCGAGGTTCTGAACATCCGTCTGCGGATAGCTGACGCATTTCTTGGAGAAATCAAGCTTTGCCATGGACTCCGTTATCTCCGCCATCGCCGCAACGGGGCGCGAGAAACGCAGATTTGAATAGAGTATAATTGCGCATGCCACGGCGGCTGATATCAGCGCAAAAGCAGTCAGAAGAAACGACGCCGTATGGGCGTTTCGCTCGACCTGATAATAAGGCAGCCACAGACGCAGGGTATCACCGTTTTTGAGCTCGACGCGGTATCTGTAATATCCGCTCGCCTCGCTGTCCTGATATTCATATTCGTCAAAACTCACACTGTCATCGAAAAGATCGAACACGCGCACGCTGCGTCCGATAGCATACATGCTTTCGGCGGTTCGGTAATAGACGCTGTCCCCGTCGCCGGAATATAAAAACTTTTCGCGGTTTGAATATACGGTGTTGCCGTCGGGGTCAAAGACCTCGATCATATAATAATTGTTGTCGGAGACATAGGCGAGCTGCTGATAGTATTCGTAAGACGCCGGATCCTCGTTGTCGAGCGATTCGCGGATGCTCTGCATATTCATTATCTCCGCAAAGGCATAGACGGAGTTGAGCAGCACGCCGGGGCGCAGTGCGACAAGTATTGCGGCAAGCACTATCAGGACGGTGATAAGCTCAAAAGCCATGCGCCGTCCCGATTTTCTGATTCTGTCATTTTTTCTTGCCGACCGACGGCTCAAACTCAGTTCACCTCTATCTTATATCCTGCGCCGTAGACCGTGCGCAGATGGCGGCTGCCCCAATCACCGAGCTTCGTGCGAAGGCGCGCGACATGGGAATCGACCGTTCTCGAATCGCCGAGGAAGTCAAAGCCCCAGATATCGTCGAGCAGCTGCTCGCGTGAAAACACCCGCTCGCGGTTTGAAGCGAGCTTATGAAGAATGCCGTATTCTTTATGGGTCAGCTCGATTTCGTGACCGTCGCAGACGACGGAATGAGCCACAACATCGATAACAAGACCGTCTATAACTATCTTATCGGTGGGGCTGTCCGCAGTGCGCTTTAAGCGCGCTTCAATGCGCTTGACAAGCACGGTGGGGCTGAACGGCTTTGTTATGAAATCGTCTGCGCCGCACTCAAAACATTCGAGCTCGTCGAACTCTTCGCCGCGCGCAGTCAGGAAAATGACCGGGACATCGGAGGTTTCGCGAATCTTGCGGCAGACCTCCCAGCCGTTCATCTCCGGCATCATTATATCGAGCACAGCCAGGGCTATATCGCTGTTTTCCGCAAAAACGCGCAGAGCCTGCTCACCGTCCTCCGCCTCGACCGTTTCAAAGCCCTTGGCGGTGAGGAAATCCCTGATAATGCGGCGTATCTTCGCCTCATCGTCCGCGATAAGTATCTTCTGCAAAAGTTACCCTCCTTCCGGGTCATGCATCTCTGCGCGCCCGGGACAAAAAATCAATTATTACTGATTTTATCACATATCGACAAATTTAACAAGGTGTCAGCACAGCGAGGGGGCGCTATTTTCCAAAATTATATCGACGCTATTGCAATTGGGCGGCAGAATAAGTATAATAGATAACATAAATTCAAAATCGGGGAGTTTGCAAACCGTGCAATTCTCGCCGAATATAGGGAGGGCATGACCTTTGTTAGGTAAATTTGTCAGAGTCAGAATAACAAACCCGGTCGGCTCCCTGAACCGTCAGTACGGATACAGATACTCTCTCAATTTCGGCTCTCTTGAAGGCAGGCGGCAGTTTGACAACCGCTTCGCAGGCGCCTATATCATGGGCGTTCATCATCCCGTCAGGCACTTTGACGGGCGCGCAATTGCCGTGTTATACAGAGAGGGAGAGCGCAAGGGCATACTTGTCGTTGCGCCGAAAAACATGCGTTTTATCGGCTATCAGATAGCCGATGCGCTCGCCTTTGCGGAGCCCGAGGGCACATACCGCCTCGAGTGTCTCTATGAGCGCTCTTGCGGAGCCGTCGTATGCCGCAGAATAAACGGCGAGATTAGACTTCTTCTTATCAAGAACAGCCGCAGTGCCCACTGGGGATTTCCCAAAGGTCACATGGAGCGCGGCGAAACGCCCGAGCAGACTGCACGGCGCGAGGTTCTTGAAGAGACCGGGATACACATCGACATCATTCCGGACTTCACCGCAAAATCCGACTACACGATTCAGGGCAAGGTCGAAAAGAGCGTAACCATCTTTTTGGCAAAGACCGAAGACACAGAGACGATAATTCAGCGCGAAGAGATAGACGACTATATCTGGCTCGGCTTCGACAAAGCGCTCGAAACGCTGAAATTTGAAAACGACAAGGCAATTTTGAAGAGCGCACGTCGTTTTATGGACAAGCACGGAATTTTTGAAACAGATGACTGACGGCGCAAAAACGCCGAAAAAGAAAGGAAAAGAACATGACTCAAGAATTCGCTCAGGGTCTCGTCGACTTTTTTCAGAACAAGATTCCTAACGAACTGATAATCTTTATCGTATCGCTGCTACCGGTTCTCGAGCTGCGCGGCGGCATGATAGCGGCGAAGCTGCTGCACGTTGATTTTTGGCGTGCGTTCGCCATATGCTATCTCGGCAACATCCTGCCGATCCCGTTCATCCTGCTTTTCATACGCAAGATATTCCAATTTCTGCGCGACAAGCCGGTCTTTTCAAAGATCATCGAAAAGCTTGAGATACGCTCAATGCGCAACAGCGAAAAAGTCAAACGCTGGCGCGACTGGGGTCTGCTTTTATTCGTTGCCATTCCCCTGCCCGGAACGGGCGGTTGGACCGGAGCACTGATAGCTGCCCTGACCGACATGAGGATAAAGAAATCCTTCCCGATAATCGCCCTCGGCATTCTTATTGCGGGAATAATCATGTCCGTCATCACCTACCTTGTGCCCTCTTTCTTCGGATTTTAATGTTCGGCATATAAGGAGGAGCAAACATGAAAAAAGCGGTATCATTCATTCTTGCGGCAATTATGCTCATCATGCTGCCCGCAGGCGCATTTGCGGACAGCGCACAGTGCAGCTGCGACACGCCGCCCGTCGTTATGGTCAACGGCTTCGGCACCGAGCTCTATCACGACAACGGCGACGGCACACAGAGCGCTGTTTTCCCGATGGGCGCCGTTGAGATAGTCAGCGCCATTCCGAGCCTTGCCGGCGCATTCGCGGCTCTTGCCGCAGGCGAGCATGAGCTGTTCCGCACGCTGCTCTCAAGGGCTATGTTCAAGCTCATGGGAAACATGATGTGCAACACGGACGGCACGGCGAAGATATCGGCAAGATCCTATCAGACGCCGACCGACACGGATATTCACAAGAGGGATATCCACGGTCAGTATCAGGGCGAAAATGACGGCGGGCGCTACATCTTCGGCTACGACTGGAGACTCGACCCCGTTGAAAGCGCACGCGAGCTTGAAAAATATATCGAAGAAGTAAAGGCAGTCACCCGCCACGACAAAGTCGTGCTCTGCGCACACAGCGAAGGTACCTGCGTCGCGGCGTCGTACATTTCGCTCTACGGCTCAAAGAACATAGAGAAAGTCGTTTTCCTGAGCGGCGCGTTCCAGGGAATAACGCTCGTAGGCAATCTTTTCACGAAGAATCTCGACGTCAAAGGCAAGGCAGACGCATTTGAGCTGTTCATAGAAACCTTCCTCGGCGGAGACACGACGGGCGATTTCGTCAGCAGTCTCTTCTCCGTGCTCAAGGACGCGTTCATAGTCGATATGCTGCTGTGCCTTGTCAACAACATCCTTGAAGAGGATCTTGACGCGCTCTATGACGACTGCCTGACAGAGATAATAACCACGATGCCCGGCGTCTGGAGCTTCGTGCCCGACGCATACTATGAAAATGCGAAGAAAGCTCTCTATTCCGACACCGGAGACAAATATTCGGCTCTGACAAAGCTCACCGACAACTACCACTACAATGTTCAGGTCGGGCTCGGCGACAGGCTCAAAGCGGAGCAGCAGAACGGTCTTGCAGTCTGCGTGAGCATGGGATACGCGATAGCACCCATCCCGGTATATGACAACTGCGTTGACCAGACCGATATGCTCATCGACACGAAGTTCGGCTCGCTCGGCGCGACTTGCGCACCCATAGGCGAGACTCTCAAGGCGGACAGTGCAAACAAATATCTTTCGGGCGATCTGCTCGTTGACGCTTACACCTGCGCTTTCCCGGATTCGACATGGTTCGTCAGATATCAGGATCACAACGATTTCTGCGACGCCTACAACGACTTCGTATATTATCTGCTGACCTTTGACGGACAGCCGACAGTCACATCGAACGCGGCGTTTCCGCAGTTCATGGCTTGCGACGGGCACAAAGTTCTTGTCCCCGCGAGAGCGCTCCCCGAAGCCGACACAAGACCTAGCATAATCAGACTCGGCGAGAACACATACAAGCTCATAAAAGAGCTGATCGAATCAAACAAAAAGTAAGATAAAAAAATCGACCGTCCCGAAGCTTTTGCCGCGGGACGGTTTTGTTATGTCTTTTAATATGCCTCGAATCTTGCGATAGTCGCAAAGCAGCGGGTCTCTTCGATAACGAGCTTTATATACTGCATTCTCGTTTCTGCAAAGCGGCAGATGCGCTTCGAGCCGATAACGGTGCCGGCAAATATCTTTTTCCACTTGCCGTTTATCTGACCGTAGAGCGAGAATTTTTCTATCTGCTGACCTGTCGCGATATGCTCGGAGAGCACAATCTTGTCGATATCGTAATCGTCGCCGAGGTCGAGCGTCAGGGTAGCATGGTCGGGATCGAAGCCCGAGTGCCAATACTCGTCGGTGGTGTGTGTCAGAGCCATCTGACCGCGGTGCTCCTCATCGAGGTGGCAGGAATCGGTCATTATCGAATCGTCCGCCAGATCCTCGTTGAAGTCTATCTGAAGCTGCGCGCCCATGGCGAGCAGGGTCTCGACATCGCGCTGGGCAAACAGACCGTCCTTGTTCGGCGGGATATTGAGCAGCAAGCTCGCATTCGCGCCGACAGAGTTATAATAAATCTCCATAAGCTTCGACAGGGGCTTTACCTCATAGTCCTCGTTGAGATGATAGAACCAGCCTTTTCTTATCGAGACATCGACCTCTGCGGGATACCAGATGAGCTTCGACACATTTTTTATAGCCTTGCGGCTGCCGAGGTCGAGCGTGGTAGCGCTTATCCTCTTCGGCGGCTTCTCCGCGGTCTGCTGAGACGCGGCAGCTATCAGCTCCTGATTGCTGTAATAATACGGCACGACATTCCACTCGCTCTTGCGGCAGACTCCCGCCTCGTTTCCGCACCAGCGGACATCTGGACCCGTGACGGAAATGACCGCCTCGGGCTGACACTCGCGGATAAGCTCGTAGTAGCCCTGCCAGTCATACTCCTGCTTGCGTCCGTTCTTGCCCTCACCGCACGCGCCGTCAAACCAGACGCAGAATATATCGCCGTAGTTAGTCAGCAGCTCGCGCAGCTGATTCTTGAAATATTTATTATACGCCTCGCCCTCGCCGTAGCGGGGATCGTGCCTGTCCCACGGTGAAAGATAGACGCCGAACTTGAGACCGAATTTTTTGCACGCTTCGGCACATTCGCGCACGACATCGCCCTGTCCGTCTTTCCATTTGCTCTTTTTGACGCTGTAATCCGTATACTCGCTCGGCCACAGGCAGAAGCCGTCATGGTGCTTGCAGGTCAGGATAATCGCTTTCATGCCCGCCGCACGGACTGCCGCCGCCCACTGATTCGCGTTGAGCTTCTCGGGATTGAAGAGCACCGGGTCGTCGTTGCCGTTGCCCCATTCGGAGTTTGTGAATGTGTTCATGCCGAAGTGAATAAAGGCGTAGAACTCGAGCTCATGCCACTTGAGCTGGCGCTCGCTCGGCACGACCGCCGCCGCGCGCTTTATGTAATCGTCATTCTTCTTCATATCTGCTTTCCTTTCGGATATATGATACATGATGTATATAAAGATAACATAAACTTCGCGCGAAGTAAACTTATAAGGCAAAAAATCCGCAGCAAATTTTTCTTCGCTGCGGATTTTTATATTTATTCGACTGTTACGCTCTTCGCAAGATTTCGCGGTTTATCGACATCGCATCCACGCCCGACCGCCGTGAAATAGGCTATGAGCTGGAGCGGAACGACATTGAGCGAGGGCATATATTCGGGCAGAGTCATCGGCACCTTTATGGCGACATCCGAAAACTCGCCTGCATTCTCGCAGTCCTCACCGACGAGCGCCGCAACATATGCGCCGCGGCTCTTGACCTCACGGATATTGCCGAGGGTCTTTTCAAAGAGATCGGGCTGGGTTGCAACGGCGAACACGGGAGTTCCCGGCTCGATAAGCGATATCGTGCCATGCTTGAGTTCGCCGGCGGCGTATGCCTCGGACTTGATATAGGATATCTCCTTGAGCTTCAATGAGCCCTCGAGCGAAATTGAATAATCAAGCCCGCGCCCGATGAAAAATATGCTCGAAGCCTTTGAGAACCGCTCTGCGACGGGCTTGAACAGCTCTTCATTTTTGAGTATCTGTTCAATCTGCTCGGGCAGGCGGAGCAGCGCTTCGCAATGCCGCTTTTCTTCCGATTCATCGAGCCTGCCGACCGCCCTTGAAAGACGCAGGGCAAGCAGATAGACGGCGGCGAGCTGAGCCGAAAACGCCTTTGTTGTGGCGACGGCTATCTCGGGCCCCGCCATGGTGTATATAACATCGTCGCTCTCTCTGGCAATCGTGCTCTCGACGACATTGACTATTGAAACAGTGTGCGCGCCCCTGTTCTTCGCTTCGCGGAGCGCCGCCAAGGTGTCCGCCGTTTCGCCCGACTGGCTGATAACAACACAAAGATCGTTATCTCGGACAACGGGGTGTCTGTAGCGGAATTCGCTCGCGAGGTCGCACTCGCAGAGTATCCCCGCCGAGCGCTCTATCAGATATTTGGCGGTCATTCCGACATGCCACGCGCTGCCGCAGGCGACGATATGAACGACGCCGATATTTTTTATCTGCTCGTCGCTGAGGGTGAGCTCCGGAAGATTGACTCTTCCATCAACTATTCTGCCGCCGAGCGTGTCGCGCACTGCTTTCGGCTGCTCGGCTATTTCTTTTTTCATGAAATGCTTGTAGCCGCCCTTTTCGGCGCTGTCCGCATCCCAGGTTATATGCATTAATTTTTTGTCTATCGGCTTGCCGTCGGAATCGAAAAATCCAACCGAAGTTTTGCCGACTATTGCAATCTCGCCGTCCTGCATGACGGCGCAGTCGCGTGTATATTTGAGCAGAGCCGGAATATCGGAAGCGAGATAGTTCTCCCCGCTGCCGATGCCGACTATCAGCGGGCTGTCTTTTTTGGCGGCAAGTATCTCATCCGGATGATCGCTCATCAGCACCGCGACGGCATAAGAGCCGCGAACGCGCTTTATAACTTTCAGCATGGTCTCAAGCGGATTTCCGTCATAGAGGCTGTCGAAAAGCTGAGCGAGAACCTCCGTGTCGGTCTGCGACTTGAACTGCCTGCCCTGCTTTTCAAGCTCGGCTTTGAGTTCAAGATAGTTTTCGATGATGCCGTTATGGACGAGGGTGACGCGCCCGCTCGAACCCGAATGAGGATGGGCGTTTGCATCGGTCGGCGCGCCATGGGTCGCCCAGCGGGTATGACCTATGCCGACGCTCCCCTGCGGGGTGCCGACTTCGTCGAGCTTCTGCTGAAGGTCGCTTATCCTGCCCTTCGTCTTGACAGTGGTTATCTTCCCGTTTCGGCATACGGCGATGCCCGCCGAATCGTAACCCCTGTACTCCAGCTTCTTCAAACCATCGATCAATATCGGAGACGCACTGTTATCTCCAACGTAACCAACAATTCCACACATATTCTGTTTTTCCTTTACAAAAATATTTGTGCATTGCTCTCCCCTCTGTCTGCGCGTCGCCGCGCTGTTTCATAAGAGAGCCTGTGTCCCCCGCACTTATGGGGCAAGAAGCATCCGCCGAAAATTTCGATGACTTCTTCCTCGTCATCTGCAAAGGCTCGCAGCCTTCAGTGCTTGCAGACCCGGCGCTATTTTTATAACCGAAAAATTTTAAAACGGTTTGACAAATTTCCTTTCTCAATATTACACAAACGGCACTGAAACGCAAATGCAGTCTTATTATATGCAAAACGCCGCCAAAAGTCAAATCCGCTATCGTAAAAAGAAAAAAAGACCGTTCTGCAAGGCATACAGATCGGTCTTTAGTATATGTTTTTTCGTGCGGTTTACTGCTTCGCTTCCTGCTTTTCAGCCTTTTCGCGCTCGCGGCGTTTTTCGGTCGGCGCGGGGTCGCAGAGCTTCATGAAATCGACCTTGCCCATCCGGGTGCGCGGCAGAGCGTCAAGAATGATGATCTTTGTCGGGCGCGAGAAGCGCGGCAGATTTTCGCTGCAGAATTCATTTATTTCTTCAATCTTTTTCTTCTTGTTCTCCGGCTCGCTGTCGAGCGCGACATAGAGCTTGACTATCGGCTTCGCCTCGATATAACCCTGAACGGCGCAAGCCTCGGTTATCCCGGCGACGCCGATGACCTTTTCCTCGATATCGGACGGATAGACGTTATAGCCCGAGATGATAATAAGTCTCTTTTTGCGGCCGGTGAAGAACAGGAAACCGTCCTCATCGATATAGCCGAGGTCGCCCGTGAGCACCCAGCGCACGCCGCTGTCGTCGGTATAGACTCCGCTTGTCGGCTCGTTAAGGTAGCCCTCCATAAGAGTCGAGCCGGAGACGGCTATCTCGCCGACGGTGTTTGCAGGCAGGCGTTTTTTGTCCTTATCCCATATCTCGACGCGCATATCATAAAACGGCTTGCCGACGGAATTGCGCTTGAAATCGGCATATGTATTCGCGCAGCAGACGGAGCTGACTTCGGTAAGTCCGTAGCCGCGGAAGAGTCTGCCCTTGCCGCCCCATTTGGCTATAGTCGAGTTAAACATATCAAGGAACTGCTCGGTCACGATATCGCCGCCGCTGAAGAGCAGCTCGAGATTCCGCAGATGCTTGCCCTCGAAGTTCTTCTGCTCGAACATCTTCTTATACATATTCGGCACGCCGACTATGAACGAAACTTTATATTCGCGCATAAGCTCGTTTGCCTTGCGCGGCTTGAAGCGTGCGACAGGGATACAGCAAAAGCCTTCGCACATGCTGAAATGCATCGACACGCCAAGACCGAACGCATGGAAGAGCGGCAGGACTATCATCGAGCACTCGACGCCGGGGGTGTTGTGATGCTCGACCTTTCCCGTCTTATAGGCAAGCTCGTTGAGCGCCTTTGAAGAGAGCTTTATGGTCTTGCTCTTTCCCGTCGTTCCGCCGCCGTGAAGATAGACGGCAATATCCGAGCCGTTATCGTGGACTCCGTCCGAGGGCGGGCAGCGATGGATCGCCGCGCGGTAGCTCAGCGCATTTTTTATGCCCGACGACGCGTGCGCCGCGAACAACTCATAGCCGCGGAAAGCCGGATGAGCCGCAGGCGAAACATAATCGGAATTCGAGCACACAACGCACGGGACATTGTGGAAATTGAGCATATCAACATAGGGCTTTGCGAGCAGATCCATGAGCATAACGCCCTTTGAGCCGACCGCGTCCATAGTCTCCTTGAGAAGCTCGGGCGGGGTCAGCGGATGCACGATATTCGCGATAACGCCTATTTTATTGAGCGCATAAAAGGCGACGAAGCTCTGCACGCAGGTCGGCAGGAACACGGTGTACACATCACCGCGCCGAAGCCCCGCGCTCTTGAAATACGCCGCGAGACGGTCGATATCGGAAAGCAGAGCGGAACGCTTAATCCTGTGACCGAAATGAATCGCGGCATCATAGTCGCCGAACGCTGCAGTGTTGTTCTTGAAATACTCGTAGCAGTTGTAGCTTTCGGTTGGTATCATATTTATTTTCTCATCTCCCACAATACATTTTATATGCAAGGCAATAAAATGTCAAGACAAATGTCGCAGATAATGACCGTTATATATTTCCGTTAAAAAAACCGTTCCGAATAATTCGGAACGGTTTTGCTTTGTCTGTCAATAGCTGATAACAAGTTCATCCATGCGGACGAGGTCATCATCCACAATTGAATATCCGTCGTCCTCGATAATCACCTGGAGCGATATCGTGACGGGGTCGAGATAGCCGATATTATCAAGATTCTTTTCAACCTCGGTGATTATTCCGTCCGCCCAGAGCTCCTCGCGCTCGGAGTCAGAGAGCTTATCGAACTCCCCTTTTCTCGCACGCTCGCCATAGGACTTCTCGAAATCGTCGATACCGTTTTCCTCCGCTTTTGATATGACATCTATCGGATAGACGGTCACGCTGACAAGGAATCTGTCGGAGCTTCGCGTTACCTCGCCGACCTCATACTTACAATGGGCATAGAGCGTTTCGAATATCTTCACCATGCGCTGATAATTCGCATCGGACACCGCGTCGATATCCATACACATTTTGAAATATTCGACCTCGTCCTGGATATACTGCTGATACTGGGTTTCGCATTCTTCGGCAGTGCCGCCGACCAAATCCAGATACTCGTCGCTGTTCTCGTTGAGATAGACAGAGTCGAGCGTGCCGCGGACATATGCGCCGATCTGCGAGCGCGACGCCGTACACGAGCACAGCATGAATACGCACAGCAGAACCGCCGCAAGCGCGGAGATCCTCTTAACCATTATTCAACTACTCCTATATAACCGATCAAATTATCGGAAGCTAAAGAGAAGTCTATCACAGCAAAAACCGGGCGTCAACAATATTCCGTATCAACATACATTTTTTGCGGCTTTTCTGCAAATATTTTTGATAATTTATAAATGAATCCTAAAAATTACCGACACTCGAACCAATCGGGACCCGGGCGGTAGCCGTTATCCAGTCCGTGCTCGGCGCAGAACGGATGCGAACGCAGGACGAAGCGCAGGGTATTCATCGCGCTGCGGAATATCTCCGCGCGGGTGATGCCGTCCGGCTTGCCGAGGCTCTCGAGCAGAGACGGGTCATATTTTGCCTTGCGCGAGCCCGCTCCCGCGCCGGGCATGAGCACATCCACCTGTCCGCGCACGCGGTAAGCGTTGTTGCGAAGCAGCGGGAAATCCGGGTCTTTGCTCGCGCGCATCCACCAGTCGGTCATGACGCAGCCGTCATATTCCCATTCGCCGCGCAGTATCTGCGTGCAGGTACCGTAATGATAGTGTCCCCAGACGCCGTTTATCTTATTATAAGAAGTCATGATATTGAACGGGTGCGCGGTTTTGACGCATATTTCAAAGCCCTTGAGATATATCTCGCGCAGAGCGCGCTCGGACACACGCGAATCGTTATAGATACGCATGGTCTCCTGATTGTTGCAGGCGAAGTGCTTCGGGCAGGCGGAGACTCCCTGCGACTGGATGCCGCGCACGACCGCCGCGCCCATGGTGCCGGCGAGCAGCGGATCCTCGGAGAAATATTCAAAGTTTCTGCCGCAGAGCGGATCTCTGTGGATATTCATGCCCGGGGCGAGCAGGACATCGGAGCCCTTGCGCGCCATCTCGGCACCCTCGAGAGCATACAGCTCGCGGACGAGCTGCTGATTCCATGTGCTCGCGAGCAGCGTGCCGATAGGCAGGAGCGAGGCATAGCAATGGAGTCTGATGCCGGAGGGGCCGTCCGTTGCGCTGACGGGCGGCACGCCTTTTTTGCGCAGAGATTTAAGTATTCCGCCGTAAACTGCGGCGTTGCCGGGAGTGCCGAGCTTGCTGTTCATGACATAATCGCCACGGCAGAGAGCCTCAAGCTCAACATCCTCGAGCTGAGCCGTGAAGCCCGCAAGGGTCGCTCTGTTATTGGCGACATCTTCGAGTTTTATGCCCTTGTCGCCCGTGAAATCGGGAGCTTCGGGCAGATTCTTCTCTATCTCCTCGCGGCGCGAAACGGTGCTCAGCGGAACAGATTCATATGCTTTTTCTGTTTTTCCCTGTTCGTCGGTCGCGGCGACAAGGCGGTCGAACGCCTCTTTCGGTGCGCAGTCCGCACGGCTCGCAAGGCGCTCGGTGACACGAAGCTCCGGCTCTGTGTGAACGCCTATCTGCTCGCAGGAGCGCACATCGGTGCCGGCATAGATGGGATAGTCCCCAGCTTCGAGCACATAGCAGAACGCCGCGCCGGATTTGCCGGAGTCGTCGAACGACGCCATATTGGCGCACGGGAACGACACGACCACCCTCTGCTCCTCACCGGGCAGAAGAGTGTGCGTTTTTTCATATGCGGCAAGGCTCTTTGCCGCCTTGCCGAGCTCGCCCTGCGGCGCGCCGTAGTAGACCTCAATAACCTCTTTGCCCGCGGCACTGCCGACATTCCTGACTTTTACGGAGACTATTATTCTGTCGTCAGCCTCCATGACGGTCTTGTCGGACAGCTCGAACGAAGTGTAGCTAAGACCAAAGCCGAACGGGAACATGACCTTTTCGGGCGCGAAGGTTTCAAAATATCTGTAGCCGACGAAGATATCCTCGGCGTAGTTGTTGTATGTCTTTTTGCCAAAGTTCTTCGCCGCCGGATAGCTCTCGTAGCAATCGGCAATGGTATCTGGCAGCTTGCCGCTCGGCGAAGCTTTGCCGGAAAGGACCTCACCAATGGCGTTTCCGCTCTCCATTCCGCCCTGCCAGACATAGAGCACCGCGCCGAGCTTGTCGCCGTATTTATTCATCCACGACATATCTATAATATTGCCGCTGTTTATCAGCACGACGGTGTTTTTGAAATTCGCGGTCACTTTGTCGAGCAGCGCTGTTTCATCGTCGGTCAGATAATAGCTGCCCTTTTTGAGCGTGTTTTCCCTGTCCTCACCCGCGGAGCGACCTATAACTACGACGGCGCAGCTGCTGCGCTTTGCCGCATCGGCGACGGTCTTTTCGTCTATCTTCATCTCATCGTGATAGCGCGGCCATGCGCCCCAGAAGCCGTCGTCCGCCGGGTTCTTCTTTATCCAATCCGAGTATATCTTTTCAATCTGTTCGTCGACTTTTATTCCGGCGTTTTTCATGCCGTCCACAAGATCGACGCAATAGGGCTTATTGACATCGCCTCCGGAACCGTAGCCGACGAAGAAATAGTCCCTCTGAATTCTGCCGAAGATGCAGACATTCTCGTCATTTTTTATCGGCAGCACGCCGTTATTTTTGAGCATGACTATGCCCTCTTCGGCTGCAATTCTTGCAATCGACTTCATCTCCTCCGGAGTATCGGGCGAACCGAGCTCGCCTTTACTCAGGCCCTGCGCGGTTGCGGAAGTAATCAAATTGACTGCTTTTGAAAAAATTCTGCGTACTTTGTTGCTCATTGTATTATCTCCTGTTCGGCTGTTATTTGCGTTTCATTGCGCGTATCTTCGCCTTGTCCTGCGGCGTGACGCGATAAGATTCGGTTATCTTCTGAAGCGACTTGTTGAAAGTGAAATCGTCGAGACAATTATCTTCGAGATACTGCCATGTCTTTTCCGGCGCATGGACGAAGAACACGGAGACCGCCCACGCGACCGCCATTTTCACATAGTAGTCATCGTTGGTTATCTTATCAAACTTCCCGAAAGCACGGGCGGCGTACTCATCATCAGAGAAATAATTGAGCGCCGCGACGACCGCAAAGCGGATATCATAGGGCTTATCGGAATCGAAATACGGCTGCAAAAACTCCCAGACCCGCTCCCTGCCTTTTTTGAAAAACTTGAGGCTGTTCACGAAGCTGTCGCAGACAGACCAATTATCTATCTCCGGCACAAAATCCGCCGCCGCTTTCAGATGCTCTTCGAACGGCAGATCGGCACTTGCAATAACGAATCCGCGCACAAGCTTTTCTTCAAGCATATCGCCCTGCGGGAGATCGGGCATAACGCCCTTGGGGCTTTCTTTTTTTATCCGCGCCGCGACTGCTCTCAGCTGCGGCAGGCGAACGCCGATTATCTTGCTCTTGTCGACATTCGGCAGGAGCGACAAGCCGAACTCCCTGTACTTTTCATCTCTGAGCTGTTCGAGCTCTTCTCTTATATCCATGTCGTCCTCCGTTGAGATACTTATATGATTTTAACATATATAACACGCTTTTTCCATATCCAAGACCAAAAATTAGGTAAATGCGCATAAAATTTTTGACTTTTGCAGTGCAATATTGTATAATGATTTCAACATTTTTCTCGCATACGCAAAATGAAAGGAGTCATGAGATGAAAAAAAACAGTTTCAAGCGTATTCTCTCGTTCTTCCTCGCCGCAGTGATGCTCTTCGGGATGCTTCCCGCAGTCTTCGCGCAGGACGCGGACACGAAGGACGTTGACTACGCGATAACAAACCCCTACGCCACGGTTGACTGGAAAAACTACGGTCAATACAAGGCGAGCCTGCACAATCACAGCATAGTTTCAGACGGCGACAATGATTTCAGATATGTCATCGAGACCTATTATTCAATGGGCTACGACATTCTCGCGATAACCGATCACGGCACCGTTGACAGAGGCTGGACAGAGCCGAACTATGTTCCCGCGCTCCAGCTCGCGCTCGGATTCAGACGCGAGAACGGCTTCGAGAAGCCGACGGGACTGACTCAGGGGCGCTACAATCAGATAACCTCCGGCAGCGACAGAGGCGGCCGCGGAATGCTCCGCGTCCCCTACGGCATCGAGAACAACCCGACTTCGTTCAACAACTCGCATGTCAACTCCTGGTTCGTTGACTACGGCAACGGTGTCCTTGGCGGCACGAGCGACTACGAGACGCCGATAAAGAATGTTGAAGAGCTCGGCGGTCTTTCGGTCATCAACCACCCCGGCGAATACACGGGCGCGCGCAACGAAAAGGATTTCGACAAGGCTTATAACGAAGACTACGACTATGACATAAACAAGTTCGCCCGTCTGCTCAAGATGTATCCCTCCTGCCTCGGCATCGATGTCAACTCCAAGGGCGACTACCGCACCCGCCACGACCGCAAGCTCTGGGATATCCTGCTCCAGAAGGTCGTACCCTCCGGGCGCAACGTCTTTGCTTTTGCAAGCTCCGACGCACATCGCCTCTCCGCCATGGACAACGGCTGGACGATAATGCTCATGCCCTCGAACACGGTAGATAACCTCAAGGAATGCATGAAGCAGGGCGCGTTCTTCGCGGGAAGCAGATATATAAAGAACACCCCCGAGCTCGAACAGTTCAGCAAGGAAGTAGGCTATAATGTCGCGGACGAGAACGGCCAGTGGTACGCATCGCCCGACCTTGTTCAGCCGGTGATAACAAACATCGCCGTTGACGACAAGGAGGACACGATAGCGATAACCGCAGAGAACTATCTGACGATTCACTGGATAGCGGACGGCAAGGTCATTCATGTCGGCTCCGAGATAGACCTCGACGACTACTCGGACGAGATAGGCAGCTATGTCCGCGCCGAGGTTTTCGGTGAGGGCGGTATCCTCTACACCCAGGCGTTCACCCTCGACTACGACGGCGCACCGGAGGCGGAGAACAAGTTCTTCTTCGACTGGGGCAATGTAGTCAAGCTTTTCGCCGATACGATTCTCTACGTATGCGGAAAGAGCGAGCTGTTCTGCAAAATCTGGTTCGCGCTGACCCACAACGACGCATTCGCAAAGTAAGTTAATAAAAAGCGGCGGCAAGCCTTGAGTGGTTTGCCGCCGCTTTTTGTTTGGTTATGACTCTTTTTCGTCTTTGTTTTTCATCTGCTTTTCAATCGACTCACGCCATTTGCGTGTCTTTATCATCTGAGCGCGTCTGCTCCATATGATATAAATGAGCACCGGAGCGATAACAGTCGCCGCCGCCTCATACTCGCTGTTATATCCGAAGATAAACAGGTACACCAAAGCCGCAGTTGCGATAACATCAAAAATAATGCCGATAACAAGATCCATAATTTTCTCCTTTTGCTGTAATTTTTATTTCATTTTATCATGTTCCGTTTTTTGTCAAGCGCTTTTTCAATAGCGAACTTTATTTTGACAAAAAATAGCATATTGCTCATTGCAAAATTTGGCAATATGCCGTATAATAACTTTGCAGAGTCCGTTTTTTGGTGCACGAAATATTTTATAATATATCCGTAAATCAAATCGGAGGATATAAAAATGGCTAAAAAATCAAACCAGAAAATAAAACTGCTCTATCTGATGAAGATCCTGCTCGAAAACACGGACGACGAGCACGGAATGACGCTCGCCGAGATATCGGACGCGCTGGGCGAATACGGCATCGACGCGGAGCGCAAGACGCTCTACAACGACATTGAAGTGCTCTGCCTGTTCGGGCTCGACATCGACAAGAGAAAAGGCAAAAGCGTGACTTATCATGTCATCAGCCGTGAATTCGAGCTGCCGGAGCTGAAGCTTCTTGTCGACGCGGTTCAGTCCTCACGCTTCATCACGCACAAAAAGAGCAACGAGCTGATAAAGAAAATCGAGGGCTTTGCGAGCCGATATGAGGCGCAGGAACTGCAGAGGCAGGTCTTTGTCTCGAACCGCATCAAGGCAATGAACGAGAGCATCTACTACGCCGTCGACTACATACACGACGCGATAAACCGCGACGCGAAGATAGCGTTTCAATATTTCACCTGGGACGAGCACAAGCAGAAGAAGCTGCGCCACGACGGCAAAATATATCGCATCAGCCCGTGGGCGCTGACCTGGGATGATGAAAATTATTACATGATAGGCTACGACTCGGACGAGAACAAGATAAAGCACTACCGGGTCGACAAAATGACAAAAATTCAGCCGACCGAAGAAAAGCGCGACGGCGCGGAGTTCTTCGCCGATTTCGATATGGCGCTCTATTCAAAGCAGACCTTCGGAATGTACGGCGGACGCGAGGAGACGGTCACACTCCGCTGCGAAAACAAGCTTGCAAATGTCATGATAGACAAATTCGGATTCGACACTGCGTTTTCAAATATCACCGACACGCACTTTGACATGCGCGTAAAAGTGTTCGTGAGCCCTGTGTTCCTGACATGGATAATGAACTTCGGCGCGGATGTCGCAATTCTCTCTCCCGAGAGTGTAAAAGACGAACTCACAGCCCTCGCATCTGATGTGCTCGCGCAGTATAAATAAACAGAACGAGTAAAACAGCAAATCCTATCCACGGCTTTCGTGGGTAGGATTTTTTCATTTCGACATGAGATAGGGATGTGTTTATAAGTTGGAGGGCGCGAGTGTGGGTATAGGATATAGACAGTCGTATTAATATTGCGAATTGTCACAATGATGTAAGAACAGATATCATCCGCCCACGGAGTTTGCACAATTTTATTGATAAGCACCTTGTAGGGTGCGGCGACTCGACGCACCGCTGCCGCGCAAAATGCAGTGGGCAAACTGCGCGTCAAGCTCCGGGATACCGGATTCGAGTCTGAGCGAACCGAACATATTTAATATAAACTTATCGCGCTTTGCTATCTCGTCATGTATTGAAAATGCTGAAAGCATCTCGGTCTGATAGGCATAATAGACACAGTAAAAAGTGAAGCAATCGCCGGGAGCGATTTCATATTCGCGGCTCCGCTGAGCGGTCGGCTCGAAAATATCGCCGAACACTGCCGAACTTTCGGCGGTTATATTTTTGTCCCCAACGCACCATAAAGCGTTCACCGACTCGCTGTAATATGCGCCGAACACTTCATATTTCTGTGTTTTATCGGAGCGGTTGAAAACCGTAACAGTCTCGATAAGCGCGGGCTGATCAACGGCGGGAGTGAACCTGCGTATAATCTCGGTTCCGTCGCCTGCTCGCGAAGATATAGACAAATCGCCCTTGACGGAGACGGTCTCAGGATATTCTGTGAGCGCCATGCCGTTTTGCTTTATCACTGCGGCACAGCCGTTAAAATTATGGCTAAACGACGACTCGGTCAGATCGGGCTTGAAGCGCAGGGTCGGCACCGTCAGATGCTTCATCAGCTTCAGCTCGCCGTTTTTGTTCTTGCCGTAGCTGATTATCGCGGAGGCATAAAAGCCCGCCATTTCGATATGGTCGGCTGCCTTTCCGCTGTCTTTAGCGATATCTCATATCACCTCTTGATTCCCACCGAGATGCCTGTGGCGGAGTATGTTCAGCTCCGAGGCTTTCGGCTTCGCCCACGAGGCGAAATACTGCGGTCTGCACGACCTCGTATAGCGCTCATAAAGAGCGTTTTTGAGTTTGTCGTCCATTTTTCTTCTCCTGTTTGAGCGTATTATCAGACCGCCGCCTCTGCGCTTTCGTGCTGCGCGATGCGCTCCTTTGCCCCGTCATAGAGGGCAAATATATCTTCGCATCGGCTGTAATTCTCGCTCTGCGCTATCGTTCTCACTGCGTCGAGATACGGCTTTGCGGCTCTGTAATAGAGCGAGTTTTCGTCGGTCGCTTTCTTTATCTCAAGCTGAACGCGCTGTTTTTCGGCGCGCACCTGCCGAAGCTCTGCTTTGAGCTCTGCAATAGATGCTTTATCTTTTGACTCTTTGGCGAGCTTCATGCTGTCCGTGACGCGCTTCATATTGACTTCCGCCTCGTCCTCACGCTTGAAGAGCCCCGCGAAAACAGAGCTGTCAAACGGTTCGATGCCGTTGGGATAATATTTCGCGGCGGTCTTGCGCGCTGTTTTGATATCGCCGACGAGTCTTAACATATCTTTTCTGCGCTCTTTCTGCTGCGCGGTCGCCTTGGGCATACGCTTGACATCGCTCTTTTTGAGTTCTATTGCGGACATGAAGTCGCTGAGCCCCGCCGCGCTTATCTTCTTCGCAATCTCAAGATCCTCCATGCCCTCCGGTGTGTTAAATCGGTCGAGCTCCGCGAGGACAAAACGGGATATCTCTATCTTCTCGTTTTCCTGAGCTTTAAGATTATACTCTTTCTTGGCTGCCTTTACAAGTGCCTTGTCACCGAACTTTTTCGCCTGTTTTATTCCGTCCTTTGAGAGGACATTCATTTCGCGGCCGGAATATTCTTCGGCTTCTTTTATAATATCGACCGTCTCGACAAGCGCATCGTCTGCGAGGACATTGTTTCCGTAGTCCTCGAAAAGTGCCCTTATTTTTAGCACCTTGACTATCGCCTTCTGCTTGACCTCGGTGAAATCATAGAAAAAGAGCGGAATGACATTGAGCACCGCACCGACAACGGACGCGATAACGAGAACGCTGCTTATGCGAACAAAATAGTCATGGTTATAGAGAACGTCATAGACATTCGAGCCGTCGTAGCCGAGCGACAAGGCGACACTGCGATTGAGTCCCGCGCCCTCGTATATTGCCGGAAGAACGGAGCCTGTGGCGAGCGTTATGACACTGCCTATAAGCCCGACCGCGGTGAACATTCCGTCTATTCGCTCGCCCGTTTTATACTGCTGATAGTCTCTTATATCCGCCTGAATGCTCGGGTTGAGAAGATGACCAAGCGAAGTTATGAACTGGTTGACGAAGATGCATATGAGCAGCATCCATATTATTCCCGGGTCGCCCGTTCGGCGGACTATCGGGAGCATCAGCGCAATAAAGCCGATATTGAAAAGATTCGTTACAACGAGTATCTTCTTTTTGCCGTACTTTCTGATAAGGAACGGCGCGACGAGATTCGGCCAGAACGAGGCGTTGCCGGATATCGCGATTATCAGCGAATACTGGCCCGGTGAGCACGCGCCCTGATAGTTATACATCCATCCGAGAATACTGTTGAACGAGCTTTCAAGGAAGCCTATCCAACCGGCGAGCGAGATTATCCAGAAATATTTATTCTGCGCTATCGCCTTGAGCGCGTCGATAAATTTTATACGGATAACATGGGTCTTTGCCTGGACTATCTTCTCCTCGACATTGACATAGACGAGCAGGGATATCAAAAATCCGACGAGCAGCATCGGCGGATAGAGCACCCTGTATATTCGCATATCGTAGAGGGTGTTGTCGTTTGTTATAAGCCGCGCCGCTATCGGCAGGAATATGCCCGCTATCGACGGCGAAAGATTCTCGACAACGCATCTTATCGAGAGGACATCCGAGCGCTCTATCGTGTTGGGCGAAAGGACATTTATAAGGCTCTCGTAGGCATCGACCATGAAATTATAGAAGAACTGGAAGCCGACATTGAACAGCAAGACGACTATGCACTTCATTGTCAGCGACATATGCTCATACGGCATCCACACGAAGCCGATGCCGAGAATTACAGTCGGGATACCCATGGTCAGGATATACGGGCGGTACTTGCCCTTCATGCTGCGCGTATTGTCAATCATCTTCGCGCGCAGTGCAGTCAGCGGGAAGCCCGAGAGAATGCTGAGTATATATATTACATAGAGCGCGCCGGGGTCGATACCGATAGTGTTGCCTATTAGCGTATTGCCGACGGCGATTATCATATTCGACACGCAGTAGACTATAAATCTGACGCCTATGCCGCCAACAGAGAGCGAGGCTATCTCCTTATAGCTCATATACCGCTCTTTCGGCGGCTTGTTCCAGTGCGTTTTGACCGAAGAAACAACGGATTTGATTTTTCCGGCGATTTTCACAGTCATATTCCCCCTTGTTAAGATGAGTTCAATGTGTTAGTATAAAAGAGTAAAATATCAAATGCTACGAGTAAAAAAGGTGATGCTATGCCGATATTCAACGAAGAGATGTACTTATACGACAAGAATCAGAACAGCGATCTTTTTCATCTTCATTCTTTCGGCAGGCTCTTTCCCGACACCGACTACATAATCTCGCTAAAAGACAACTCAAACACAATAATCGAATGCGTGACCGACGGGGTCGGGTATATCGAGCACAACGGAACGGTCACCACAGTTGAAAAAGGCGACTGCTATATAATAAAGAAAGGCAGCGGCTACTCCTACTACTCCGACGACAAAAAGCCATATTCAAAAGTCTGGGTAACGGTATACGGGAGTCTCATAGACAGGTGGCTCGATTTTTACAATATAGATCAGCAGGTGTATATAAAGCACCTTGACATCACGTCATATTACAGCCAGATAAAGCAGACCGCGCTCGGCAGGGATATGCTCGACAACGACAAGAAGCTGATGCTCCTCGTCCACGGAATCATATTCGAAATGGCGATGGCTACCCCCGCGAACAGCCGGAGCCGCGAGGACGCGCCGTATATCAAGACCGCCGACAACGTCGTTCTTGACATAAAGAAATACATCGAGAAGCAATGCAACGAGCGGCTGACGAACAAAGATCTGTCGCTGAAATTCGGCATCTCACAGAACACGATGAACGACCTGTTCATCAGAAAATACGGCATATCGACATCGCAGTATCACATGCAGTGCAAGCTCTCTTCCGCCGAATATTTTCTCAAAAGTACCGATTTGACGATAGACGCCATAAGCTCGCTTATCGGCTTTTGCGACCGCAGCCATTTCAGAAAGGCGTTTATGAAAGCATACGGCATGTCGCCGAATCAATACAGAAAGAAGCTCAAATCCGACCTCAGCGCAGAATAATTGTCGTCACCGATCTCGGCGTGATTTTTATATGTTCGGGGGCGGCGATGTCATATTCGCGAAGATCGTTGTTATCGTCCGTGACCGCTGATTTTACGGCTGAGTACTGCTCCGGCAGGCTCAGCTCTTTTTCTTTTTCGGTGCTGTTTATCACTATAACCGCACAGCCGCCGTCATACTTGAACGCGAGCAGGCGCAGCTCGGGATCATCGCAGGCGGCATCAACGCGAACGGAACCTGCGGGAATATATTTCGAGAAGTTACCCGTAACATAGTAGCGTTTGGTCATCTCAAAAGTTTTATCGCCAAGATTTATGTATATTAGCCCGTCGCAATAGTTGACCTCGGACACAGCTATCCAATGCTGCCACGAGATAACATTGAGCACGGACAGATCTTCATACATAACATTCGCCGTGACGAGTGCCGAGTCCATGCCCTTGTCGCGTCCGCCCTGCATATGAGTCCATTCGCTCATATTGACAGGGACATCCGGATATTTTTTGCTCATCCACTTCGCGAACCGTTTGAGGAAGCTCATGCGATTGTTAAAAAACGGGATTGGCATATGCAGGCAATAGGAATGGATATCGAGAGCGCCGAGGCGAGTGCGGACGAGCGGATCGCCCAAAACGGCGCGCGAATAGCTCTTGTTGAACCAGCGGATATCTCCGTTTTCGCAGCCGGAGAGCCGAACGCCGTCGAGAGTTTTCCTACCGTCAAGCTCTTTGACGAACGCGCGGAGCACCTTGCGGCAGCTCGAGGGTCTGTAGTGGCAGCCCTCCTGCCCGCCGTTCCAGACCCAGAACGGCTCATTGACGGGCGAGATATATTTTACGGGTATGCCCTCGCCGATAAAATGCTCGGCAACATCGGCACAGTATTTGGCAAACGCAGGATAGTTCTTCTTTTTTATATTCTCTCTGAATATCTGATGCTTGTCGAGATGCGTCTTGTGGTTATTCGTCAGGCGTTCTATCGGAGAATTGACGAAGAAAATAACCTCGTTCGCACCGTCGCTGACGGCACGGCGCATCATATAGACCGCCGCAGCATCGCGCGACCAGTCGTATTCGCCGGGAGCGGTCTCAAAGCACTCGGTCGCCCGCGCGGGTTCGCTGAATGTGCCGCGTCCGCTGTGCTTCGAACCGCCGCCGATATTGTAGCGGTAGATGCCAAGACCGATGCCCTCGATCTTGCTGAAAAGCAGCTCGCTGATTCTGTCTCTGACCGGTTTGCCGCTTATCGGATCCTCATGAGTCCAGTTTCCGACTATCTGCGCCCACCATGCGCTGCTCGCGCCGAAGCCTTCTATAGTCTGATATCGCTTCTCTTCATTTATATTCAGCTTCAATTTCAATGCCCCCATGTGAAAAGTGCATATATTTTTCATCTTATTCTAAAGTATATCATAGCTTTTCACGGAGTAAAGGTATTTTTTACCGAAAAAAGAGTACTTTTTATATGTGTTTTCAAGTTGGCGACGAAAGCAACGAAAAATCAATACAGCCGAAGCGGTGAAAATTATTTTATATTCAAGCTGAGTTTGACGCTATTTTTCCGAAAAATGTGTTTTTTACCTGCCGTCTGTAATTTTTTGTAAAAGTTTCATATAATTATGTATATAAATTTTTATCTTTATGTTGAATTTGTATTGCTTTTTGGGTTTTATTTCAGTATAATGGAGCTTGTCTGATACGACAGAATATCTGAAAGGTGCCGAATTATGAACACCGTGATAATAATTCTGCTTGTTGTGCTCGCGATAGCCGTTGTGCTGCTGTTCGCGATATGCGGCTTCCTGTTCAATCAGGTAATATGGTATAAGCCGATAAAGCTGCCCGCCGCAAAAGGCGAGGTTGAGGATGACTTTGCAAAAGATCACAGAAAAGCCGAAGAAGAGTTCGGGAAAATGCCGTTCGAAAAGCTCACGCTTACGGCATCGAACGGCGAAAAGATATATGCGCGCCTGCTCCTGCCCGAGAAGAGCAACGGGCGCATGATAATCGCCTGCCACGGGGCGCACAGCTCAGGGATATGCGAATTCTGCTTTTCCGCACCGTACTTTCACCGCATGGGTTATACAATTCTGATGCCGGAGCACCGCGGCTGCGGCGAGAGCGAGGGAAAATTCTTAGGCTACGGCACGCACGAATCAAAGGACACTTTTCTTTGGATAGACTGCGCCCGCAAACGATTCCCGGAGCTTGACATATTCCTACTCGGCGTGTCGATGGGCGGCGCGACGGTTCTAATGATGAGCGACAAAATAACCGACCCGGCGGTCAAGGGAATCATCGCGGACTGCTCCTACACGAGCGCATGGGATGAATTCGCCTATCAGCTCAAAAATCCGTTCGGGCTCCCGGCGTTCCCCCTGCTATATATATTCGATCTGTATTGCCGCATAATCTGCAAATACAGCCTGCGCGACGCATCGCCGATAAAATCCGTTCGCAGCGCGAAAGTGCCGATACTTTTTATTCACGGCGCAAAAGACGCGCTCGTGCCCGTAAAGATGCAGAAAGAGCTGTTTGACGCGTGCCCGACCCAAAAAGAAATGCTGACGGTCGAAAATGCGGTTCACGCGCAGAGCTACTATACCGACCCGCGCGCTTATGAGGCGGCGGCGGAAAAATTCATAAACGAATGCGAAAACACTGAAAATACATCTGCGCTTTCCGCGCCCGGAGGAGGAAAACAAATTGGCTAACAACGAAAGGCTGAAAGAAAAACGATACGTCGGAGTAAAAGAAACGGTTATCTACGGCGTGGCAAACGGCGGTCAGGTCATCGGCTACAACATGGTCCGTATGCAGCTGACGTTCTTCCTTGTGACCGTGTTCGGCATACCGAGCACAGCGGTCGCAACGATGATAACCGTCATGGGCATCTGGGATGCACTCAACGACCCGATGATGGGAACGATAGTTGACAAGACCCGCACGAATCTCGGAAAACTGCGTCCCTATCTGCTCTTCGTCCCGATACCGCTCGGCATAGCGACTGTCGTGTTCTTCGGCGGCGCGGAATTCCTCGCGGGAGTTCAGTCAACGACGCTCAAGATAGTCTATATGTGCGTCACATATTTCATCTGGGAGTTCTTCTACACAATAGGCGACATCCCGTTCTGGGGTCTGTCCGCCGCGATATCCCCGAACCCCGTTGACAGATCGAACGCCATAACCTCGGCGCGCTTCCTCTCCGGCATAATCGGCGGACTTTCTACGCCCGTTATATCCCTGCTCATCGACCTGAGCAACAAGGGCGTTATCGGAATCAATATGCGCCAGCTCTTCCTTGTCATGGGTATTGTCGCTGGCACTGTCGGCATGGGACTCTTCTCGCTCTCCGGCATCTTCTGCCGCGAGCGCGTGGTTCAGAATTCCGACGAGCCGAAGGTTCTCGACTGCTTCAGATTCCTTTTCAAGAACAAGCCCCTGCTTCTCATAGTCTGCTCCAACATTCTCGCAACCGTCGGCGGAGTTACCGACACATTCGCGCAGTATTTTTACATATTCTCCCTCGGCGCGGCGAGCTGGGGCACGATAATCGGCATCCCCGGAGTTATTTCAGGATTTTTGACTTATCTGCTGCTGCCCGCTCTCGAGAGAAGATGGACGTCGAAGCAGATAGTCGTTCGCACAACTATTCTCAAGGCACTCGTCGGTACGACCACCTTCCTAATCGGCATGAAATTCTATCGCAACCCGGCGGTCATTGTCCCGCTGCTTATGATTCAGGGCTTCATCTTCAGCTCGCTGACGAGCATAAACATGGTCGTCCCCACAAAGATGATAGGCGACACTGTCGACTACATGGAGTGGAAGACGGGCGAAAGGAACGAGGGCATGGCGTTCTCGCTGCTGACCTTCATCAGCAAGCTCACGGGCTCGCTCTGCACGGCTATCGCAACGGCCATAATCCCGGTCATCGGCCTTGTCACCGTTCAGCTCGCGGACAACTCGCTTCAGCTTGTTGAAAACCCGCAGATAAACACCCGTTTCTGGCTCTGGGCTCTGGTCACCATACTCCCGCCCGTGGCGTCGCTCATCTCGCTCATACCCTACAAATTCTATGACCTCGAGGGCAAGAAGCTCAAGGACATTCAGGAAGAGATGATCGCCCGCCGCGAGCTTAACTCGAAGACGATATCCAAGTCGGAAGGAGAGATATAAATGGAACGCAAATGCCCGAAATGCGGCGGTAAGCTCGGAATATTCGACTTAAAGCCCAACTGTCCCCACTGCGGATGCAGCATCATGTACTACGACATGGACAAACGCCTCGAAGAGGACTCGATAAAAGCCGAAGCCGAATGGCAGAAGCTCGAAACGACCCTCGACAAGATAACTCCCGCATTCATCAAGAAAAAGAGAGCCGCGAGAGAAGAAAAAGAGAAAAACGAAAAGGATTCAAGCGAAAAATAAACCTAAAGCAGGCACGCCCGCAGTTATTCTGCGGGCGTATCGCTTTTTGTGGGAATTTGCAACAATTTTTAGTAAAACTGTGGTAAATTCCGCAGCAATATGTTAAAATCCGATAAGAACGATGATTTAAGGAGAGGGTATTATGCTTCGCAGACAGATGCAGCTTGATTTTTCCGGAATAAAGACATATTCAGCCGAGGATCGCCACAATCTCGTCACCATAGACAACATGATGACGCCCGGCGTCACCCCGCACGAGGAATACAAATACGAAGGCTTTGATGAGCTTGTTGAGAGGATAGTCAAGGCGCGCAAGAACGGGCGTCCCGTCATATGGAGCATGGGCGCGCACGTTGTCAAAAACCGCCTTTCCCGCTATGTCATCGAGCTGATGAAAATGGGCGTTATCACGCACATTGCCGCAAACGGTGCGACGAGCATACACGACTTTGAGCTTGCGTATCTCGGCGGCACCTCCGAGGATGTGCCGACCGCCATAGAGGACGGCTCATTCGGAATGTGGGAACAGACGGGAGCATGGATGAACGAGGCTATTCAACGCGGCGCGAAGCTCAACATCGGATACGGCGAGGCGCTCGGCGAATATATAGACATGCACCCCGAGAAGTTCCCGAACCGCGAGGACTGCATACTCTGGAACGCATATAAGTTAGACATTCCCGCAACCTATCACATAGCGCTCGGCACGGATATCATCCACCAGCACCCCACCTGCGACATGGAGGCTATCGGCAAATGCTCGGGCATTGATTTCAAGAAGATGGCTTACAGCGTGTCGCAGCTTGACGGCGGCGTTTTTCTCAACTTCGGCTCTGCCGTTATCGGTCCCGAGGTGTTCCTCAAGACTCTTTCAATAGCGCGCAACCTCGGCTATCCCACGTTCAACATAACCACGGCGAACTTCGACCTCGTGCGCCTGGGCAACTTCCGCTGCAAGATAGGCTACGAAGATCCGAACTATTATTACCGCCCCCGCAAGAATATCGTCAACCGTCCGACCTGCCGCGGCGGTTGGGGCTGGCACTTTGAGGGCGACCATCAGATAACCATACCCACGCTCTACGACAAGCTCAAAGAGCAGCTTTGATTTGAGGTAAGATATGCTTTCAAAAGAACAGGTCAAAAAAATATGCGCCGGCATAAAAAACGCGCGCATAGGCATAATCGGCGACTTCTGCGTTGATATCTACTGGCACGCGGACATGACGAAATCCGAGCTCTCGCGCGAGACTCCGCACTATCCCCTGCCGATAGTCGGTGAGAGAGTCTATCTCGGCGCGGGCGGAAATGTTGCGTCGAACCTTGCGGCACTCTCCCCAAAAGAGCTTATTCCGATATCCCTTATCGGCGGCGACTGGCGCGGCATGCTCATGGAAGATATATTCGAAAAGAGCGGCATGAACAGGGATTTTGTCATCAAAGTACCCGGCCGCTTCACCAACGCCTACTGCAAGCCGATGCGAAAGGGCATATCGGAGCTTGAATACGAAGATCCGCGTCTCGACTTCGACAACTACGAGCCGATATCAAAAGAGACCGAGGACAAAGTGATTGAAAATCTCAGAAAAATCTCCGGAAATATCGATGTGCTGTGCGTTGCGGATCAGTTCAGATTCGGCATAATCACAAAGTGCGTGCGCGATGAGATAATTGCACTTGCAAAATCGGGACTCACCGTCATTGCGGACAGCCGATACAACATCGGCAAATACACTGACTGCATATTGAAGCCCAACGAGGTCGAATGCTGGCGCGCAGTGTATAACAACGATGGCTACATAGACGCGGGATATGACGAGTTCATCGAAGCGGCGAAGCTGCTTGCAAAAAAGAACCGCTCGACCGTGTTCTGCACGCTCGGAAAGCGCGGCTCGATAGTCACCGACGGCGACAGGACGGAGAAAGCCGATGCGGTGCTGTTCGACGGCGAAGTTGACATCTGCGGCGCGGGCGACACCTCGCTCTCCGCATTTTCTGCGGCGATCGCCGCAAAGACCGAGCTCAAAACGGCAGCTCAGTTTGCGGGGCTCGCGTCCGGCGTGACGGTCAGGAAAATCGGCGTCACGGGCACGGCATCGCCCGAGGAAATAGAAGCGCTCGCACAGTAAAAAATAAAACTAAGAGGCACAGGAATGAGTTTTTCAATCGAAACGATAAAAGAATACAGCGGCAGGGGCTTCAAATGCGCGCTGTTCGATTTTGACGGCACGATAAGCCTTATACGCGAGGGCTGGCAGAAAGTGATGATTCCGTATTTCTGCGAGGTCATCGAAGCTCTCGGCACAAATGAAAATAAAGGCGGAATATGCGAAGAGGTCACGGAATTCGTCGACCGACTGACCGGCAAGCAGACGATATTCCAATGCATCGCGCTCAACGAGGCAGTTGTTCGCCGCGGCGGAGAGCACGTTGACCCGGGCGAATACAAAAAAGAATATCTGCGCAGACTCGAAACGCGGATAGCCGACAGAAAAAAGGGACTCGAAAGCGGCTGTCTCTCCCCCGCCGATCTCGCGGTCAGAGGGTCAGTCGAGTTCATAAAAGCGCTGAGGAACGCCGGGATAAGATGCTTCCTCGCGAGCGGAACGGACGAAGAGGATGTCATATATGAGGCGTCCTTAATCGGAGTCAAAGATCTCTTCGACGGCGGAATACACGGCGCGAAGGACGCTCTGCTCGACTGCTCAAAAGAGGCGGTTATAAAGAACATGATTGAAGAGCAGAAGCTAGATCCGGAGGAGCTTGTCACTTTCGGCGACGGATTTGTTGAGATAGAGCTCACGGCAAAACTCGGCGGATACGCAGTCGGCGTGGCGACAAACGAAAAGACCGGCGACGGAATAGACGAAAAGAAACGGGCAAGGCTCATGTCGGCGGGCGCCGATATGATAATCCCGCACTTCGAGGGCACCGACGCGATACTCAAAGCACTGCACATATAAACACAAAAAAAGAACAGGCGTTCTGCGGCAAAACCGTAAAGCGCCTGTTTTTTTATAATTCTATCCAATCTTTTGTTTCGTTGTCGTACTCATACAGCACCTTGTTCTGCTCATCGTATGCGAGCAGGACATCGTCGCTGCCTTCAAAAGTTATTTTATAGGTCTTGCACTTGACTCCGTTCACGGTCGCGGTCTTGCCTGTTGATGAAAAGCCATCACCCAGGTCGGCATACGCGCGAAATTTCGGAACCCCGAGCATTCTTATCGCGTCAAAATCGACCTGAAATTCCGTAGTCTTTGACGCGGTATTTGAAGAACCGGAAGCCCGGCGGGTCGTTTCCGCGCCGCGTGCGGAGGTCGCCTTTGTTGTTTCCGCCTGCGTTGTCGGCTCGGTGGTCGGCTCCGTCGTTTGCTCCTCGGTCGTAGTTTCGGGTGCAGTCGTCGTTTCCGGCTCGCGCGCCACTTTAGCGCACCCGGCAAGCGAGATTGCCGCAAGAAGAAGGGCTAAGGCGGACACGATAATTTTTCTGTTTGATTTCATTATTTTTCAGCTCCGTGAGTATATTTCAGACATTTCCGCGCCGCTTTATCCGCGCGCCGTCAAATTCATAAACCTCGTCGCAGAGGGTCGAGATATCGCCCTCGTTATGCGAGACTATGAGCATAGTTTTTCCGCTCGCTTTAAAGCTCAGGAAGAGCTTTCGCATCTCCTCGACTGCGTCCTTGTCGAGCGCGTTCATCGGCTCGTCGAGAATCAATAATTGCTGATCCTCCATTATCGCCTGCGCTATGCCGAGGCGCTGTTTCATGCCGAGCGAATATTTGTCGACCCGCAGCTTTGACGACGGGTCAAGACCGACCGTTTTCATGGCGGCCTCTATCTGCTCTTTGCCGATTTTGCCGCGTATCGAGGCGAGGTATTCAAGATTTTTCATGCCGCTGTAATTGGGCAGGAATCCGGGCGCTTCGATTATAATTCCCGTGTTCTCCGGGAAGTCAGCGTCTTTGCCTATCACCTTGCCGTTGACGGTGACCGTTCCGCTGCCGGGCTTCATGAATCCGCAAATAAGCTTTAAAAGTACGGTCTTGCCGCTGCCGTTGTCGCCGACGATGCCATATATCCTGCCCTCTTGCAGCCGCATATTGACATCTTCGAGAACCGTTTTCCCTTTGAAGCTTTTTGTCAGCTTATCTATAACTATAACATCAGTCAAAATAATGTCCTCCTTTCAAAGCCCTTCTCTTCACTGCGCCGGAGCAGAAAAAGACAAGGATTATCACCGCCGCGTCTGCAAAGAGTACCGCCGCAGCCGTTTTGGCATCGGTCAGCTGTTTTGCCATGCCGTATGCGCCGAGCATGGCGAAGCCGAAGCTTTTCAGCTTCCCGCATATTAGCCCCGTTGTGCCGACAACCGCGATGACAATCGCCGCCGCAGGCTTCTGCCCGAGAAGAAAACGCAGAAAGCACAGCGCACACATTGACGCACCGAGCGCGAGCGGATATGCCGCCATGCGCATAAGCTCAAAGGCGGAAAGCGTTCCGACTTTTTCCGCCGCCGCTGCGCAGACAGCTATGCCGATAAGGCAATAGAGCACGCACCAGAGAAGAGCGGGCGAAACGGTTTTTATCCACCATTTGAAAAAGCTCTTCGAGCGCGGCAGGACGAAATACGGCATCGCCTCGGAATCGAGGACCGAGCCCGCCATACCGAGAAAGAGTCCCGCAAAAAATGTTCCGAAATAGCGGAAGAAGCCGAAGAGATCAAACTGTCCGCTGTGTTCAACGCCGCCGACGGCTTCAGTGAAAACGAAGAAAAATGTTTCCCGCTCGCCGCCGAAAGACGAGAGCACGCAGACCGTCCATATGAGCAGAGACACAGCGAGATACGGCAGCATATTGAAAAGCCGATGCCGCAATCCCGCAAAAAAAGTTATCTTCATATTCGAGTCCCCACTGTTATTTTGAGATCGACATGCCGAACGGCGCGAAGAATACACGCAACGATAATCGCCGCGAGCATGCAGAAATACGCGCACGAAAAGCCGACCGACGGCAGACCGGCATCCTCTGAGAAGCCGTGATTCGAAAATACGGAGATAAAAAACGGGAGGTACTTAAACCGTATCAGATATGAAATGATATGCTGAGCCGAGAGCACGGCGAATCCCAGCACGCGGCTGCCGCTTAGATTTATCAAAAACAGAAGCGAGCCGCAGAAAAAGCCGTAGCCGAGATTCAGCGCCAAGGCATAGGCCGCCGCGAGATACGGCGTAACAGCCGGCATGAAAAGCTTCGGGTCGACTGTGATATGATAAGACGAAGTCGCCGCATCGCGCATGACGAGCTCATAAAACGGCGCGCTCCACACATTACCGGCAAAGGCGTTGGGCGAAAAGAATAGCACGGTCACCGCGAGCGAAAATATATAATACACGGCGCAGGAGAGCAGGATATACATGAGCTTTCCGACTATCCACTGCACCCGCGAACAGCGCACGAGCGAATACATCGCGCTCTGCTCGGTAAAAGGCGCGTCGGCGAACAGGAGCATAAGCCCGAGGAACATCAATGTCGCGATATGGAGCGTTGAGCTGTTATATATAAACGGCTCAAATATGTTAAGCGGATCTCCGCTCGCCCGGGCGAACTGCATAAGATTCACGGAATCGAGCAGCGAAGCGGCGGCGCAGACGAGAAAAGCCGTAATAGTCCGCGCGCTGCCGAGCCATGTGCCGAACTGCCAGCGCATCACAGAGAGACACTGTTTCATTGCAGCAGCCTCCTTCGCGCGAAGAAAATGAACACCGCGCAGCCGAGCACCAGAAGCACCGCCTGATACAAAAACAGAAAGCCGAACGACGGCAGAATATCGGGCAGGATAGTATTGGTCGGGCTGAACTTTTCTTTTTGCAGCGCGCTCGCGACGAGGTGCATCAGGAAGAACAGCACGAACGGACCGCAGAAAGCCACATATCTGTTGGGCACCGCGGCGGACAGAGCCGTACCGATAACTCCCCACACGACGCCGAAGAGGAACGCGAGCAGGATTATCACTCCGACCAGGCCGAGCCCGCCCGCGACGTTTTCAAACGGCTGCAATATGCTTCCGTCAAGCGGAGTCTTCGAATGTCCGTTCGGGACATACGGGTCGCAGAAAATGAGCATTATGAGCGCAAACACCGCAAGCGGCAGAGCGTTTGCCGCGCCGCCGCAGACAGCGTTTGAAAAAAGTCTTGAGAAAATATATTTTCTGCGGCTCTTCGAGCGCACAAGCATAAAGCGCAGGTATCCGCTGTTATACTCATCACAGAAACGGAACACGCCGGGCATAACGGTTATTATCGGCGTAAAGATAAGATATCCGCCGAGCGCGAGGGACGAGAAGAAGAAATTGATATAATCTGCCTTGTTATCCCACCGCGCAAAATACAGAAAATACTGATACTGCGGCTCGACAAGCAGAACAAGTCCGAGCAGCAGGGATATCAACATCCCGGTTGAAAAAAGCTGACTTTTTACATCCTTTCTGAGCATAGGATCACCCCGCTCAGGGCTTTATGATCGTTGCGGGATCAATACTTGCGCCGTCCTTCGTGGCTGAAATATTCAGGTGAGGACCGGTTCCGTATCTGCCGACGAAGCCGATACTGTCGCCGCGGGCGACAACATCGCCCTCCTTAACGGAGAAATTTGCCGCGCTGTATTCAATGACATAGCCGTTGGCGCAGGTCAGCACGGCACACGGAGTTTTGCTTTCATCATCTTTGTTATATATCTTCGTAATTTTTCCGGTGGCGCAGGCAACAACCTTTGCGCCGAAATCAGCCTTGATGCTTATGCGCTTATACTGAGTGCTGTACGGAGAGGAAAGCTGTGTATAGCCGGGCACGGGCCAAATGAATCCGGCGGCGCTGACATTTGCATTTGAAGCATCTGTTTTCTTTGTTGCCTTTTCCGTCTGCGCGGCGGTGCCTGCTTCTTTGGCAGTGTTTGCTTCCTCTGCAGCGGTTTCCGGTGCGCCGCTTTCGGGAGCAATATCCTTCGCCGTGTTGTTCTCCCCGGTCTCTGCCTGCGCCCCTATTCCGGTCGGGTCGGCAGTTGTGCTCGGGTCTGTTTCGGGTTTGCCGCTGCAGGAACAGAGTCCCAGCATGAGTGCGATTGCGGCAGCGAGCGATACGAATCCTTTTGTGCGTTTCAACATTTTGTTTTCCTCCTTTTAGTTATTCGTATCTATTCGTAACGGCGTAAAATTCACCGGTTACGGCATTGATTATAATATCATTTTCATATTCGCCGTATTGCTCCAGCGTTGCGATAGTAGCTATACAAAAATGCCAGCACGGGAACACGGTCGAATTATATGTTTCGGGATCTTCGACCGACATATATTCAAAGCTTATCTCTTTTACGATCGAGTCTTTGACAAGTCCTGCGGCGGCAAGCTTCTTCTGCAAAACTGCGAGAACGCCGTCGAGCGTCATAACCTTGCTGTTTACGATTTTCGACTCGCCAAGCTCAAGCCTTGTGAGCCTTGCTTCGACAACACCCCTGTCGTCTATTGCGACGGTGCATCCTGTGCTGTCCGGCTCGCCGCTCGAAAGCGGTATTCCGTCGGCAACCTGGACATATTTATATTCATATCTGCCGCGTTTGGCACGGTTGCCTCGCTCGGTCAGAGGTTCAACGACCTGCGAAGAGACGAGCTCAAAATCGGTCATTCCGAGGCGGCCGAGAAGCTTATCCGACAGGCGGCGCGCATCGTCGGGAGAGATATTGCAGCCCTTTGCCCAGCCGGGTTTCAAAGCAGTCGGATGGTTTGACGCGCTCAGAACTTCGGACACGCCGAAATAAAATCCGCCCGGGAGCAGCCCGGCAGACGGATCGTCCTCCGCCGTTTTCTCCGAGCCGGGATTGAACATCGGATCGTCGCCGGAGAAGAACAGGTCTTCAAGCTCGAGCAGGTCGAAGAAGCGGTACTGCGCGGAATATGTCCGTATATCTCCGGTTATCTTCGGCACTTTTATATCGGCGTCGATATGCACGGTTATGCCTCCGGATGAAATGTCGCGCTTGAGATGCTCGGTTTTTGAGAGAACGGGCGTCGTACCGCCCTGATTGTCGTTATCGGCGGGTGCGCTCACGAGGGACTCGACGAGCAAATCGTTCGAGCTTTTTGCGCGCAGGACATTTCCGTCCATGACAGACTCGGGCGTTTTTTGGCATGCCGCAAGCAGCAATATAGAAAAAGCAAGAAAAATCAAAGCAGATTTTTTCACAAAAAATATCCCCTTTCCCGCCGCCGAAAGCGGCTTTTAACAGGATAAAATTCGGGCGAAAAATCCCGGCGAAAATAGCTTTTGGGAAGTCTTGACATTTTATATTATACACCGAGAAAATACATTTGTCAAATTTAGCATAATAGTGCATAGACCGAAAAGCTGCTGTCGCTGTCGATTTTGAAATCCACGCTGAATGCACTTTTTCTAACGACCAAAAACTCATGCATATCCGGGTGAGCGTGGCGTATCTCGAGATTGCGCAGAGTTATATTCCGGCAATCTTCAACGGCTATGTTAGTCACCTTGCCGTCGATAACAAAAATCGAATCTCCGCCGTCAAAAACAAGATCCGACACGCCGCGAGATACGGCGTAACAGCCGGCATAAAAAGCTTCGGGTCGACTGTGATATGATAAGTGCCGCTGTCGAACACAGCGGTCTTCTCCCCGTCCTCAGCTTTCAATGCCGAGATAAACTCTGCGAGCTTCTCCGAAATATCCTCATTCGGGACTATGCCGAAATCGGCGGCGTTAAATATTTTCATAGTTGTCCTCCAAAAATTCACTGCTAATGAGTCTATTCTATCAGATTGCACGGCTAAGAAGCAAGACGGAAAGACGAAAGAGCGTCCTCTTTTCGGAGAACGCTCTTTGATGCAATTTCACTGTGCTATGCCGGGATATCTTCCAAAAGACTCTCAAGCGCATCTTTTACAAACCCGACCGACTCCTTGTGATACTGCGCCTGCAGGTCTTTGCGGAAGCAAGAAATATCCGCATCGCCGCAAATGGCGTGAAGCTGTTGAACGGCGGCGTTTCTCACATAACAGTCCTCGGAGGATATGTATGATTTTATTTTATTCGCCGCATCGGCTTCACCCAATGCATACAGCGAACAAGCCAATATAGCTCCCGCCCGATCTGATTTTTCGTCTTTACAAGCAGACAGAAGCAGAGCGCGCACCTCGCTCTTATAAGCCGCCGGATTCATTGACGCGGTATCGTACAGTGACGAATACACATATCCGCGGACAAGTTCCGAGCTGTCGGCGATATGCTTTTCAAGTCCGTTTATCGCCTCGCGGCTGTCGGTTCCGCTCAGAGAATCGCAGGCATTGACCCTCACGAGCTCATCCCGGTCATTCAGAAGGCGCAGCAAAATATCTGTATATTCGCCGCGCGCACCGCCCAGCACCTGCGCGACCCTGTTGCGAATCTCGGGATCACGGTCACGCGAGAGCCTTTCAAGTTCGGGATATACGGAGCTGTCGATATTTGTACCCTCAAGGTCGTTTAGAAAATCTATCTTTTTGTCGGTTGCGGTTTGCATGGTTTAGAGTTCCTTATAATATTTCACACTGTCAGCGCACGGCCTGTGGTTTTGAGCGCGGACTTGTTGAGTTCATCGTTATCGAGCACGAGCTCGCCGTTGATAAACACTTTCTTTATGCCGAAAGACTTCGTCTGATCGGGCGTTGCGTTCTTCGTCTCGTCCTCATCGAACACGGTGAAATCGGCGAAATAGCCGGGTTTTACATATCCGCGGTCTTTGAGCATGAATCTGTCGGCGGTCGCGCCGGTCATGCGGCGGACGGTGTTGGGCAGAGTGTCGCCCGTACCTCTGAGAGAATCGCGCAGGAACTTCGGATAGCAGTCATAGATAGCCGGGTTCTGAACGCCGAAATCCTCGACCCACGCATCAGTCATGTAGAGGCAGTTGGGGTTATGCTCGAACTCGCGGATTATCTCTGGAGTGCTGTACGGTCCCATATTGACCCTGCCCTTGAAGTCGCTCTCCTCGCAGAGCTGGAGATACATATCGAGATCCGATTTTCCGTTCTCCTTTGCTATCTCGTGGACGGTCTTGCCCTCGTATTTCTCATATCCCGGACCGATATACGCTATCTGAATATCTTTGAAGCCGAATCCGAGAAGTATGCTCGTCGCCTTGATGAGCACGCTGAGTTTGAGCTTGTTGAGCGGCTTTTTGCGCTCCTCTTTGCTCATTCCCTGATACCACACGGGGAGCACGACCGTTATGACGGACACGCCCAGAGTTTCGTTATATATATCGAACATCGCATCGACGCCGTTTTCGCGCAGACTATTCTGAATGGCGACGAACTCATCCTTGTCGCCGAACGACTGGCGGCCGACAAATATCGCGTGCGAATGCTGGAGCTTGAGGTTCGTACCCTTTGATATTTCAACGAGCTCATCCTCGGCTCTGAGCAGATGCGAACGTCCGAAAAGCGAATCATAGGACATTGAGACTTTGCTCTCCGCCCTCGGATGGACGGTGAGCGGCTTATTATACTTACAGCAGAGCTTGACAACTTTTTTGAGCTCCTCTGTGTCGGCGTAGAGCCCCGGCTCATACATCAGACCGAGCGAGACGCCCGCCGCGCCGTCGCGCAGGTTATCTTCGAGGATGCCGAGCATTTTCTCCTCCTCCTGCGCCGAGAGCTTTCTGTTTTCATATCCGGAAACAGATGCACGCGCCGAGCAATGACCCACGAGCGTTGCGATATTGCAGGGCATATTTCTGTCTATAGCGGCGTTGAATTCTTTTATAGAGCCGTATTTCCCGGTAGTGCCGTTGAAGAAGAAAAGGCCGCCGCCTATCTTGTCTTTATAGGGCGTATCATCGTCAAAGCCGATGGCGGAAAGGCCGCAGTTTCCGGTCACGAATGTGGTTATGCCCTGGCGGATAAACGGCTCAAAATATTTGAGCGGTTCCGTCTTTATGGCGAACCAGTCATTGTGGGAATGGGGATCGATAAAGCCGGAGGCGAGCGACCTGCCCTCGAGGTCGATAACGCGGTCGGCACGTCTCTCGTCAACATCGCCCACTTCAATTATTCTGTCTCCCTCGAACAGAACGCTGCCGTTCACGGCGTCGCTGCCCGTTCCATCGTAGATCCTGCAGTTTTTAAGTAATGTTGCCATAAACTCCACCTCTTCCTTTATATTTGAATAAAAATAGCTTCGGAAATTCAGCCCTCTGCGGGCTTATAGTGGCTCACATTCGCGTTGATGAGCTTATCGTAATCGACAACATGGAACAGCGAGCCGTCCTCCATGGGATAAACGCAGACATCCTCCGCCTCGTTGTCATAGTTCGGGCAATATCTTGTGAACTCCACGCGAACCGAGCCGGTGTTCGGATCGACCGCGATTATCTGCTCCTGAGTGCTGTTCGCCGCGTCATAGGAGAGATAAAGCATGCCATTATAGACCGAGCCGCCCTGTATTCTGTCGAGCTTCTCTTCGAGCGGTATCGCGCGCAGGAAAGTCATTGTTTCGAGGTCATATTGAAGTATCTCGCCGACATTGTGGAACTGCGAGGTGTAGAGATATCCGTTTTCCCTGTCTATCGCGCACCACGGGATGCCGTCGGTCAGATACTCGCTCGACATATCATAATATATCCCGGTATATTTGAGCGTTTTGCAGTCATAGAGCAGGATGAAATTATATAGATGCTTTCCGTCAACCTTGCCCTCGACAGGCGCGTATATATAGCCGTTGGCGCAGTCGATGCCGCCGATGTGATTGCTGCCGTACTTCTCGATGAACTCTTTCGGCACGGCATTCGTCCTGACCTTCAGGCAGTTCATTTCATTGTCGAACTTCGAGAGCCCCGTGAAATTCACCGCAGTTATCGCGTCGGAGCAGTAGAAATTCTCGCCGTCATAGCCGTGGCATAGAGTGACAGCACGGAATTGAGCTTATCGGTTCGCACGACTGTATAATCGCCGTCGGTTTTTATCGAGCCGAAGCCGAGAAGATAGTAGAATATCATAACGGCGGACATGATAAAAGACAAGATTTTTGACATAGCGCGCCTCCCAATTCCCGCAATATATACATTATATCGCAAAATATTAAATAAATTTTTATCTAATATTTACAATAGCATATTCATGGGTAAAAGTCAATATGCGTTGGAGGTGGCGAAACTATCGTGTAGTTAACATAACAAAGTAAAACTCCCGAGCTGACGCACAGGAGTTTTGTGAATGGGTTATAAAAAAGATATTCTTTCAAATTTGCTGTATGTTTTTGAACCCTCGCATTATTTTTATTATTAGAAATATATCAAGAGGGCGTTTCATCTTGTCAGCTCAGTGTGTTACCGTTATTGAATTCAGCCGTGCAATTTTAAATTTACTCACTTTTTACTGCACTTTAGCATCAGAAATCGAATCAGCCACTCCTTTATATTATTTCAATGCTATTCCAAGTTGTGTTGCTAAAGTTTCAAGGTAATCGATATGGCAGCGATTCGCACAATAAGTAACAACATACCCGTCTTTGTCTGCTATGATTGTTTCTGTTTTTCCTGTTTTTGTATTACGGTAGACCATTCTCTCACCCTTATGCAAATAAGTCTCTATTCCATTTTCAACATCCACGTTATATTCGTTAAGTGCATTTTGATAGTATTTGTTAAACAGCTCACTTGCCTTTTCAATATCACCGCTTCTACCATAAATCATTGCTTCTTCAAGAGTAATTAAGCGATTCCCAAAATTTATTCCGCCTTGGAGCGGCAATAAATTTTGACCGCTGCGCCATCCTCGCCTCGCTGCATCTGCCACCGGCAGCGCTCGGCGACGAAGCCCGGCACGCGCGTGCCTCGGACAAGTTTTGTCTAACAAAAAAGAAACAGTCACCAAAATGGTGACTGTTTCTTTTTGGCAGGGGCAGAAGGACTTGGTCTCGCCTGCCGGCTCGGTCGGTGCTTCTGCACTTCGTGCAGAGGTCTCCACCGGAGACCCGCACCCCTCGACACGCTCCGCGTGCCGAGTGTTCAAATTATTCAATCCGAGCCAAAACAAAAAGACACCCGCAGGTGTCTTTTTGTTTTGGCAGGGGCAGAAGGACTTGAACCCTCGGCACGCGGTTTTGGAGACCGCTGCTCTACCAACTGAGCTATACCCCTATATTTGTGAAGCGCCGAAAATCGGCGCTTCTTGGTGGGCCACCAGGGACTCGAACCCCGGACCATTCGGTTATGAGCCGAGTGCTCTAACCAACTGAGCTAGTGGCCCTTATGTGTCGCACTCCCGTGCGACAACAGCTATGATATCAAAAAACGAGCCGGTTGTCAACAATTTTTTTAAATTTTTCGTTATTTGCCGAGTATCTTTTCGCCGTCGAAGAAGAACACGCCGTAGCCGTAGCCGGTGGGCTTGCCCTGCTGAAGTCTCTGCTTGAATGCGCGCCTTATAGAAGTATCCTCGGGCAGGTCATCAACGGGTCCGTTGCTGTATTTTCCGAACACGCGCCAGCCGTCGCTGAACTTCTCTCTGTCGGCGCTTCTGATTATATCAAAATCGTCCATGAAGCGAAGTATGTTGCTGTTTTCGGGCAGGAACTCCCTGTGCCCCTCATAGAGCAGCCACGAGCCGCACACGAACGCCATGGGCTCGCCGTCCTTGCCGCCGAAGAACTTATATGCCTGCTTATATGAATCAAGTCTCTTCTCATCGGTCAACGGTCCTGCCGAGGGGATATGGAAGTTTATGACCGTGTCACCACGTTTGAGGGTGTTACCGCACTTCTCATAGTAATCGGCGTCAAAGTCCGCCTCCTCGAACTGGAATCTGCCGAGTCCGAAGCGGGTCATCTCAAAAAAGCCCCTGTACCAATGCGGGACGAAAGTGCCCCAGACCTCTTCGCAGTCCATGCACTCGCGAAGCTTCCAGCGCATATCCTCAATGCTCTTCCAGAATATCGCCTCGTCGATACCCTTCTCGGCATAGCGCTCGCGCAGCGCGGGGCACGCGCCGAGGAGCAGGCACATATTCATTGTATACTCATTTTCGCCGAGCTGTTCGCTGAGCGCCTTGAGTCTTTCGAGCACGCTGTCGAGGTTCTCGGGATGGGCGATGAACTCATCGACAAGGGCGTTGAAATCCGCGTTTTCGGACACTCTTTCGGTGCAATCGCCGATAGTGTCTACAGCCTCCTGCGGGAAGCCGATACGCTCCATTATTTTTCTGCTTTCGTTTGCGCTGACTGTCATTTCCTTCACTCCGTCAAATCATATTTTTCACACTGCAAGGATATCACAATCGCGCCCGACGGTCAAGGGCTTATGTAAAAGACCGCCCCGAGGGACGGCCTTTTGCATCACGAATACATATTGTTCGCGGACATATAGTCATATATTTTCTTGCCGTGCTCCTGCTCCTCGCGCTGAATGGAGTTGAGAACCGTTCTGAGCTGTTCGTTCTTGAACTCGAAGATGCACGTGTCATAGAGCGCGGAGGCGTGCTTTTCGGTGGCGAGCAGGTCGGAACAGATATAGCAGTCGTTCTTCTTTTCCTGCGTTTCGCTGACCGAATAGGTCTGCTTGAAATCATTTTTCGGAGCCGCCTCCCCTGCTACGGGCTGAGGAATCTCGCCGCTGTCGATTTTTGTGATAATATCTAAGTGCCTCTGCTCAACACCGCCGAGGTAGTTCAGAAGCTGGCTGAGCTGTTCATCATTTGCCGCCGCGGCATGCTGAGAATATTTCTCGACGCAGAGCTTCTCCTGTCCCTTGAGATCCTTGAGCAATTCCTTTTCTTTCTGTGTAAGCTGCATATATGCTTCTCCTTTCAATTTTGGCTTCGGAGATTAGTTTTCGGCGGCAGGGCAAATTTTATACACTCTCCGCCGATATTTTTCCGCGGCGTATCGGGCATAATAACAAAAAACGAAAGGGCTGACAAAATGAGCAAGGATAAAAAGATAGTTATAACCACGCGCGACAGAGTTCTCAGGGCGTGGCAGAACTCGACGGAGCTTGTGCGCGACTTCGAAAACTACGCGAAAGAAACTTCGGACGACAAAACAGCCGCAGAAATGTTTCAAAAATATGCGGTTGACGAGGGTCGGCACGCCGCCGAGCTGCTGAAGCTTCTGCATGATTATCAGGACAACGGCACGGTTTAAATCAACACTTTGCTCCCGGATGGTTCCCGTGTTCACAATTTATTTAAACGAGCTTTAAAATGCGTTTAAAAATTAATGATAGGATTAAGAAAAAGATAAAGTTTTATCAATACAGCTTTATCAAAAATATCCGGGAGGGTAAAAATCATGTACAACAGATTCGTTCTCAATGAAACTTCATATCACGGCGCGGGCGCAGTCAAGGCGGTTGCCGAAGAGATAACCGCAAGAGGCTTCAAGAAAGCTTTCGTCGCATCCGACCCCGACCTCATCAAGTTCGGCGTATCGAAGAAAGTCACAGATGTTCTGGACGACGCTGGCATCGCATACGAGATGTTCAGCGAGATCAAGCCCAACCCGACCATTCAGAATGTTCAGTCCGGCGTTGAGGCATTCAAGGCGAGCGGCGCAGACTGCATCGTAGCTATCGGCGGCGGCTCCTCGATGGACACCGCGAAGGCTATCGGCATAATCATCAAGAACCCCGAGTTCGCCGATGTCAGAAGCCTTGAGGGCGTTGCGCCGACAAAGAACAAGTGCGTTCCGATAATCGCCGTCCCGACCACGGCGGGAACTGCAGCAGAAGTCACGATAAACTATGTTATCACCGACGCCGAAAAGAACCGCAAGATGGTCTGCGTAGATGTTCACGACATTCCGGTGGTCGCCGTTGTCGATCCCGACATGATGTCCTCCATGCCCAAAGGACTGACCGCCGCAACAGGCATGGACGCTCTGACCCACGCTATCGAGGGCTACATCACCAAGGGCGCATGGGCAATGAGCGATATGTTCCACCTCAAGGCAATCGAGATAATCTCGAAGTCGCTTCGCGGTGCCGTTGAAAACACTCCCGAGGGACGCGAGGGCATGGCTCTCGGTCAGTATGTCGCAGGCATGGGCTTCTCGAATGTCGGTCTTGGCATAGTACACTCGATGGCTCACCCGCTCGGCGCGCTCTATGACACCCCTCACGGCGTGGCAAACGCTATAATACTGCCGACCGTCATGGAATACAACGCACCCGCGACCGGCGAGAAATACCGCGACATAGCGAAGGCTATGGGCGTTGAGGGCACGGAGAATATGAGCGTTGACGAATACCGCAAGGCGGCTGTTGACGCAGTCAGACAGCTTGCAAAGGATGTCGGAATCCCCGCCGACCTCAAGGAAATCGTCAAACCCGAGGATGTCGAGTTCCTTGCGCAGTCCGCATATGACGACGCCTGCCGCCCCGGCAACCCGCGCGACACGAGCGTTGCGGAGCTTGCAGAGCTCTACAGATCGCTGATGTAAAAAGAAATAAATAAATCCGCCGCCTTGTCCGAAATAAAAGCCGGGCGAAGCGGCGGATTATTTACACTGTAAAAGGCGTTTAATAAATAAAAATAAAGGTCATAATCCGCGTTATTATCCGCGAATTATGACCTTTGTCTTTTTGCTCTTTGGTCTGCGCTAAATGCGGCAGTCCCTACTTGTTAGCCTTTGTAGTTCATACCCAGCTCAATAGCTTCGACATTCTTGGGAACAAGATGCTGCTTTCTTGCGGGGACGACCTTGGCTATTGCTTTCGACATGGTGTCGAGATTGCAGAAACCGGTCTGCTCCATGAGCTTGCCGATAAGAATGATGTTTGCAAGGCCCTTGAGTCCGTGCTCCTCCGCCATCTGAGTGGCGGGAACGAGGCAGACAGTGATATCGTCTCTCTTGACCTCGCGCTCGACGAGCGTGCTGTCAAGAATAACTATTCCGCCGGGAACGACGCTGTCGATGAACTTGTCATAAGACGGGCCGTTCATCGCAACGAACACGTTCGGAGTGACAACGAGGGGCGAGCAGATGGGGTCGGAAGAGATGCAGACGCTGCAGTTTGCCGTGCCGCCTCGCATCTCGGGGCCGTAGGACGGAAGCCATGAAACTTCCTTGCCGTCGGTGAGTCCCGCATAGGCGATGACCTTGCCCATGAAAAGTATACCCTGACCGCCGAATCCGGCGAGAAGTGCGTTCATATCCTTCATTTTGCTTCCTCCTCTGCTGTCTTGTCCTTATAAACGCCGAGCGGATAATAGGGAAGCATATTCTCTCTGAGCCAGCCGAGCGCGTCAACGGGCGAAAGTCCCCAGTTGGTGGGGCAAGCCGAAATGACCTCGACTATAGAGAAACCCTTGCCGGCAAGCTGAGTCTCGAAAGCCTTTTTAATGGCCTTCTTCGCTCTGTTTATGTTCTTGACGCAGTCGACCGAAACGCGCTCCGCATAGGCAGTACCGTCGAGAGTCGAGAGCATCTCGCAGACTCTGACGGGATAGCCCGCGGTCTTTATATCTCTGCCGTAAGGCGTGGTCTGAGTGACCTGGCCGGGCAGCGAGGTGGGAGCCATCTGGCCGCCTGTCATGCCGTAAATCGCATTGTTGACGAAGATAACGGTGATGTTCTCGCCGCGGGTCGCGGAGTGAACGGTTTCGGCGGTACCGATAGCGGCGAGGTCGCCGTCGCCCTGATAGGTGAAAACGACATCCTCGGGCTTTGCGCGCTTGACGCCTGTTGCAACAGCCGGGGCGCGTCCGTGGGGAGCCTCGATCATATCGCAGCCGAAATAATTATATGCCATAACGGCGCATCCGACGGGCGCGATGCCGACGGTCTTGCCCTCTATACCGAGCTCGTCAATGCACTCCGCAACAAGGCGGTGGATTATACCGTGAGTGCAGCCGGGGCAATAATGGGTAGGCACATCAAGAAGTGCCTTGGGTCTCTGAAATACGATTGCCATTATTTTTCGCCTCCTGCAAGTTTTTTGATATTTTCAAGGACTTCGGCGGGGGTCGGGATTATTCCGCCGGTGCGTCCGAAGAATTCAACAGGTCTGCTGCAGTCGATAGCGAGCTTGACATCGTCAATCATCTGACCCATGCTCATCTCGACGCAGAGGAAAGCCTTTGCATGCTCTGCGGCGTCGCGCATAGCCTGCTTCGGGAACGGCCAGAGGGTTATCGGGCGAATAAGTCCAGCCTTTATGCCCTGCTCTCTCGCTTCGCGGACAGCCGCCTTTGCGACACGCGCAGATGCGCCGTAAGCGACGACAACATAATCGGCATCGTCGACCATGTAGCTCTCGCTCATGGGCTCTTTTTCCTCGATAACCGCATATCTTGCGAAACGCTCTCTGACGAGGCGCTCGAGGTCTGCCGCCTGGAGATAGAGGGAATTTACTATATTGTGCTTGCGTCCGCCGTTGTGGCCGCATGCCGCCCAGGGCTTCTCGACGCTCGAACCGCCGCTGCCCTCGCCTATTTCGACGGGCTCCATCATCTGACCGAGCATACCGTCGGCAAGAATCATCGCGGGCATACGATACTCGTCCGCCTTATCGAAGGCTCTGCCGACGAGATCGACCATCTCCTGGACGGAGCTGGGAGCGAAAACAAGAATATGCAGATCGCCGTGGCCGGGCGCTCTTGTCGCCTGCCAGTAATCCGACTGCGAGGGCTGGATTCCGCCGAGTCCGGGGCCGCCGCGCTGAACGTTGATAATGACCGCCGGAAGATCCGAACCTGCCATATAGGATATACCCTCGGTCTTGAGGCTGATTCCGGGCGAGGACGAGGAAGTCATCGCGCGCACGCCTGCCGATGCCGCACCGAGAACCATATTGACGGCGGCGATTTCGCTCTCCGCCTGAAGATATGTACCGCCTATTTTAGGCATGACCTTTGACATATATGCCGCAAGCTCTGTCTGCGGGGTGATGGGATAACCGAAGAAGTGGCGGCAGCCGGCACGGATAGCGGCTTCTGCCAGAGCTTCGTTGCCTTTCATAAGAACTCTTTCTGACACTTTCAACACCTCTTCTTTCTTATCTCTCAACAGTTATTGCACAATCGGGACACATAATAGCGCACGCCGCACATCCGATGCACTCGTCGGGATTTGTGACACACGCCGGATGATAACCTTTTAGGTTCAGCTTATCCTTAGCAAGGCTGATAATATGCTTCGGACATGCCGTCGTGCAAAGCTCACAGCCTTTACAGGTGTTTTCATTGATCGTGACTTTTGCCATATCTGTTCCTCCTAATCAAGAATACCGAACTTATATATCCGCCGCTTCGCCTCGGAAGCGGTATCGGTCAAAAATTTTTTACCATGGGAGCTTCACGAGCACATCGACAGGATAGAGATTGTCTATCTTCCCCTCGAGCTCGCCCGCGACACTCTTCGGTGCCGTCGTATATATCAGCGGCAGACACGCGAGCTCAGCCGTTTTCTCGGCATAAGAGACGGACGAAAGAATGTCCTGCGCAGTCGTCTGCGCCCCCAAGTGCGAGTTGTTGACTAACCCCGTCGCTTTCAGACGGCATGCCGCCTCTATCTCACCAAGCAGCCCAACTGCCTCATCGGGACTTGAAATAAACTTACGGAATTTGTTGACGACGCAGAGCATATCATAGCCCGACTCGTTGAGCTGGCGCGAAAAGCGTCCGAGCGCGGTAGCGCCCGCATCGTCGCCGCCGACATCGACTATCACTCTGCCCATGCTCTCCTCAAAAATCGAGAACATCCTCGCCGTCAGCGCGGGTGCGTCAAGGGTAGTGCCCTCAAGATTCTGGGCAATGACATTGATTCCCGCCGCTTCAAGCTCGTCCTTGTAGTCCGCGGTGCGGAAATAGGGATTGACTATATCGAGATCGACGAGCGTTATCTTCTCGCCGCTCTTTGCTGCATTGACTGCGAGGTTGAGCGCGAAATTTGTTTTTCCGCTGCCGTAATGACCGCAGACGAGCGTTATGCGTTTCATCGATCTGCCTCCCTTCGGTTATGAAAATAATTATACCACTCTTTGCCCCGCGGTACAATATATTTTCCGTCTGCGCGGATAGAAAAGATATTGCAGCGCGCGGCGCGTTTTGTGCAAAATTTATGCAAAAGCATACGCGCGGGGATAAAAATATCCGGCTCCTGCCAAACGGCAGAAACCGGATAGTGAAATCAGAACTGATTATTCAGCCTCGGTCTCCTCAGCCTCGTCCTCTGCGGCGGGCTCGAGCAGAGCTCTGATCGAAAGGCTGACGCGCTTCTTGTCGAAGTCGATGCCGATGATCTTCGCCTGAACCTTGTCGCCGACCTTGAGAACATCGGAGGGCTTCTCGATGCGGCGATCCGCTATCTGAGAAATGTGGATAAGACCGTCAATGCCGGGGATAACTCTTGCGAATGCACCGAAATCGGTAAGGCTGACTATCTCAGCGTCGATAACGGTTCCCTCGGGATAGTTCTTGCGAAGGATCTCCCACGGATTGTCCTCGTCTTTTCTGTAGCCCAGAGAAATCTTTTTCTTCTCGGGATCGAGAGCCTTTATGTAGACATCGATAACGTCGCCGACCTTCAGGACATCCGACGGATGCTTGATGCGCTTCCAGGAAAGCTCGGAGATGTGAACCATTCCGTCCACGCCGCCGATGTCGACGAATGCGCCGTAGTTGGTAAGAGACTTGACGGTGCCGGTATACTTCTGACCGACCTCAGCCTGTGCCCAGAAAGCTTCCTCAGCGGCCTTCCTTTCCTCCTTGAGGACGGCACGGATGGAGCCGACAGCTCTTCTCTTGTAGTTGTTGACCTCGATGATGCGGAACTTGACGTTCTTTCTCAGAAGGCTGTCAAGAGACTCGCTGCGCGATGCGGTTGCAAGAGAACCGGGGATGAAAACACGAACGCCGTCGGTAACAGCGATAACGCCGCCCTTTACAACATCGGTGACAACGCCTTCGAAGACCTTATCGGTCTCAGCCGCGTCAGCGATATCGCGCCATGCCTGCATAGCGTCATAGCGGCGCTTGGAAAGCATAACGGTGCCCTCTGCATCGTTGGTCTTCATGATGATAAGGCCGATCTCGTCGCCTATCTTGAGCTCCTTCTTCGGGTCAGCGGCAGGATCTGCGCTGTACTCGTCCATGGGGACATAGCCGGCATGCTTTCTGCCGATGTCGACCTGGATCTCTGTGGGCGAGAAGCCCATGACGATACCGGTGACCTTCTGGTCGTTGTTCATGCTGTTGAGAGACTCCTCAAGAGCCTTGGAGAAGTCCTGCTCGTCTGCTTCTTCGGAAGGCACCTCCTCCGCCGGCTGTGCGGAAGCTGCGCTCTCCTCGAGCTCACCGGCAGCCGCCTCAGCGACATCGGTCTTACGCTCGACTGCGCCTTCCTCAAGCTCTTTGGATTGTTCGTTAAGAATTTCGGACATGTTACAAAGTACCTCCTTTATTATGCACGCAGGGGTTGATGCCCCTGCAGTAACGCCGACAACATCGCAGGCGGAGAAATCGATATTTTTAACATCCGCTGCGCGCTCCACAAGATAAGTCGGGCAGTTTTTTTCGCACACTCCCTTGAGCTTTGCCGTGTTGGAACTCTGCGAGCCGCCGATGATTATCATCATATCGACCCGCTGCGACAGCTCGGATGCCTCTTTCTGCCTATCCTGCGTAGCATTACATATTGTATCAAAAACATTTGCATTTGTACATAGTATTTTTATTATTTTTAGGGATTCCTGCCATTCTTTTACGCTGAAAGTGGTCTGTGAGACGACCGTTATTTTCTTCCCGGAATATTCCGGATGATTTTCGAAAATTTTACGGAGTTCTTCGACGTTGCGGAAAGTGAAGCACTCGCCGCAGCAGTGACCCATGATGCCGATGACCTCGGGATGACCGCTGTCTCCGGCGATGAGCACAGGGATATCGGGCGATGAATTCTCGCCGACTATCCTGTGTATTTTCTTGACGAACGGGCAGGTAGCGTCGCAGATATCGGCGCCCGTAGCCTCAAGGCTGCGATAGACACTCGCGCCGACTCCGTGGGTGCGGACGACGACGGTAGTATCGGCAGACGCTTCTATGGGCGAGTTTATCACCCGAACACCCTTTTTCTCAAGATCTTCTATAACGACCGGGTTATGTATCAGGGGACCGAAAGTCGCGACTTTTTTTCCGCTGTCAATGAGCTTATATGTCATCTCGACCGCGCGGTTGACCCCGAAGCAGAAGCCCGCCGTTTTTGCAACCTCAATCTTTTTCATGGCCCTTTTCAAGCAGCTCCCCTATCTTGCCCATGACAAGTCTGGAAGCGTCCTTTATCTCACTCATATTTGATTCGTCCGTAAGTCCGAGCTCCTCATAGGGAATGACCTCGCCGAAGCGGACGGTTATCTTCTTGCGGAACTTGCTCTTGCCCTCAAAATAAATGCATGCGGGCAGAATATCGGCATGGGTGGCCTTGGCTATAAGCGCGATGCCTGCTTTGGGCGGCAGCATCTTGCCGTCGGGATCCTTCGAGCGCGTACCCTCGGGGAATATGCCGAGAACCTTGCCCTCTTCGACAAGGCGGATAGCATAGTTGAGCGAGCGCTGGTCGCCCGTTCCGCGGCTTATCGGGAACGCATTCAGGTGGCGCAGCATCCACGAAGCGAGCTTATTGAGATTGAACAGCTCGAGCTTCGCCATGTAGTGGATCTTGCGGACTCTCGCCGCGGCAATGAGACCGGGATCGTATGAGTTGCGATGGTTCGAGGCAATTATAAGACTGCCCGTTTTCGGCACGTTTTCGCGTCCGATATACTGCGTCTTGAAGACAATCTTTGCGAGCGGATGAAACATCCAAACGAAAACGTCATAAAATTTTCTGTCTCTGGTATCGTTGTAGTTAAACGCTTTACCTTTAATCTTCGGTTCCATCAAAGATTCTCCTTAATAACATTTTTTATTTTCTCTATCGACTCGTCGAGCGAAAGCTCCGTCGTATCGACCGTTATGGCGTCGGGCGCGGCTCTGAGCGGAGCGATAGCCCGATTGGAATCATTATAATCCCTTTGCTTCATTTCTGCAAGCACATTTTCGTATTCGACCTTTTCGCCCTTTTCTATAAGCTCTTTATAGCGGCGGCGCGCACGCTCCTCGGCGGAGGCGGTGAGGAATATCTTGACCTGCGCGTGGGGCAGAACGACAGTTCCGATATCGCGCCCGTCCATGACGCAGTCGTTTTTGGCGGCAATATCCTGCTGGAGACCAAAAAGGAACTCGCGGACTGCGGGCACCGCCGAGACTTTCGAGGCCGCCATCGACGCTTCGGGAGTTCTGATGAACGCCGAGACATTCTCGCCGTTTAAAAACACTGCCTGCTCGCCGTTTTCATATTTGAGTTCAACGGATATACCCTTGACGCTCCCGGCAATAGCCTCGGGGTTTTCAAGGTCGACTCCGCGGCGCAGTGCGTTGAGTCCGACGGTGCGGTAAAGTGCACCGGTATCAACATAGATAAAATCGAGCGCCTGAGCCGCGCGGCGTGATATTGTGCTCTTGCCCGCTCCTGCGGGGCCGTCGATTGCAACATTTATTGACATAGAGATTTTCCTTTCATGCTTTCTTTATTGAACCGCACTCTCTCCGGCAAGATGTCCGGTCGAGAACGCTATCTGCAAATTGAATCCGCCCGTGTAGGCATCGACATCTATAACTTCGCCCGCAAAATACAGACCGTCTATGAGCTTCGACTGCATCGTTTTCGGGTCTATCTCCGAGATCTTTACGCCGCCGGAGGTGACAACCGCCTCTTCGATCGGGCGAAAGTCAGTTATCGTAACAGTGAAATGCTTGAGCAGATAAACGAGCTTCGCGCGCTGTTCGCGGGTGACGGAATTGACCTTTGTGTCCATGGGTATGCCCGAGAGAGAGACTATGACGGGCACGAGCTTTTTGGGGAGCAGAAAATTGAGCGCATTTATGAAATTGCGGTTGTTGTTCTCGCTGAAATCGCGCAGGACGCGCGCATCGAGCTGCTGCTCCGAAAGCGCGGGCTTGAGGTCGATAACGATTTTATATCTCCCCCGCTCCATCTGACGCATATGCGAGCTCGCGGAGAGTATCATCGGGCCCGACACGCCGAAATGTGTAAACAGCATCTCGCCGAAATCGGAATAGATGTGCTTTCCCGTTTTTGTGTCCTCAACGGTTATCGAGACATTTCTCAGCGACAGCCCTTGAAGCCGCGAGCAGAAGCCCTCGTGCGCTTCGAGCGGAACAAGCGACGGCTTTATCGGGGTCACGGTGTGCCCCGCCTGTCTTGCGAGTTCGTATCCGTCGCCGGTGGAACCCGTCTGGGGATAAGACCTGCCGCCGGTGGCGACTATCACTCTGTCGGCATATATTCGCTCGCCGGAATAAAGTATCGCGCCGCGGACTTTGCCGGACTCGATTATGAGCTCCTTTGCCCTGCCGGTCACTATATCAACACCTGCGTGCTTCGCCGCGAAGAAGAACGCGTCGACTATATCGGAAGCTCTGTCCGACTCGGGAAAAACGCGGTTGCCGCGCTCGGTCTTGAGCGGCACGTGCTGGGATTCAAAGAAATTCATTGTATCTGCGGGCATGAAGCGCGAAAACGCGCTGTAAAGAAATCTACCGTTGACCGGCACAGCCGAGATAAGGGCGTTGAGATCGGCGCAGTCATTCGTGACGTTGCACCTGCCCTTTCCCGTTATCATTATTTTGCGGCCGACTTTTTCGTTGCGTTCAAGCAGAACGACTTTACCGCCGTTTTTTGCTGCGGTGACGGCCGCCATAAGTCCCGCTGCTCCGCCGCCTATTACAAGCACTTCAGGCATAATTTACCTCTTTTTGAAAAAATTTACTCGTCCTCGTGGGTCTGGTATATCTGATACTCGTCCCATATATTTTCGAGCGAGCTGAGATTGCTGTAGACCTCGCCGCTCTTTTCGCTCGCCGCCGCCGCTATCAGCGCGTTGATAAGACTCAGCGGAGCAACGAGGGAATCGACGAACGAGACCATGCTGCTGCGCGCGAGGAGAAGATGGGTCGCGAACTGCGCTATCGGCGAATTTTCGCTGTCGGTGACGGAGATAACCGTCGCTCCCCTGTCGGAGATAAAGCGCAGCATATTTATCGTCTGCTTTGAATATCTCGGGAAGCTTATCGCGATACAGACATCGTCCTTGTTGATTCTGAACGCCTGATCGAACGCTTCGCCTGTTCCGGCGGGTTCGATAAGGGTCACGCTGTCATAGACAAAATTGAGATAGAACGCCGCAAAGCTTGCAAGCGACGCCGCACTGCGCACGCCGAGAACATAGATATGCTTCGCGCGGTTTATCGCCTCAACGCTCGCATTGAACGCCTCGCGCGAGATGCTCTCGCGGGTCACCTTTATCGTCTCGATATCGGAAGAAAACGCGTGTTCGAGCATATCTTCGCCGCCCGCCGCCTCCATGCGCTGGACGCTCGTCAGCCTGCTCTTGACTACCTCCTGCAGGGCCTTCTGAAGCTGAGGATAGCCCGAAAAGCCGAGCTCGGACGCGAATCTGACGACAGTCGATTCACTCACGCCGACCGTGTCGCCGAGCTTCGCTGCGGTCATGAATGCCGCCTTATCGTAGTTTTCGGTTATGTAGTCGGCTATCCGCTTATGTCCCTTGGACATAGAAGAGTAACAGCCCTCTATTTTTGAAAGCAGCTGTTTTGTCATATTGGATATTCACCTTATTCCGTTTACATATGTAACATGATTTTAGCATACCGCCACACAAAAATGCAAGACGGCAGAGCAAAAATTGCAGGGTTTCCTGCATTTTCTTAAAAGCATTGACTTAAAGCCCGATTTTTTCTATAATCTATTAGTCTATTACTTCTTAAATAAGGAGCTTAAAAATGAAGGATTCATCATTTCTTTGGTATGACAAGCCCGCCTCCGCCTGGACTCAGGCGCTGCCCATCGGCAACGGCACGCTCGGCGGCATGATATACGGCAAAGTAAAGGAAGAAACCGTCTCTTTAAACCACGACGAGCTTTGGACGGGACACCCGAAGAACACTATACGCCCCGGTTCGCTCGAGGCTTTTCAGAAGGCCCGCGCTCTCGCGCTTGACGGAAAGCTGCGCGAGTCGCAGGATATTATAGAATCCGACTTCATGAGCACATGGAGCCAGGCATATCTGCCCCTGGGCGACCTCGTTCTGACATTCGACGGCTCCGACCGCAAGTCTGATTACATCCGCTCGCTCGATCTTGACACGGCGATCGCCTCGGTCAGCTACAGGCAGGGCAAGCGTATCATGCGCCGCGAGCTGTTTGCGTCGCATCCCGATAAAATTATCGCAGTCCGCCTCATCTGCGAAAACGGCAAGTTTGACGTCACAGCGAGCCTCAGATGCCAGCTTCATCACAAAGTCAAATCGCAGAGCGGTCTGCTCGTCATGAGCGGCGAAGCGCCGAGCGAGCACAACACGAACGGTCAGTCGGATAAGCAGAGCTATTCGAAAGTCGGCAGCGAGCGCGGTATGCTCTTCACCTGCGCCGTGAAAGCCGATACCGACGGCAAAAAGCACGTGAGCGGCAAGGGAATAGAGATAACCGGCGCGACGGTCGTCACGCTCTATCTCACCGCAGAGACGAGCTTCAACGGCTGGCAGAACAACGCTTTCACAAACGGCAAGCCGCATCTCGAGCCCTGCATCGAGAGACTCTCGAAAGATTTCGATTACGAAGCGGTCAAATCCGCACACATCGCCGACTACCGCGCGCTCTATTCGAGAGTTGAGCTCGACATAGGCTCGAACGGCAAAGACAACATACCGACCGGCAAGCGCCTGCGCAATTTCAAGAAAGACAAGAACGATATTGCGCTCTACACCCTGCTGTTCAACTTCGGACGCTATCTTGCAATATCCTCGTCGCGCCCCGGCTCTCAGCCGTCAACGCTTCAGGGCATCTGGAACGAAAAGCTGTGCCCGCCGTGGCATTCCAACTATACGGTGAACATAAACACCGAGATGAACTACTGGCCCGTTCTCCCCTGCGACATGCCGGAGGTCAACGAGCCTCTGATAGAGATGGTGCGCGATCTGTCCGCCGCGGGCGAGCGCACGGCAAAAGAGATGTACGGCATGCACGGCTTTGTCGCGCATCACAATGTTGACATCTGGAGAATGACGACCCCCGTCGGCGGATGCGCCGTATGGGCATTCTGGCCGATGTCGCCCGGCTGGTTCTGCGAGCATATTTTCGCCCACTACGAATACACCATGGACGAAAAATATCTGCGCGAGACCGCCTATCCGATAATGAAAAAGAGCGCGGAATTCTACTGCGACTATCTCGTTGAGGACAAGGACGGCTATCTCATCGCCGCGCCCTCGACCTCGCCCGAGAACAACTTCGTCCTAAACGGCAGCAACTGCGCCGTTTCGCAGACGACGACAATGACGATGAGCATAATCCGCGAGCTGTTTGAAAACTGCATCAAGGCTTCCGATATCCTCGGCGAGGACAAGGAGTTTGCAGAAATTCTCAAAGACAAACTCGACCGCATGCTACCGTTCAAAATCGGCAAAAAAGGTCAGCTTCTCGAGTGGTACAACGAAGAGAAAGAATCGGAGATACACCACCGCCACTGCTCGATGCTCTACGGTCTGCACCCCGCGCATCTGATAACTTCTGACGGCACGCCTGAGCTTGCGGACGCTTGCAGACGCTCGCTCGAAATAAGGGGCGATGACGGCACGGGCTGGAGCCTCGGCTGGAAGATAAACTTCTGGGCGCGCCTGCGCGACGGCAACCACGCATTGAAGCTCTTCGATCAGCAGTTGAGATTCAAGGCTTCGACCGGCATGAACTACTCCCACGGCGGCGGCACATACGAGAATCTCTTCGACGCGCACCCGCCCTTCCAGATAGACGGAAACTTCGGCGCGGTCAGCGGAGTCTGCGAGATGCTGCTCGACTGCTTCGACGGAAAGATATATCTTCTTCCCGCTCTCCCCGACAAGTGGAGTGATGGCAGCGTCCGCGGTCTGCTTGCAAAGGGCAACATAAAGGTCGACATGACCTGGAGCGGCGGCAAGCTGACTTCATATTCGCTCACCGGAAAAGGCAAGGCTAATATAGTATACGGCGGCAAGGAGACCGTCCATGAGCTTGACGGCAGCACGCTCACAGTCAGGCTTTAAGGAGTTGTAAAATGAAATTCGACCTCTATGATTTTGACAAGACCGTTTTCCCCGTTGACTCGGAGAGCGTGTTCTATCTCTTCTGCCTTATCAGGCACCCGTGGCTGATAGTCATTCTTCCCTATCAGCTCGTCTGCCTCGCCTGCTTCTTTTTAAAGATAGGCGGCGACAAGATGAAGGGCAGATTCTTCTGCTTCCTGCGCTTTGTGAACACGGAGAAGATGGTTAAAAAATTCTGGGAGAAAAACGAAAGGCGGATATATCCGTTTTTCCGCCCGGAGAACCGCGACCTCCCCGCAGTCGTATGCTCGGCGTCGCCCGAGTTCCTGCTGCGCCCGATATGCGAAAAATACAAGGTGCACACACTCATCGCCACGCGCCTTGACCCGCACACGGGCAGAATGACCGGGCTCAACTGCAAAGACGGTGAAAAGGTTATAAGAATAAACGAGGCGATGCCCGACGCGAAATTTGAGAAAGTGTTTTCGGATTCTCTCAAAAGCGACGCGCCGATATTCGCGCTCGGAGAGATAAACTATCACGCAGTGAGTGGTAAACTGACGCGCATAAAATAAGTTTCAACACACTGGAGATGTAAAAATGATAATAGACAGCCACGCACATATATACCCGGACAAGCTCGCCAGAAAGGCGGCGCGCAGCATCGGCGATTTCTACGACATCGACATGGACCTCGACGGCACGGTCGACATGCTTCTCAAGGTCGGCGACGAAGCGGGAGTTGACAAATTTCTTGTTCACTCGGTCGCGACGACACCGCACCAGGTGCGCTCGATAAACTCATTTATCGCAAAGAGCGTATCGGAGCACCCCGACCGCTTCATAGGCTTTGCAACGCTCCACCCCGACTGCGGGGACGAGATACCGGAGATAGTCGACGAGGCGATAAGTCTCGGACTCGACGGCATAAAGCTGCACCCTGATTTTCAGAAGTTCGACATAGACGCGCCCGAGGCCATGCGGATGTACGAGGTGCTCGAGGGCAGACTGCCGATACTCTTTCACACGGGCGACTACCGCACGCAGTATTCGAAGCCGACTAAAATAATAAAGGTGCTCGAAAGATTTCCTAAGCTCGACATAATCGCGGCGCATTTCGGCGCGTGGTCCGAGTGGGGCTTCGGTTCAAAGGAGCTCTCGGAGGCGGGAGTATATGTTGACTCGTCGAGCAGCTTCTACGCGATGAGCCCGGAGCGGATAATGGAAATGATTCATATCTTCGGCACGGACAAAATTTTCTTCGGCTCGGACTACCCGATGTGGAACGTCAAAAAGGAGCTTGAAACATTTATGTCTCTGCCGCTGAGCGATGAGGACAGAGAGAAGATTCTGCACAAAAACCTTGAAGGATTGCTTGCAAAATACAAAAGATAAAAAGAAAATCAGCCGCAAGTTTTTAAAAGCTTACGACTGATTTTTTGATTTTGATTATTCCACGTAGTCCCTGAGCTTCTTGCTTCTCGTCGGATGACGGAGCTTGCGCAGAGCCTTCGCCTCTATCTGGCGGATACGCTCACGGGTGACATTGAACTCCTTGCCGACCTCTTCAAGGGTGTGGGGATGGCCGTCGGTGAGGCCGAAGCGCATAGAGAGCACGCGCTCCTCACGGGGAGTGAGGGTCTTGAGCACGTGGGCGAGCTCCTCCTTGAGCAGGGTCGCGGAGGCTGCGTCCGCCGGGGCAGGAGCGTCGTCGTCGGGGATGAAGTCGCCGAGATGGCTGTCCTCCTCCTCGCCGATGGGGGTTTCAAGGGAGACAGGCTCCTGAGCCACACGCATTATCTCGCGCACCTTGTCAACGGGCATATCGAGTACCTCGGCGATTTCCTCCGCCGTGGGGTCTCTGCCGTTCTTGTGCAGCAGCTGGCTGTTGGTCTTTTTGACCTTATTTATGGTCTCGACCATGTGAACGGGGATTCTTATCGTCCTCGCCTGATCGGCTATGGCGCGGGTTATCGCCTGCCTTATCCACCATGTGGCGTAGGTCGAGAACTTGAATCCCTTTGTGTAATCGAACTTGTCAACAGCCTTGATAAGTCCGAGGTTGCCCTCCTGAATAAGATCGAGGAACTGCATGCCTCTGCCGACATAGCGCTTTGCGATGCTGACGACGAGTCTGAGGTTCGCCTCGGTCAGTCTGCGCTTTGCGGCGGGGTCGTTGTCGCCGATTCTGATGGCGAGTTCGATCTCCTCCTCGGGGGTGAGCAGCGGAACCTTGCCTATCTCCTTGAGATAGACCTTGACGGGGTCGTCGATAGTGATGTTCTTGTCATCAGTGACCCCCGCGGTGTCAGCGGTCGACTTGGGCGTCTCGCCCAGATCGAAGTTGACATCATCCACATCCAGCATCGACAGGTCGTCGATTATCTCGATATTCTGCGCCTCGATAGACTCATAGAGCTTATCAAGATCCTCGATATCAAGATCCATGTCGACTATTACCGTGTCGATCTCCTGGGTGGTCAGTTTGCCTGCGGCTTTACCCTTTTCGATAAGGGCTTTCACCGCCGGTCTTTTTTCGATACCATCCATTACTTCTCTGTCTCCTTCTCTTTATGTTGCATATTGAGTCGGTCTTTTATGTCATGACCCAAAACAGAATATCAATCCTGTTTATCGGGTCTGAACAGCTTTGCGAAATCGTCGTCGCTCAGTTCGGAGGCTTTTATGCTCTCCGGCTTATTTTTTTCCTCTTTGAGTATTTTTATACAGTCGGCGCACTCTTCGACGGTGTTGCTCAGCTGAGCCGCAGAGCGGAATATGCGCTCGACCTCGTCCATCTCATCGGGAGTGAACTCGGACGAGAGGAAATACGGCTCGGTGTTGCCGCCCTCATCAAGGCGCGAAAGAATGACCGAAAAGATGCGTCTGTTGATCGCGGTGACGAAATAATCCGCGGACAGCTCGTCCCTGAGCTTGTTATAAAAATCCGGGTTCCGCATGAGCGAGGCTATCAGCGTTTCCTCCGCTTTTGCGGCGCGCAGATGCTGGGAGCGTTCCGGGTTCTTTGTGTTCTGTCCGTTTATCAGCAGGCGTTTCTGATCCTGCTCGCGCTGAGCCATGCGGCGTTTTCTGAGCCCCTCACGCTTATATTTCACCTGCGATTCGATAGCGAGCTTGTCCACGCCGAGCTCATTCGCAAGGCGCGAGGCGTAGACATCGACTTCGACAGGGCTCGGTATCCCCGCGAGCACCTCCGTCGCCGCAGAAAGATATTTCACCTTTCCGTCATCGGTGGACAGGTCTATCCCCTGACGCGCCCGAAGGAGTCTGTACTCCGTGTCGTTCGCCGCGCCGTTTATGATATCGCGGAAACGCTGAGCGCCGTATTTTTTGATTATCTCGTCGGGATCCTTGCCGCCGGTCAGGCGCAGAACCTTTATCTCCATTCCCGTGGTGCCGAATATTCCGAGCGCGCGGGCGGTCGCCTTCTGACCCGCCTCATCGGCGTCATACGAGAGGATTATCTCATCCGCATAACGTGAGAGCAGATTCGCCTGCTCTTTTGTCAGCGCGGTACCGAGGCAGGCGACGGCATTCGTGAAACCCGCCTGATGCAGGGCTATGACATCCATATAGCCCTCGGCGATAATGAGTTTGCCGTCGTTTCCGTTCTTTGCAAAATTCAGTGCAAAGACGCCGTTGCTCTTTTTATAAACGAGCGTGTCCGAAGTGTTTATGTATTTCGGCTTCGAGTCGTCGAGCACTCTGCCGCCGAACGCTATGACATTGCCGCGCGGGTCGATTATCGGAAACATCACGCGGTTGCGGAAGTTGTCGTAATAAGATACTTTTCCGTTTTTGTCGCTGCGGCGCAGGAGATTCGCACTCTCGAGCAAAATATCGTCAAAGCCCTGTTCATTGAGGTGATTTTTAAGCGCGCGCCAGTCATCCGGAGCAAAGCCCAAGCCGAAGTGGCGGATGGTCTCCATAGTCAGCCCGCGGTCAAGGAAATAGTTGAGAGCATGTCTGCCTCTGTCGGTAAAGAGCTGAGAGTGAAAAAACTTCGCCGCCGCGCGGTTCGCCGCCAAAACGGCGGTGCGCTTTTTGGCGAGGGTATCGTCATAGCCGTCCTCCGGCAGAGCCATTCCCGCTCTGTCCGCAAGCTGCTTGACCGCCTCCATATAGTCAAGATTTTCCATTCGGCGCACGAAAGTTATCACATCGCCGCCGACTCCGCAGCCGAAGCAATAGAAGCTACCGTTTTCGGGATAAACAGTAAATGACGGAGTCTTTTCGTTGTGGAACGGGCAGAGTCCGACAAGGTTCTTGCCCCTTCGGCGCAGGTTAACATAGGGAGAAATGACGCTCTCTATATCCGTATTTGCGCGCAGCTGTTCGAGAAAACTGTCGCTGAGTCTCATCCGTTCTCACCCCTTTCAATAATATATACGCAAAAAATCCTGTTTTCCCTACAAAGTTATCAAAAAATTTAAAAATTTTTGCGCTCGGCTTTGCATCAGATAAGTCGGCGTTAAACAAAGCGACGGCGAAAAGCGCCTTTGCACTCTCCGCCGCCGCTGCAATTTTCAATTCCTTTTTTGAAAAGTTTACTTCGTTTTTCCGTCATTCGTCTCGAGGAGCGTATTCTCCCTGAAAAACAGCGAGATGCACCAGATGCCTGCGAGCGCCACGAGCGTATATATGATCCTCGCGACTATCGATCCCTGGCCGCCGCATATCCACGCGACGATATCAAATTTGAACAGGCCTATGCTGCCCCAGTTGAGCGCGCCGATTATTACTAAAATAAGCGATATTCTGTCGATCATTTTTCTCACTCCTTTTGCGATTAGTATCGCCGGAACGTCGGTTTTTATTCGCTCGTAAATCGGATTTTTACAACCAGAAAAATATTTCCTTTTATGAACCTTGTCATTTTTGTCACAGGAGTTTGACATTTTTGCAACACTGTTTAAAAAATTCTTAAACCGTTTTACAAAAAGAGTGAAAAACAATCTTATTTTTACAAAATATAAAATCCCCGGCTTTATTGATAAGATAAACTTTAAAATGTAATGATACAGGAGGGATCTTTGATGAAAGCGAAAATTGTTAAACGCACGCTGAGCCTGATAACAGTTCTGGCGCTCATATTCACTATCGCCGCACAGGGAGTGAGCGCGATCGGGTCGATTGATATCAACAAATACCCCTATGTATATGTCCACGGTCTTTTCGGCTGGGGCGAGGACGAGGGAATCGACGACACGCTCCCCTACTGGGGCTCGGCATCATGCTCGCTCATGGACGAGCTGAACAAGCTTCACTATGAAAGCTATGCCGCATCCGTCGGCCCGATGTCGAGCAACTGGGACAGAGTATGCGAGCTCTACGCACAGATAACCGGCACTCGCGTTGACTACGGCAAGGCGCACTCCGAGAAATTCAACCACAGCCGCTACGGCAGAACCTACACAAAGCCCATGATTGAGGGCTGGGGCGAGCCAGACGCGGACGGCAATATAAAGAAGATAAATCTCGTCGGTCACTCGTTCGGCGGCGCGACAGTCAGAACGCTCACGGCTCTGCTCGCATACGGCAGCGAAGATGAGCAGGCGGCAACCTCGCCCGACGACATCTCCCCGCTGTTCACCGGCGGCAAGGGCAACTACATAAACTCCGTCACAACGCTCTGCGCCCCGCACAACGGCACGACGCTCGCATATATCATCGACGGCATGAACATGGCCGAGCTGGGCAAAGCGGCATGCTACGCCTACGCCGGCTTAATGGGTCGCTCGAAGCTCAACGGCTATGTTGACTTCCACCTCGAGCAGTTCGGCCTGACCCCCATACCGGGCGACGGCTCGACCCCCGAGGAGGCGTTCATAAAGGCTTTCATGACTATCATGACCCACACCGACACCGCGGCGGACGATATGTATCCCGAGAGAGCCGAGGAGATAAACAAGTTCTCAAAGCCGGTAGACGGAGTCTACTATTTCTCCTATTCGTATCAGACCACGCGCAAGACGCTTGCGGGAACCCAGGTTCCGAAGATAAAGACGCTCGTTGTTCTGCGCCCGTCAGCCACTCTTCTCGGCGCATACTCGAAGAACCTGTTCTCCGACTACAAGATAGACGCATCGTGGCTTCCGAATGACGGACTTGTAAACGTCGTATCGGCGCGCTACCCGTTCACCGACGAGCATGAGGACTACACCCCCGGCATGGAGCTCGAGACCGCCAAATGGTACGTCATGCCCACGCGCGAGGGCGACCACGGCACGGTCATCGGAATGCAGTGCACGAAGAGTCAGACACTCAAATTCTACTATGAGCTGACCAATCTTATAGAGAGCCTGCCCGTAACGGATTGATAAACCCACAGGGAATAAATAATATGTATGTAACCCCCAATCGCAGCTGCTGCGGTTGGGGGTTGTTTTGTGATGGAGATATAAATTTGGATTTATCTATCACTTTAGCTATAGCAAAATAAAAGCAAGTGACCAGTTGACTTCTATAATAAAACCTTTAATAGCCGCGTCGCAGTGTTAGATAAGCCAATTGAAACAGGCGAGGGAACGGCTTGCAAAGCAAGACGCACGAGCCCGTATTGCTTGAGCGAAGCGAGTTTACGGGCGAATGTGCCGAGCTACTGACTGAGAGCCGCGAGCTAGGTACCGCGGCGCGGCATTCGCGGGGGTACAGGGGGGATTCCCCCTGTTTTGCTTTTCTTTTGCAGGCGTTTTCTTTTTCAAATAAAAAGAAAATGCCGAAACGCGGAAAGTGTGAAAAGTTTGATTATATTGGGACGCGAAGGTAGTAAGCCAATTATCAACAATTTACAATTGCTATGACCCCGTATCGGCTACGCCGATATCGGACAGCCGCGAGGGCTGTCCCTACAAGTTGCATAGCAATAAAATTGTACAAATTTCACGGGCGGATAATACCCGTCCTAAACAATTGTGCCGATTTATAATATTGCAGTAGCTGGTTATTGTCGGCACTTACAGCTACAAATCCCAATTTATCAATGCAGCTCGTATTATCATAAACCAATGCAAAAATCCTACCCGCCGAAAACTGTGAGTATGATTCTGTGTATTATTTGCACATTTTTATTTTTTGTTATTCATCTCCACGCAGGAAGTTTCTGACTTCGAGCAGGTTGGCGAATTTTTTCCGGAGTATATTTTCGGTTTCCTCATCCGCCTGCCAAAGGTCGGGCACCATTATCACGCGGCATCCGGCGTTATGTGCAGCCCACAGACCATTGCGCGAATCTTCGAGAGCTATGCAATCTTTCGGGCTTTCGCCGAGCAGCTCGCATGCCTTGAGATAGATATCCGGCGCGGGCTTTGAGCGCGCCGCCATTTCGCCGCTGACTATTATATCAAACTTATCAGTTATACCCGCGCTTTCGAGGTTGCGCAGAACGGCTCTGCGGGTCGAGGACGAAGCTACTGCGGTCTTTATCCCCGCCGATTTCAGCCAATCGAGCAGTTCATAAAGTCCGTATTTCACGGGGACTTTGTTATGCGCATAGAAATCATCGGTGAATTCCCTGCCGTAGCGGCGCATGGCTTCGGTATCGACATCGCTCCCGAACTCCTCGCGCCATATCTCGTCCGCGCGCTCGGCTGTCACGCCGAGGGTCTTCATGACCATATAGCCCGCCTTGCCGAGTCCCATCTTTTCGCCCGCGTAGTCCCACGCCGCCATTGCAAGGCGTTCGGTATCAAACATCAGTCCGTCCATATCGAAAACAGCAGCTTTTATTTTCACAAGGACACCTCCGGGGAAATCTTCTTTGGATTCGGGCTATAAAGCGCTCGCCATACATCATGGGCATAAGCCGGCTTAATAAAAAAAGCACTTGCTAAAGCAAGTGCTTTTTTCTGGCTGGGGAATAGGGATTCGAACCCCAACAAACAGAGTCAGAGTCTGTCGTGCTACCGTTACACAATTCCCCAATATCAAACTCCGAACAGGTTTTCTCTCACCTGCGAGTCAATATTATACACACTCTCAGTCCCTCTGTCAACCTTTTTTCAAAAATTTTTCGCATGGGATGAAAGTTTTTTATTTTAGCTTTGATGAAGCGGCGGAAAAGCGGTAGGCACAACGGGATTTTATTTTATGCAGATATTGATTTTTCATACACACTGTGCTATTATATCAAGGCAATGCAGGTGTAGTTCAATGGCAGAATGTCAGCTTCCCAAGCTGAACACGGGGGTTCGATTCCCCTCACCTGCTCCACACTCCCGGATGCTATGCGTTCGGGAGTTTTATTATATTCCGACAAAAAGATCCGTCCGGATAACCGGACGGGTCGATTTTTATTTTATTACACAAGAAGCATACGGTCGTTATCGAGCTCTTTGCCCGCGTTCTCTTTGAACTTGCCAAGCAGATCCTGAACAGTGAGCTTTGACCTCTCCTCCCCTTCGGCGTCGAAAATTATGTTTCCGCCGTGCATCATTATCGTGCGGTTCCCGAGTTCGAGAGCCGACTGCATATTGTGCGTTATCATAAGGCAGGTGAGATTATTCTCACTGACAATACTCTTTGTGAGCGCGAGAACTTTTTCCGCCGTTGCGGGGTCGAGCGCCGCTGTGTGCTCATCGAGAAGCAGAAGCTTCGGCGGATTGAAAGTTGCCATCATGAGCGTCAGAGCCTGTCTCTGACCGCCGGAGAGCAGACCGACCGGCTGGCTCATTCTGTCCTCAAGTCCCATTTCAAGCAGGGCGAGCTTATCTCTGAAGAGTTTCTTGTCGCTCTTCGATACGCGGCTCAGCCAGCCGCCGTGACCTGCGGCAAGAGCTAAATTTTCTTCTATCGTCATGCCGGGCGCGGTGCCGCGCATCGGATCCTGAAAAAGTCTGCCGATGCTCTTGGCGCGCTTATGCTCGGGCATGAGAGTAATATCTTTTCCGTCGAGCGAGATGCTGCCGGAATCGGTTATAAAGCTGCCGGCGATGGCATTGAAAAGTGTTGATTTGCCCGCGCCGTTCGCGCCGATGACCGTTATAAAATCACCCTCGGCGACGCTCAGGGAAAGATCGTCTATCGCCTTTTTGGCATTCGCCGTGCCGGGATTGAAAGTTTTCGAGATGTGTGATATTTCAAGCATCTGCTTTCCTCCTCCCCGAACGGGTCTGAATTCTGCGCTTTAAAAGCGGGAGCTGTTTTTTGAAATAGGGTGTTGCTATCGCCGCGATAACTATAACGGACGAGACAAATTTGAGCATGAACGCCGGCATATCAAAGCGCAGGGCGATTGTATAAATGAGTCTGAATATGAACGCGCCGAGCACCATGCCGAATATCCTCAGCGGCATCTTCTTTCTGCCGAGGAACACGCCGCCGATAAGCAGGGACGCGAGGGCAATGGTCACCATTCCGGTTCCGATATCGATGTTGACCGATCTCTGCGACTGGGCGAGTAGGCAGCCCGACAGCGCGGTAAACGAGTTCGCGACGCAGAGTCCGATTATTGTAGTAAACGCCGGATTGACGGACGAGGAGCGAACCATATCGGGGTTGTCGCCAGTCGCTCTTATCGCGAGTCCGAGGCGGGTTTTCAGGAAAAGTCCGAGTATAACAGCAACCGCCGCGACGGCGATTACCGCCACGAAGAGCTTTGACTGTCTCGCCACGGGAGTACCCTTGACGAGCGCCGCCATTTTGGTGAACACAGTGTCCGTTTTATTCATATTGAGTATCGACGAGCCGCTCATGACTGCGATATTTATTGAATAGAGCCCCGTGTTTACGATTATTCCGGCAAGTAGGCTGTTGATGCCCATTTTCGTCTGGAGTATCGCCGTTATGAAGCCAGAGGCTATTCCCGCCGCCATTGCCGCGGCTATCGACAGATACGGATGACCCGCTATCGCGACCACCGCGCCGACCGTTGCGCCGAGCGTAAAGCAGCCGTCGGTCGAAAGATCGCAGACATTGAGCATCGAATAGCTCAGGAACAGTGCAAGCACCGTGAGCGAGGTTATAAGTCCCAGCTCGAGCGCCGACTGGCCGAGTGAAAATATCGAATCCAAAGACATTGTGTTTCCTCTTTCCTGCTTTATTGAGCCGCCCGGAGAAAGACTCCCCGGGGGCTTTCGGGCTTTATTTTGCTTCGTCGAAGCTCTCTGCGGTAACAATGTTCTTAACCTCGGTGCACTTGGGAGCGAAGAGCTTCGAGACTTCGTCGAAGTTATAGCCGAGCTTTGCGCAGATTTCGGTGTTTATTGTTGCGGTGCCGTTATCGAACATGAGAACGGGGGTGGTTGCGGGGTCTTTGCCGTTTATCATGATATCGATTATCATATTTGCGGTCTCAACGCCGAGCTTTATATAGTCAACGCCGTAGCCGAGGAACGCGCCGTTGAGCGCGAAGGAATCGGCGCCCGCATACTGCGGAATCTTTGCGTCCGCGAATATCTCATATATGGAGAGCTCGGACTTCATTATCGTGTTGTCGGTGGGAGTGAACACCGCCTGAACGCCGTCGGAAACAAGTGCCTTTGCGGCGAGGGTGACTTCGTCAACGGTGGTGCCGGTGCGCTCGATAACTTCAACACCCTTGGACTGGAGATACGCCTTCGCGTCGGCTATCGGCTTAGTCGAGGAATCCTGACCGACATCGTAGAGCAGACCGACCTTCTTTATATCAGGGTCCTTGAGAAGAATAAGGTCCATTATGGCGTTGGTGTTGAGATAGTCGGAGGTTCCGGTAATCTGACCGCCGGGTGCGTCAAGGGAATCAACGAGCTTTGCGCCGATAGGATCGCTGACTGCGGAGAACACTACCGGGATATCGCTGTTCTCGGTCTCGACTGCCGCCTGCATTGCGATTGCGACCGGGGTCGCGACGCCGACCATAAGATCGACCTTGTCAACGATGAAGTTCGAGATTATCTGGTTCATAACAACAGAGTCGCCGTTGCAGTTATCATATTTGACTTCGATCTCGACGCCCTTTTCGGCGGCGACGGAAGCGAGCTGCTTTTTGATGTTATCGACTATCTGATTGAGCGAGGCGTCATCGACATAGTTGCAGATGCCGACGGTGTATTTCTTCTTTGTATCTCCGTCCTTTTTGCCGCAGGCGGCGAAGCAGGTAACTGTGAGCATAAGTGCGAGTACAAGTGCGATTATCTTTTTCATTGTATTTCTTCCTTTCGGTAATTGATAAAAATTTTTGAGCTAAACTAAGAATCGAAAATATCACAGGCGCGGCGTGCGCCAAAGTTTACTCAACAAAAACATAACTATCTCCTCCGAAATAAAACTATCTCCTCCGAAATAAAAAAACTCCTGTCCCTGCAATAATGCTGGGACAGGAGATATTATCATCCTGCGGTGCCACCCGGCTTGACGCTTTTGCGTCCGCTTAGCGCGTACTGACATACGCTGACTTTTCTTCACGGAGAGTCCTGCTCCGGCGCACATACTTAAAGGATAACCTTTGTTCCGATTGCCCTTAGAAGTCCATTCAGGTTTCTTTCATTCTGCCGCAATCCCACCGCCTGCGGCTCTCTTCGAGATGAGGGAGAAATCTTACTTACCCTTCTTCAACGGTTTACTGAATTGTAACACTCTGTGCTTTTGTTGTCAACACATTTTTTCACTTTTGTTTCAAGAACCAGTTTTCTTGTAGGTTATGGACGCAAAATCCGACAAAATTCACAAAATTCGCCGTCCGCTTGCTAAATGGTATGCCGCGAAGAGTGCCTGTGTGACCAAAAAGGCGAATAGACAATATATTAAATATGGGATGTCTTTGCGCGCCCGCAAAACGGACGCCCTGCAAATTTTACCCAACGGAGGCCTTTTATGAACAACGAAGATATAGTCTCGCTCATGGAGCGATACAAGAGAGAACTGCTCGAATTTGAAAAGCGCAACACGGCACCGGTATCCGCGCAGGAAAAGGCGGAACCTGAGCCCGCATCGGCGCAGCAGGAAAGCCAAGCCGAACAGGTTTCGGCACAAGTGCAGGAAGATGCAGAGCCTGTAAACGCGCCGGCGGCAGAGCCCGCAAAGGCGGTTTCGGCAAAGGCGGAGGAAAACGAAGCGGTGAGCGCCGCGGCGACAGTTACAATTCAGCGGCAGACCAACGCTCAGAGGGAGAGTCAGATGCAGTTTGACGACGGCGCGGACACGGACAAATCCCAGTTCACACCCGAGCGCACGCAGGCGGCAGGGCGCGGAGACATCCCCCAGCCGCGCACGATATTCGTCGACCCGCAAACGCTCAAAAACAAAAATCTCACCTTGACGAACACCCAGTCCGCGATGCAGAGGTTCGACGAATTCAAGGGCGAGTGCAACAAGCGCGGCATCCTGCGCGTTGAGACCTACAGCTCGAACGGGCTCTATCCCGTCGGCAACAGCCGAGTGATAGTATACAAAGAGATAGACGGCGAAAAATATTATATATATGATTCGCACACCGATTCGAGCGGCATACTCGACAATCTCCAGCTGCCCGCTCCCGACAAATCCCTGTCGGAGACAGAGCAGGGCTCGTGCGGGCTCGCGCCGTATGCGACATACGATATATTCGTCAGCCACCCGGGATTCATCAGCACATATCTTGAAAACGTTCCGATCTTTGACTCCACCGTTTCAATACAGTCGGTCGAAATGCTGCCGACGGTCAGCGGCGAGCAGAATCCGAACGTGATAAACGAATCGGTCTGAGGAGTGATACTATGGCAGCAGATACTCCCGTTATCCCCCAGACAATAACAGTCCACCTCGGCAGACCGAATGCGGCGGCGAGGAATGTCACTGTGCCGTTTACGGATTATCTCAAAAATGTCGCATCGAGCGAGATATATCCGACATGGCCGGACAACGCGATACGCGCCAACATATATGCACAGGCGTCGTTCGCGCTCAACCGCATATATACAGAGCACTACCGCAGCCGCGGCTACGACTTCGACATCACCAACTCGACCGCATACGACCAGGCATATATTGAGGGGCGCAGCGTGTTTTCAAACGTCGCGAAGATAGTCGACGAGCTTTTCAACAACTATGTTACAAAGGGCGACCAGGTTCAGCCCTATTTCACACAGTACTGCTCCGGGCGCGAGGTCACCTGCGACGGGCTCTCGCAGTGGGGCACGGTCACGCTCGCGAATCAGGGCTATACGCCATACCGCATACTTCAATATTACTACGGGAACGACGTCAATATAAAGACGGCGCCCGTCAAGAATATCCGCGAATCATATCCCGGCAGGGCTCTGCGCCTCGGAGACATATCGGAGGATGTCAGGATAATCCAGCGCCAGCTCAACCGCATCGCGCGAAACTATCCCGCCATTCCGCGCATTCCCTCCCCCAACGGAATATTCGACACGGCGACGCGCGAATCGATCAGAAAGTTCCAGAGCCTATTCAACCTCACCGTTGACGGCATCGTCGGCAAGGCGACATGGTATAAAATAAAGCAGCTCTATGCCGGAATACTAAGACTCGGCGAGCTATACAGCGAGGGCTTGAGGCTGACCGACGTCGAGCGGCAGTTCAAGACTGTCATAAAACGCGGCGACAGAGGGCAGGATGTGAGCACGATTCAGTATTTCTTGAACTTTATCGGCAACTTCACAAACAACATCCAGCCCCCGGCCGTGGACGGCATTTTCGGCCAGGGCACCTACAACAGCGTTGTGCAGTTTCAGCGGCAGTACGGCCTTGCGCCGGACGGCATAGTCGGGCGCGACACATGGAACAAGCTGCAGGCTGTATATAATGATATCCTGCGAACCTTCCCCGGCGAATTTTCAATCTATGATCAATATGCGCGTTTTGCATATCCCGGCTACAATCTGCTCCGCGGTAGCACGGGCAGTGCAGTGAGAAATCTTCAGGAATATCTCCAGGTTCTCTCGCGCGGCGTCGAGAGCGTGCCGTATGTTGCGGCGGACGGCATTTTTGGCCCTCAGACGGAGGCGGCGGTCAAGGCGGCTCGGCGATATTTCGGGCTGACCCCGAACGGCGTTGTCGGTCCGCTGCTCTGGTATGCGATAGCGGAATACTATTATTACAACGTATAATCCCGACAAAAACGGAGATGATATACGGCGTGAAACAATTGCCGTATATCATCTTTTCTTTTTAAGGGCGGGATATTCATATGGAAAAGCAGACTTTTTCGGGGAACTACGAAGCCGACATTGCTTCGCTCAATCTGCGGCTGCGCGTGAGCGAGAGCTTTGACCTCGTCAGCCGTCAGATAATGATCGGCAGCCACCGCGCCATGCTGTGGTTCATCGACGGATTTATAAAAGACGGGCTGATGGAAAAAATCATGAGCTTCATGATGAATGCGGATGAGAAGAAGCTCAAAACTGTCGGCACAACGCGCGAATTTGCCGACGCGTTCGTGCCCTATGTCGAGACCGAGGTCGTAAACGACTTCGACAGGTTCGAGACTTTTCTCTTCTCGGGCGCATTGGGCATGATAGTTGACGGATTCAAAGAAGCTATAATTATAGACGTGCGAACCTATCCTGCGCGAAGCGTGGACGAGCCTGAAAACGACAAAGTGCTTCGAGGCTCGCACGACGGCTTTGTCGAGACGCTGATATTCAACACCGCGCTCATACGCCGCAGAGTCAGGGACACGAAGCTCACGATGTATTTGACGCAAGTGGGAACGAGGTCGAAAACAGATATTGTGCTCTGTTATCTTGAGGGCACGGCCGACCCCAAGGAAGTCGAAAGGATAAAGAAAAAGCTGAATTCCATAGACATAAACGCTTTGACCATGGGGCACGAGAGCCTTGCGGAATGTCTTATACCGAAGCAGAGATTCAACCCCTTTCCGAAGGTGCGTTACACCGAGCGCCCGGACAGCGCGGCGGCGAGCATATACGAGGGCAGTCTGCTGATAATCACGGATACCTCGCCCTCCGTTATGATAATCCCGACGGGCGTGTTCGACTTTTTACAGGACACGAACGATTTCTATTTTCCGAGCCTTATCGGAAGCTATCTTCGAATAGTCAGAATGATAGTTTTCCTGCTCGCTCTGCTTTTAACGCCCGTGTGGTTTCTGCTGATTCAAAATCCAGAATATATCCCGCCGTGGCTCGACTTCATAAAGATAGAGCACCCGACGAGCGTGCCCGTCATAATGCAGCTGCTGATAATCGAGATAGTTATAGACGCGCTGAAACTGGCGTCGCTCAACACTCCGAACGCGCTGAGCAACTCGTTCAGCGTCATCGGCGCGCTCGTACTCGGAGAATTTGCCATAGCCGCAAAATGGTTCACGGCGGAGGTCGTGCTCTATATGGCGTTCGTCGCGATAACGAACTTCGCCCAGCCGAGCTATGAGCTCGGGTATGCGTTCAAACTCTGCCGCATGATGATACTGATACTGACTGCTATATTCAACCTCTGGGGCTTCATTGCGGGGCTTGTGATAACCGCTCTGTTGATCTCGTTCAATAAGACCGTCAGCGGGCGCTGCTATCTCTATCCCCTCATTCCGTTTAACGGCAGGGCGCTGACCTCGCTTCTGCTGCGAAAGCCGATAACCAAAAGCAAAAACTGACAAAAATCGTTCCTCTAAAAATAATATCCGCGAATATTGCAATGGGCTCGCTCTTTTGATATAATTATATCGAATCGAAGCATTTTCGCTTCGGTCAATATATCAAAGGAGGAGCCTGTTTTGCCGGAATACACAATGCTTATATTATGGATAGCGCTGCTCATAGCGTTCATCGTTGTTGAAGCCGCGACCGTTCAGCTTGTCACGATCTGGTTCGCCGTTGGTGCGGCGGCGGCTCTGATATCGGAGCTTTGCTCGGCGCCCGTCTGGCTTCAGTGGGTGATTTTCGCGGCAGTGTCGCTCGTCGCGCTTGCGGTGACCCGCCCGCTCGTCAAGAAATTTTCAAAAAAGCGCGTTCAGCCGACCAACGCTGACAGATACATAGGTCTCGAGGGAATAGTCGAAGAGACTGTTGACAACACCGAGGGCACCGGTATAGTGAAGGTCGAGGGCTCGACCTGGACGGCGAGATCGTCCGACGGCAGCCGCATTGAAAAAGGTTCAAATATCACCGTTGACAGAATCGACGGCGTTAAACTTATGGTTTCAAAACACTAAAGGAGGATTATTATGGGACCTGTAGCAATCGGAGTAATCATCGGCATAATCGTGCTCGTGCTCGTCATTGTCGTGCTCAACATCAAGATAGTGCCGCAGTCCAAGGCCTATGTCATCGAGCGCCTCGGCGCATATTCGACCACATGGCAGACCGGCATCCACTTCAAGATACCTTTCGTTGAGAAAGTATCGAAGACCGTATCCCTCAAGGAGCAGGTTGTGGATTTCCCGCCCCAGCCCGTTATCACAAAAGATAACGTCACGATGCAGATAGACACGGTCGTTTTCTTCCAGATAACCGACCCGAAGCTCTATGCATACGGCGTGGAGCGCCCGATATCCGCTATTGAAAATCTCTCGGCAACAACGCTGAGAAACATCATCGGCGAAATGGAGCTTGACCATACGCTGACCTCGCGCGATGTCATCAACGCAAAAATCAGAGTTATCCTCGACGAAGCCACCGACGCATGGGGCATCAAAGTAAACCGCGTTGAGCTCAAGAACATTCTTCCCCCGCCCGAGATTCAGGACGCGATGGAGAAGCAGATGAAGGCAGAGCGTCAGCGCCGTGAGGCAATCCTGCGCGCAGAGGGCGAAAAGGCGAGCAAGATTCTCGTTGCAGAGGGTCAGAAAGAGAGCCAGATCCTCGCCGCAGAGGGTGACAAGCAGGCCGCCATTCTTCACGCAGAGGCTGTCAAGGAAGCGAAGATTCGCGAGGCAGAGGGTGAGGCGCAGGCTATCGTCGCCGTTCAGGAGGCTCAGGCGAAGGCTATCGCCCTGATAAACGAAGCCGCCCCGAAGGACGGTTATCTGACGATAAAGAGCCTTGAAGCGTTCGCAAAGGCTGCTGACGGCAAGGCGACGAAGCTCATCATTCCGAGCGAGCTTCAGTCCCTCGCGGGACTCGCGGCGAGCGCAAAGGAGATTTTCTCCGCCGACGCCGCAGCGGACGCAGAGCAGAAATAAGTTTATAAAAAGCGCAGAGAGTCGGTAAAATGGCTCTCTGCTTTTTGTTTTAATAAAATAAAAAAGAGCCGCCGAAGCAGGCAGCTCAAAAAATTTTTTCTTGTCTTTTCGTATTTATATTACCACAAAAACGCCGATTTGTCAAGTCTTGTAATCCCCTGCCCCGTGTGGTATTAAGTATACGGAGGTGTTTTTGAAATGAACAACATGACTGCACTGGTGAGCTGTTTTGCTCGGTATTACCACACGAAAACTGACGAAGCAAAGATCTTTGACGACCCGCTCGCAGGAGAGATTCTGATTGAAGACGAAAAGAACGCGATAGCGGAAAACATGAAAAACGGCATCGCATTTTTTGACCCGAATTACAGTGGCGGCGACCCGCTCGGGCGCGTTATGAACGGATTTATCGCGCCGAGTGTAATCGCGCGCTCCGCATTTTGCAAGCGGCATATGGAAAACGAGATAAGACTCGGCGCGCGGCAATATGTCATCGCCGCGGGCTACGACACATCGGGCTATAAAATTGACAGAGATATCAAAGTATTTGAGCTCGACCGCCCCGAGATGATTGAAGACAAGGTAAGACGCATTGACGAAGCTGGAATCGACCGCGAAAATATCAGCTATGTCGGCTGCGACCTCGGCAAGGATTTTATCCCCGCTCTGCTAAATGCGGGATATGACCCTAAGGAGAGGACATTTTTCAGCCTGCTCGGCATAAGCTTTTATCTGACCCAAGACGAGTTCGCACGCTGTATTAAAACTCTGTTTGAAAATTCGGCGAGCGAAAGCGCGCTCGTGTTCGACTTCCCGAATGACCGGGACTGCACCCGGGAGCAGAAGAACAGGCTGCTTGCCGGCGGCGCGGGCGAAGAGATGAAAGCGCGATACTCACACACGGATATCGAGCGCATCGCGGGAGAAGCGGGCGCGCTCATCTATGAGCTTGCGGACAGCGGCGATATTGACCGCGATTTCTTCAAGGCGCACAACGAAATGAAAAATGCAGAACCGATACTCGCCCCCGAGGGAGTCAGCTATTGCCTGATGGTCAAAAAGGACGGGCAGTATTGATAAAAAAGTATTGATAAAGCGCGTTTTTTTGTTGCGTAATAAGCCGGAATGTGATAATATATTGTCGATGAAATATTCAATTCTTTGTTGGAGGCAATTATATGGATCAAAGATTACAGCCCTTATTCACTCCGTGGAAGATCGGCAACTGCGAGATCAAGAACCGCATCGTGCTCACGAGCATGGGCGGCACCGACCTCTTCGGATGGATGGAGAAGAACCACTTCGATAAAGACGGCGCACGCTTTATCATGGAAGTCGCGAAGAACAACGCGGGTCTTGTTCTCCCCGGATGTCAGCCGGTCTACAATCCCATGTTCGGCCAGTGGCTCCACAAGAACAAGAAGATGTATACCGACCTCAAAAAGTGGACTCCCGAGCTCCACAAGACCGGCGCGAAGCTCTTCGTTCAGCTGACCGCAGGCTTCGGCCGCTCCTTCACCATCAGCGAAATGATGGAGAAGCTCTACACCAACCCCGCGCTGAGAGTCCTCAGCAAGCCCTTCATGGATCTCGACAAGATCACGGCTTCCGCGAGCCCCTCGCCCAACCGCTGGTCTGATAAAGTTCCCTCGAGAGAGATGACCAAGGCTGAAATCAAGGAGTTTGTCAATGCGTTCGCAGAGAGCGCAAAGATGCTCAAGGACGCCGGCGTTGACGGCGTTGAGGTTCACGCAGTCCACGAGGGCTATCTGCTCGACCAGTTCACCCTTAAATATGTCAACAAGCGCACCGACGAATACGGCGGCTCGTTCGAGAACCGCTACCGCTTCGCGGTCGAGGTCGTTCAGGCTATCAAGAAGGCGTGCGGCGACGATTTCCCCGTCTCCCTGCGCTACAGCATAATTTCCAAGACCAAGGGCTTCCGTCAGGGCGCGCTCCCGGGCGAGGCCTATACCGAAGTAGGACGCGACATGGCAGAGTCCGAGAAGGCTGTCAAGTATCTTCAGGATGCCGGTTATGACTGCCTCAACTGCGACAACGGCACATACGACGCATGGTACTGGGCTCACCCGCCCATCTACATGCCCGAGAACTGCAACCTCGAGGATGTTGAATACATCAAGCAGTTCTGCGACATTCCCGTTATCTGCGCCGGCCGCCTCGATCCGAGAGTTGCCGCGGACGCGATAAAGGAAGGCAAGCTTGACGGCGCAGGATTCGCGCGTCAGTTCCTCGCCGATCAGGAGTGGGTCACGAAGATGATGAATGACGAGGAGGATGACATCCGTCCCTGCATTCTCTGCCACAACGGCTGCTTCAACATGTGCCACTACAAGGGCGTGCCCAACGATCAGGAGCTTTCCGACAGCCTGCATCTTTCCCGCTGCGCTATCAACGCCGAGACAATGCAGTGGAACAAGCACTACATAAAGAAGACCAACTCGCCCAAGACCGTCCACATCGTCGGCGGCGGTATCGGCGGCATGGAGGCTGCCCGCGTGCTCAAGCTCCGCGGACACAATCCGATAATCCACGAGAAGAGCGACGTGCTCGGCGGAACATTCATCCCCGCGAGCGCAGAGTCCTACAAGGGCAAGCTCCGCGACCTGCTCGACTGGTACAGACGCCAGATGACGAAGCTCGGCATCGAAGTCAGACTCAACGACGAGATAAAGGATATCGCGGCGTTCGGCAGCGATCCCGTCATCATCGCGACCGGCTCGACCCCGAGACTCCTCAGAAGAGTCCCCGGCTACGAGAAGATGATTGAGGGCTGCGACTACCTCAACGGCGCAGAAGTCGGCAATACAGTCGCTGTCATCGGCGGCGGACTGACCGGATGCGAAATAGCCTACGAGCTCGCTCTCCAGGGCAAGAATCCGATCATTGTCGAGATGAAGGACGACCTTATCAGCCAGACCGGCGTCTGCCTTGCAAACTCCTCTTATCTCAGAGAGTGGTTCGCCCTGCACAAGACTCCCGTCTATCTTGAGACGACACTCAAGGAAGTCAAGGACGGCTCCATCGTCTGCACCGGCAAGGACGGCAAGGACATCAACATCGACTGTGACTCCGCCATCAGCTGCGCGGGCTATATCCCCGCTCCGCTTGCCGAGAAGTCCGGCAACGTTCACCTCGTCGGCGACTGCCTTGCAATAGGCAACCTCCGCTCCGTCGTGTGGCGCGCATATGATGTTGCGATGAAGATCTGAGTTAAACAACAAACAGCAAAGCTGCAATTCACGGTTTTATCCATGGATTGCAGCTTTCTTTTTATATTCGCATTGTTTATCAGCCCACGCAGGCGATAAGATCCTTGACTGTCTTGGCGGTGAGTATCGCCCTCTCGGGAATCTTCACCCCGAATGTGTTTTCCATATCCGACGCGACGCTCATAAGGTCGAGCGAGCTCAGACCGATATCGGTTCTGAGGTTCGCCTGCTCGGTAATTTCGGCAGGGTCGATATAGACATATTCGCAGATTATTTCGGCAATCTTTTCAAGCATAACTGTCTCTCCTTTTTAAGATTAAAGTATATCGAGTATCTCGCCGAGCGTCCTGTCGGGGTTTTCCGCGCCGAGAAGCAGGGCTCGAACGGTCTTTTCATGCAGGGCTTTTATATGCTCAGAGGTTATCATATTCGTGCGGTGCATATACGAAAATTTGAAGCAGCCGCTGTGCGCGTCGTACATTGCGAAGCTGTAGAGCGGCATGATGTATCTGCCGAGGCTGTAGCCCGTGAACTCATAGTCCCAGCCGTTCATCGTGTCTTTGCCGAGCGGGAACCACGAGAACATCATTGAGGACGACGCGGCTATCGGGCTGTAATCAAACAGTTTTCTCACAAGCTCGCGGCACTCGAGATACGGGTAGTCCATATGCCTGAACAGGGTCATCTGAAGCTCCGCCATCTTATCGAGCGCCTCGCTGAATGTCAGAGTCTCGGGCAGGACTATTCTCCACGGGAGCGGCTCGGCGAGCGTGCCGCCCGAGCGCTTCTCGCTGAGGGTTCTGCGGCGGGTGCAGAGGGTGACGAAATAAGAATCGTTCGTTCTGTAGTTTATCTTCGAGATATGCAGGCGCATTGCAAGCTGGACAAGGCACTCGGGGCTGACGCCGCTCGACTGAATGAACGCGAGTATCTTGTCGCTGTCCTCTTTCGAGACATCGTATTTTGCAAGCTCTGCCTTGTCGTGTATCGGGTCGAAGCAGGACGGGGCTCGGAGTGACGGGTCGTGCTTTCTTTTGCGCTCTTTTTCGAGCAACTCGGGACCGTGAACTCCTGCATAAAGCGGATCGCCGTCCTTGAGGAAAAACTGAGTATAGAACTCCTCTTCCTCTTTCATCTTCTTTTCGTCCGCGACTATGGCGAGCTCTTTTCTTATCGTCTTTTTGTATTCGCCGAGCGGACGCGGCATGGGCTTGCCGTTTTTCAGGTGGTCATATACTCCGAGCAAATCGGAGAAGAACACAAAGACCGCCGCGGCATCCATGCACAGATGGGTGATGTTGATATATATTCCGTATCTGCCGTCGAAGGAGTTGAAGAAGATGATGCGGAAGTCCTCGCCCTTTAAATGGCGGATGGGCTTGCGTGCGTCGGCGGTGAGAAATGCCTCCTGCTCCTCCTCGGTCGAAAAGGTCACGACCGGCACATCGTCAACAACATATTTGTCAAGGAAATACTGATAGAACTCCCCGTGTTCTTTATAAAAGCGAAGTCTCATGCAGTCGTTGCGCTCTATCTCTATGTTAAGCGCCTTTTTGAGCACGTCGAAATCTATCGGGGTGCTCGTGACTATCGACATGGGTATCTGGATAACCTGCTTATGAAAGAAGCTGTATTTGAGCATGAAGTTTATCATCTTCTGCGAGGGAATCAGCTCAAATACCTCTGTTCCTGCCTTGGGTTTCATATTATTTTCCTCCTTAACCGACAACGGTTTCTTTTCTCTTTATTTTTCCGCTCGAGGTCTTTTCAAAAGGCTCATCGCGGAATCTCAGCTCCGAGACAAAATGCGAGGTCTTTGCGCCCGCGTTTATCTCATCCATGCGGCGCTCTATCTCGGTGGGAATATCCTCTATTCCCTCCTGCTTCGCGTGCTCGAAATCGGGATATATCTCAGCGACGATACGGTCGTTTTCGCCGTAAACCACGACCTCGTCAACTATATTCAATTTTTTGAACTTCTTCTCTATCGCCTCGGGAGAGACGTTTTCGCCGCTCGAAAGGATTATCAGATTCTTGACTCTGCCGGTGATGAACAGCTGCCTGTCCTCTGTGACATAGCCAATATCGCCCGTCCTGAACCAGCCGTCCTCGGTGAACATCTGCGCCGTCTCCTCGGGCATTTTATAATAGCCGAGCATAATCGTCGGAGTCTTTATCTGAATCTCGCCGTTTTCGGTGCGGACATCGCAGATATTTATAACTCTGCCGACAGACTCAGTTGAAACGCCTCTGTCGGGCACGGAAATGCGGCAGCCGACCTCGGTCATGCCGTAGCCCTGGCGGAGCATTATGCCGAGCTTGTCATATTCCTCGACGAGCAGCGGATCGAGATATGCACCGCCCGAAACTATCCAGTTGAGGTTCTTGCCGAGCACGATTTTTGCCGCCTCGGCGGGAGTGATATCCGGATTTTTCGCCGCGGTTATCTTTATGCGCTGGAGCAGATGCTGAGCTATCATCGGAACGACGCGCATGGCGTTGGGCTCAAAGCGCTGAAGATTCGGGACGATATCGCTGAGATTGCCGTTGAGGCAGACCTGAACGCCGTCGCACAGGTTTTTCAGATAGTCACCCGAGAAGCAGTAGATATGGTGCATCGGGAGCACCGAGAGGGTTGAGGTACGCTCGCTGAAAATATTAATATATTCTTTGTACATGATGTTGCCAACGAGGGCGTTGGTCGAGAGCATAACGCCTTTTTTGACCCCGGTCGTGCCGGAGGTGAATATTATGACCGCGCACTTGTCGGGATCGACTTCGTAGTCGGAGAGAGGCGCGTATTCGCTCGCCGCCGAATATTTTTCATAGATACCGGCGAAGAAGTTCTCGTCCGAGAGGTCGACCGCATGCTTTATCTTCGGGCAGTTTGCCATGACCTCGCCGACATTCTCGGAAAATGTGCTGTCATAGAGCACCATGTCGATATCCGCGCGGTCGAAAAGCTCCGACGCTTCTTTAGCGGATATATCGGGCGCAAACGGTACAACGACGCTGCCGCTCATGAGTATTCCGGTGATACAGGTTATGTACTCGTAGTTCGTCTTGCTGACAACGGCGACATGCATGCCCTCTTTCGATATGTTTCTGATCCAGCGGCAGACCGCTTCGCTGTCCGTTTTGACGCGGACATAGCTGCGCTCTTCGACCGCGCCGTTTCGCACGAATTTTATGAATATCTCTTCTCCATACTTCTCCGCCGAAGCGCATAACAGCTGTCTGACGCTCGGCGTTGCATTTTTCTTTTCCATTTCTCCTCCGTGATGTTCCGTCATTTTGGCTCCGCCCCGCGCGGAATATATTTTCCGCTACAAAAGGGTATAAGCCTAGATGAATTTAATTTATAACAGTGCATAAGCAAAGTCAATATAAGGCGCGGTTAAGTTTGGTTAAAAAAAGTTAAATTTGTATTGCATTTATAAAGTTTAAATAAACGCTAAAAATGCAAAAAGCCGAAAGTGCTTATATATCAAGGCTTCCGGAGATAAAAAAGGCTGTTCCGAAACGGAACAGCCTGAAAATACGATGTTATATTCTGTTTATTTTTCGGCCTTTTTCGAGCGCAGGGCGAGCAGGATAATATGAAATATCAGCTCAGCCGCGGGGATTGCAAAAAGGATAGCAAAATAGAGCGTGTTATTCGTTTTGAACGGCGCTGCGATGCCGAAGCTCGGCGGGAGAAACGCCATCATGAAAAGATAGGATACGCTCATCCAGTCGCTGTAAGCAAAATACATCAGCAGAGCAAATATCGAACACACGAGCGAAATCGACCAAAACACAATTCCGACAACAAGCGGCCGTTTGTTCATACGCTTATATAGGACATAGACAAACGCCGCGAGAAGGAACAAACCCGCCGTTGCAAAACCCGGCTTTCTGCTGCCGAAGCTGTCCGTCATATGCGCAAAATTGAAAACAACGCAGAGCACATAGGTTATCACAAGAATTATCGTCAGTATCACACTTTTGGGGTTGACCTTTTTCTTCATGGTGACTCTCCTTTTTACCGATATTTACAAAATAACTTTACAATATCGGGAGCGTTTTGTCAACACCATTTCACTCGATTTTCAGCACATTTTCTATTGTTATTTTTCCTGCGTCGCGCAGGTTTTCAAGCTGTTTTAGCGCCTCGGTGCACGCCTGACGCAGAGCCTCGTCATCGCCTGAGTCGAGATATTCCCTGAGACTATTTATGTTTATCTCGATCTCATCCATCGAGCGGTGGACGAGCAGAATGTGCAGAATCTTTTTTGAATCTCTCCATTCGCTCTCGGCTTTATCAAGCGCCTGCTCCTCTCCCTCCCCGGCATCGACGGCGGCGAGCAGGGATTTGAGATCCGTTATCAGCTCACCGGTCTTTTTTGAAAATATGAACTGCGCACCGATGCTCATAGTCAGAGTCAGGGCGAGCAGAACAAGTGCCGTCGCAAAGCGTTTCATACTTTTTTCTCCTTTTCGACTATAACAGCGTTTTTGTCGCGGTCAACGGTCATTATCAGCACATCTTCGACCGCCAGCCCCTTTGCCCTGAGCAGGCGTTTGAGTTCTCTGTCGTTCATGCTGCAGTCGTCGTAGTGCTCGCGTATCACTTTTCCGTCGCTGACGACAAGGCACGGCATGCCGGGATCTGGCAGCGAGAGCTGCAAAGTCTTTGCGGTCAGCGCATTTTCATCGGGCTTGAGCATGACCGAGAGCTTGCCGTTCGTCTCAAGCACGGCATAGCCGACTGTCGAGATATCAAAAACATCCTTTTGCCGCAGCGCCGTCAGAAGATCGTCAACGGTATAGCGCAGGCGTTTTATCTCTTTTTGATCGATCTTGCCGTCGCGTATGACTGTCACAGCGTTGCCCTCGAGCAGCCTGCGTGCGCCGCGGCTCTTCATGGAAATGACCGAGCTGATTATCTCGAACGCCACGAGCAGAAGCACCGCGACGACGGAATTGAGCAGCGGGATATCCGTATCCTGCATAGGTATAGCCGCGATTTCGGAGAGCAGAATAGTTATAACAAGTTCAGACGGCTGAAGCTCGCCTATTTGCCTTTTCCCCATTATTCTGACCGCCGCAGTCGCCAGAACATATAATATAAAAATCCTCAGTATCGTCAGAACCATTTTTCTACCTCCGTAAATGCTATATACAGTAGTTTTTCTTGTATTTGCATCTTTATCCGATTGACCGAAAAAAGATTTATGTGTATAATATGTGTGCAGTAAAATCGGAAGTGATTTGATATAATATGAAAAAATATATAATAGGTATAGACATCGGCGGAACAAAGTGCGCCGTTCTGCTCGGCAGAGCGCAGGGAGACGCCGACGATATTATTATAGACAAGCTCCGCTTTGAGACACGGGTCGGGCGCGGCTGGCGCGCCGTGACGGCGGAGCTACTCGACAATGTTGAAGAGATAATAAAAAAGAACGCCCTCTCCCCCGAAGATATTCTCTGCGCGGGGATAAGCTGCGGCGGTCCGCTCGACAGCAGGCGCGGAGTTATTCTTGCGCCGCCGAATCTCCCCGACTGGGAGTGTGTGCCGATAGTTGACATGGTTGAAGAGCGGTTCGGGTTCGACGCGTATTTACAAAACGACGCGAACGCCTGCGCGCTCGCCGAATGGAAGTTCGGCGCAGGAAAGGGACTTCGCAACATGATATTTTTAACGTTCGGCACTGGCATGGGCGCGGGACTGATACTCGACGGCAAATTGTACAGCGGCACAAACGACATGGCGGGCGAAGTCGGGCACATGAGAATCGCCGCGGACGGCCCCATAGGCTACGGCAAGCGCGGCTCGTTCGAGGGCTTTTGCAGCGGCGGCGGAATAGGCCGCCTCGCGCAGGAGATGGCGAGAAAGACGCTCGAAAACGGCGGGAGCACTCTGATGTGCAAAACCGCCGAGGATATTGAAAATATAACGGCAAAATCCGCCGCCGAAGCCGCAGAGAACGGCGACGAGACGGCGAAAGAAGTATACAGAATATGCGGAGAAAAGCTCGGCGAAGGGCTCGCGATACTCGCCGATATACTCGACCCGCAGGCTATAATAATCGGAAGCATCTTCGCCCGCTCCGGGCATCTTCTGAAAGACAGCATGGAAAAGGCACTGCACCGCGAGGCTCTGAGCCAGACTGCCGGATGCAGGATAATCCCCGCGGGACTCGGCGAGAAGATAGGCGACCTCGCGTCGCTCGGAATCGCGCTCGATGCCACGGCAAACGGAGGAAAAGCATGAACAGAGAAAAGAAAATTTTTGAAGAGCTCTTTGTCCGCTACCCCGCTCTTGAGGGGATAAGAGAAGACATCAAGAGCGCCTATGATGTTATCTGCGCCTGCTTCGACCGCGGCGGCAAGCTGCTCATCTGCGGCAACGGCGGAAGCGCGGCGGACGCGCAGCACATAGTCGGCGAGCTGATGAAAGGCTTTCTGCTCAAGAGAGAGCTGACCGACGAACAGAGACAGGCTTTTTTGGAAATAAAGGACGGCGAATATCTTGCGAACCATCTTCAGGGCGCGCTGCCCGCAGTTGCGCTGAGTGCGCATGAGGGGCTGAATACCGCATTTGCAAACGACATAGCCGCCGATATGATATTCGCTCAGCAGGTCTGGGCATACGCATCGTCGAGCCCAGACGCACTCATTGCGCTGAGCACCTCCGGCAACTCCGCGAATGTTGTCAACGCAGTGAAAGTCGCCAACGCCATGGGGATCGAGAGCATCGGCATAACCGGAGAAAAAATGAGCCTCATGAGCGAGATGTGCACGGTCTGCCTGCGCCTGCCGGAGACCGAGACGTTCAAAGTCCAGGAGCTGACTCTCCCCGTCTATCACGCCCTGTGCGCGATGGCGGAAGCGACATATTTCAACAAGTAATTTATTTTGAAAGGACATAAATAAATGGCAAATTCTATTCCGAGAGCGGAGCATCCGAATCCGCAGTTTGAAAGAGAAAGCTGGCTCAACCTCAACGGAGAATGGGAGTTCGAAATTGACAACAGCGTCAGCGGCAGAGAGCGCGGGCTCCAGAATGCGGAGCATCTGAGCTCAAAGATCATAGTCCCGTTCTGCCCCGAGAGCCGTCTTTCCGGCGTTGAGAACACCGATTTCATGAACTGCGTGTGGTACAGACGCGACATCGAAATTAGCGAAAGCGAGCTTGAGGGCATAGTCATACTGCACTTCGGCGCGGTCGACTATGACGCAACAGTCTACATAAACGGCGAAGAAGCAATGCACCACAAGGGCGGCTATGTCTCGTTTGCCGGGGACATCACGAAGTTCCTCAAAGCCGGCAAAAACTCAATAGCGGTCGAAGCGCGCGACGATGTGAGAAATCCGCTCATTCCGCGCGGCAAGCAGAGCGAGCGCCTTCATTCGCACGACTGCGACTACACCCGCACGACGGGTATCTGGCAGACTGTCTGGGTAGAATTCGTGCCGAAGAGCTACATAAAGAGCATCAAGCTCTTCCCGAATCCCGAGAGCTCTTCCGTCGCTTTTTCATGCGAGCTCTGCGGCAGCGGCGAGCTCGGAATAGATGTTCTCTACGAGGGCAAACTGGTCGGCAGATACGACTGCAAAAATGCGGCGGGCTGCGTCAGCGGCGACATGAAGCTCATTGAAAAACACCTGTGGGAGGTCGGCTGCGGCAGGCTCTATGATCTTGTCATCACCTTCGGCGGCGACACTGTCAAGAGCTATTTCGGTCTGCGCGATGTCCGCCTTGACGGATTTAAATATCTCATCAACGGCAAGTCCGTTTTCCAGCGCCTTGTGCTCGACCAGGGTTTCTACCGCGACGGAATATACACCGCTCCCGATGACAGCGACATGATAAAAGATATAGAAATATCTCTCGCCGCCGGCTTCAACGGAGCGAGACTGCATCAGAAGGTTTTCGAGCAGAGATTCCTCTATCACTGCGACCGCATGGGCTATTTGGTCTGGGGCGAATATCCGAACTGGGGACTTGACTATTCTGCGCCCGACGCGATTTACGGCATTCTGCCCGAGTGGTGCGAGGAGGTCGAGCGCGACTTCAACCACCCGTCGATAATCGGCTGGTGCCCGTTCAACGAAACCTGGGACTACGCAGGCCGCGAGCAGAGAGACGAACTGCTTGAGGCAGTCTATAAAATCACAAAACAGCTCGACAGCACCCGCCCGTGCATCGACACAAGCGGAAATTTCCATGTTATGAGCGATATCTTCGACGTTCACGACTATGAGCAGGACCCGAAGATATTCAAAGAAAATTACGATAAGCTCGTCTCGGACGGCACTCTGTTTGACAGGCACGACAGCCGCCAGAAATACGCGGGCGAGCCCACCTTCGTCAGCGAATACGGCGGCATAAAATGGGTCGTCGGCGAGCAGGACGAAAATGCCTGGGGCTACGGCAACGCGCCAAGGACAGAGAATGAGTTTATCGAGAGATACAGAGGGCTCACCGAAGCCCTGCTCGGCAACGAGCTGATGTTCGGCTTCTGCTACACGCAGCTCTACGACATAGAGCAGGAACAAAACGGACTTTACACTTACGACCGCGAGCCGAAGTTCGATATGACCGTGTTTCACGGAATAAACAGCGCAAAGGCCGCGATCGAAGAATAAGAAATAGGAGATAATAACAGTCAAATGTCAAATTCGACCCGCTCGGGTTTCTACAAAAAAATGTTTTCTTTGGCGATACCCATCGCCCTCCAGCAGCTGCTGACCTCATGCGCTCAGCTCGTCGATACCGCAATGACCGTGGGACTCGGCAACGTCAGCACGGCGGCGATAGGTGTCGCGGGACGCTGGGGCTTCCTTTTGAACCTCGCCCTGTTCGGAATAAGCTCCGGCACAGCGACAATGACGGCGCAGTTCTGGGGCATAAACGACAGACGGAGCATCCGCCGCAGCTACGGCATAGGGCTCATACTCTCGCTTGCCGTGGGTGCATTATACACTGTATCGGTGCTTGCAATCCCGGAGCAGATGATGCGCGTTTTCACCTCCGAGGAGGAGGTCATAGCCGCCGGAGTGCAGTATTTGCAGGCCGTTGCGCCCTACGGAATTTTTGTCGCCATCTCGCTTGTCACGAGCACCGTCATGCGCTCGACCGAGGACGTTCACACGCCGCTCGCCTGCTCGATAGCGTCCGTTGCGACAAACACCGTGCTCAACTACATTCTCATATACGGCAAGCTGGGCTTCCCCGCGCTGAAGCTTCGCGGTGCGGCGATAGCGACGGCCATAGCCATGGTCGTTCAGGCGGTGCTGCTCTTTGTGATAGGCAACGCGAAAAAGAATATCATCCATGCACCGATCGGCGAATTTTTCAAGAAGGATATCGAATTTTTCAAGAAGTTCCTGCGTGTCTGTGCCCCGATAATGCTCAACGAGCTGCTCTGGGGGGTGGGCACCAATGTCTATGCCATGGTTTATGCGCGTCAGGGCAGCGAAAACTACGCCGCATATACGATATTCAGCTCGATAGAACAGATAGCCTTCGTCTTCTTCGTCGGCATTTGCCATGCCTGCTCGATAATGACAGGCAAGGCGGTCGGCGCCGGCAAGGCGGATGAGGCCTACTCCATGGGCAAGCGGTTCATAAAGCTCGTTCCCCTGCTCGGAGTGCTGACAGGAGTCGCCATGATATTCCTGCGCAATCCGCTGCTGCGGATACTGCCCATTGAGACGGAGGGCGCCCGGCAGATGACGTCGACGCTCCTGCTCATCTACTCGCTGTGGATAGGAGTCAGAAACATCTCGTATGTCTGCGTGGTCGGCATATTCAGAGCCGGCGGAGACACGAAAATCGGAATGTTCCTCGACATAGGCGCGCTGTTTTTATTTAGTATACCGATAGTGACCACGCTCGGATTTTTGACAGACGTTCCGTTCTATGTGCTGATAATTGCGATGTATATCGCGGAGGACACGCCAAAATCCTTACTCTGCCTGATAAGATTCAAGAGCCGAAAATGGATAAAGCAGCTGACCGCCGCGGACTCCGCGCCGCCGGTTCTCGGAGAGGACCCGGAGATAGAGATAGAAGAAGCGGACGAGCTGAAAAATTATCGGCAGTAAAATATAATCATAAAAGTAAGCGACCCCGCCGGGTAAAGTCAACCGGCGGGGTCATCTATTTGGGGGAAAATAGAGGTGGAGGTATCGTATTATATTTCGGTCTGCACGCCGATAAACAGCGGCAGGTTCGTTTCGGTGTCCACTATCATATAGACAAACGGACGGTTGAGGCAAACGGGATTTATCGCCGGCATGCTCATTTTGCTGATGCCGACAAGCGTCGCCGCGGCGGCACGCGTGCCCTCCTGATCGACTTCGATAAAAGTCTTGTGCATCACGGTGCCGATATAAGCGCCGTCGTTTTTGTCTATGAGCGAAGAAAAGTCGGCAGATTTGCGGTCAAACGCATCTTTCACGCCCATCTTTTTGAGCGTGTCGATAAGCTGCGTGCTGTACTCCGCCTTGAACTTTGGCATTTTCACATCGACTTCTTCGTTTTTCTTGGCGGACGAGAATATTTTCATCAGCTTTTCGCCACTGAGAGAGGCTATATAGTCATCGATGTTCACATCTTCGTTCGGCAGGAGTGCCGCGAAAGCGAAGCGGCCGTTCTTATAGGGCTTCATGAATCCGACCGCGTCGCTGTCCGAAAGATATACACTTTCGGTCGAACACATAAATTCGGTTTTCTTCGATTTGCCGGAATATGAATTGAACTCAAGCTTTTCGATATCGTCGTTTGTGTACGGAGTCTCCCACTTTGCTTCAAACGCAACGGCGTTTATGAGCATCATAACGGCGTCTCTATCGGCATTTTCGATTATCTTCGGTATCATGCCGTCAGTGTTTTTCTTAACCCATGAGTTGATGCTGCTAACGGTCTTTTTGCTCGACAGCGGGGCGGAGAAAATCTGCGCGGAGTAGCTGTCCACCGCCTTTTGCAGAAAAGCCTGTTTTGCTTCAACGCTGCTGTCCGTCCAAACGGAGTTTGCGATTTTCAGCTCGTCGCCGGCGCTCAGAAAGTCGCAGTAAGCGCGCATATATTTATTGAGCGCATCGCGGTCTAATCCGCCGAGAGCCTGCTCAAGCTGGGCGAGCGTATCGCCCTGAGCGCCGTTTTGCACCAGCGCGAGCGCGGTAAGCACGGACAGCGGCGACACAAGCGTCGTCTTGCCCTTTGAATAGTTATCTTTGAAAAGCTCTGCCGCAAACGATGAGGCGGCGGCTTTAAATTCGTCGTCGGGGGCTTTTGAGGCGGATTCGTTCTTTGAAATCCCCTCTGTCAGGTCGCGTACAGCGCCGCTTTTCACGCCCTTGTTATGAACTTTTCCCACGGTCTTTCCGCAGCCGGAAAACGGTAAAATACAGGCGGCAAGCGACAGAACGCTCATGAAAACAGCCAGCATTTTCTTGACTTTCACGGGCGCACCTCCTTAAATATCCGTCTGCGCGCCGATAAAGAGCGGCAGATTGGTCCGGGTATCTATTATCGCATAGACAAACGGTCTTGTGAGCCTTACTTCCTTCGGCTGTTCGACAGGCATTGCTGCGCTCTTTCCTACGATAACGGCAGTCGCCGCTCCTGCGCGTGTGCCCTTTTCGGCAACCTCGATAAAGGTCTTGTGAATAACATCGCTTATGTAAATATTTTCGTTCTTTAAGGTAGCCATGGACGAGAAGTTTGCCCTGTCCCCGTCAAATGCCGTGCTCATACCCATTTTCTTGAGAGTGTCAACGAGCGAGTTGCTGTATTCGCACTTGAACTTCGGCATCTGCGTGTTGACCTTTTCACTCTTTCTTGAGCCTAACGCTTTAAGGAAGTCTCTGCCAGTCAGCGAGGCGATATAGCTGTCGATGCTCGTTCCCTCGTTCGGCAAAAGCGCGACAAAGGCAAACTTGCCGCCCTTATAATATTTGACAAAGCCCGTGGCATTCTCGGTCTCGATATATTCCGTCTCCTGCGAATACATATATTCCGCCTTGACGAGATTGCCCTTGGCATTTTTGAACGTGCCCTCGCGCACACAGTTGTCGGTATAGGGGTCATCCCACTCCGCCTCGAGGCAGAGCGCGTTCATGAGCACCATGACCGTGAGGGGGTCGAACTCGTCGACCAGCTTCTTTATCATGCCGTTCGTGTTCTTGCTGACCCACGAGTTTATCTCTTTTACGGTTCTCGTGCTCGTAAAGTCCGCTTTATACGCCTGAGCGGAATAGAAATCCGCATTTTTCTGGAGAAACGCCCTCTTGACATCGAGCTTGCTATCGACCCATATGGAATTGGCGCATTTGAGTGCGCTGTCCTTGCCCGCGACTGCGGCGAGATATGCGTTCATATATGCGTTTAAAGTATCGCGGTCGAGCCCGCCGAGAACCTTCTGCATCTCGGAGAGGGTCTTGCCCTCTGCGCCGTTTTGCGTCATGGCGAGCGCGGTGAGCACGGAGAGAGGCGAAACGAGGGTGTTCTTGCCGGACTTGTATTCATCCTTGAAAAGATCAAGCGCAAACGATGCGGCGACATTCGCAAAGCGGCTGTCCGGCTTTTTTGATGCGCCCTTGCCCTTGGTTATGCCCTGCATGAGATCCTGCGCGGCGGCGCCTTTATTGCCCTTGTCAGTCGCGGTGATAGAAGTATCGCCGTCCTTTGTCGGCGTGACGGTGGTGTCATCTGTAGTCTGCGATGTCCGCGATGTTCCGGAATCCGGCTTTTTTGCACACGCTGCGAGCGGCAGCATGACGGCGGCACAGAGCAGAAGAGCCGCTAACCTTTTGAGTTTCATTTCTTTCCTCCCCTTTTTGTTCATGCGTCCCTGAGGACGACGTTTGTAAAATGCTTGTTATACACGGTCAAAATCATATGGCATCCGGTTTCCCGTTCGCTCTCCGACTTTTTGAGCGAAATGGTGAGCGTACCGTTTGAACTTGCAGCGCAGTCCGCCAAATCATATTCGCAGTCCGCGGTTATTATCACAACGGTGTTGTTTTTAAAATATTCATCGTCCCTGCCCGAAAGCTCAGATTTCAGCTCTTCGCTCAGAGTTCCGTATTTCTCCTGCACTGCGAGATATTCCGCGAGCTTTTCTTGGTTGCTTATTACTATTGCATCTGGCGTGCCGTTGCTTTTTTCTTCTTTCTTGTCGGGGAAAGCCCTGAAATCATAGCTGAGGCGGTTGAAGTCACCTTTTTTGTCGCCGTCAACCGTTGTCACGGCCGCCCCGTGATTTTCGGTCGGCACAACACTCGAACCGGATTTAACAGAACCGCTTGAAATATCTGTCGCGATATCGGGCTGCTGATAACATTCCTGATCCTCACTCGTCAGCGGCGCGGACTTATATCCCTCGGGGATGCCCTCGGTCTGAACATAATTCTCGGCATTTATCGGCTGCTCGGCGGGCATGGCGTCTTTCATAGAGAACGATGTTGAATGATAAACTGCTGCGGTGGCGGCGGTCAGTGCAATAACAAAGCACGGCACGGCGGTCATTATCACGCGGTTGCGTTTTTTTATTCTTGCGCGTTCCTTTGAAGCGCGCGCATAAACTTCATTTTTGAATTCCTTATCGGTCTTCATAGCAAAAGCCCTCCTTTTCAAGCTCGGTTTTAAGCGCCCGCTTCGCTCTGTAGAGGAGATTGGCAAGCTGCTTTTTGCTTTTGCCCATAATTTTTGCCGCACCGTCGCCGTCCACTTCCTCAAAATAGACAAGATACAGCACAGTTCTGTAATCGTTGTTGAGTCTGTCCATGCACTCGCGCACGGTTTTCGCGTCCTCGCCCCTGTAAAAAGAGTCTATCGCGCTCTCGTCCCAAATCTCTTCTCCCTCGTCATACACGGTGCGCTTTTTGCGGAGAAAATCTATCGCCTTGTGCCGCGCGACGGAATATATGTAGGTTTTGAACGAGCTTTTGAAGCGAAAACGCCCTGGGTGCACGAGAATTTCGACAAAGGTATCCATAGCTATATCCTGCGCCTCTTCGGCGGAGCGGACATAACCTTTGATGAAAAATATCAGTCTGTCTCGATAGGCGTCCATGAGTTCATCAAACGCACTTTGATCGCCTTCGATAAAACGGCGGTAGCTACTCTCACCGTTGTCCATCGGATCAATCCTTTCAGGGCGGCGTCCCGCCTTTCACTTATACTGTCGCAGAAGTCTGCGGATTTTCTCACCTGTTTTGGAAAAAATTTTAAAAAAGCGCGGAGGTTCACAAAAAGCCTCCGCGCTCTGTTATTCAGTTGACTCCGGGCGCAATGAAGCCCTCGCCGAGGATTTCGCCCGCCTCGGTGATGATTATAAACGTATCGGTATCTATCTGCCTGATTATCTTCGTCAGCTGGGGCACCTCGTTTTTCTTCACGGCGCAGACGACCATGTTCTTCTCCTTGCCAGTATAGCCGCCCTTGACCGGCAGGATGCTGACTCCCCTGCCCATCTTTGAAGTTATCGCATCGGATATCTCCTGCGCGTGCTCCGTCACGGCGAGCAGCAGCTTGCCGCTGCCGGTGCCGTAGAGAATATAATCGAGCAGACGGGAGTTGACGAAAATAACTATAACCGCGTACATAGCGGACTCGATGGAGCGGAAAACGACCGCGCCGAGAATAACTATTATCGCATCGGCAGCCATAATGACCTTGCCTATCTGAATGTGCGGGAACGCCTTGTGGACGAGACGGCCGACGATATCGGTGCCGCCAGTAGTCGCGCCGCGCATGAAAACTATTGCAAGCCCCGCGCCCGTGCAGACGCCGCAGAATATTGCCGCCAAAATCTTGTCGCCCGTATAGGTCGGCAAAAATTTACTGAAAAGATCGAGCGTGGCGGAGAGAATCACCGTCACCCACATCGTCTTTGCAACGAAGCGCCAGCCGATGAAAATAAAGGCTAAGATCATCAGCGGAACATTGAGCAGAAAGTTCGCCGTGCCGAGCGGAATGAATTCGAAAAGATGGTTGACTATTATCGCAAGACCCGTCGTGCCGCTCTGCGCGATGCTGTTGGGCAATGCAAACGCCACAACGCCTATCGAATAGAGCGAACAGCCGACTATCCAGCAGATATTGTCTATTACCGCCCCGGCTACTTTCTGTCCCGTTGTTTTCGGCGCGGTGGAAAACCTTTTTTCGAGCCGCCTTTTGCGCCGCTCGTATGGGGTCAGTGCCTCTTTCTTTCTGCTTTTCCTGTTCATCACTTCACCTCGTCAGCCTTTTCGGCATTGGAAATATGTTCAAACAGTTCTTCAATCCTCTTATCCTGCCCGTTGAGATAGAGCCAGCCGAACAGCGCTTCGAGACCAGTTGCGCTGTGATATTCGGCGGAGCTTGCACTCTTTGGCACTCTGCCGGTATGTGCGTTTCTGCCGCGCCGATAGATGTCGGCTTCGTGCTCGGTCAAAACAGGCGCTATGACCTGCGCAGCCCTTGCCTGAGCGGCGGCACAGACTCGCTTTGCCGCGAGCGGATGCAGCTTGCCGACGGGGCGGTTCGCCTGCATGACAAGATTGCCCCTGACGAGCAGATCAAACACCGTATCGCCTATAAAAGCGAGAGTCAGCGGACTGAGCAAATCTGGATCAGTATTTTTCAGTTCTTCGCTTATTCCTATCAAATGAGAAGCCTCCGTTACGGCATATAGTCGAACTCGAGATCGTAAATTTCAACGGTGTCGCCCTGCTGGATACCCATGCTTTCGAGCTTGTCAAGTATGCCGCTCGAATGCAGCACGCGCTGGAAATACTGGAGCGACTCATAGTCGTCCATATCGGTACGCTGAAGTATCTTGAGCAGCCACGGAGCCTCGACGATAAATACGCCGTCCTCCTCGCGCACGGTGAAGCCCGTATCTTTCTGCCGCTCGAACATCTCGACGGGTATCTCCTGCGCCTCATAGCGTTTTATCGGCGGCAAAGTCTTGAGCCGTTTGGCGACTGCGTTTATGACTTCGGCGGTGCCCTCCTGAATCGGCGCGCACATGGTATAGAACTCATAGCCGCGGGAGGTGAAATACTCGCGCAGGTGCTCAATCTGAGCGTCGTCTGCCATGTCTATTTTATTCGCCGCAACGATCTGCGGAAGCTTTGAAAGCTCGGGGTCGAACTTTTCGAGCTCTGCGTTTATCTTCTCAAAATCCTCTATCGGGTCTCTGCCCTCGCTGCCCGCCGCGTCGATTATGTGCAGGAGCATACGGCAGCGCTCGACATGGCGCAAAAACTCGTGACCGAGACCGACGCCGTCGCTCGCGCCCTCAATGAGTCCGGGGATATCCGCGACGACAAACGACTCGCCCTCGCCCATGGTGACAACGCCGAGGACGGGAGTTATGGTTGTGAAATGATAGTCCGCGATTATTGGCTTTGCCTCGCTAACTACGGAAATGAACGTGGACTTTCCGACGTTCGGAAAGCCGAGCAAACCGACATCGGCGAGAAGCTTCAACTCGAGAATGACCTCCCACTCCTCACCGGGAGTGCCGCTCTTTGCAAAGCGCGGCGTCTGGCGGGTCGGGGTTTTAAAATGGGTGTTGCCCCAGCCGCCGCGGCCGCCCTTTGCGGCAACGAACGAGGTCTTTTCGGACATATCCGCCATAACGGCGTTCGACTCCGCCTCGCGGATTATCGTTCCGCGCGGAATCTTTATGACAAGATTCTCGCCGTTTTTGCCGCGCCTGCGTCCGCCGTCGCCGCGCTTTCCGTCAGGAGCGGTGTATTTTCTCTTGTAGCGGAAGTCCGCAAGGGTCGCGAGGTTATCGTCAACTTCGAATATGATATCTCCGCCCTTGCCGCCGTCGCCGCCGTCGGGACCGCCGGACGCGACATATTTCTCGCGGTGGAAAGTCACCGCGCCGTCGCCGCCGTTTCCGGCTTTGATTTTGATTTTTGCAATATCTACAAACATAGAAGTTCCTTTACTTTTGTTTTCTTTTCGGGGTTATCTGCCCTCGCGCGCCGCCTTTATGTTTTCGACAAACTTGCGTGCGGTGTCGGTGATGCGCTGATAGTCGCCGGTCTTTGCGCCTGCGGTCAGCGAGCTGCCCGCGCCGACTGCGACTGCGCCCGCCTTAATCCAATCGGCGGCATTATCGACATCGACTCCGCCGGTCGGCATCATCTTCGCGTAGGGTATCGGTCCTCTTATAGCCTTGATTATCTTCGGGCCGTAAACATCGCCGGGGAATACTTTGAGTATATCCGCGCCCGCCTCCATGGCGGCGACAGCCTCTTTGACGGTCATTATGCCGGGCATGACGGCAACTCTGTAGCGGTTGCACATCTTCACGGTCTCGGGGTCAAAATAGGGGCTGACAACGAAGTTTGCGCCGGAGAGCATGGCTATTCTCGCGGTCGGCGCATCCATGACCGTGCCTGCGCCGAGAATCATCTGCTCGGGCGTGTAGCGCTTTGCAAGCTCCTCGATAACCTTATCGGCATGGGGAACGGTGAAAGTAAGCTCGATAGCCGCGACGCCGCCCTCGATGCACGCGTCGGCGATTCTGCTCGCCTGATCGGCACTCTCCGCTCTTACGACCGCAACGATGCCGCAGTCCTGTATTTTAGTCAGTATTTGTTCTTTGTCCATTTTTATCTTCCTCTCTTATCTCTGAACTCTTGCGCCTGCGCCGTTCATAACGGCTTCGACCTCGCGCTTGCTTGCCATTGACGTATCGCCCGGGGTGGTCATCGCCAACGCACCGTGCGCTATGCCGCAGTTGACTGCATACCGAGGATCGCCCTCGGTCATCAGACCGTAGATGAGACCTGATGCAAACGAATCGCCGCCGCCGACGCGGTCGAATATCTCGAGCGAGTCGAGCTTCATGCCCTCATAGAGCTTGCCGTCCGCCCAGCAGATAGCGCTCCAGTCGTTGACCGTTGCGGTCTTGACGGTTCTGAGCGTTGTTGCAACAACCTTGAAATTCGGATATATTTTAACGGCGTTTTCGATCATCTTGCAGTAGCCGTCAACATTGAGCTTCTTGAGTCCCGCGTCGTTGCCCTCGACCTCAAGACCGAGGCAGGCGGTGAAATCCTCCTCGTTGCCTATCATGACATCGATATATTTGGCTATTTCGCGGTTGACCTGCTGCGCCTTCTCCTGACCGCCGATACCCTTCCAGAGCGACGGACGGTAGTTGAGGTCATAGGAGACGACGGTGCCGTATTCCTTCGCCTTTTTGACTGCGGCGATAACGGTCTCCGCGCTCGTCTCGGACAGAGCGGCAAAAATTCCGCCCGTGTGCAGCCAACGAACGCCGAGCTTGCCGAAGATATAGTCCCAATCGACATCCTCGGCTCTGAGCTGAGATGCCGCAGTGTTGCCTCTGTCGGACACGCCGACGGCTCCGCGGATTCCGTAGCCGCGCTCGGTGAAGTTGAGTCCGTTTCGGACATTTCTGCCGATGCCGTCGTAGCTCATCCATTTTATAAACGAGGTGTCGACTCCGCCCTGGAGAATGAAGTCCTCTATGAGCCTGCCGACCTCGTTATCCGCGAGGGCGGTTATGACTGCGGTGCGAAGTCCGAAGCAGCGGCGCAGTCCGCGCGCGACATTGTATTCTCCGCCGCCTTCCCAAGCGGTGAAAGATCGCGAATTCTTTATTCTGCCCGCGCCCGGATCGAGGCGGAGCATTATCTCGCCGAGAGATATTTCATCAAACATGCAATCCTCGGGTCTTTTGAGTTCAAGCTGCATAAATTATACTTCCTTTCCTGCCGGATATATTGATGCGGTATTCCCGCGTGGCTTTCATACATAGTTAGTATACGACGAAAACGCAATTTTTACAATAACAAACGCCAAAAAGAGCAGAAAAATCCCCCGGTTTCAAGAATTAAAACCGAGGGATTTGAAATCACATGCTGCACAGCGTTATATCTTTTTATAAGTGAGCACGCTGAACTGCGCGCTGACGGTGAGTGAGCTCAATTTTTCGAGCTTCTCCCTGTCCTGCTGCGAAGTTTTGTAGCAATAGGGAGTCATATTGAAAAGGTCGGTTATATCCTTCCCGCTTTCGAGCGCAAAAGTATAGCATATCTTCTTTTCACCGACAAGTCGGAAGCCCTCGATATCATTCGACTGGACTTCGTTCTCATACGGCGCGTCATACACGGCGCTTTTGAGCTCCCACAAATGCTTTTCAAGCGGTATTGCTTTGACGAATACACCGTCTTTTTTGAGCACGCGCGAAAACTCCTGCGGGCAGGCGGGCGCGAAGATATTCACGAGCGCATCGCATTCGCCGTCGCCCACGGGCAGCTTATATATGCTCGCCACGGCGCGTTCAACTCCGCAGTTTTTCGGCGCCTTTTCGAGCGCGTATTTTGAGATATCCACGCCGAGCACTTGCGGCTCAAGTCCCGATTCATCGAGCCTGCTTTTAAAATACGAAGTGTACCAGCACTCACCGCAGCCCGCGTCGAGCAGAGTGCCACCGCGCGGGAATTCCGCCGAAAGAGCATCATAAACAGCCTCGCGCAGAGGCTCATAGAAGCCCTTTGAAAGGAAATCGCGCCGCGCGTTTATCATCAGGCGGTCGTCGCCGTGGCGCTTTGCGCCAGACGAGTTGCTCATCAGCAGATTCACATAGCCTTTTGCGGCGATATCAAAGGTGTGCCCTTGCGGACACACCCATATCTTTTCTTCTTTTTTCAGCTCCTGCGAGCATACGGGACAGCGAAAACTCATTTTACCTGTGCAAATTCCTTTTCTGCGCCTTTGGGGGCAAACATCTCATTGACATTGTTCTTGCCCTTATGATGATAAGGAGCTATTTTAAGTATGATATAAAACGGCACTGCGCCGAGGGTATTGAAAACTATGTCGGTCATGGTGTCCATGAGAGCGAAACGCGCGGGATCTCTGGGCTTAAAGAAAGTTCTCGTATTGTTCGCAGCCTTTGCAAGCTCATACGACCAATGCTGGGAATCGCCGCCCGCTATCTGATCGAAGCTGAACTCGAAGAGCTCCCAGCAGGTGGAGATAAAGAACGAGAAGCCGAGGGCGCAGAGCAGAACTATCGGCAGATCGCACTGCTTCTTGTCGCGCTTCTGCATGGCGGTCGCGAGCTCATAGCCCATGAACACCGCCTCAGCTCCGCCGAGCAGGTGGAGTATCTTATCCCACATAAAGATGGAATAATAGAAGTTCAGGAACGCGCCGCCGAAGGATGCGAGCAGCAGTCCGACAGACGCAACGGTCTGGCAATAAGCCGGGAGCTGGCGCAGGCAGTTCTTTTCGGGCAGAGCCTGGATTATCTCCCAAGCGAACATTCCGACGAGATTTGCAAACAGCTGAAGCGCCATCTGCGTCTTCGGCAGATCCGAGGGCGGGTTGGTAAACAGAAGGCTCACCATCGCGCCTATCATAATCAGACGGAATATCCACCATACGACGAACTCCGACTTCTTCGCGCTCGACATAAGCCGGCTGAAATAGTTTTTCACAAATTTTTCCTCTTTTCTTTGTTTTTTCCTTTAAACACACGAGCTAATTATAACATCTGTAACTTTTATTTTATTCTTAATACACAATATCAGTCTTTTTTGTATTATCCGACAAAAAGCGGGTGCTCAATTTGTATATTCATACAGTTTTCAGGCGAGGGATTTCAGCAGGCGGAAGAAAATATCTTTGAAAGTCAGCGCGCGCACGGCATCGGGCGAGACGATATTATACTCCCCTATCTTTTCGTCCCCGAGGCTCAGCACAACTTTGCCGAGCACCTGCCCTTTCTCTACAGGCGCCTGAACGTCGACACAGAGCTCGACATCGGTCTTTATCTTGCCCTCCTCGCCTTTTTTGACGAGCACGCTGGCGGCTTTCGGCAGAGACGGATGAATCGAATCGACAACGCCGCCTATTACAGCGACATCGGTTATCAACGACGGGTCTATCTCGGGCATGACGGTCAAATAGTTTGCAAAACCCCAGTTGAGCATTGCTTTTGCTCCGTTGAAGCGGTCGTCGCTCGTCTGGCTGCCCATGACAACGGCTATGAGATGCGTGTTTCCGCGCTTCGCGCTCGCGGAGACACAGCATCCTGCCTTCGCCGTTGTGCCGGTCTTGAGCCCGGTCGTGCCTTTGTAGAACCTGACCAACTTATTCGTGTTGACAAGCTCCGTTGCGCCGCCGCGCAATGAGTCCATCCAGATAGTTGTGTAGTTCATTATGCGCTCGTGTTTCAACAGCTCGCGCGACATTATCGCAACATCCATGGCGGTCGTCAGATGCGTTGTAGTCGTATCGTCGAGCCCCGTACAGTTATCGAAATGGGTATTTTTCATGCCGAGCTGCCCGGCACGCTCGTTTATCATCGCGGTGAACGCCTCATCGCTGCCTGCGAGCAGCTCGCCCAGAGCCGTGCAGGCGTCGTTCGCGCTGTAAACAGCGGTGGCCTTGAGCAGATCATCGACCGTCATCTGCTCGCCCTCTTTGAGCCATATCTGCGAGCCGCCCTTTGAAGCGGCGGAGGCGGAGGCGGTTACGGTGTCGTTGAGTGATATCTTCCCGCTGTCGAGCGCTTCGGTCACGAGCAGGAGGGTCATTATTTTCGTAACGGAGGCTGGATAAAGTTTTTCATCGGCGTTCATGCTCATGAGCACCTTGCCGGAATCCACATCCATGAGCACCGCCGCTTTCGCCTTGACGGTGACGGGCATCGGTTCATCGGCGAAGCTCACGCAGCAGCAAGAGAACATCAGCAGAAGAACAAGGGCGGCGCAGAGCACCGTTTTCAGCTTACGGTTCATAACATCATCTCCCGAAAATCAAAAGCGGATATAAAAACAGTATTAAAGATATATGCCGATTATCTGCATCTTAGCCCCGCGGACTTGCACAAGAGGGCGAAATGCTGTATAATTTCACTGCAAAACTCAAAGGAAGGGCGGCTTTTGCCGCGGTGATGATATGAAAGTCGCATTCTGCACTCTCGGGTGCAAGGTCAATCAGTATGAATCGCAGTCGATGGAGCAGGCGCTGATAAAGCGCGGCTTTGAATGTGTCGGGGCGAGCGAAGAGGCGGATGTCTACATAGTCAACTCCTGCACCGTAACCGCCGAGAGCGACCGCAAGACGAGGCAGAATGTGCGCCACCTGCGAAAGCTGCATCCGGACGCCGTGATAGTGCTCACGGGCTGCATGCCGCAGGCGTTCCCCGAGGACGCGCGTCTGCTCACCCAGGCGGATATTGTCACCGGCAACCGCTCGAACAAGCAGATTCCCGACATGATCGATGAATTCTTCCGCACGCGTGAGAGGATAGTGCGCATAGCTCAGCACGAAAACGGCGAAAAATTCTCGGGCGAGCTGATAAACGATTTTCGCGAGCGCACAAGGGCAACGGTCAAAATCGAGGACGGCTGCAACCGTTTCTGCTCCTACTGTGTCATTCCATATGCGCGCGGGCGCGTGCGTTCGAAGCCGCTCGAAGACATAAGAGAAGAGATATCCTCGCTCGAAAAGAAAGGCTTTTCGGAGATAGTTCTCGTCGGCATAAACCTTTCGGCATACGGCACGGACTGCGGGGCAAGCATCTGCGACGCGGTCGAGCTCGCCGCATCGTTCGATGGGATAAAGCGCGTGCGTCTCGGTTCTCTCGAGCCGGATCACATGACTCCGGAAGTTACAAAAAGGCTGGCAGAATGCAAAAAACTCTGCCCGCAGTTTCACATATCGCTCCAGAGCGGATGCGACAAGACACTCAAGCGCATGAACCGCCACTACACCGTCGCCGAATACGAAGAACTCTGCACAAGGCTCAGAAGCGAGTTCGAGGACACGACGCTGACTACAGATGTTATGGTCGGCTTCTCTGGCGAGACTAAAGAAGATTTTGAGATTTCGCGCGATTTCGTCAAGAAGATAGGCTTCGAAAAAGTTCACGTATTCCCCTATTCACGCAGGACGGGCACGCGGGCGGCGGAGTTCCCGGATGTCGTTGAAAACGCCGAAAAAGAGCGCAGAAGCCGCGAGATGATCGCGGCGGCAGGCGAAGTTCGGCATGAATTTTTAGAGAGACAGATAGGCAGAATAGTCGAGGTTCTGTTTGAAGAGAGGCTGCGCGACGGCAGTATTCAGGGCTACACGGCGAACTACACGCCGGTCAGAATAAAGAGCGGCTGCACACACGGTCTGCGCAAAGTAAAAATCACCGCCTGCGGCGATGACTGGTGCGAGGGCGAGCTGATATAAAGATAAAAGCGGCACAGTAGTGTGGGGCGGATATCATCTGCCCGCGAATTTTGCACAAATTTATTGGCTCGCAACTTACAAGGTTATTTTTTGCACTTTTACTATCACTTTAAACGAAGCGAGCTAACCCCTCAGTCTCGGCTTACGCCGATCCAGCTCCCCTACAGGGGCGCCTGAATAGATTCTGCGATAAATTCTCATTTATCTAACCGATAAACGGTGTGCTTCAATACACTTTGCAATAACATAAAAAACCGACCTATAAACACATAGGTCGGTTTAACTTTTTATATCTGCAAAAGCAGTGCGGATATATTTATTTAAGTATCTTTCTGAGCTTGCTGCTCAGGCGTAGGCAATAGAATGTAATCAGCTTTGACAGGGCATAATCATAGAGCAAAAATGCGATTATGCCGAGCAGCGCTATCGCGGGTATCGCCCACTTGCCGAGAAAATCCGGCAGGTCTGGGTCGATGCCCATAAATTTTATCATCAAAAAATATGACAGAGTCATAACGCCCGCAAAGGTCAGCACTTTTATAATATACTCGACCGCGCGCGGCGTTTTGCTCTCGAGCACGGATTTGAGCACGGGATAATAGCCGAAAAAGACTGCGTAAATTATCGCCGCCTCTTTGTTCGGGACGACTATTAGCGACAGCACGGACACCGCCGCCCACACGCCGAGCGCCCATTTTTTGTTTATCTCAATGACGATGGCCGCGACGAACAGACCCGATATCGCGGGGAGCGCCAGCTCGAGATTCGGGATAATCGAGACTAACGCCATCAGAGCGACAGACAGCGCCGCAAAAACGGCGCTGAGAGCTATTTTGGATGTTTTTTTCATTTCCTGTTTCATATCAAGATCAATCCTCAGCAGCAAGGGATAAGATCGCCGCCCATGCACTCGCAGCAGCAGTCGGCGCAGAGCAGACCGGAGCAAACATCGCAGGCGCCGCAGCCGTTCGACGATTTGCGTGCGCTGCGGAAGCCGCCGTTTTTCGACGAATCGAGATTTTCCTTTGCCGCCGCATATTCGCGGTTGTTGGGATCCATTCTGCACGCGCGGTCAAAATTCTCAGATGCATAGTCGAGCCAGCCGCGTCTCTGCTGAGCCGCGCCCTTGAGATAATACCACTCTGCAGCGCGATACTGCTCGGGAATTCCGTCGAGCAGAACCAATGCGTCCTCTATCCTGCCGCTGCGTATTTTTTCGCGTATATCGGACAGGTCGGACATATTGCCCGCATAAGACGAGGAGCGCGAAGACGATGAGGACGACGAGCCGCCGAGTCCGCCCCGGAGCATGACTATCTGGTCATACGCGTCATTGAGCTCCTGCATTTTGCCGTCGTCCGACGAGTCGCTGTATTTGCGGGCGAGCTCGCGATAAGCGTTTCTTATCTGCTCGTCACTCGCCGTGTCCGGTACTCCGAGAACCGAGAACGGATTCTTTTTCATTCTTCACACCCTCTTTCTTTCTGAATACTTCCGTCTGCGAAACAAACATTCCGTCGCAGACCACATTTTCTATTATATCCCCGAATCGGTTGAACTTCAGTCCGTTCAGTGCGTTCGCCGTCTCGCCCGCCGTGAGGTCAAGACGCTCTTTGGCAAATTTTCTGAACTCATCGCCCGAGAGGCTGTTCGCATCGGGAAATTTTGCTTTTAGCGGATTATATGACCCGCTCTTTATATCCTTTTCGATATCGTCAACGGCATCGAGCAGATATATCCACCTGCCCAGAAGATAGCCGAAACGCCACAGCTGTATTTTGTCCTCGCCGTAGTATCCCTGAGAGAATATTGCGGCGAGCATCTTACCGGACGGATCCGCCGCCTCGTCGAGCGACGCCGTGCCGGATTTTTCGATTTTTTGCTGTTCTTCCATTGCGGCGGCGACGGCGCGGTCGAGCATCTCCTGCCGTTTCGCGGCTTTTTTGTGCATGAGCGAAAGCGCGGGCTTTATAAGCCGGCACGCAAGGCGTTTGAAGAATCCGCCGTCCGCGATATCGTCGAGCAGTTTATAATAAGAGACGATTATAACGACATCGGCACTGCGTTCGAGTTCCGCATCTTCGGTACATTTGAGGCACTTCTTCGCGGGATTCACGCAACAGCGTCCTTTTTCAAATTTTCCGCACTGCTCCTGAAGAGCCAGGCGAACTATCGAAAGAAAAGTGAAATCATAGCTCAGAAGCATTCTCGCTATCGGGGTATAGAGTCTGCCGAGCACTCTGCACTCGGAGCAGTATACGCCGCGGTAGAGCTCATAATCCTTGATTTTGAGCTCGGGCTTGAAAGCTTTGATATAGCCTGTCATCTTTTCCCCCAAAAAGTTTTCTGTGTCTCTTTAGCTTATTTTATATCAAAGAACCTCAAAATCGGTTAACGCTTTGTAAACTTTTTGCTTCAGTCCTTGCAATAGTGCTTTTTCAGGTGCTTTACCGCCTTCTCGTAGCCCTCAAATCCGAAGCCGATATATGTTTTGACGCAGGCAGGGGTTATATATGAATTCTCGCGGAACTCCTCGCGCGCGGAAATATTTGACAGATGCACCTCGACCGTCGGAATACCGACCGCCTTGAGCGCGTCATGTATCGCGATGCTCGTATGAGTATAAGCCGCGGGGTTGATTATTATCGCATCGACTTTTTCATAATACGCCTGCTGGATTATGTCAACGAGCGTGCCCTCGTGGTTCGACTGGAAAAACTCCGGCTCCATGCCGTTCTCTTCGCAGCGCGCGCGGATATATTCAACAAGATCGTCATAGGTCTGCCTGCCGTAGATATCCGGCTCCCTTATGCCGAGCATATTCATATTGGGTCCGTGAATAACATAAACCTTCATTTATAACCTCTTCCTTTCAGAATTGAATTGATTTATTGCCTGTTCGGTGATAAAATTACTTCGTAAAGATAAAATCAGTGACGCAGGTCACAACAGGAGTGAAAATATGATATACACGATTGAAAACGAATTTCTTCGCGTCAGCGCGGAGGACGACGGAGCACAGCTGAGCTCGATCGAGCTCAAGGAAAACGGAAAAGAGTTTCTCTGGCAGGGCGATCCGTCAGTCTGGTACGGCAGAGCGCCGGTTCTCTTCCCGATAATCGGCCAGCTTCTGGACGGAAAGTATCGCTACAGCGGCCGCGAATATGAGATGCCGAAGCACGGCTTCGCGCGCCACTCGGTGTTCGCTCTCAAAGAGCAGAGCGAAGATTCCATGACCTTATCCCTCGCGTCGAGCGACGAGACGAGAAAGTGCTATCCGTTCGAGTTTGAGCTGCTGATAAAATATTCCGTCAGCGGGCACACACTCCGCTACACGAGCACAGTCATAAACAAGACCGACGGCGAGATGTATTTCTCGATCGGCGCGCACCCCGGCTTCAACTGCCGCATAGGCGACGCGATAGAGTTCGAAAAAGACGAAAATCTTCGCACGATGAGAATAGATTCAAGCTCCATTCTCATGGATGAGACTTTCCCGGTAGAGCTCGAAAACGGGCGCACAATAAGGCTCACAGAGCATATTTTCGACAAGGACGCGCTTATCCTCGAGGGACTCAATTCAGAGAGCCTGCGCCTCATCAGCAGCGACAGGACAGTAAAATTCACCTTCGGCAAAGCACCCTATCTCGGAATATGGGCTAAGCCCAACGCGCCCTATGTCTGCCTTGAGCCGTGGTACGGCATAAATGACAGCCACGAGAAAAAGGGCTCAATAGCCGAAAAGCGCGGCATCGAGAGGCTCGAAAAGGGCGAGACCTTTTCGTTCGACTGGACTGCCGAGCTTGAGGGCTGAAAAGCAAAAAGTATACGGGACTGCCGTTTTCGGCGGCAGTCTCTTTTTTTATGCCTTGAAGCGGTAGCCCGCTCCCCAGACTGTCTCTATATACTGCGGGTTGGAGCTGTCCGTCTCGATTTTATCGCGGATTCTGTTGATATGGACGGTGACGGTCGAGGTCTCGCCTATCGCATCGAGTCCCCATATTTTATCGAATATGGCGTCCTTGCTGTAGACCACATTCGGGTTTGATGCGAGGAACGTGAGCAGGTCGAACTCCTTGTTCGTGAGCGTGACCTCTTTCTCGTTGACAAACACGCGGCGGGCGTGGGTATCTATCGAAAGCTTGCCGACATTTATAATATAATTGACCGGCTCTTCGCCCTTTGAGGTCAGACGCTCATAGCGGGAAATGTGCGCCGTGACGCGCGCGACAAGCTCGGAGGGGCTGAACGGTTTGGTTATATAGTCGTCCGCGCCGAGACCGAGTCCTCTTATCTTGTCTATCTCGTCCTTTTTCGCCGAGACCATGAGCACGGGACACTCCTTGTGCTTGCGTATCTGGCGACAGACCTCGAAGCCGTCAATCCCGGGGAGCATGACATCGAGTATCACGAGGTCATAGTCCGAGCCGAGTGCCTTATCGAGTCCGCTCTTTCCGTCGAACTCCATCTCAACAGTATAGCCGTTCGCCTCGAGATAATCGCGCTCGAGTTCGGCTATATTTTTTTCATCCTCAACAACAAGAATCTTTTTGCTCATTTTTCTCTCTCCTTCTTATTTTGCCCGCGGCAAATCTATTATCACCTTGAGTCCGCCGAGCTCGCTCTCATCCGCGCGGATGGACGCGCCGTGGCGGTCGGTTATCTGCTTTGTTATCGCGAGGCCGAGTCCGCTTCCGTTTTTGTGACCCGTCCGCGCCTTGTCGCCTCTGTAGAAAGTTTCGAATATCTTATCGCGCTCGTCCGCCGGGACACCCTGACCGTTGTCTTCAATAGATATTTCGATGTGTCCGTCTTCGCCGTTTCTGACGGAAAGCATTATTTTAGCCGTTCCGTCCTCCGCGCCGTATTTGCGGCTGTTGTCGATAAGATTGTTGAGCACGCGCCTGAACTGGGCGGGATCGATATTTATCTCCCTGTCCTCGTCGCACTCGAAGTTATATATAAACTCTATGTCAGCCTCGCCGAGGGTGTCGGCGACATAGGCGGTATATTCCTCGAAGAAGTCCTTCGCCTTTATCTTTTCAAAATAAAACGGCACTTTGTCAAGGCTGAGCTTCGAGAGCATCGAAAGCTCGGAAACGAGGGTGTCCATACCCTGCGCGGTGTCATAAATGACTCCGACATAGCGCATCTTTTTCTCGTCCGTGTCGGCTATGCCATCGAGTATGCCGGAGGCGTAGCCTTTTATAGTAGTCAGCGGAGTGCCGAGATCGTGCGAGATGCCGGCGATGAGCTGCATTCTGTTCTCTTCATATTTCTGCTGCTGTTCGACCGACTCCTTGAGCCGCTGGCGCATCTCTTCAAAGTCCGCGCAGACCTGACCTATCTCATTTTTGGAGCTATAGGGTACTTTATAGTCGAGGTTACCGTCGCGCAGCTCATGGGTAGCCGTCTGGAGTATGGTCATCGGCTCCATAATGCTCTTGAGCATGAGAATGACGAGCAAGCCGTTTGTTATGATTATCGCGACGACCGCAACGACCGCTGCGATGGCGATGACGTTATTGCCCTTTATCGGTATGCCGGAGCTGCCGCTGTAGATGCCGGAGCTGACGATTGCGTTTAGATTTTTGTTGACTACAATTATTTTTACAATGCCCTCGCCCTCGACAGAAAAGACATCGGTAACGACCGTTCCGCTGTCGTTCGAGGTGACGAACGGGCTGTTTATATCGCTCAGGCTCTTGCCGCAGATATCAATGACCGCGCCGACCATCTCATAGACATCCGCTTCGACGGTTTTGTATATTATCTCGTCGTTCGCGAGAATCATAATATCCGAGCCGTCTTTCTGGATATTCGCGCAGGCTCCGAGAACGGCATCGCTTATTCTGTTCTCCATGCCGCTGCCGGACTTGGTTATCCCCGCTCTGAGCGGAGCGATACGCTTTTTATCCATCGCGCCGAGCCTGTCGGTATCGCTCTTTTTTGGAGTCTTTATCTTGTCCTCAAGCGACGAGACATTGAACTGCGTCTTGTAAAGCAGGAAAGAACCGAATGACGGGTCGAATGACAGCTTTGAAGTTGAAAAATATGTTATGGATAATGTGGTCAGCAGGATAACCGCGGTTATAATCGTCACGGGGATGATGACCATAAGCATATTCGACACGACAAGTTTGTTTCTGATAGACATATTTTTGAGCACGGATATTCTCCTTTTTTGAAAAGGTTTTCCACCGCCGCAAATGCGGAATATCGAAGCATCTGCGGTCAAAAATAAGCTCGGTGATGATATTGAAAAACGGGTTTCGCTATGTCTTTGTCTTTCTCCTCGGCGCGGTAATATACAACCTCGTCGAGGTGATTTTCCGCGGCTACACGCACTGGTCGATGTCCGTAGCCGGCGGCTCGGTGCTGCTGATTTTTTATCTTCTGAGCGACTGGCTCGCCGCGCTCCACCCCGTGATAGGCGGCATGATAGGCGCGCTCGTGATAACCTGCATCGAGCTTATCGCCGGGGTGATATTCAACATTCTGCTCAGGCAGGATGTCTGGGACTATTCGAATATGCCGCTGAATTTTCTCGGGCAAATCTGCCTGCCGTTTTCGGCGGTTTGGTTCATTCTCTATTTCCCGGCGGAATATCTGTGCCTTGCGCTCAAAAGAAAATTTGAGCCGAAAGAGCGAAATCAGTTTGAGGCGATGTAGTCGGCGATGCCGTCTACCGTCGCCTGGGCGAGCCTCTCCTGGACGGAATCCGACCAGAGGAGCTTGCACTCTCTGATATTGCTGACGAAGCCGTATTCTATGAGCACGGCGGGGCACTCCTCAATTCTCGTCACGCGGAACGGATACATATTCGTGCCGCGGTCTATCTTATTCAGAGTCGCCGAGCCTGCGCCCGAATATATGCTGCTCTTATAGGCTGAGACTATCCGCTTATGAACAGCTGACGCCAGCGGGAACGAATAAGCCTGATAGTAATATGCCGTAGTGCCCATCGGGCTTGCGCTCTCGCTCGAGTCGCAGTGGACGGCGATAAACATATCGGGGTTCTTCGTCCTGCCCATATTCGCACGGGCGTTGAGAGAAACATATGTGTCATTAGAGCGTGTCATAATGACTGTTGCACCGCGGGCTTCGAGCTTCGCTTTTATCTTCTGGGCGAGGAGCAGGTTTATCTGCTTCTCGTATTTTTTGGAGCTGTTGGGGTTATATGCGCATATCGCGCCGGAATCGTTGCCTCCGTGACCCGCGTCTATCATAATGACGCTGCCGCTGAGCGACGAAGAGGGCTTCGCCTTAATTTTGAGTGTGAGGCAGCCGTCGGAAGTATAGCCGACGGAATAGCCGTAGAATCTGCCGGGAGTCCTGAGAGTCAGGCGCAAGGTCAGCGTTTTCGCCTTGCTGTCCGTTATCCACTGGGCGGCGGAGACTATCTTGCTGCCGGAGACATTGATTTTGCCGGCGACATTGCCGGAATGGCTGAAGGTGATATCAACATATTTTCCGTTGAACGCCGTCACGGCATAGAGCGAGCCGCCCGAAGCCTGAGACGAGGGGATATACGACTGGTTCTTGACCGCGACATTGAACGGAACTTTCCATGTGAAGCCGAATTTAATAGTAGTCGCATCGGAGTTTGAGGAGCTCGCGACGACGGAGACCTTGTTCTGCGGAAGATTGTAGCCCTGAGCTATCAATTTTGTCTTGCTCGCGAGTATATTTCTGCCGCTGGCGAGGCGGTAATATTTGCTGCCGCCGTAAGTATATTCGCTCGAAATATAATCAAACGTTCCCGCCGGGAGCGGAGAGCTGTAAGGCACGCAGTCGTCAACTACGTTCGCGGGCATCGTCTCGCAGAGTGAGGTTATCTCGCACATCTTCGATCTGCCCGCAACACCCGCATAGGCGTATGGCGTGAGCATCTTTGACGGGTCGAAATCGACATTTCCGCCCGTGTCTCCGTCGGTAGTGTCGGACGGTTTATCGGTTGACGGATGCTCGGTGGTATCGGGCTGGGTCGGGGTCGGCTCGGGAGTCGGAATGACCGCGCTGACGCTGACGCTCGCGCCGCTCATTGTGGCGGAGAGTCCGTTGAAGCTTGCGTATACTTTTATTCTTCCGAGCGACTGCACTTTTGACGTGCTCGCGGGAATTGAAATCTTGCCGCTGTAGACGGCGAAATCCGAGTTTTCGTCGAGCTTTGTGCCGTTTTCGTCCTGAACGAAATTGGACTGCTGCTTGAGCTTCACTTTCGTGCCGCCGAGGCTCGCCGTAACATTCGAGCCCTTGAGCGCGGTCGCGGTGACGGTGATACTGCTACCGCCCGGCACTTCCATAGATTTTGTCGGGGTTATCGACTCGAGTATCTTTATTTCATATGTAATGGTATATTTATGCGTCTTGCCCTTATGTTCAAAGCTGAACTCGTTCTTTCCTACCTTGAGCTCGGATTCGAACGAAAAATCGCCGTTTGCTTCGCGTTTTACATCTTTGCCGTTGAGCTTCAAGGGGCTCAGCGGGCTGCTTGAGCCTGTAAAAGTTATTTTCGATTCGTTTGTGGTCTTCGTACTGCCCTCAAAATTTCTGAGTTCAAAGTCCTTTTCAAGCTCCTCGCGGCTGCGTTCCGCGATATATTTGAGAATCGCCGAAGCTAGGGAATTATCCGACGAGAAGAACTCATAGTCATACATGACCGTTCCAACGCAAGAGTCGAGCGAATCGCAGGCATCGAGCTGTTCGGTTATCATCATAGCCTCGTCCGTGCCGTCGGACGCAAAGAGATTCGCGCGCACAGCCGCCGCGAAGCTCAGCCCGCTCCCGCGCGCGGAGTCGTTCACCCGTTCGAGCGAAGAGACATATTTTTCGCCCGCCGAGGACTTGTCCGCCGGGAAGCTTATAAGAAAATCCGCAAATCTTGAATCGAGCACGGCCGCGCAGTCCGCCGCATTTGAAGCGTTGACAAAGAGCGCCGCGCTGACTTTTTTATTTTCAGCATGCAGAGTGCCGACGGCGTTCTTTCTCTGTTCGGCGGTCATATCGCCGGAGAACGCCACGCAGTCGAAGTTGCTTCCGAGTGAAGATAATTCATCTTTTCCGAACTCGGTGCCGCCGTAAACAAGGCAGACATAGAGTCCCTGCTCTTTAGCCTCTTCAGAGAGTACTGAGAGGGCATCTATTTTCCCGTCCGAGCAGGCAAATCCGCTCTCTTCTGGGACTGCAATAAACACCGAATCAAAGCCTTTGTTTTTTATATTTTCCGCCGCTTTTGCTATTATATCGGAGTTTGTCTTTATATCGGAAGAGGACGAAAGACCGAGCTTGTCCGTTTTGACGAAAATTGCCGAAAGCTTCGCGGGTCGCGAAGTGACGAATTGGATATTTCCGCCGTCATCGCCGGTGACCTCGGTCGTGCCCGGCTTTTTGCCGCCGATAAGCGACAGGATTTTATCCGTTCCGACTATGCCCGCGCCAACCGCCATGCTGACAAGCAGCAGGACAGCGACGGACATTACTATTACGGCATTTCTCTTTCCCTTCGTCATTTCATTTGCCCTCCGTCAGAAAAGTTTTCACCAAAAAGGATGTGATATCCCCAATTTATAATAAGACAGTATATATTATAACATATTTTCGAGATTTTGCATTTCTTTTTTTGCGTTTTCGTTGATTTTTCCGAACATATACGAATAGGAAAAAAGCGCGAATCCGCAATAGGCATTTAGTGGACGGACGAAAGACAGCTGGCGGGCGATAATATCACTGTTCTCCGCCCACTCGGAGCTCCCCGACCGGGCGTTTTTATCCTGACTCCCGCACTTATAGGCGGCAAGCCCCCAGATTATCCCGACGCGCCCGTCGGAGACAGAAGCCCAGCGCTTTGCTGTTTTTTCAAACGGCAGAGACTGATTTTCAAAGCCGAAATAGACCTGCGGGATAATATAATCGGCGTAACCCGGAGTGGAGAGCCACAGCTCGACATCCGCAAACAGAGCGTTTTCGTTGCCGTCGATATTGCCTGCGGGGCTTATCGAAAATATCTTGTCGCTGCCGTAGCTTTTAACGAGCGAATAAAGACCCGCCGCAAACGCGCTGACGCTGTCGCGCCGCCACTCGTTGAGTCCTTTATCCCCGCCGCCGGAGACATAAGCTTCATATTCCGCGCGGTCTATGCTCTCGTCGCACGTGGGATAGAAATAGTCGTCGATATGTATGCCGTCGACCTCGTAGCCATCCAAGATTTCGCGCACGCCGTCATATATCAGCGCATGGACATCGGTCGATGCGGGGTCGAAATATATTCCGTTTTTGAGCTGGATAACAGAATCCGTACCGATGAGCTTTTTCGCCGGGCTCCCCTGCGGCAGAGAGTCAATATTATCGGACGAGCTGACGCGAAACGGATTTATCCACGCGTGAATTTTGAGCCCGGCTCTATGAGCACATTCGACCATCACTTTCAGCGGATCGAAGCCCGGGTCACTCCCCTTGCAGGAATATTTCGACCACGGGAAAAGCTTCGACGGATAGACGGCATCGGCAAAGGCGCGGACATGGACAAAGACCGTGTTGAGCTTCATATCCGCGACATTATTAAACATCTCCTCCGCCCGCTCGCGGAATTTTTCTTCGCCCTGAGTTGCATCAGGCAGCTCATAGCAGCTTATCCACACGGCGCGAATCTCATCGGGCTTCGGAGTGTAAACGGCAGAAGTTTCCGCTGTGCTATCGCTCGTCTGTTCCGGAAGTTTTGCGGGAATCCGGGCGCATGAGCAGAGCAGGCAAAAAAGAACAATGCAGGCAAAAAGGCGTTTCATTTTTTATTTCTCCTTTGTTTTTTGTCTGCTACATATCTATGCGTGTCCCGCATAAAAAAGTCAGAAGCCGCTGCAAAACACAGCGGCTTCAATAAAAAATATATCTTATTTTATATTCCCGTCAATGACATCGCGCAGGCTCACGCCGTCGAGATATTCGTTGATGACGCGCTCGAGTCCCTGCCAAAGCGGAAGGGTCAAACAATCCGCGCAGCGCGGGCACTCGTTGGACTTACTGTCAAGGCACGCCACGGGCGCAAGGCTGCCCTCGGTAAGGCGCAGTATCTCGCCTACAGGGATATCCTCCGGCTCGCGCGCAAGGCGGTAGCCGCCCTGGAATCCGCGCGAAGTCTTTAAAACCCCGTCGCCCGTTAAGGCGGGCACGATCTGTTCGAGATATTTTTTCGATATATCCTGTCTTGCGGCAATATCCTTGAGGGCAACGAAGCCGTCGCCCTGATTTTCATACAAATCGATAAGCAGACGCATGGCATAGCGTCCCTTTGTGGAGATCTTCAATCAAATCACCTCTTTTTGGCGAGTATAGCACAAATTCCGCCGATTTTCAAGCAATCAGTCGATAACGACCTCTCTGTGCAGCTCGGACGAGTCATATATCGCCTGCATTATTTTGGAAGTTCCGATGGCGAGATCGATATCGGCGCGGTTATGCTCATGGTTTATAACGCAGTCGACGAACGAATTTATTTCCGCTTCGTAGAAATTGTTCGTTCTGAACTTCGGCTCGCTGCGCATGAGCATGCCGTTCTTGACGGAATAGATAACAAAGCCCTCGCCGTATTCGAGCCTTATGCCCGCCTTGTCGCCGATGAAATCGATATATGTCTCATCCTCGCCGATGTTCTCCGCCCACGCGCCGTTGAAGGTTATGGTCGGACCGTCGGTTCTGACAATGCCGGTTACGGAATCGTCAACATCGAAAACGCCGTCCTTGTCGGCGGTATTCTCAGCCCACATGTTCGTATAGACATAGTCTTTTATGTTCTTGCCGAGCTTGCAGAACGCCTCGCCCGATGCGGTCAGGGGCTTGGGCTCGCCGCAGCAATAGAGAATGAGGTCGAGATAATGCACGCCCCAGTCTATCAGCGCGCCGCCGCCGGACGCCGCCTTGCGTGTGAAGTCGCCGCCGATGCCGGGAATGGAGCGGTTCGCGCGGAAGCTCGCATAGACATGGTAGACCTCGCCGAGCTCACCTGCGTCTATAAGATCCTTTATGTGATTGACCGCGTTGCCGAAGCGGTTGCACACGCCGATGCTGAGAATTCTGTCCGTCTCATGGGAGACTCGCTGCATCTCGAGTGCCTCGGAGAGCACGCGCGCGGCGGGCTTTTCACTGAGAACATCCTTGCCCGCTCGCATGAAGTCTATCGCTATGACCGAGTGCAGGTCATTATGGGTGCAGACGGAAACCGAATCAAGCTCCGGATCGTCAAGTATCTCGTGATAGTCATAGACCGCTTTTCCGCAGCCGTATTTTTCGACCGCAGCGTCCGCTCTCTCGGGGATAATATCGCAGAAATACTTTATCTCCGCCTTTTCGTTTTTCATATATGCGGGGATATGCGCAGAGTTCGCTATCGCGCCGCAGCCGATTATCGCAACCTTGATTTTTTCTGACACTGAAACTCCTCCGTTTCAAGTTTATTTATCTATACATAATAATATCAAGACGGGCGCCAAAAGTAAACTCCGGCACAAAAAATATATACTTTTTTATTTTTTCGTTTAAATCGGACATTTTTTGCTTATTTGTTTCTTGTCTTTTCTCAGTGCAGGTTATATAATACAATTATATAATTGTTTCAATTTTTATCTGGAGATGATGAAGTGAGCAAAGTATCCGATTTTCTCAACTCAAAAATCGTCAAGAGCGATGTCGGAGAAGAAACCGTACTGACCTGGAAAGAGACGCTCTCTTATGCCCTCGGCCGCGGCGCGCAGGGCATGAACACGAGCATGACCAGCTCGAAGTACATAAACTTCTTCCTGACCGATGTTCTTTTCAAAAAACTCCCGAACCCCATGGGCGTTGCGTCAAAGATCAGATTTTTCTGCGGCATCTTCGACGCGATAAACGACCCGATGATGGGCGTTCTTGTTGACAAAACAAGGACAAAGGACGGTCAGATGCGACCCTATATCAAGTGGGCGCCGCTGTTCGTTTCGCTCGTCATGGTGCTGTTCTTCGTCGGCAGCGCAAACGCGAGCCCTGTGTTCAACATTATTTACACTACCTTCCTTTTCGTCATGCTCGACGTCACCTACACGGCGTTTGATATCCCGATGGGCGCTCTCGCCTTTTCGATAACCCCGAGCGGAATCGAGCGAACTAAGCTGTTCGGAGTCAGCTCCATATTCCGCTCCGTAGTCGGCGCTCTGCCGCAGGTCTTTGTTGCGGGCGCGGCTCTGCTCCCCTATTTCAAGGATCACACCCCGCAGGCATATCTTACCTCGGCAATAATTTCAGCCGTATTCATTATTATTCTCACGCGACTTACCTATCACAACACGCGCGAGCGAGCGCAGCATCAGTCCGACACCCCGAGCGTCAAGGAATGCTTTGCGCTCCTGTTCAAGAACCGTCCTCTGCTCATGCTCTTCTTTGCAAATATCTTCTTCCTTATCTGCAAAATCCCCGAGCAGGTCTCGTTCTACTTCGTAGCCGACCTCATCTTCAACAGAAAATACAACGTCTTTATCGACGTTATCAAATTCCCGGGCTTCCTGCTCGCGGGTATTCTCGTGCCCAAGATAGTCGAAAAGCTCGGCAAGCGCGCGGACTCGCGCAGATTCTTCCAGATCTGCTGTGCCTCTGCAATAGTGCTCCATCTGCTCTTCGCGCTGACCACCTACGGCGGTCTCGTCAACAAGCCCGCAGGTCAGTCCGCGTCGATATTCACGGCCATACTCGTCATCCTCTTTACGGGTCTTACGACTATTCCGCTTGAGTTCAAGAACCTCATGCAAAAGGAGATGGAGGCTGAGACGGTCGACTACATCGAATGGAAAACAGGACGCCGCGTTGAGGGCATCATGCTCTCGATAATGAGCTTCACGGGAAAAATTGAGAACACCTTCGCTTCGTCCATCGGCATCGCCATTCTCGGCGTTGTCGGCTATGTCAGCCACACAGAGGGCTCGCTGATTCAGAACCACAGCACCAATCTCGCGCTGTTCGCAATGACAACGATAGTCCCAGCAATAGGCTATCTGCTCATGCTCATACCTATACACTTCTATAATATCACCGGCGAAGGACACAGAAAGATGATGTCCGACATCGCCGAACGCCGCGCATCGATAGCAGCTGAGACTGCCGCCGAGATGCAGAGCGCAGGAGAGACAAAATGAACCCACGCTTCGTTTTCATAGCCGATACCCACCACTTCTCGCGCACCCTGTCAGACGGCGGCGAGGCATATGCCTACCGCAGCGAATCGGATCAGAAGTGCCTCGAAGAGACGGGCGAGATAATCGACGCGGCTTTTGAGAAGATACTCGAAGACCCGCCCGCCGCGGTGATGATAGCCGGAGATTTGTCCGACGACGGCGAACGCATATGCCACGAGGAGTTCCGCGAAAAGCTGCGCGAGCTTCAAAAACACGTTCCCGTATATGTCATAACCGCGACGCACGACTGGTGCTGCGACGAGAATCCGCGCAGATTCACGGGCGGCGAAGTCACAAACGACGTTGAGACAGTTCCGCACGAGAAGCTGAGCGAATTCTACCGCGAATTCGGGCTTGACCGCGCGATAAGCTCATACAAGACGCATCTCGGCATATACTCATATGTCGCGCAGATTGCCGACGGAGTCCGCCTGCTCGCGCTCAACGACGACCAGAACGGTAAGGGGCGCGCGGGCTACACCCCCGACCACATGGCGTGGGTCGAGGAACAGATACGCAAGGCAAAAGAGGACGGTCAGCTGATAATCGGCATGGAGCATCACCTGCTCATCGCGCACATCCACCCGTTCATCACGAGCGGCCACTGCGTCGGCGACCGAGAAGAGGTTGCCGCGAAATTAGCGGACGCAGGGCTCCGCTATATGTTCGTCGGTCACTCGCATATTCAGAGAATAGATACATTTGTATCACCCTCGGGAAATCCGATAACGGAAGTGAACATAGGCTCGCTGTGCGGCTATCCCGCGCCGATAGTCAATGTCACTGTAACGGACGACAACCGCCTGCACATAGTCACGGAGCATCTTGAGAGCTTCGAGGGCGCAGACGACGCGCAGGAGTTTTTGAAAGCGCACGCGGTGCAGATGATAGACCTGCCGCTCAAGGGCATACTCGTTAGCCGCGAAGAGTTCGGCAAAAGGCTCGACGCGCTCGGTGCGAACGGCAAGAAAATATCAGCGCTGCGTCCGATAGCAAAGCCGATTGCAAAGCTGCTGCTCGAATCCGATGTGATGAGCTTCTACAAAAAAGTGAACCGACTGACCTTCGGCAAAATTCTCCGCAAAGAGGACGCCGAGGAGCTCGCGGACATGAAAGTTATCGACATTGTTCACAATGTCCTGCTCTCGTTCCTCGACGGCGGCATGAACAGAGTCGACAGGGACAGTGCGTACTACCGCCTCGTCACCGGGACGGTATCAATCCCCTCGCGGATAATGAAAAACAACTCGCTGTTCAGAAAGCTAAACGAGTGCGCCGACGCGATACTCACGGGCAGCGACCCCGACCCCGAGGACGCAATAATATAAAAATACAGGGCTTCCGTTAAAAATCGGAAGCCCTGTTTGATTTTCTGCTGTCAATGGAAATCCCACGAATCGATATCGGCATAGACATCGTTGATATGATTCGCGTTGCCGTATTTCAGTGTGCGCGTGTATATCGCAAGCCCCGAACGGTAGCAAAGCGGGACGAACGGCATATCGGCATTGAACGCATCTATAAATGTGTTCACATTGGACGAGCCTGCGAGGAATGCCGAATACGCAGTGCTCGCGGCGCCAGAAGTGTTGATGCCGTAAGCCACGCTGCCGCCGCTCTTGAGAAGCGGCGAAAGGCTCATATTCTCGGTGAGCTTGACCTCGCCTATATACATATCATATTTGCCGGACGCGACCGCCGAGCGGTAATCTTTTTCGCTCAGCGCGCTGACGGTGACGGAAATTTTTAGCTTTTCGAGCATCTCTTTTATGCTCTGCGCCGCCGCAGATTTGAATCCGTTATCTTTGTTGACGACTATCTTGAGAGTGAGCTGTTTTTTGTTTGCGTCCGCGCGCACGGCGTCATTTTTTGAAGTATATCCCGCCTCGTCAAGCAGCTTTCCCGCCGCTTCGAGGTCGGTTTTGACTGTATAGTCCTTGCCGGAGATAACATTCCAGTCGGGGTTAAACGGAGTATACGCCGCTTTGGCGTGACCCTGGAACGACTCGTCGGCGAGTTTCGCCCTGTCAATAGCAAGTGCCACCGCCTGACGTACCTTCTCGGATGAGAGCGCGGAGCAGCTCTTGTTGAAAGCGAGATAGACTAAATTATTCGTCAGGATATCTGCGACCGACGCGGAATAGCGGGTATAAGAGCCGCCGCGCAGATCGTCAAAAGCGAAGCTTATATTGCCGATGGCGAGGGTATATTTGAGCATGCTCAAGTCTTTGACATCATAGAGAGTGATGCTCGTTTTCTTCGGCGAGAAGTTGCCGCGCGCGCTGCTTGCCTTGAGATAGCCGACGCCGTTTTCCGAAGAATATGTGTATCTGCCTCTGCCCGCCGCGCCATCCTCGGCCGAGCCGCCCTTTGTGACAGCAAAGGTCAGACAGTTGACGGCATACGGATCGTCATCGGTGAGAGAAAACACGACGCTGTTCCCGCTGACTTTTGCGCTGCTGAAATTCGCAAGCTGAGTTTTATATGCGGGCGATTTCTTCGCGCTCTCAAACGAAGCGACAACATCGGAAGCCGAGACGCCCGAACCGTCCGAGAACTTTGCAGACGCAAGAGATACCGTCAGGGTTCGACCGCTCCGGCTGTAATTCGACGCGAGAAGCGGCTGAGGATTATAATTTTTGTCGAGGGCGAACAGACCGTCATAGATAAGCGGCATCAGCTGTTGATTGAGCATACTTGTTGCCGTAAAGGGGTTGAGCTTGTCACCTTTTGAATAGGGCAGCTTGAGAGTCTGCACCGCTTCGACCGCCTCGGGCGGCATGGTGGTTGTCTCGTCCCCGCCGTCCTTTTTATTTGAACATCCGCTGAATACAAGGGAAAGCGCAACTGTCAGCACAAGTATCGCCGCTGCGGCACGGATAATTTTTTTCTTCATACTTATCTCCTCTCGGGGGAAATGTAAAGATATATTACTTTACATTATTTTATCAGATCTTTGATTATCTCGCCCGCCATTATCATGCCTGCAACGGGCGGAACAAACGATATACTCCCTGGCAGTGCCCTGCGTGAAGTCACTTCGGCGGTCTCATTCGGCTTTATCGGCTGCTCGGGCGACCAGACGACTTTCAAGTGACTTATGCCCCTGACTTTCAGCTCACGGCGCATCACGCGGCACAGCGGGCAGACCGAAGTTTTTGTGATATCAGAGACCCGAAAAAGCGTCGGGTCGAGCTTATTTCCCGTGCCCATGCACGATATCAGCGGTATCCCCCTCCTCTGTGATTCGACGGCTAACGACAGCTTTGCCTGAACGGTATCGACCGCGTCAGCCATATAGTCATAGCGGTTCTCGAAGAAATCCGCAGAATTTTCTTCGAGATAGAACTCGTCGATAATATTCACCTTGCACTCAGGATTTATATCTTTTATTCTCGCCGCCGCGACCTGAGTTTTTTTCATGCCGACTGTCGAAGAGAGGGCGTATAGCTGGCGGTTGATGTTAGTAATCGCAACCTCGTCATTGTCAATAACGGTCAGCTCGCCGACTCCTGCGCGGGCGAGCGCCTCCGCAGTATAAGAGCCGACGCCGCCGAGTCCGAACACCGCGACATGGCAGCGGCTCAGTTTCTCGCCCGACTCCCCGCCTATGAGCATTTTACTTCTTGAAAAGCGCGAAAGATCCAAAATATCTGCCTCCGGTAGTTTCTTATGGGATTATTGTACACCATGGGCGAAGATTTTGCAATTTTTTATTGATAAAAGCGCGGTTGCGGTTGTTTTTTTGTCCGCCAGAGGTTATAATTAAATGAATATCAATCAAAATAAAGGATGTCATTTGAAATGAAATTAGGAATAGTAGGTCTGCCGAATGTCGGCAAGAGCACACTTTTCAACGCCATCACAAACGCGGGCGCGCAGTCCGCGAACTACGCGTTCTGCACCATCGAGCCGAATGTCGGCGTGGTCGCGGTGCCGGACGAGCGGTTGGACAAGCTCGCCGAGATGTATCACCCGGACAAGATAACTCCCGCGACGATCGAATTCGTTGACATAGCGGGTCTTGTGCGCGGCGCATCGAGAGGCGAAGGTCTCGGCAACAAGTTCCTCTCGCACATAAGAGAGGTCGACGCGATAATACATGTTGTTCGCTGCTTCGAGGACGACGACATTGTCCATGTTGACGCGACTATCGACCCGAAGAGAGACATCGAGACGATAAACCTCGAGCTCATCCTCTCCGACCTCGAGATGGTCGAGCGCAGGATAGACAGGGTTGCAAAACAGGCGAGAAACGACAAATCCGCAGCCGCCGAGCTCGAGTTCCTCAAGAGACTCAAAACCGAACTTGAGAGCGAAGTGCCCGCAAGAAATGTCGAGTGCGACGAGAACGAGCGCGAATTTTTGGCTCAGATTGCCCTGCTCACCGCGAAGCCGGTAATATATGCCTGCAACATGAGTGAAAACGATTTTGCAAACAATATTGATACAAACCGCCACTATCTCGCGGTCAAAGAGATCGCCGCCGCAGAGGGCTCAGAAGTTCTGCCGATCTGCGCGGAGCTTGAGGCGGAAATAGCCTCGCTCGAAAAAGAGGAGCGCGAGATGTTCCTGACCGATCTCGGAATCGAGAAAGGCGGACTCGATCTGCTCGTTCAGCGCAGCTATCACCTGCTCGGTCTTATCTCATATCTGACCGCCGGCAAGCCCGAGGTCAGAGCCTGGACGATAACCCGCGGCACAAAGGCTCCCCAGGCGGCAGGAAAGATTCACTCCGACTTTGAGCGCGGATTCATACGCGCCGAGGTTATAAGCTTCGACGATCTCATCGCCTGCGGTTCGCTGACCGCCGCAAAGGAAAAGGGTCTTGTCCGCAGCGAAGGCAAGGAATATGTCATGAACGACGGCGATGTCGTGCTGTTCAGATTCAATGTGTAAAAGGAGTTAATTATGGCTGAGGACAACAACATTCTTGATTTTTATCCCGACGGCGAGGAGGATTCCTGCGCCGAGGACAGCTACGTTACTCTCGTTGACGACGAGGGCAACGAGGTTGAGATGTCGGTAGTCGACATAGTCGAGCACAAGGGCGAGAATTATGTCATTCTCCTGCCCGTTGAGAACATCGAATCGGGCGACATGCAGTTCGCCGTGATGAAGATCGAATACGACGAGGAGACCGACGAATACACCTATGTGACCGGCAACGAGCCGGAATACGACGAGGTTTTCATTGAGTTTCGCGAGAGACTCGAACAGGAGCTGAGCATCATTGACGATGACGGCGGCGAGTTAGACAGCGAAAACGAAATCGATCATTTCGACGAGGACAACTGATAAAATAACAAGCAAAAGCCGCCCGACTGTAATAAATACAGCCGGGCGGCTTAATTTTTTATATCAATCCGAGCTTTTTGAACGCGTTATAGAGTCCGTTTGAATTTATATCGTCGGTCACCATATCGGCGGCTGCACGCAGAGCCGAAGTTCCGTTGCCCATGGCGACTCCGAAAGAGGCGAAGTCCATCATCTCGAGGTCGTTGTCGCCGTCACCGAAGGCTATTGTCGCGCTCTGAGGCGCATCAAAGCGGAGTAATATCTCCGCCATGCCGGTAGCTTTGGTGTATCTGCTGTCTGTCACCTCGCCGCAGCGGTCACCCATGCTGCCGAAGCTGTATCGCACGACGCTGAACCTGTCCCCGAGGTCGGCGGCAACATCGGAAAGCCCTTTCGGTGCTCCGTAATATATGAGCTTTTCGGCAACCGTAAGTTCCTGTACGCTCTCGACTATTTTTGTCATGCCGAAGAGCGAATCTATCTTGCCGCGGTCGATGCCGTCGGCGAGATAATGCTCAACTATCGCGTCCCCGCACCACTTTTCGAGCATCAGCGTATGCTCTGTCTGCACGCAGTACGGAGTGTGCGCGGCGGTGAAATAATCCGAAAGAAAGGTTATATATTCTTTTGAAAAGCAGTGCTGAGCTATGCACTCGCCGTCTGCCATAACATATGCGCCAGACGAGCATACCGCGCCGTCGAACTCCACCTTTTCGAGAAGCCACGGATATATCTGCGAACGCTGTCTGCCCGTGCAGACAAAGAGCTTATGCCCGTTTGATTTTGCGGTTTCCAGTGCCTTGAGCGCTGAGTCGGCGAGCTTGCCCTGAAAGTCGACAAGCGTTCCGTCTATATCAAGAAAAATATATTTGCAGTCCATGCATTTCCTCCGAAAGCGTTTTCATTATGATAGCACAACCCGCGCTTTTTGTCCATTGCCGATTGAAAAGTCCGGTGCAGTTATAGTATAATCTTTTACACAGGGAATTTACAAGGCGGTGGAAAGCATGACCGATATTGAACACGCAAAACAGCTTTTGACTGACGCGAGATACACCTGCGTCATTTGCAGGGGCGATGACATACACACGAGCGAAAAGCGCGGAGTCGCGCCGCTCATTGAGCTTTTGGACAGCAAGATCGATGTCCGCGGGTATTCCGCCGCAGACAAGGCAGTCGGCAAGGCGGCGGCGATGCTGTTCGTATTGCTCGGCGTCAGCGAAATATACGCCGCGATTATGAGCCGGAGCGCTAAAAAGATTCTTGACGAGTATGGGATAAAATATTCCTGCGGCGAAGAGGTCGAATATATAATAAACCGCAAAAAAGACGGTATGTGCCCGATGGAAAAGGCGGTCATGGACATTGACGACCCCGCCGAGGCACAGAAGGAAATAAAAGAAACGATTGAAAAGATGAGAAAGGGCGGCTGACATGAAGCTTCATTACATGGGCAAGTTCAACCTCGACCCGGACAGCCTGCCGCAGGCGGAGCACAAGCCCGGCGCGGTGGAATTCAAAGAGGCGGACAGCATGAAAAAGTTGTCCGTTATCGCGAACACCGTCGCCTGCATAATACTCGTCATTCTCGGCGCGGCGGCGTTCTTCAGAATTGTTCCCGTTGCAGAACCAAAATCCGCGACAATCACCTGGTTTGCGGCGCTCCTCGGCTCTATAGTGATAATCTTCCCGCACGAACTGCTCCACGCCATCTGCTTCAAAAAAGACGTATATCTTTACACGAATCTCAAGCAGGGCATGCTGTTCGTTGTCGGCACGGAGACGATGAGCAAGGGCAGGTTCATATTCATGTCGATGCTCCCGAACATAATTTTCGGCATTGTCCCCTATGTTATCGGCATGATTTTCCCAAAGCTTATATTCATGACCATGTTCGGCATGATCTGCACAAGCATGGGCGCGGGCGACTACTACAATGTTTTCAACGCCATACGGCAAGTACCGAAGAACGGAAGAGTCTATATGTCCGGCATGCGGTCGTATTGGTATGTGGAGGAATAAGTGAAAACTCGATAAACAGTTAACCGAGCAGTAGATTTTCACTGCTCGGTTTTTTACTATGCATATGCGGACATTTAATCAAGGGATTCCAAAATTTTTTCAATGGCCTCCGCATTGATTTTCTTTCTGTCTCCTTTTACGGCAACAGTCATATTGCATCTTCTGAAAATATACTTTGCGGCGTCGATTATCTGCTCCTTAGTTACTCTGAACCTGCCGTAAAATTCATCCGAATAATCTATCGGCTGCGTTTTTAATATATGGTTGTAGTAAGCCATATTCCAATTCAAATTATCCGGATTATCCAAATCCAGTTCCCAATTAAACATCTCATAATTAAGATTCGCTTCAAAGTTAAACCGACCGTCTTTTGCCGCATTTAACAACTCGACAACCGTTTTGAAAACGTCCTCAACCTTATTTCTGTCAACTTCAAAGCTGAAGTTAATATTGCCTACATTGTCATATTGCTCAAAAGTGCTGTCGTATGAATAAATAATAGGATTGTCCTCGGACAGATAATTATACACCAGCGCTTTATCGCCATTGAACAGCAATGCATAAAGTAAATCATAGACTCCGCCCGGATATTTTGAACAATCAACATCAAATCCTATCTGAATATAGTGCCAATAATTATTTTTGATCCAAATTTTCTTTTCCCTATGAAAGAACTCGTCATTAACGGTAACTGTATTCGTAAAGCCAGGATTGCTTTGAGAAATATCAAGCTCACTGATTTTTTTATTCAGGGCGTCGAGATTCTTATCAGAGATATTGCCGGTCGCATATACAAAACAATTACCGGCAGAAAGCACCTTTTGTCTGAACTCGTTTATCCTCTTGACAGAAACACGGTCAATTGTTTTGCAATAGCCTAATACGGTTCTTTTAGCTTCACTGTTTCTCCAAACTATACCGTCAAAATAAAAATCAAGTGAGTTCCGTTCATCTTTCTCCCTGATTTCGGCTTTGATCCGTCCTTTCTCATTATTGAAATCATGCGAGGTCAGCTTGATTTCATCAAACAAACTGCATAAAATTTCCACGGCAAAATCAAATTCATGCCTTGGACCATCTATAGTAAAACGTACAAACTCTTTATAAGAACAGCCTCTCAGGCTCAAGCCGTGTGTAGCAATAAGTTCATAAAAATTTTCGTATTTATCTTTAAGATTTCTAAATACAACATGCTCGAAAATATGACTGATACCGTTATTAGACGAGTCCTCAAAAATGCTGCCGGCTCTCACATATAGCGACAGGCAGAAGCTTCTGAGATTCGGATTTGTCAAAGAATATATAGAAATACCGTTGACCGAAACCGAGCGTTCGTTCATACATAATCACCTCTTTATACAATGATTATATACTATTAGCTTTAAATCCGCAATATAGTAATTGGGTTGAGCCAGCCATTGTCTGGTTGCGTATACAGCTGATGGTGTTCGAGCGGCTTATGTATCGCTAAGCCGTTTTGGACTCGAACCAACGACGCATACGGTCAGAAGCATAGTCGCCTTGCTTGGGGCGCTCGCAATGCTCGTCGTTTCTTCCTGCTCAGAGCACCGCTTCATCTGCCGCAGGCAGCGCGGTGCTCCGAGCCAGTTAACAACCGTGTGGCCGTGTGTGGCAGAGTAGTTGGTTTGGATCAGTAGATAAAATAAAAAGAGCAGAAAGATTCTAGTCTTACTGCTCTGTTAGTTAAATAAAATTCACTTGGTACAATGATTTTTTAATAAATGAAGTGTTTGCTCCGCAAACATGAAGCGACAACTTCGTTGTCATGAAGCGTTCGCTATGCTCGCATGAAGTAAAGCGCACTTTGATTTTCATGCGGTTTGACCGCACTTCATTAGCGAAGCGACTTCATTTTTCATGCACCGAAGGTGCGCTTAATTGAAAAAGCACCTGCAAATGCAAGTGCTTTTTCCTGGCTCCCCCTGTTGGACTCGAACCAACGACCCTATCGGTCAGAAACATAGTCGCCTTGCTCGCTTGGAGCGCTTCGCAATGCTCGTTGTTTCTTCCTGCTCATAGCACCGCTTCATCTGCCGCAGGCAGCGCGGTGCTCCGAGCCAGTTAACAGCCGTGCGGCTGTGTGTGGCAGGGTCACTGGTTTGGGTCAGTAGGTAAAGTAAAAAAAGAGCAGGAAGACTGGTGTCTCCCTGCTCTTTTTGGCTCCCCCTGTTGGACTCGAA